>NZ_AUGL01000010.1 GCF_000422645.1 Ferrimonas futtsuensis DSM 18154
GTTCACTCCGTGCATCCAGGCACTCCGCCCTTCGGGCCATCGCAAGCGATGTTACTCCGGTCGTTCCTCCCTCCGTTGCCGGGTCGAGGCACCATATTAGAGAGAAGCGCTCGACCGGGCGTCCCCACCGCAACATTGACGCTTTTTTCGTTTAGCGGCTGTACCAATTCCCAAGCGCAAGACTTCAACTGGCCAACATCGCTGCGAAACCCTCCCTCTCTTCGGCCCAAATGTCGGAAAAAACCCGCATTTTGCAGCGAACTTGTATTTATCAGCTTCTTTACTAGGCTCAAACAGCACCCGCACAGTACGGGAGCACTCAAATAGAGCAACAAAAGGAATTGATGATGAACAAATCACTAAGTGCACTGACACTGGGCCTGCTGTTGGCCTTTGCTACCACCTCTGCCCAAGCCAAAGACGAAGGCTTCTATATGGGCGCATCTCTGGGCTCGGCCAGTATCGAACAGGATGGCGCGGATCCGGATCTGGGCGACTTCGATTTCGATGAGAACGACTTTGCCTGGAAAATCTTCGGCGGCTACCAGTTCAGCGGTCTTCTGGCCGTCGAAGGTGGCTATGTGGATCTGGGCTCCCCTTCAGACTCTGGCACCAAGGTCGACCCCTATGGGCTGGATATCTTTGCCGTTGCCGGCATTCCCCTGGGCCCGGTCAGGGTCTTCGGTAAGATAGGCGGCATCTACTGGGACTCTGACATCGACATCGGTGACAGCAGTAGCAGCGATGACGGCTTCGATGCTGCCGGTGGCGTTGGGCTGGAGTTCGAGCTGGGCAGCTTTGCCCTTCGTGGCGAAGTAGAGTACCTGGATGTGCTCGATGGCACCTGGATGTATACCCTGGGCGCTACCATCACCTTCTAAAGCTTGCCAGGCCGCCGCTGGCGGCCTGATTCCCCCCGTCATTGCCAATCCGCCCCATAGCCACTAGCTTAAAAGGCAGTCACCCCAAGGATATGGAGCATCTATGATCACCCTCTATGGTTTCCCCCGCACCCGCTCACTGAGAATCTCCTGGCTATTGGAGGAGCTGGGACTGGAGTGGCACTACTCCCTGGTCAACTTCAACAAAGGGGAACACCGCAGCGCCGATTTTCTGGCCGTAAACCCCGCAGGCAAGGTACCCGCACTGACCGATGGCGAACTGACCCTGTTGGAGTCTGGTGCCATCTGTCTGCACCTGGCGGAGAAATATGGTAATCATTGGCTACCCCAGCCTGGCACAGACGACGGCGCACGACATCATCAGCTGCTGCTCTTTACCCTATGCGAGCTGGAACAACCCCTTTGGACCATAGGCAAACACAAATTTGCTCTGCCTGAGGAGTTACGGGTTCCTCAGGTCATTGAGACCGCAACCTGGGAATTTGCCCGGGCCGTCTCCCTGATCGAGCCCTGGGTACCGGAACAGGGCTACCTGTTGGGGGAAAACCCCACCGTGGCCGACATTCTGCTGGCCCACACCCTTAACTGGGCTCACAGTTTTAAGATGCCCTTACCGGAAAAGCTCGAAAGCTACCGCTCAAGGCTGTCTTTGCGCCCCGCCCTGGGCCGGGCACTGAAGCGCGAAACAGAGGCCCTCTCAGACGAGTCGTGACCCGCTCCTGGTAACAAAGGCTGAATTCCGAAGGGATTTCAGCCTCTTTGGCTAGATTTATGGCTAGGCTCAATTTTCTTTGGCGTTTTTTTCATCAAAACACTTGCTTTTAGCTCTACAAAGAGTAATATGCGCGCCCTCGGGATCTATCTCCCTTATTGGGAGGCTATTAGCGCCATACAACGTCTGCCGGCCAGGGCGGCTCTAAATGGGTTGTTGTTTGGGCTAATGCCTCGTTGCTCCGCTTCGCAGCCAAGCTGCGACAACCTGACTGGATATACATGTCTGATACCACTATTGATTTTGCTGGCTTAAATCTGCCGGCTCCTCTGCTTGCGGCCGTTACTGACCTGGGCTTTACCGCCCCCACGCCGATTCAGGCCCAAGCCATCCCTTACATGATTGAGGGCAACGACATTCTGGGTGAAGCCCAAACCGGTACCGGTAAAACCGCTGCCTTTGGTCTGCCCGGGCTGGCCCGTATAGATCCCAGCCAGCGCCACATTCAGATGCTGGTGCTCGCCCCGACCCGTGAACTGGCAATTCAGGTTGCCAAATCCCTGGAAGAGTTCGCTGTAAACCTGCGCGGCCTGCGCGTAACCACCCTGTACGGTGGCCAGCCCTACGGCCCTCAGCTGCGTGATCTGGAGCGTGGCTGCCAGGTAGTCGTGGCCACTCCCGGCCGCCTGATGGACCACATTCGCCGTGGCAGCATCGATCTGGAGAAGGTCAGCTGCTGCGTGCTGGACGAAGCCGATGAGATGCTCAACATGGGCTTCCTCGAAGATATCGAATGGATCCTCGAGCACCTGGACTCCGAGACTCAGATGGCGCTGTTCTCCGCCACCATGCCTCAGCAGATCCGTCGCATCGCCCAGCGCTTCCTGAAAGATCCTAAACACGTCAAGATCGCTGCAGATGTAAACGCGAAGGCCAACATTACCCAGAAAGCCTGGAAGGTTACCGGCGTTTCCAAGCAGACCGCCCTAGAGCGTCTGGCAGAGACCCTGCCCTACGACGCCATGATCGTGTTTGTGCGCACCCGTGGTGACACCGTCGATCTGGCCGCCCACCTGAATGGTCTGGGTTTCAAGGCCTCCGCCCTCAACGGTGACATGAGCCAGCAGCAGCGTGAACACACCGTTGCTCAGCTGCATAAGGGTCGCATCTCCATCCTGATCGCCACCGACGTTGTCGCCCGTGGCCTGGATGTGCCCCGCATCACCCACGTAGTGAACTACGACCTGCCCATGGACTCCGAGTCCTACGTGCACCGTATTGGCCGTACCGGCCGTGCCGGTCGTGAAGGTGAAGCGATCCTGTTTGCCCGCCCACGCGAAATGCGCCTGCTGCGCAACTACGAGCGTCAGACCAAGGGCACCATCATCCCTATGGATCTGCCGACCGCTGAAGAGCTGGGCCGTCACCGGGTTGGCCGTCTGCAGGAGGAGCTGACCACCTGCATCGACGAGCGTGACCTGGAAGAGCTGAAGAGCATGCTGACCGAAATGGCCGAGAAGACCGAGAAGGACATTCTCAGCCTGGCCGCCGCCCTGCTGTTCGAACGCCAACGTAAGAAGCCTCTGAAGCCTAAGCCGGATCCAGAGCCGCGTTTCGAGCGTCGCGAGCGTTCCGAGCGCCGTGACCGCGACGGCGATGATCGTCGTCCACGTCGCGAGAACATCAATTTCGACACCTATCGCCTGGCCGTTGGTCGCGAGCATGGTGCCCAGGTGAAGGACATCGTTGGCGCTCTGGCCAACGAGCTGCAGCTGGAGAGCCGTCTCATCGGTCAAATCCGCCTGTTCGATGCCCACACACTGGTGCAGCTGCCTCAGAACATGCCTCCTTACGTTCAGAACGACATGCGTAAGATCCGCATCCGCAACCGCCAGATAGACGGCCAGATCACCTCTGAGCAGATCCCGCCTCGGGATCGCGATGACAACCGCCGTCCACGCCGCGATGGCGAGTTCCGCGGTCGCCGTGATGGTGAGTTCCGTGGTCGTCGCAACGACGGTGACTCCCGTGGCCGCCGCAACGAAGGTGAATTCCGCCCTCGTCGTGAAGATGGCGAATTCCGCCCTCGCCGCAACGACGGTGAATTCCGCCCTCGTCGCAACGAAGGTGAGTTCCGTGGTCGTCGCGAGGATGGCGAGTTCCGCGGTCGCCGCAACGACGGTTATCAGGGCAAGCGCCCGCGCCGCGAATTCAACGACTAACAGGTATTGAGCGGGTCATTCCGCTTAACACCCAGGTCTGATAAGCTGCCCTCCTTCTTGGAGGGCAGCTTTTTTTTATGAAAAATCTCTTAGTATCTCTGGCATTTATCGCCAGCTTTGGGGCCAACGCCTCCTTTACTGACAACAGCAGTGACCTGCTGGAGTTTGCCCTGCCGGCGGCGGCAGCATCCATCGCCTACTTCGTCGAGGAGGATGAAGAGGGGCTCTGGCAGTTTGGTTACAGCCTGGGTGCCACCGCCCTGACCACCTACGCCCTGAAGGCAGCGGTCGACAAGGAGCGCCCCAACGGCAAGGACAACGATGCCTTCCCCAGCGGTCACGCCGCCCTCACCTTCTCCAGCGCCGGTTTCCTGCACCGCCGCTATGGTTGGCAATACGCCCTGCCGGCCTACCTTCTGGCTGGTTACACCGGCTATGCCCGGGTCCAGACCGACAACCACGAAGTGGTGGACGTACTCGCCGGTGCCGCCATCGGCATGGCGTTCAACCACTTTATTGTGTCGCCGCACCCGGATCTGGCCATCGCTCCCTACTATGATGGTGAGACTGCCGGCCTGGTCGGCCAATTCAAGTTTTAGGAGAGACTATGTTTGAGCTACACGAAAGGCTGGAGCAAGACTCCATGTTGATTGGCCACCTGAACCTGTGTCAGGTAAGGCTCTCCAAGGACGGTCGTTATCCCTGGCTTATCCTGATCCCTGAACGCAATGACATTAAGGAGATCCACCACCTGAGTGACGCCGAGCAGCAGCAACTGATGCGCGAATCCTGTCAGGTCGCCGAAATCATGGAGGAGGTGCTGAGCCCGGATAAGGTGAATGTGGCGTCACTGGGGAACATGGTGCCTCAACTGCACCTGCACCACGTGGCCAGGTTTGCCAGCGATGACGCCTGGCCTGGCCCCATCTGGGGCGCCCACCCGGCGCTGCTGGAGTCTGAGCATGAGCTGGAGCAGAAGAGCCATCAGTGGCAGCAGTGGCTCTCCCGAATCGAAGGCTTTGTGGTCGCCTGATCCCCTTAACCGGCGCGCTGACGGCACTCAGGCTCGACTGAGACGGAGCCGGTTTCGGTGGAGAGCATGCACTGGCCATCCATGATATTGGCCTGCAGGCGGATGTTTCTGTCCGCCAGATCCGCCAGGCCATTGAACGCCTCATCGGACAGGCTCCAGATGGTCAGGTTGTCATGGCGGGCCAGATTACCCTGGTTCTGCTGCCACCACACCTGAGCAGAACGCTCACCATAGTTGAACAGCACCACCTGCCTGGCACGGGCACAGGCTTTTTTCAGGCGCTTCTCATCCGGCTGTCCCAGCTCAATCCAAAGCTCGATCTCTCCGGCATCGTTTTTCAGCCACAGCTCCGGCTCGTCATCAGCACACAAGCCCTTGGTAAACTCCAGCTTCTCCCCGGCATACATGCACCAGGCCAGCAGCCGCACCATCAGCCTGCCGTCGGTTTCCGAAGGGTGGCGGGCCAGAGTCAGACTTTCACTCAGATATTGGTGGCGATCCATATCCGCCAACTCGACGTGGGCACGGAACACCGTCGCTTTCAGGGCCATCAGTTCTCAATTCCAGAAGTAAACAAAGTAACCGATGGAGTGTACCAGCATTTGATTGCTGGCCGTCACCTTCTGGCCAAAATTCAAAGCGGCAAAGACAAATTTCGGGAACCCTGGGTCCAATCACCGGTCATACCCCCTGTTTATACGAATAACCCTTGCATAATGGGCGGTTAGCCCTAATAGTAGTTGGGATGTTTTTAGGGAGAATCCAATGCGCACTCTATTTAAGATCGGCCTGGTAGCCGCAGCCGTCGCTCTGGCCGGTTGTCAGGATAAAGCCGCCGATACTCAGGCAGAACAGGTTAAGCTGGACACCGAAGATCAGAAGATCGCCTACGCCATCGGCGCCTCTTTCGCCGGTAACCTGGCCAGCAGCCTGGACCAGCTGAACGAGCTGGAGATTTCCGTGGACCGTGAGCTGGTTCTCCAGGGTATCAAGGCAGGCCTGGCTGGCAACAACCAGCTGAGCGAAGAGGAGATGGGCCAGCTGCTGCAGGCATTTGACACCAAGATCGCCGAAGCCGCCCAGGCCAAGGAAGCCGCCGAAACTGCAGCCGTGAAGGCTGAAGGCGAAGCCTTCCTGGCAGAAAACGCCAAGAAAGAGGGCGTGAACGTCACCGAGTCCGGCCTGCAGTATAAAGTCATCACCGAGGGCGAAGGCGCCAAACCTGCCGCCACCGATACCGTTGAAGTGCACTACCGCGGCACCCTGATCGACGGCACCGAATTCGACTCCTCCTACAAGCGTGGCGAGTCCATCAGCTTCCCGCTGAACGGCGTGATCAAGGGCTGGACCGAAGGCCTGCAGCTGATGAACGTGGGTTCCAAGTACGAACTGTACATCCCCTCCGATCTGGCCTACGGTGAACGTGGCGCCGGCCAGTCCATCCCTGGCAATGCAGCCCTGGTGTTCGAGGTGGAACTGCTGGGCATCCCCTCCCAGGAGAAACAGGAGATGGGCGTCGAGGAGCAGTAAGCTTCGACCCATCGAAGAAAAGGCGCCCGTTGGCGCCTTTTTTGTATCACTCGCGTTCAGGAGGAAAGATGATCCTGCTTACCGGCACCAGCCGCCCCTTCGGTGATGGCCACAGCGCCATCCATAAACAACCCGTCAACGGAGCGCTGTTCTGCTCTGTTCTGGGACTGCCCGGTGACGACGTGGCCGACCCCAGGTTTCATGGCGGCGCCGATCGTGCCCTGCATTACTACCCGGAGGAGCACTACCAGTTCTGGGCCCATTATTGGCAGAGCCTGGGGCTGGCCGCCGCACCAACCCCTTTCGAGGCTGGCGCCTTCGGTGAAAACCTCTGTGGCCAGGGTTGGACCGAACACACCGTCTGTGTCGGCGATCGCTTCCGCCTGGGGGGAACCCTGCTGGAGGTGAGCGAACCTCGTTGCCCCTGTCACAAGCTCAACACCCGCTTTGACTACGGCCACATGGCCCTGCAGGTTCAGCTGACCCATCGTTGTGGCTGGTTCTTCAGGGTTATCGAGGAGGGCGAAATTGACTCAGGGGACACCCTGGAGCGGGTCGAGAGGGACCCCAGGGGGCTGACCCTGGCACGGTGCAACACAATCCTTTATGGCCAGCCCTTCCACCGGGAGGATCTCACCCTGCTGGCAGAGCACCCCAGGCTGACCGCCGTGTGGAAGAACCATGCCAGGCGGTGGATCGAAACCGGCATCGGCGGGGACTGGCACAAACGCCTGTTTAGTCATCCCGCCACCTCTCAATAACACAGGACAGACCACCGTGCTGAATACCCATTCACATAGACTCGGCAGTGACTCCTTGGAGTAAAACTTCGTTTTAAACACCCAAAATTGTCGTTAACCCAACTGGCAAAACCCGGTATCTTTCCGCCCTAACTTATGCTTTTTTCGTAATATTACCACGAACGATGTTTTTTCCGTCAGTCACTTTCAGAGCAAAATAAACGTAAAATCGGCGATTATTTAACCCGGGATCAAAAATAACGTGATTCAGGTCACACAAGCCAAGGGAAGTCATATTCGCCGCTTGATGGAGGAGCAGTGTCGGTATATGGCTGTGACATCAACTTTTCTGGATAAAAGTTGCTTAAAGAAAATTACTACAATCGCGAGGATAAGATGATGAAAGCAATCGCCTCTACTGCGGCCGCAGTAACTCTGGCTCTGACATCCTTCGTCGCCGGCGCAGCAGACTTCAAACCTGCCGTGGCCTATGACGTAACCGGTAAGTACGACAAGTCCTTCAACCAGGCAGTTTTTGAAAATGGTGTAACCCAGTTCAACAACGACAAAGGTATGAAGATCCGTGAGTTTGAACCTGCCAACGATGCTCAGCGTGAGCAGGGTCTGGAGCGTCTGGCTAAGCGCGGCTTCAACCCCATCGTAGTTGTAGGCTTCATGTACGGCACCGCCCTGGAAAAAGTGGCCAAGAAGTACCCCGACAGCCAATTCGTCATCATCGACTCCGTTGTAGATCTGCCAAACGTTAAGTCCATCGTGTTCAAAGAGCACGAAGGTTCCTTCCTGGTAGGTGCTCTGGCAGCCATGAAGTCCGAGTCCAAGAAGCTGGGCTTCGTTGGCGGCATGGACATCCCTCTGATCCGTAAGTTCGCCTGTGGCTACGAGCAGGGTGCCAAGTTCGTCAACAAAGACGCCGAAGTATTCCAGAACATGACCGGTTCCACCGTTGCTGCCTGGAACGATCCAGCCCGTGGTTCCGAGCTGGCCAAGTCCCAGTTCACCAAAGGCGCTGACGTCGTATTCGCCGCCGCCGGCGGTACCGGTGTGGGTGTTTACCAAGCCGCTAAGGACGAAGGCAAGTTCGCCATCGGCGTAGACTCCAACCAGAACTACCTGCACCCAGGCATCATGCTGACCTCCATGGTTAAGCGTGTTGGTCTGGCAACCTACGAGATGTTTGCCGACGCTCAGAACGGCAAGTGGGACGCTGGCATCAACGCCCTGGGTCTGAAAGAGAACGGCGTAGGCTGGGCTCTGGACGACTACAACCGCTCCCTGGTTTCTCCTGAGATGGAGAAGCAGCTGAACGACATCGCCGCCAAGATCAAGTCTGGCGACATCGTGGTTCACGATTACATGAGCGACAACACCTGTAAGTACTAAGCTTACCGCTCCAAACCCGGAGAGGTCCGCCTCTCCGGGCTTTCCCCTCCCAGCATCTCATGCCAGATAGCAAAGAGAACTCTGCTATGTCAGATCGAACTGAAAAACCGTTCGCCCTGGAACTAAAAGGCATCGACAAACGTTTCGGCGCAGTACACGCCAACAACAATATCGACCTTCAGGTCCCCGCAGGGACCATCCATGGCATCATCGGCGAGAACGGCGCCGGTAAGTCCACCCTGATGAACATCATCTACGGCTTCTACGAGGCCGACAAAGGTGAAATCCTGGTGGACGGAAACAAGTGCAGCATCAAGACCTCCCGGGCCGCCATCGAGGCAGGCATCGGCATGGTGCACCAGCACTTCATGCTTGTAGACAATTTCACCGTACTTGAGAACGTAGTCCTGGGCGCTGAGGAAGGCGCAATGCTGGCAGGGAGCCTGACCAAAGCCCGTAAAGAGCTGACTCGTCTCGCCAAGGAGTACCAGCTGGACGTGCCTCTGGACGCCCTGGTCGAAGAGCTGCCTGTCGGTCTGCAGCAGCGGGTTGAGATCCTCAAGGCGCTCTACCGAGGTGCCCGAATCCTGATCCTGGATGAGCCCACCGGTGTGCTCACCCCCCAGGAAACCGATCACCTGTTCCGCATCCTCGATGCCCTGCGCGATCAGGGGGTCACCATCCTGCTGATCACCCACAAGCTGCGGGAGATCCTCGCGGCCACCGACAACGTATCGGTAATGCGCCAGGGCGCCATGGTCTCCCACGTGGTCACCAAAGAGACCAACAAAGAGGAGCTGGCGGAACTGATGGTGGGTCGCAAGGTGCGTCTTAAGGTGGACAAAGAAGCCTCCAAGCCCAAGCAGACCCTGCTCAAAACCGAAGATCTGCGCGTGGTGGACAGCCGCGGCGTAGAGCTGCTCAAGAGCGTCAATATCGAACTCAAGGCCGGCGAGGTCGTGGGTATCGCTGGTGTATCCGGCAACGGCCAGTCCGAACTGATGGAGGTGTTAAGCGGCTTACTCACCCCCACCAGTGGCATGGTGGTTATCGGCGACACCACCATCTCTGCAGACACCCCCAGCGATCCGGCCTCGGTACGGGAGATGGGGGTGGCGCACGTACCCGAAGATCGTTTGGCCATGGGTCTGGTCAAGCCCTTCGCCGCCAAAGAGTCCGCCCTTCTGGGCTACCACGAGCAAGAGAAGTACAACGGCAAGGTTCTTACCAAGACAGGGGTCATCGAGTCTGAGTGTAAGCGCCTGATGGATGAGTGGGATGTGCGGCCGCGCAACCCCAATCTGCGCAGTTCTCTGTTCTCCGGTGGTAACCAGCAGAAGCTGATCATCGCCCGTGAGGTGGACCAGAACCCTGATGTACTGCTGGTGGGTCAGCCTACCCGTGGTGTGGACATCGGTGCCATCGAATTCATTCACAAGCGCCTTATCGAGCTGCGCGACGAAGGCAAGGGCGTGCTGCTTGTCTCCGTTGAGCTGGATGAGATCCTCTCCCTGTCCGACCGCATCATCGTGATGTTTGACGGCCAGGTGGTGGGTGAAGTCCAGGCTGACAAGGCCAATGAACGAATTCTGGGCATGATGATGGCCAACGTTATTCCAGATGAATTGAAACAGGCCAATTCGGCCGAAGGAGATGCAGCGTGAGCGACTCCAAAATGCCGGCGTGGGCCAATGTAGGCCTGCTGCCGTTGTTGAACGTCACCCTGGCGTTCGCCGTATCCGCCCTGGTTTTCATGTTTATTGGCATCGATCCTGTCGAAGCCGCCGAGGTGATGTTGTACGGTGCACTGGGCTACGAAGAGGGTATTGGTTACACCCTGTTCTACGCCACCAACTTTATCTTCACCGGCCTGTGTGTGGCCCTGGCGTTCTCCGCCGGGCTGTTCAACATCGGTGGTGAGGGTCAGGCCTACATCGGTGGCCTGGGCGTGGGTCTGGCCTGTCTGGCCCTGGACTCAGCCCTGCCCTTCTGGGCCCTGCTGCCCATCACCATGGTCGCCGGCATGGTGTTCGGTGCCCTGTGGGCACTGATCCCTGGCTACCTACAGGCCTATCGCGGTTCTCACATCGTGATCACCACCATCATGTTCAACTTCATCGCCTCCTCGCTGATGGTGTACCTGATGGTGAACGTGCTGAAACTGGACGGCCAGATGGCACCGGTTTCCCGGGTGTTTGAACAGAGTGCCCAGTTGCCCTTCATGCATGAGATCATGGGCTGGTTTGGCATCACCATCGAAGAGTCTCCGCTGAACCTGGCGTTCATCATCGCCCTGCTGACCGGCTTCTTCCTGTGGGTCCTGCTGTGGCACACCCGCTGGGGCTTCGCCATCCGCGCCATGGGCAGCAACCCCACCGCCGCCCGCTACGGCGGCATTGATCCCAAGAAGCTGACCGTTATCGTCATGCTGATCTCCGGTGCCATGGCTGGCCTGGTGGGCATCAACGAGGTGCAGGGTTACTCCGGTCAGATCAAACTGGACTTCGTGGCCGGTTACGGCTTTACCGGTATCGCCGTAGCGCTGATGGGTCGTGGTCACCCGGTCGGCATCATCCTGGCGTCCATTCTGTTCGGCCTGCTGTTCCAGGGGGGCGCCGAGCTGGCGTTCGAATACCCTGAGCTGGACCGTAACATCGTGGTGGTGGTTCAGGCCCTGGTGATCCTCTTCTGTGGTGCTCTTGAGTACATGCTCAAGCCCTACATGGAGAAGTTCTTCGCCGCTGTATCATCCAGCAAGCAGCAGACTGCGGAGGCCTAAGCTATGTACGAGAATATTATCCTGATCCTCGACGCCACCCTGCGGGTATCCACCCCTCTGCTGCTGGCCGCCATGGCTGGCATGTTCTCCGAGCGCTCCGGCGTGGTGAACATCGCCCTGGAGGGTAAGATGCTGTCCGCGGCCTTCGCCGCGGCCGCCACCGCCACGGCCACCGGCAGCGTCTGGCTGGGCCTGCTGGCTGCCATCCTGGTGGGCATCTGCATGGCGCTGATCCACGCCTTCGCCTCTGTGACCCACAATGGTGACCAGGTGGTGTCCGGTGTGGCCATCAACATCCTGGCTGCAGGCCTGACCATCACCCTGGGCCGCTACTGGTTCGGCCTGGGTGGTCAGACGCCAACCCTGACCGATGAGCAGCGTTTCAACCCCATCACCTTCCCGTTTGCGGACGCCCTGGCAGACGTTCCCCTGATTGGCGGGCTCTACTCGACCCTGCTGTCCGGGCACAACCTGCTGGTGTATGGCGCCTTTGCGCTGGTGCCCGTGTGCTGGTGGATCCTGTATCGCACCCGCTTCGGCCTGCGCCTGCGTGCTGTGGGTGAAAACCCTCACGCGGTGGACACCGCCGGTATCTCCGTGGCCTGGCTGCGCTACCGGGCGCTGATCATCGCCGGCATCCTCTGCGGCATCGCCGGTGCCTACCTGTCCACCGGTCAGAACGCCGGCTTCGTACCCAACATGAGTGCGGGTAAGGGTTTTATCGCCCTGGCGGCGCTGATCTTCGGTAAGTGGCGCCCGCTGACCGTGATGCTGGGCTGCCTGCTGTTCGGCTTCCTGGATGCCGTTGCCATCCGTCTGCAGGGCGTGTCCCTGCCCGGCGTGGGTGAAGTACCGGTTCAGGCTATCGAGGTGCTGCCCTACATTCTGACTGTGCTGCTGCTGGCAGGTTTCATCGGCCGCTCCGTGGCACCCAAGTCTGTGGGTGTGCCCTATGTGAAGTCCCGCTAAGGACCCAGCAGAAAAACAAAACGGCGCCTTATGGCGCCGTTTTTTTATGGTCTCTCTCGGGCCTGCAAACTCATCAGGCCGCTTCCACCTGAGGTTCCAACGGCTGGCGACGACCGCGCAGCAACACCCAGATCAGGGGCAGAGCCATCATCAGTGACAACTGCTCCACCGCACTAAGCCCACTGGCACCAAACAGGCCAACGACAATGGCGGCGCCGGTCATCTGGAACAGTCCCAGCAACGCCGAAGCGGTACCGGCCCGGTCGCCGAAGGGGGCCAGGGCACTGCCGGCGCAGATGGCAATCAGGAAGGAGAAGGCCACAGACGCGACAAACACCGGTCCCATAAAGGCGATGGGGGTCATCAGGCCGCGCAGAGCAAACTCCGCCATCCCCGCCAGAGCCATCAGCACCACGCCAAACCACAGGGCGCGCTTCTGTCCCATCCAGGCCACCGCCTTGGGCGCCGCAAAGGCCGCCACGATGTTGATCAGCGCGTTGAACCCGAACCAGATGGCGTAGCTACGGGCATCAAGGCCCAACTCCACCATCAGCCTGCTAGGCGACTGGGCCACATAGCCAATGATCATCGCCATCCCCAGCAGGGCCAGTACCGCGTAGAAGCGAAACGCCTCCACCTCAAGCACACTGGCGTAGCGGCTCCAGGAGAGCAGCCTGCCTTCGCTGCGGGTACTCGCTGGCCGGGTCTCAGGCAACATCAGCCAGAGTACTGCACTGACCAGGACACCATAGCCGGCCATAAACCAGAAGTTGGCGGTCCAGCCCCACCAGTGGGTCAAGAGGCCACCCAACAGGGGGGCTGCCGCCGGGACGATACAGATGACGCCGTTGAGATAGCTGAACATTGGCTTGGAACGCTCGGCTCCAAAGAAGTCGCGCACACCGGCAAAGGCCGCCACAGACAAGGCACAGGCTGAGAAGCCCTGGCCCAGCCGGGCCGCCATCAGCAGCGCGTAATCGGACGCCAGGGCCGCCATGGAGGAGGTCAGGATGTAGAGCAGGGTTCCGGTCAGCGCTACCGGCCTGCGGCCGTAACGGTCCGCCAGGGGACCGGCCAGCAGTTGCCCTATGCCGAAGGAGAGCATGAACATGGGCAGGCTCTGTTGCACCCAGGACACAGGTACCGACAACGCCTCGGCCATCTGAGGAATGGCGGGGAGGAAGATGTCGATGGCCAGGGGTGAAAACAGCACCATCATCATGAACAGCGGCAGAGGGTTGGTTAAACGCATGACTACTCCTTAAACGTCGATGCGTCTATTGTAGGGAACGCCTGATATGAAATAAAATGACCAATAATCCTAACCCGATAGTCCAGCAAGGAATATCATGATCCGTCATACCGACCTGAACCTGCTCAGAATCCTGTTGACCCTGCTGGAGGAAAGGAGCGTATCCCGCACCGCCGAGAAACTGTTCCTGACCCAGTCGGCAGTCAGTAAGCAGCTGGCCAGGCTACGGCAGCAGTTGGGGGATCCCCTGTTTGTCCGCCACCCCAAGGGGCTCACCCCCACCCCCAGGGCACGCGCTCTGGAGCCTCAGGTAAGAACCTGGCTGGCCTTGGCCGATGAGATTCTGGAGCCCCAGGGGTTTGAGCCTGCCAACAGCCAGCGGCGCTTCCGCCTGGCCCTGACCGAGACCTGCTTCGCCACTCTGCTCACCCGTTTCCTGGGGCCGATGATGGCGGCGGCCCCAGGCCTCATGCTGGAGACCAAGAACTGGGATACCGTCGGCCTGCGTCAGCTGTGCAAAGGGGAGGTGGACTTGGCCATCTTCGCCAGGGACAACGACTCACGCTCCCCCCACCCCTTTCACATCGGCAGTCTGCCCAAGAATCTGGAATATGTAGAGCTGAGCAGGGACGACCATGTCTGCCTGGTGCATGACCAGCACCCGGTGCTGGGAAAAGAGTGGAATCTGGAACAGTACGTTGGGCTGTCCCACCTGAAGATCGAGTGTGAGGGCAGTGACTCCTGGCTGCTGGATCAGGTGCTGGCGGAAACCGGCCATCAGATCACCGCCTCCATGCGCACCTCGGACTTCTACTCAGCCGCACTGCTGTGTCAGCACAGCGACCTGGCATTCACCTGCACCCGCAGCTTTGCTAACCGGGTGTCTGAAAGCCACAATCTGGTGAAGTTGCCGCTGCCGTTAAAGATGGAGCCCCTGAGCAACCTGCTCGGCTGGCCTGCCCACCTCTCTGCGGACCCGGCCCACCGCTGGCTGCGGGATTTTATTATCGCCCAGTGCCAGCCTGATCAGGGCGCGCACTGCCCCTGATCACAGGGGTCTCCGGCTTCACCCAGAGGTTCTGAAGGCAGAACGCGCTCCACTCTCATCAGCAGGGTTCGGCTGACAATGTCCTCCTCCAGGGTGATGGCCCCCCGGCCAAAACGCTCTCCCTGGCGGTAGAGATCCAGCAGCTGCGGCCCAGTTGGTGCATAGCGGCCCTGGTAGGTCCACAGCAGCAGACACTCCTGTTCCTGGCAGTGGTTGCTGACCAATTCAAAAGTGTGATGCGGCTCCTGCGCAGAGACGGGAAACAGCACCGCCGCCCCCAGCCAGGCAATCCATTTTGTCATTGGAACCTCCCCCAAAATACCGGTTCTCCATCCTTGAGAGACAACCGCGGCGGCCCATACCAAGGGTATGATGCCGCCGTTTTTTGCCTCTATGCTGTAAGTCTAGGACAGGGTTCTGGGCCTGGTTGAGAATTTGTGTATAATCCAGCTCCGGCTTGTGAAACGGCGTAAAAATTGGGCAACCTCAAAGGGGTCCGAACGCGGCAAGCCGAATATGGGGAGGTGACTTTCGGTCCGGTTCAACCGGACGGTCACCAAACTTGTTGGGGGGAAGCAGAGCGTCATCTGCTAAACCGATAATCAGGACGGCGTGCACTCAAGTAACCTGTCCGACCTTCAACAGGAGTTAGAGCAATCATGCTTTTTTTCGAAGGGTCTGAGAAGAAGATCGAGGTGGTTCTCCAGCCGGGTCAGCCTTCACTCAGACAATTGGAACGCGAATTCTGGCAGCAGATCGTTGCCAAGGCCAATGCCACCATTCTCTCCTCTGTGCACAACGAGGAGTGCGATGCCTATCTGCTGAGTGAATCCAGCCTGTTCGTCTGGGAAGATCGTTTCCTGATGCTCACTTGCGGCACCACCACCCTGGTGGACGCCGTAGTCAGCTTCCTGGAGCGTTTCTGTACCGACAACCTGGCCATGCTCAGTTATCAGCGCAAGAACGAGTACCAGTCCCACCTGCAAAGGAGCTCCTTCGAAGAGGATGTGAAGGCGCTGCAGCAACAGGTCAAAGGGGTGGGCTACCAACTGGGCTATCTCGACGGGCATCACAACTACATCTACCACCTGGATCGTCCCTACCAGCCGAATGAGAACGATGCCACGGTAGAGCTGCTGATGTACCACATCAACGGTGCCAATGCAGAGTATCTGCGCAGTGACGAGCAAACTCTGGAGGGGATCCGTCAAAGGCTGAACTGGGAAGCACTTCTGCCCGGTTTCCAGCTGGATGACTTTCTGTTCGAGCCCTTTGGCTACTCCATGAATGCCATCCGCGGCGATCGCTACGCCACCATGCACATCACCCCGCAGGAAAACAGCTCCTACGTCAGTTTCGAAACCAACCTGGAAGGTGAAGAGGCCAGCCAGGTACTGAATGCCCTGCTGAAGACTCTGCAACCAGACAGTTACGATCTGATCAGCTTCAGTCAGGAGCTGCATCTGGATCACCAACCCGGGGTGATCTGCGTAGACCAGGCCATTCAGCCCCTGAGCTGTGGCTATACCCTGCGCTTCGCCCACTTCCTCAGGCCCACCTGCGCCGTACGCAGTGCCGACCTGTTGACTCTCTAGTTGGGCCTGTCGTTGGCGGCTGGTGACAGCCGCCACATCTTCACCTGGTTTTTGCCATGCTGTTTGGCCAGGTACAGCTGCTGATCGGCAATGCGCACCAACTGGTCAAACTCCTGAAACTGCTTGGTCAGATCCGCTCCGGGTTCAATCAGAGCTACGCCAATGCTGGCACTGATCGGGCGCTTGAGCAGGGCGGTCGACTTGTGCAGTCGCTCGATGTGGCCCCTCAAATTCTCTGCCAGTTTCGCCACCGTTTCGGGCAACACCTCCACATAGATGATGCAAAACTCCTCCCCACCGTAACGACAGGCGATATCCTCACCACGCCGGGCCACCCGCTTAATCTCTCTGGCCACGCACACCAGGCAGTCGTCCCCCGCCTGATGGCCAAACTCGTCGTTGTAGGCTTTGAAGTCGTCGATATCCAGCATCATCACCGCGGCACCATACTTGGCTCTGCACAGACGCCGCCATTCGCGAACGGCAAAGTGATCCATACCCCGCCGATTGGCCAGCCCGGTCAATGAATCGGTCTGACTGAGATCCTGCAACTGCTTACGCTGTTTCTCTACCCGACCGATCAAGCCATTGAAGGCATTGACCAGATGCTGGAACTCCCGCACGTACATGTTGACGGTAAGTTTTCGGTACTGGCGTTCACGTTCCATCTGTCGAAGCTGGGCGCTGCCAAACTCTATGGGAGTAACAAAGACCCTCCACAACAGGAAGTTGGTGGCAGGCAACAACAGCACCAACAGAACGAAAGCAATCCACTCCCGCTGCTCCACCCCATGTTTCACCTGTGCTGAGTAGGCGAGAGTGACCACCCAGGCCCCCTTGGCCAGGCTGTCCCTGACAAGCAGTTCCCGCTGATGGGCGGGCGTATCGAACTCGGTCAGGGTCATCAGCCCGGGGCGGGACAGGTCATCCAATGTGGTAGGGCGGGCTGACACCTTGATGCCCAGGGTGGCAAAGCTGGCCTCTATCTCACTGGCCCTGAGGGGCTTTAGCAACATCAGGTAGCCGAGGCTGCACCCCAGTTTCTCCATGCTGCAAACGGTAGAGGCGCTGTAGCTGTAGAGGCCCTCTTCCACCCACAGCAGACCGGAGGTGGACATCTCACGTTCCGGCAGCATGGCAGGCATCAACCTGGCGCGCTCGTAGGCAACCTCCTCCACCAGCATCGGAAAATGCTGCGGCTCCTGAGTGGTATGGGCAACGAAACTCTTCAGGGTGAGGTCAGGGCCGTACACCAGGGCGATCTCCACCCCCCTGGTCAACCTGGGAGTGGTCTCCCCTCCGGTCAGCACCCCCTTGGCCCATCGGTCGTAACCTGGTGAAGCCGCCAGCTCAGTAAGCAGCATCTGTTGTTGAGAGAAGTACTGGCGAACCGTCAGGGTTTCATGCCACTGCAAGGTTGCTACCTCTCTTTCGAGCATGGGGACGATCACCAGCATGCGAATCAGCCAGTAACTCGCCACCAACACCAGTATCAACACCATGGATAGCAGTAACGCCAGCCTTTTCAGAGTCATCTGTTTACCTCAGCCCGAGAGGTAAAGTGTGGCACGGCTTCGCCGTTTTGGCAGGAAAACGACAAAAGGACGCCGAGGCGTCCCTTAAAAATCAGTTGGCTGGACTGAACCGGCTAGACGACTTCTGCAGTCAGCGGTGTCAAAGTACGCGGAGCGTAAAAGTCCTGATCCGCCAGCAAACGGTCACGCCTGAAGCCCGCCTGCACCAAGCGAGCCATGGTGGCATCCACCATGGTGGGCGAACCGGTCAGCACCACCCGGGCACGGCTTCGTTCCAGCGGCGTCATCCAGCCCAGGCGCTGCAGTGCCACGTCGACCACATAGCCCTGGCTGTTGCTCCACCCTTCTGGCGGATTCTCCAGAGCCAGGTCCGCCATAAAGCGACGATCGTCCAGCCACTGCTCTAGTTGTGGCAGTTCGAACAGTTCATTTTCATCTCGCCCTCCCCAACACAGGTAGACAGGCTGGGCGCTGTTGCCGGCCAGTCGGTGCTCAATCACGCTGCGCGACTGGCTGATGCCACAGCCGGCACTGAGCACAATAAGAGGATCATTGTCCCACTGCTCTTCATAAACGATCTCGCCGTCCACCAGGATGGACACCTCGGAGCGACTGGTCAGGGTCTTGATCACCTGATCACAGGCTTTGCCCTCGGGGAAGTGCTGAATGTACATCTCCAGCTCGCCCCCTGGCTGAGGGTCATTGGCCATGGAGTAGGGAACGCACCAACCATTGTCCAGACAAACCTCCACATACTGCCCGGCTCGCGCAGCCATGGGGCTGTGTGGGCGCAGACGTACGTGGTAGACATCCTGATTGACCAGCTGAGCGCTGACAACGGTGGCGATGGTGGCGTGCATGGGAACCTCGACTCTTGGGTAAGCAACCGCAGTCTAAACCCAGCTGACACCCCGGAGTATCGATCACCGCAAACAGTGTGATCCAACTCCCTCGTTACTCGTCAGTTTCCAGAGAAATAGGCACCTATCTCCCCCACCAGCAGGCAGGGAGCGGCACTCAGGAAGGGGATGAGGCTGGCCAGCATCACTTTAGGCGCGGCAAGCCCACAGCGATTCTGGTGCAGGGAGTAGAACAACCCATAGAGGTAGAACGCCGGATAGAGCAGTATGGTGATGGAGGCATAGTAACTCACCAGGGCCATCGGCACCGCCGCCAATGATTGAGGCAGACTGAAATCCACCAGGCCGAGGGCCATCATCCAGAACATCATCTGAATCCCCAGGGGAAGATAGATAAGGGCAATCCACCCCTTGAGCCAGGGGCGACTCAAATCCTTCTCCTCTCTTGGCATAACACCAGCACTCCTTACTTGCTCTTCCCACGGAAGACTATTGAATCCAAGGCAAAAGTGTATCCCAGATCACATTTTTTCAGAAGGGATCAATCCCTTGCATTCCCCTCGGAAATCCGCACACTTAATCCTCGTTTTTCGGAAGGAGCCCCAATGCTGGAAGTCGCCTGCGCCCTGATCGTCCATCAGGACAAGTTGTTGTTATGCCGCCGCCACCCCGATGGCAGCCAGGGCGGGCTGTGGGAGTTTCCCGGTGGCAAGTGCGAGCCGGGAGAAACCCTGCAACAGGCCCTGGCCAGGGAACTGAAAGAGGAGTTGTGCATCGAACAACAAGTTGGTCACCACCTGGGCACCTCAGAGCACCATTACGGCAGCAAGGGGGTCAGGTTGCATGGCTACTGTTGTCACTGGTCCCCTCAACCCATCCAACTGACCGGCAGTCACGACCGCTACCTGTGGGTGGAACCCACCCAGGTGGACCTGGCCACCCTGGCACCGGCGGACCTGCCGCTGCTGCAGGCACTGATCGATGAACAGGGATCACTCCCCAAGGCCTGAGCCATTGACCCTGCTGAGCTTTAGGCCTAGGGTCTGATGATCTTTGGTGCAAGGGCTTGGCCGAGAGTGACGGTAGCCAATCAAGGCGTGCGATGGCAGGCAGGGTACCAACACAATGTGGTGGCTGTGTCGCTCAGAAGTTGCCATGAGTGATGAATCAAGGCGTGACTCTGAAGGAATGGTATTGCCCTTCTAAGGAGTCACAACACAGAGTCAGCTCTCAGGGCAACTTCCCTGCGGGTTGAGTCAAACGGACTTCATGCTGCGTTTGATTTCAACTGAGCTCGCAGATATCACTTTGTATTGGTACTGCATCTACGTCAAGATCGAACAACGCTGAGTGGCTGCCGTTAAGTCGGCCCCGAAGGGCGCAACGACATCGCCAACAGCTCACCCAGACCGAATGAAGACCAATCTATTTGGCTTCACAACAGCCAAATGTTGGCGCAAGACGACTCAGCAAAGTTCAACAGGCCCTACACTTTTGGCCAATGAAAATACAAGGAACACCCTATGAGCAACCCGGTATCTGACATCTTCGATCCCTCCCTGTGGGAGGAGGTGGAAGGGTTCGACTTCGAAGACATCACCTATCACAGAGCAAAGGACCAGGGCACGGTTCGCATCGCCTTTGACCGCGCAGACTGTCTGAACGCCTTCCGTCCCAAGACGGTGGACGAGCTGTATCTGGCGCTGGACCACGCCCGCCAGTGGTCTGATGTTGGCTGCGTGCTGCTGACCGGCAACGGTCCCTCCGCCAAGGGACAGTGGTCCTTCTCCTCCGGCGGCGACCAGCGTATCCGAGGCAAAGATGGCTACAAGTACGAAGGTGAAGAAAAGGGTAAGGCCGATGTAGCCCGCATGGGCCGCCTGCACATCCTGGAAGTCCAGCGCCTGATCCGCTTTATGCCCAAGGTAGTGATCGCGGTAGTGCCCGGCTGGGCCGTCGGTGGCGGACACAGCCTGCACGTGGTGTGCGACCTGACCCTGGCCTCCAAAGAGCACGCGGTATTCAAACAAACCGATCCGGATGTGGCCAGTTTCGACTCCGGCTACGGTTCCGCCTACCTGGCGAAGATGATCGGCCAGAAGCGTGCCCGGGAGATCTTCTTCTGTGGCTTTAACTACAGCGCCGATGAAGCCTTCCAGATGGGCATGGTCAACAAGTCCGTGCCCCACGCCGAGCTGGAAATGGAAGCCCTTCGCTGGGCCAAGGAGATCAACTCCAAGTCCCCCACCGCCATGCGCATGCTCAAGTACGGCTTCAACCTGCCGGACGACGGCCTGGTGGGCCAGCAGCTGTTTGCCGGTGAAGCCACCCGTCTGGCCTATGGCACCGAAGAGGCACAGGAGGGGCGCGACGCCTTCCTGGAGAAGCGTGACCAGGATTTCGGCAAGTTCCCCTGGCACTACTAAAAAGTGTCGATTCAAAGGGCCGTCCGGTGGGACGGCCTTTTTTGTGGCGCAAAAAAAGCGCCCTTTCGGGCGCTTTGAGTCACTGAAAGTAATGATGATACTTAGAGCTTATGGCCATGGTGGGCCATCACCTTGTCAGGGGTGTGGCACACGGCACAGGCTTCCTGAGCCGCCTGGGCCTGGGCCTTGTCGTCACCGAAGTAACCACCGTTGCTGATCATGTGAGACATGGCCGCATCGGACAGATACTTCTGGTGGCAACTCATGCAGGCACCCACGTCGGGAGAGGCGTACCAGGTCTGGGCCACATCCTTCTCCTTGACTGTGCTGGGCACCGTCAGGGCGCTGCCGGCATTGCGCCCCAATTCAAAGCCGTAATCGAAGCCTCCCCATCCCTGCTCCGCAGAGTGACAGGTCATGCAATCGGTCTTGAGCAGGGTGCCACTGCCACCGTGACCATTGTCATGCCCCTCGGCCTTGTGGGCCTTGTACATGAAACTGGAAGACTTCAGGTAGCCGGTAGGCTGATGGTCCACCTCAACGTCGACCAGTTTCTTGTCATTGGTGTGGCAGGCGATGCAGTTGGCACCATTGGAGTCGTGATAAAACTCCTTGGAGTGGCAACCCAGGCAGTTGGCCTCATCGATGATGGCACGGCGCTGAGGCACCTGGGCTTCACTGTCCCCCAGAATGGTGCGCAGCGGCGCACTCTGAACATAGGCCGGGTAGGCCCCCTCGCTGCTGCAATCGGTACGAACCGAACTGTTTGCCTCGAAACACACCTTCACCAGAGGCAGAACCTCCAGGGTTCTTTGGGCGATATCTGCAGGCAGGTCTAGGGTGTAGGTGGTTCCCCGCTTGACCTTCTCGGTGGTCAGATGGAAGGTGCCATCGGCGTAGGTGGTGGAACCGTCACCCTTGAGGCTGAAACGGCGATGCTCATAGGTGGTGCCCTCACTAAAGCCCTCACCCGCCAGGGTCACCAGCTGCGCCGGGTAGTCCTTCTCCACATCCCAGCTCACCACAATGTAGGGATTGGAGTACCCCTGCTGGTAGACCTCATCGATGGTGACCAGGCCGCCCTCTGCATCGGTGACCTGAATGTCCATCTCCAGCAGGTTGTCTGCATTGACCAGGATGTTCGACACCGTCACCGAATAGCCTGCCGCAGCGTCATAGGGAGCGCCATGCTTGCGGTGGTCTACGCCGCTGTGGCAATCGGTGCAGGCCAGCTGTGGATTCTTGGCCGAGTTGTGCTGTGCCGGGCTGTCGGTATGACAACCGATGCAGGCGTTGGCGTTGGCATCCTTCAGCCACAGGTCGGCATCGGCCAGGGACTCGTCCCCGGTGTGACAGACGGTGCAATCCATGAAGGGTTTGGTGGGAAACGCCGGGTAATCGAAGGCATGGGGGCCGTGATAGCCGGACACCGTATAGGGCATGGGCACCACGTTGCCCTGGTCATCCTTGCCCTGACGATTCGGCCCCATGTGGATGGCGTGAATCATGTGGCCCAGCTCCACTGAGACCCCTTCAGGATCGGACACCAGTCCATTGTGGCAGGACTGACAATTCTCCAGATCCAGGCGCCGTCCACCATGGGCCTTCAGGCTGTCGGGCTGGTGACAGGTATAACAGGTTTCCATCAGCAGCAGTTCCCGGGTCTCCACCCCCTCCTGAGCGCCACTGGCAGGAATCCAGTCATAATGGGCATTCTCAGCCAGCTCATGACCGGAGTCATACTCGAACTGCATCTCAATGGCCAACCTCTGGGTCAACGCCGGATCGAAAGCGATGCCCGCAGGATCCTGCCACTGCAACAGGTTGGTGTGGAATCGGTAGCTGTAACTGCCATCTCGGTTGTCCTGAAGGCAATCAGGGCAGTCGTTCAGTTTCTCAAACCCCTGCTCAAAGGTGGTGCCGGCATCGTTGGTGGTCTCATTGAGCAGCGACTGCCACTGTTTGACGTTGCCCTCTGCCGCCAGCTGCGCCACCGAAAAACGGAAGTCATGGAAAGGGTTACTGCCATCCAGCCCATACAGGCCAATGCCCTGGGCATTGGTCAGCTCAAACTCCAGGGTAATAATACCCTCTGCGTAAGTTGCCCCTTTTATCTCGGCGATGGCTTCCTGAGCCATGTCGATATGCAGGCCGACGCTGCCCGGCGCACCAGGGTCGCCCGGCTGTCCCGGTTGCCCTGGCTGTCCATCCTTGCCATCGTCGCCATCCCCGCAACCGCCCATCATCAGGGCCGACGCAATCAACAGCGCCAAGGGCGCCTTAAGTGTTTTCATCATTATCATCTCCGTAAAACCATCATCACTGTGGTCGCAGCCATGGTAGGTATCTGAGCCACTGCGGGAGTTGATGGCCGTCACCCCTGAACAGAGATCGCCAAAAAGATGAATGCGCGCGCCAATCCTAGCAAATCAACACCATCACACCAGTGAGGCAACCCTTCGCCAGCGTAATCCTCGGGGAATTGCGTCCAGCACAGAACATTCACAAAATTCAACGATGCGAATTACCCAATGTCGACTTTTGCAATTCTCAATTTTGTCCGTTGAACCACCCCTGGCGTGGACAGGATCACGAAACTCAACTGAGGCCCTGACAGAGACTGACTTTCAATCAGAAGGCGATCGCCAACTTCGACAGAGCTGGGTAGATTAACCTGAGTCTTTCTCAGGGATCGGAACCGTGAACAAGCTGCAACACTGCACCCTCTTCCAGTTGAACCTTTTCGTGGAGGTGTTTGAGCGCCTTAACGCCAAGGAGGTGGCCACCTCCTTAACAACCACTCCGGCGGCCATCAGTCGTGGACTGAACGCACTGAGAGACAGCCTGGACGACCCTCTCTTCATCCGGCGTCAACCGGGTTTCGAGCGCAGCCAGGTGGCCGAGCAACTCTACCCTGTATTCAAGCGAATGCAGCAGCTCTGGCAACAGCATGCCTGCTTCCCCAGTCTGGCAGGCAGCATGTCCAAACTCAGCCTCGCCAGCCTGGATCTCTTCTGCCAACTTTACAATGGCAGAGGCATCGCCCAACTGGCGGAACAGTTGGAGATGACGACATCCAAACTCAACCGCAAGCTCAAGAGTCTGAGGTTGGCCCTGAAAGACCCTCTGTTCAGCCGGCAGCAGGGGGGAATGCAGCCCACGGAGACCGCCCACGATCTCTACCCTTTGATGCGCCAGTTGGTCATGCTGGCAGAGGAAGCCTGCGGAACCGGAGAAGCCCTGCAGGATGGCAGTAGCGCAAGCCTGACCATCATCACCGTCCCCCAACTGGCCATGTCACTGCCCCTGGCATTGCATCAGGCTGCCGAACGACATCAGACCCGGCTGACTCTCAAGATGGAGTATTGGAACAAGGAGAGTGTAAATCGGCTGAGCGGCAATGAGGCCGATGCGGTGATCGCCTTTGAACCAGCCGTGCGGGATGGGATATTCAGCAAAAAGGTGATTCAGATAAGGGCCGGCTATCTGGTGGCCAGAGACGACCACCCAGTTTGGGAGAAACCCTGCCCAGAGCAGCTGATCAGATACCCCCTGGTGAAACTGGCCTCCCTGCCCTTCCCCGACAACCAGTCTCCCCTGGCCTGCTACGCCCGCTCCAGGGGGAAACTCCAGAGTGAACTGGCGACGGTGCCCGACCTGGGCTGCGCCGCCCACCTGCTGCTGAACAGTGAAGGAGTGATCATTGTCGGCATCCGTTCTGCCGTTGACTATCTGCAGCAGTTCAAGGGGCTCAGATTTCAGAAGATGGGTTACCAGCAGGACAAGCAGGTACTGGATCATTTCAGTCCTCCCAGCACTTACCTCTGGCTGAAACAGGATACCCAAGGACGCCTGGCAACCCCGCCCTGGCTGCAGCGCTGCCTGGAAAACTACATACTGGAAGCGCATCAATAACAAGGCCGCCCCAACAGGGCGGCCTTGTTCAGTGCCCTTGCGCGAGGTTCAAGGACCCCACCATCGTAGCGCAGCCAACATCAAATTCTCGTCAAAAAACCTAACTTTCTCCACCGAGTTTTCGCTTTTGCCGAGATGTTATCGGTTCCGGTTGACACCACTTTTCCAGCGAGCGCCGAGGCCGTAGAGTCTGTGAGTGATCACAGTGAAAGGGGGAAGATCATGCGCGCCATCCACTCTCCTGCCCCTCGGCAGGAGCACCCGATGCCACCCAGCCTGGAGCAGCTTCGGCAACATCTTAGAGAGATGATTCTGCCCCTGGGCTTCTCCGGCTTCTGGTATCAGGGGATCCCCCATCATGCCCACCAGAGTTATGTCACACCCTGTCGAAGCCAGCTGTTTACCCCGGCAGCCCTGCGCCGCCCGGTGGCCACCTTGGCCTCCTCCAGTCAGGTGCAGAGCCTGCAACACCTCTACCTGGCCCGGGCCGCACGTCATGATCCCAACTTCGAACCCAGCCTGGATCTCTCCGCCCCCTATCGCTACTGTCTGGACCCCACCGTCGCCCCGCAGACAGCCCGACTCTTCCGTAACCATGGTGTCAGCTCGGTACTGAGCTGGCCCCTGCCAAGTTTTGGGCTGAGCACCTGGAGCGGCCGCTTTATCCTGCTCGGTGCTGGGACCGTGGGCCCGGCCGCATCGGATGAGCTGGAGCAGATCCTCAGGCAGGGGCAGGCTCTGCTGCTGGACAGTCACCGGGCGCGGTTCAACCCCTACAGACAAAGCCGGCTATTTAACCCAACGGCCATCGAAGTGCTGAAAATGGCAGCACAGGGCTTGTCCAATCACGAAATTGCCGAGCGGCTCCACATTACGGCCCGGGGAGTGGAATATCATATGGAGTCGTTGAGAAATAAGCTTGGGGCGGCCAATCGAGCCAACCTGATTCATATTGCCCACCAATTCGAGTTGTTCTGAAATATGTTGGTACTCCTGGTCGAAGACAATCACCTTTTAGCAAAGAACATCCTCCATTACCTGGAGCTTCGGGATATCGAATGTGATTACGCAGACACCCTCGAGCGGGCTGAGCAACGTCTGTCTCAGCACCACTTCGATGCCATCATTCTGGATCTGAACCTGCCGGACGGCGATGGCGTCACCGCCTGCCGACGCTGGCAACAACAGTGCATCAATACACCAGTGATCATGCTTACCGCCCGGGGTGGCCTCAACGACAGGCTCGACGGCTTCGATGCCGGTGCGGATGACTACCTGGTCAAGCCCTTCGCCATGGAGGAGTTGGTGGCCAGGCTGAAGGTGATCTCGCAGAGACGCCCGCCCCCCAAGACTCTGAAGCTGGGCGATCTGGAGATCGACTTTGCCGGCCACTGCGCCCATCGCCAGGGCCAGCCATTGACCCTCTCCAAAACCGGATGGCAAATCCTCGCTCTGCTGGCCAGACGCAGCCCGGAGATCGTCGAGCGTGAAGAGATAGAGCGCACCTTGTGGCCAGACAGCCCCCCGGACAGCGACAGCCTCCGCAGTCACCTCCACCTGCTGCGTCGGGTGGTAGACAAGCCCTTCGACGCCAAACTGCTGCACACCGTCAGAGGTGTCGGGCTCAGCCTGAGGAGCATCAACGATGGCGCGTAAACTCAGTCTCAAGCGCACCTACCAGCTCTACGGCATCGGGTTTCTGGTACTGACCCTGGCTCTCAACAGCATCATTCCCCTTTGCATGATGTGCACCGGCATGTTTTCCATGCATGAGATCACCATGACCAACGCTGGACAGTCCGCTGTGCAGTGGTTTCAGCTGACTGACCAGCCCTATGAAACCAAGAACCTCAAGGTCTATCGTCGCTGGTCAGAGGTTCCGGATCTGGCGAAGGAACTGAATGAGTACACACTGCCGAAACCGGAACAGGGTGTACTCCATCATCACGATGACGGTGCCTATATCGACGCCCTGATGAACTATCAGGGCGATGACGGTCAGAACTACTTCATCTGGCTGAGGTACGACGCCACCCACGATCTGGTGTTCGCGCCCAAGAACATGACCGCCATACTGCTGCTGATCACCATGACCTTTTTTGTGGTTGCCAGTCTGGCTTTCTACATGCAGAACCAGGTGATCACTCCGGTGCATCAAATAAGCCGAGCCATCAAGCAGCACGACTGGCAGAATATGAAGCCCTTCAGCTTTCCCAAGCAGTGCTATGCCGAGCTGCAATCCATCGTGGACGCCCTGGATAACTCTCTGAAAAAACTTCAGGACGCACAACAAAGAGAGCTCAACTTTCTCCGCTTTGCCAGCCACGAACTGCGCACACCCATCGCCATCTGCCAATCCTCCTTTGAGATCCTCAACCTTCAGCAGGGGCAACTCAGCGGCCCCACCCTGCACGCCAGCCAGGCCACGGCTCAGATGAAATCGATCACCGAAACCCTGCTCTGGCTTACCAACAAGGAGTGCAGTCCCCTGGATGAGGAGGCCGTCGACCTTGGGCAACTGCTGGAAGAGGTGGTTGCCAGCCAACGTCAGGCTCAGGGGTATCAGGCCCTGATTGAGGTAGAAAGGGATGACACTCAGCGACAGCTTCTGAAAGAGCCTCTGGCCATCATGCTCAACAACCTGGTCCGCAACGCCATGGAGCACGGTGGCCAGGGCATCGTTATCTGTCAGCGGGGGGAACTGATAGAGATCACCAACCCCACCAGTCAAGACAATCACAGCGGATTTGGCCTGGGGCTGATGCTGGTCAAGAGACTGGCCAAACAACTGGGGTGGCACTTCGAAACGTCGAGAGAGCAGGGGCGCTTCTGCGCCAGGCTGCGGATAGAGTCTTGACCACAAAGATGGCGGCCTATCGGGCCGCCATCTTTGTCTTCGTGAAAACACTGTTGAAGTTATTGAGAGTTTTGACACCTATTTGACATTGAGATTATTTTCGCGGGAAAACACCTCAAAAACACCACCGGTTTTGTTAATTCGCCCACAGCATACCGGTGAATTCTATAAACCTTTTTCCATTACTTCCTAAACCCACAGAGTTATATTCCACTTAAAAATCAGCGCGAACCAACTCACATTAATCCCCGAACCAATGGTTATTCTGTCCCGGTCAATTATAAGGGGACACTCATTATGAAACTCAAACTCCTGACCGCGGCCATCGCCCTGGTCGCCACTCCGGTCCTATCCGCGACCTCTCTGGATATCGGCTACAAGGCTTACACCTCCGACACCAAGGATGACAACCGCGGCGCTTATGACCAGCCGTTTTTCAAACTGAGTCATTTTAACAAGGCCGACTGGGGCACCCTGTTTGCCTATGTGAAACTGGAAAATCCCGGTGAGGTCAAAGATGCCCAGCACGGCGCCGATGGCAAGCTGACGGTCAAATCCCTGACCATTGTCGACAAACAGATTGGCGACTCCGCCTACAACTGGTGGCTGCAGAACTTCCTGGTCTCCAACCGCACCGTCATGGAGGACAACCTCTACCTGGGCTTCACCACCAACCGCAAATATGGCCAGCTGTTTATCAACGCCGGCCTGGGGATCAACTACTCCGCTGCCTCCTTCAGCCCCACCAGCGCCAGCTTCGATGGGTTGTCCGGCGGGGCCGCGGTGATCAATGCCCGCTATCCGCTTCAGTTCCTTGGGCTCAAGCACTCCCTCAGCCTCAACTACGAGGGTCAATTCGGCCGGGACGACGAGCACAAGGCCACCCTGGGCTACGACAGCTACGGCCATCAGATCATCACCACCCTGAAAACCAGCCTGGGCGAGGGCATCTACACCAAGCTGCACCTGACCCAATTCGACAGCTGGGGCGCCACGCCCAACGATGGCATCGAGTACGGCCTGGCCATTGGCTTCAGTTTCTGATCGAGAGGACTCCTGAATGACTAAGAAATCCCTTATCTGCGGCGCCATCCTGGCGTTGATGGCGGGCTGCAGTGCCCAGACCGAACAACCCAACATCACCAGCCAGGGCAAGGCCTTTGGCAAGCATGGTGAAATTCAGGTTCAGACCGAAACCCAGGGCGGTCAGCTGGTGGATATCCAGGTACTGAAGCAAAACGAAAACAAGGTCCTGGCCGGTGCGGTGTTCACCGAGATGAAGGACGCCATGCTCCAGGCCAACAGCACTGAAGTAGACGGCATCAGTGGCGCTACCATCACCTCTGGCGCCTTCAAGGAGGCGGTCAACAACTCCCTGGATGCCGCCGGCGTGACCCTGATCGCCGGTGCCGCCAAGGCAGGCAAGAAAGAGAAGGCTCTGGACGCAGAACAGAACTTCGACGTAGTGGTAATTGGTTCCGGCGGCGCCGGTTTCAGCGCCGCCATCACCGCCAAGAACGCCGGTGCCAAGGTGGTGATCATCGAGAAGATGCCCACCGTTGGCGGCAACTCCCTGATCACCGGTGGTCAGATGAACGTGCCCGGCAACTGGGTACAGAAAACCATGGGCATCGAAGACAACATCGAGCTGTACATCAAGGACACCCTCAAGGGGGGTGACTACAAGGGCAACCCTGAACTGGTGCGCGTCCTGGCGGAGAACGCCCTGCCCGCGGCCGAGTGGCTGCGTGACTACATCAAGGTCGACTTCTACAAAGACGAGCTGTTCCAGTTTGGCGGCCACAGCGTCAAGCGCGCGCTGATTCCCAAGAACCACACCGGTGCCGAGTGGATCAGCAAGTTCATGGCCAAGGCCGACGAGCTGCAGATCCCAATCCACACCCGCACCAAGGCCGTTGCCCTGATCAAGGACCAGAACGGCAAGGTGATTGGCGTGGAAGCCGAGCACAAGGGTGAGAAAGTAGTCTACAACGCCAGCAAGGGCGTGATCCTGGCCACCGGCGGCTTCGGCGCCAACGTGGAGATGCGCACCAAGTTTGTCCCCGAACTGGACAACCGCTACGGCACCACCAACGCCCGCGGCATCACCGGCGACGGCATTGTGATGGCGGAGAAGCTTAAAGCCAAGACCGCCAACATGAGCTACATCCAGACCTACCCCATCTGCCACGTAGACACCGGCGTGATCTCCCTGATTGCCGACTCCCGCTTCTTCGGTGCCATCCTGGTGAACAAAGAAGGCAACCGCTTCGTGGAGGAGCTGGAGCGTCGTGACGTGATCAGCCGTGCCATCCTGGCTCAGACCAACCAGCAGGCTTATGTGCTCTGGGGCCAGGAGATCGAGAAGTACGCCCACACCGTGGACGTGCACAAGGAGGAGTTCGAAGAGCTGCACCGCAAGGGCTTCATGTACAAAGCCGACAGCATCGAAGAGCTGGCGGACAAGTTTGGCATCGACCAACAGGCGCTGATGGCCCAGGTCGCCCAGGTCAACCAGTTCGCCAAGGCGGGCAAGGATGAGCAGTTCAACCATCGCGGTGGCCTCAAGACCCTGCTCAAGCCCCCCTTCTACATGCTGGTGGCCAAGCCCTCGGTGCACCACACCATGGGTGGCCTGGCAACCGACACTCACACCCGGGTGATTGGCGAGAACGGCAAGATCATCCCTGGCCTGTTTGCCGCCGGTGAGGTGACCGGTCTGACCCACGGCACCAACCGCCTTGGCGGCAACGCCATTACCGATGTGACCGTATTCGGCCGCATCGCAGGTAAGGAAGCTGCCAACCTCTAAGGGGAAGGATTCCGCCCCTTTTTGCCGGCCCTTGCGGCCGGCTTTTTTCTGGAGGCCCCATGAACCGCCCCTCTAACACCCTACTCGCCCCCCTTTGGCTGATGCTGCTTCTGCTGAGTCTGAGCGCATCCGCCAACAACTCCTTGCGCCAGCTCCATGGCACAACCATGGGCACCAGCTACAGCATCCGCTGGCAACAGCAAAACCCGGAGCAAAATCCGGCCCAGGTACTACACCGGGTCGAGCAACAACTGGAGAGAATCAATAAGCACTTGTCTGTATTTCGTCAGGACTCTGAAGTTGTGGCCCTGAATCGCTCACCGTTAGGCCAGCCCATCAGCCTGTCGCAGGAGGCGGACAGGGTACTGAGCCTGGCTAAGCGCATACACAGGCAGACTGGGGGTGCCCTGGACATCACCCTGGGTCCCGTCATCGAGTTCTGGGGCTTTGGCGTTCAACCCAGAGATCTCAGCCATAAGAATCTTGGGCAGCTGGAGCTGGCCCGCAGCAGGACGGGAATGGATGGATTTGAGCTCAAGCGAGGGCGATTCACCAAGCTCATCCCAGGGCTGGAGCTCAACCCCTCAGCCGTGGCCAAAGGTTATGGGGTCGACCTGATCGCCGAAGCGATGAGTAATATGGGCATAAGCCACTTCCTGGTCGAGGTGGGCGGTGAGCTGCGCAGCCGGGGACACTCTCCGCAGGGGCGTCCCTGGCAGGTGGCGGTCACCCGCCCAGAAAAACTGAGCCTGGAGTTTCAGCAGCTGGTGCCACTCAAAGATCTGGCCATGGCCACCTCGGGCAACTACGTCAATGTGATTCAGGCACAGGGCCACAGCCTGGGACACATCATCGACCCACGCACGGGGTTCCCTGCCACCACAGGCCCGCTGTCGGTCACTGTGCTACACCCCAGCTGCGCCGTCGCCGACGGCTACGCCACCGCCATGATGGTGCTGTCCCCTGCACAAGCGCTTGCTTTGGCCACACAGCTGAACCTGGCGGTGATGTTGGTGGAGCGCGGCCCAACAGGCCCACTCAGCCGCTTCAGTCCGGCCCTTCGAAAGCTCCTGGATGAAAGTTGAATCGCAGAAACTAAAAAACCGGCTCAGTGAGCCGGTTTTTTAACGGGAATCTTGGAGCGGCTAGAGGGAATCGAACCCTCATCACGAGCTTGGGAAGCTCGGGTAATGGCCATTATACGATAGCCGCGTCAGACACTTAGCTTATGCAATTCCCTTATGGCTTGGCAAGGGGCAATCCACCCTTTGTCGCTTCTCTGACCAACACCATAAAAAAACGCCCCGCAGTGCGGGGCGTTTATCAAACAGAGGCGGTGTTACTCAACCACTTCCATCTCTTCCAGCAGGTTATCGGCACCGTCCAGGTACTTCATCACCCACAGCATGTAGCGGCTGTCCACATGAATGGAGCGGCTCAGGTCGTTGTTGTAGCTCCAGTCGGCGGTGATGGACTCATACACGCCGTCAAACAGCAGACCCACCAGCTCGCCACGACCGTTCATGGTTGGGGAGCCGGAGTTACCACCGGTGGAATCCAGGTTGGTCAGGAAGTTCACCGGAACGCTGCCCAGGGACTCCTGCTTGTAGGGGCCATAAACCTTGTCCTTGATCAGCTGAAGTTGCTTGTCAGAGGCGTGGAACGGCGCTTCGCCGGTTGCCTTGGCAGCCAGGCCTTCCAGGGTGGTGAAAGGTACGGCAACCAGGCCATCCTGCGGAGAGTAAGGCACCACGGTGCCGAAGGTCAGGCGCAGGCTGGAGTTGGCGTCGGCGTAGACCGGCAGACCCAGGCTCTCGTTGTAGGCGATGATGGCGTTCATGTAATCAGGGCGAACCTGCAGCAGGCGACCGGACAGATCCTTGGCTTGCTTCTCACGCTTCATCTTGGCGTCGTAGGTGGCCACGGCGTAGCGGATGAAGGGGTCGTTGCTGGCCTGGAACTCTTCAGGCGTCTTGTCCAGCCACGCCAGGCGGGTCTCCGCCTTGCCCAGATCGGTGGTGGCGTACATGGCGTCCAGCTTGCTCTTCAGCGCGTCGGCGTCGAACTTGCCGCTCAGGCCGAAGACACGGTCCAGATCTTCCAGGTGCTCGGACGCAGGCAGCTGGGCGTACTTGCCCAGTTGCAGGGCCAGGATCGCCTTGTCCACTTCGACGTCGTAGCGACGGTCTACGCGCTGCATGGCGGCCTTGATGCCATCCCAGTCACGCTCTTGGTAGCCAGGCTCACGCTCCAGATCCGGCTTCTGCTTCTCCTGGGACAGGCGGTACAGGCGAGCCGCGATGCTGGTCATCTGGTTGTAGCGCAGGTAGCCCAGGATGATGTCGCGATCCAGGTGGGCGTGGTCCTCTTCGATCAGCGCATTCAGTTGGTTGATCACGTCACCGTACTGCTTGGCACGCTTGCTGTCGCTGTTGATCCAGTCCAGCAGCGCCTTCTCCTCGCCCATCTTCTTGGCCAGGATACCGGTCTTGGCATAGCCCTCGATCATGGACTGGAAGTTCTTGGCATAGTTGGCCAGGCTGGCCAGGGTGCTCTCGTACTTGATGCGGGCATCGCTGCCTTCGGCAGAGGTGGTCTTGATCAGGTCGATGATCTCTTCACGAGCCACCTTGGACTTGGGGTAGATCGCTTCGAAGTAAGTCTGAACCTCTTCGGCGGTACGGTAACGGTTGGTGCGACCCGGGTAGCCGGCCACCATCACGAAGTCACCGTTTTCAACACCCTTGGCAGAAACCTTGAGGAAACGCTCGGGCTGGAAGGGCACGTTCTCTTCGCTGTAGTCCGCAGGACGGCCGTCTTTACCCACATAGGCGCGGAAGAAGGAGTAGTCGCCGGTGTGACGGGGCCACATCCAGTTGTCGATGTCGCCGCCGTACTTGCCCACGGACATGGAGGGGGTGTACACCAGGCGCACGTCGCGGATCTCCAGCTCCTTGATCAGGAAGTACTGGGCGCCGCGGTGGAAGTTATAGACGTCACAACGGTAGTCATCGCTCACTTCACACTCGGCAACCAGGGCCTTGGTGTTGTTTTCGATGGTGTTGTAGTACTCCTCACCATTGTTGGCGGACTGAGTGCCGGAGAGCACCTGGTCGGTAACGTCGACCATGGACTCGGTGGCCCAGATCTTGTAGCCAGGTACCGGCTCTTTCTCTTCGGAGCGGGTCTTGGCCAGGAAGCCGTTTTCCAGGATGTTGTCTTCCGGAGTGGAGTGGTACTGAATGGCGCCGTAACCACAGTGGTGGTTGGTCACAACCAGGCCGTCGGGAGAGACGAAAGAGGCGGTACAGCCACCGAAGTTGATGATGGCGTTCATGGGGAAGGCACCCAGATCCGCCATGGACTTGGCGTCGATCTCAAGACCCATCTTCGTCAGTTTGTCCTCCAGGGAGGGGATTTGATAGGGCTGCCACATGCCCTCGTCGGCAAGCGCCGTCAGCGGCAGTGCTACCACTGCCGCGGTTAACCAAGCTCTCATTGCTGTTTCCTTCTCAGATTCCGTCTCTTAATACACGGACGGATCATCCTTTAGGGTGGGTGGCGGCAGGTCCACCTGCCGCCAGAATAGTTCCGGGACACTCTATCACAAGCGATTGTGCGGAATAACCTCGCTGTAACATCATGAAGCAATTTGGCTGGAAATCAGGTTCATATTCCACCAGGTCGTTCAGGCTCACATCAGCTGGGCCAGCACAATGAGCGCCCCCAACAGCGTCGCCAACACCAGTGCCGGTGTGCCGCCCGCCACCCGGTAGGGCGCATCGAGTGTGCGGCGCAGCTTCAGTACCGCCGCCACCGGCAGGAACACGATCAATACCGCCAGCGGCACCGCCGCAAATCCGAGTACGGCGATAAAGCCCTCCGGCAGAGCCAGTGCCAACACCAGAGGCGGCACAAAGGTGATCAGCCAGGTGCCGACCCGGCCGCCTTGGCCCTGGCGCAGCTCGGCCAGGTACTCGAACAGGCTCAGGGTAACGCCGATGAAGGAGGTGACCAGGGCCAGGTCGGCGAACAGGGTCACCAGGGTGGCGATGCTGCTGGAACCGGTCAGGGTGGCGATGGCGTTCACCAGGTTGGCCAGGCTGTCCCCCTGGGCCAGACTCGCCAGTTGCTGCTGCCCCAGCGGGCCAAACACCGCCAGCAGCCACAGGGTATAGCACAGCAGCGGCAGGGCACTGCCCATCAGGAACACCCTGCGCAGAGAGCGCACGTCGCCCTCGAGATAATCCACCAGCGGCGGGATGCAGACGTGGAAGCCGAAGGAGGTGAAGATCAGCGGCAAGGCGGCCATCAGCAGACTGCCCTGTCCCTGATCGGAAAGCGCCGGGGCCAGGTTATGCAGCTCCACCCGGGGCAACAGCAGCACCACCAGAATCACCAGGGCCACCATCTTCAGACTGAACAGCCCCCGGGTCAGCAGATCCACGTAACGCACCCCAAAGGCCGCCACCAGTCCCAGGGTACAGGCGAAGATCAGGGTGGCACTGCTGCCACCCAGCTCCAGGGCCAACAGGCTTTTGGCCTTGAGGGCCACCAGCGAAGCGCCACCGGTGAGGTAGGCGGCAGTCAGGGCATAGAGCAGCGCCAGGAAACTGGCGGAGCACAACAGCTGACCGCCCCGGCCCAGACTCTCCCCCATCATCCGGTGAAAGTTGAGGCCACGACCGGTGGCCAGGTTGGCTTCGGTAAGCAGCAGGGCGGTATAGCCGGAGAGGCCCCAGATCAGCAGCATCAGCACAATGGCGGGCCAGAAGCCAATGTTGGCCACGGCGATGGGCAGTGCCAGCATGCCAGCGCCGATGCTGGTGCCGGCCACGATCAAGGTGGCGCCTACGAGTTTGGTGTTCAATGTAAAGTATCCCGGTGTTGTCAGTAAAAACGGTAGACAGTGGTCGGGAGATTGAACAGGAGGGGGAGCAGGAAGAGACACACCACCTTGCCAATTGAATCCCGACGACTGTCGGTTCAATTAGCCCCAATGGCATGGTCAGCAAACTAGTTAACTATTTCGCTCCACCTTGCCATTGAGGCTGGCAAAATCGAGCGATAAAAACGATGGAGTGCAGCATCATCTCTACCTGAAAATTAAATGGCTCGGCGTCGGGCCGAGCCATCAGACTATCAATGGCGACGCCGCCTCAACAAGAGACGGCGATCACAGTTTCTACAAGGGTAAACCGGGTTCGGTCAGGCATTGACCGCTTCAATGGCCCGGGCCACCCGTTGGCCATACTCCTCATCGGCCAGATTGAGCTGCGCCAGCATCCGCTGCTGCACCGGTTCACTGGCCTGGCTCAGGCTGGCGGCGATGGTGTCCACCAGTGCCTGGCGCTGGGCCTCGCTCATCAGCCGGTAGAGATCACCAGCCTGGGCAAAGTTCTCCTCGCCGAAGCGGTCATAACGGTCCAGATCTCCGCTGATCTTCAGAGGCGGTTCGGCAAACTGCGGCTGCTGCTCAGGGCCTCCCTGGGTATTGGGCCCATAGTTCACCCCGCTCTCTTTAGCCTCACCGTGGTAAGGGCAGCCACTGCCCGCCATGGCGCCAGCCCTCTGGTAATGATTGGCCTGAGACGCGTGGGGGCAGTTGACCGGCAGTTGGTTGTAGTTGGCCCCAACCCGATAGCGCTGGGCATCGGCATAAGCAAACAGCCTGGCCTGCAGCATCTTGTCCGGGGAGGCGCCCACACCTGGCACCAGATTGGAGGGGGCAAAGGCCGCCTGCTCCACCTCGTTGAAGTAGTTCTCAGGGTTGCGGTTCAGCTCTAGAATGCCCACCTCAATCAGCGGATAGTCCTTGTGGGGCCACACCTTGGTCAGATCGAAGGGGTTGATCTGGTACTGCTCCGCGTCCAACTCGGGCATCACCTGGATAAACAGGGTCCAGCTGGGGAAGTCACCGTCGGCGATGGCGCCAAACAGGTCCCGCTGGGCATGATCCGGGTCGATCCCTTTCAGCTTATCCGCCTGGGTATTACTGAGGTTTTGGATCCCCTGGCGGGTCTTGAAGTGAAACTTCACCCAGAAGCGTTCGCCCTGATCATTCCACAGCGAAAAGGTGTGGGAGCCGTAGCCATTCATATGCCGATAGCTGGCGGGAATCCCGCGGTCTGACATCAAGATGGTGACCTGATGCAAGGCTTCAGGGTTCAGTGACCAGAAGTCCCACATCGCCTCGGGGTCTTTCAGGTTGGTCACCGGGTTGCGCTTCTGGGTATGGATGAAGTCGGGAAACTTGATGCCGTCTCGCAGGAAAAACACCGGAGTATTGTTACCAACTATGTCGTGATTACCATTTTCAGTGTAAAAACGCACCGCAAATCCCCGGGGATCCCGCTCAGCATCGGCACTGCCCGACTCTCCCCCCACGGTGGAGAAGCGCACCATCACTTCGGTCTGTTTTCCCACCCCATTGAAGTGATCCGCCAGGGTGAACTCAGACATATCCCGGGTCAGGGTAAAGGTGCCGTAGGCACCGCTTCCCTTGGCATGAACCACCCGCTCTGGGATCCGCTCTCGATTAAAATGGGCCAACTTTTCAATCAGGTGCCAATCCTGAAGTGCCACCGGCCCTCGTGCTCCTACACTCAGGCTGTTTTGGTCATCGGCGATGGGGGCGCCGTTCTGTGCTGTCAGTCGTTTGCTCATTATTCTGCTCCTGGGCGCCGCAGCGCCACTCAATCCACTCATAGAGGCCTTGCCACATAACCCCTACGCTAATCGACAAAACCAATTGTGGATCCCAACATGAACTCAACAAAGCGAACAAAAGGCATCCTGTCATTCGCTTTTATCGATTGAGAATTTGAGCTAAAGGTTGAAATACACTCAGGAGCGATCCGGTCTACCCTGAAGAATGAGGTAGCAAATGGAGAAGCACTATGAAGTCATTGTTATTGGTAACTCTGGTTTTCAGCGGCGCAGCCATGGCCACTGGCGGCGGCGGCGGAGGCGGCTATCCCGGCCCGGCATACGCAAATGCAAACTCTGCCACCCACTGTTACGATGCACAGGGTAAGCGCATCAAGAACAGCGCCGAGATGAAGAAGGAGCGTCAATGCCCCGTCACCGGCAACGATGCCATCGATCTGTTGAACTACAACAACTTCTACGGCAACAAGCCCAAGGGTGAAACCCTGAGCATGATCCGCTCCCAGAATAAATAGGGTAAGCTGAGGCCACGGCCTCGTTTAAGGATCAAAGAATTATGCAGTTGGTGATGCTACATGGACTGTATATGCACCACACCATCATGCGACCCCTTGCGGCCCAACTGACCACCTTGGGCTGGCAGATAGAGGGGTTCAGTTACAACAGCCTGGCCATTGATGCCGGGCTGTTGTTTGAGCGGCTCTCAGCCCTGTCCCGCCCGGGAGAGCCTCAGTTTCTGGTGGGGCACAGCCTCGGCGGGGTGCTGGCTCGGCGTTATGCCGAACAGATGGAGCTTCCCGAAGGCTCCCGCATCGTCACCCTGGGCTCTCCTCATAAAGGCGCCGCCATCGCCCGTCGCCTGGCCCAGTGGAGTCTGGAGGGAGTGATGGGCAACGCCCATCAGCATGGACTTCTGAATAACCCCAACGACCACTATCAAGGCTCGGCAGAGCTGGGCAGCCTGGCGGGTAACGCCGGCATCGGCGTGGGCCGACTGCTCCTGCCCGACGAAGAGTCGGACACTGACGGTACCGTTCTGGTTGAAGAGACCCGCCTGGAGGGCTTCCGTGACCACATCGTTCTGCCCCACAGCCACACCTCCATGCTGTTCTCCTCAGAGGTAGCCAGACAGACGGATCTCTTCCTGAGACAAGGGCGCTTTCAGCAGCCTGAATGAGCGGTCCCCTCCCTCTAGCCAACAAGGAGTCTCCCGCGTGCGTGAGCCACCTTATGCCTCGGTCCCTGTCACGGAACTGACCCGGGACCAGGCTGATTTTGAGCCCGATCACAGCTCCCAGGCTGCCAGGATCACACTCTCAAACTCAGGTACACAATCGGCCTGTTTCGGGCTTTTTGTTACCTGTTTTGTACCCGGTTTCAGCATTACTTTCACAGGTGCACAAACCTTTTTGCCCAGGCGTTTAATCAGCCTCGGCACCAGACTGTGTCACCTAACAAAGGGAAATGATGATGAAACGCTATGCGCTCAATGCGCCCCTGAAAACACTGACCGCAGCCATGCTGCTCAGCCTGCTGAGCGCCTGTGGCGGCGATAACGACAACAACGACGGCGGCGATCCTGTCGCACCCGGCAATACCCCTCCGGTCGCCAATCCCGTGGACGCCAGCGCCACCATGGGCAGCCCCAGCATGATTGATGCTCTGGCCAATGACACCGATGCCGACGGCGATGACCTCACCCTGGAGACCGTTACCCTGTTCGACGGCCGGGGTGTCGCCACCATCGATGGCAACCGCATCCGCTTCGAACCCCTGGAGGTTGGGACCACCATCCTCAACTACAGCATCTCTGACGGCAACGGCGGCCACGCCAGCTCCACGGTCACCATCTCCGTATCCGCCCAGGCGCTAAGCTATGTGGGCTCAGAGGCCTGCCTCTCCTGCCACACCGACAAGAAGAGCTATCTGGAGACGGGCCACAACTTTAAGCTGACCAAGGTGAACGGTGAAGAGCCCCTCTACCCCTTCACCTCCATCACCGGTGCACTGGATCTGCTGGATGTGCACAATACCCTGGGTAACCCCAATGGCTGGGAGGACATCAGCTACGTGATTGGTGGCTACATGCGCAGCGCCATGTTCATCGACCAAAATGGTTACATCTTCTCGGGCGACAAGGCCGGTGTCGGCGTGGCGCCCAAAGGGGGGCAGGTACCCTATGCCTTCCCCTACAGTGCCAACGATGCTCCCGACTCCCACGGCTTCGATTACTGCGGCCGCTGCCACACCACAGGCTGGAGGGACTACACCGAAGGCAGTCACGACAACCGCAACCTCAACCGCCAGGATGACATGCCTGGCATGGGCGGCACCTTCGCCCTCACCGGCATCCAGTGCGAAGCCTGTCACGGCGCCGGCCTGGCCCACATTCAAAAGCCTTCCAAAGACAACATCGTCAAGGTTGCCGAGCCCCGCTCCACTAACGACTTCCTGGCAGAGGATATGGGCTTCGGCAAGCCTATCGCCTGCGCCGAGTGTCATAGCACCGATGATGCGGTAAGGCGCTATCCAGACTACGTGTCGCCTCATAACCAGGAGTTTGGCGGCGACAGCCTGGAAGCGCGGCTGAAGGTGATGACCGGCTTTGGCCCCGAAGGCCGTCGTGATGGCCGGGGTGGTCGTCAGGCGGCGACGGAACTGCTGGGCACCGATCCGGACACCGGCGAGGCCATGGGCAAGAAGAAGGGCTTCACCTGCTCAACCTGTCACAACCCGCATCAATCCAAAGTCAATATGGATAAACCCGGCCACGAAAACGCCATGGTGCGCCAGTGTACCGACTGTCATACCCAGGCGTTCAACAACGCTCCGGGCAGTGACATCGCCGCTGCAGCCCACGAGTTCACCGCCACGTGCCTCGATTGCCACATGCCCGGGGGCTCGGACTCGCACATGTTCAAGATCGATCTCGAGGGTGCCAAGGATGACCCAAGACACTTCTCGGCGAACGGTGACTACGTGAAACCCTGGCTGCGTGCTTACGACAGCTGCTCCGGCTGTCACGAGGAAGACTACGACGAGCGCGCTGCTCGCATTGGCACCATCCACAACTAAAGCCAAGGGCCAGCGACAGTCGTCGCTGGCTTTCTCTAAGCTTACTGACACCTCCCTCCGGAGGTGTCATCATTACAAGCAGGCTTTAACAGGAGATCTCGTGGACAACTGCGATCCCATTCCCGATGTCAGCTACCGGGCTCCGTCCCTCGAAGAGGCCGGATTAGAGATACTCGACCTCGAGCTGTTTCGAGCAAGGCTGAAGCGCTACCACTTTGACCCCTATCAGCCCCACAGGGTGAAATACTACTGCTTCCTGTACATCACCGAAGGTAAGGGGGAGCACCTGATCGACTTTGAGCGCTATCCCTATGACTCTGAGAGTGTCATCTTTATCAACCCAAACCAGGTGCACGCCTTCGATGTCAATGATCGGCCCCAGGGTAAGATGATCAACATGACACCCTCCTTTTTTGCCGCCAGTGCCGCCAATATCCGTACCACCTATTTCATCCCCACCCACCTAAACCGCGCCTCCTCACCGGTTCTTCACCTGTCTCCTCAGCTGAATCAGAGCTGCCACACCCTTCTGGAGGAGGTCAGGCTTGCCCAGCAGGAACGGGATAAGGACGACCTTGTAGTACAGCTGCTGTTTATCGCCCTTCTGGTCAAGTTGAGCCGTCAACGGCAGGGCCATATGGCCCACCTCAGCGAGCAGCAAAAGGAACGTTTTGGCCTGTTTCTCAGCCTGGTTGAGCAGAATTTCGGTCAGCTCAGAGAAGCCTGTCAGTACGCCGCCCTGATGCACACCAGTTACAAAAGCCTCAATCAGCTGTGCAAGAGTTGCTGCGGTCAGACCGCCAAGCAGCTTATCGACTTCCGCACCATTTTGGAGATAAAACGCAAGCTGGTAATGGACGGACTATCCACCCAGGACATCGCGTCGGACCTCAGCTTTGAGGACACCAGCTACCTGAACAAGTACTTCAAGCGTCTGACCGGACAGACTCCGGCTGCCTTTAAACGAGACAACGAGTTCTGAAAGCCGCAAGCCAAGCTGTTTCACCACTGAAAAGCAGCTTTTTGAGATCCAACCCCGGATAAGGCCACGGCGACGATCACATTCCCGTCACAGAGTACATTAACGGCAATTTTCGAGACTTTTCCGACCTGTTTCCGCGATGTGTTCACCATTACTTTTCCTATTGCACAGCCGGGCTCTGTTGGTCCCTGCAACCTCAGGCTCCCGTGTCACCTACTAAAGGGAAATGATGATGATGAACCCCACCGCGCTCCATGCGCCCATGAAAACACTGACAGCCGCCATACTGTTCAGTATGCTGACCGCCTGCGGCAGCGACGACAACAACGGAGAGTCCGTCACTCCTCCGCCTCCGCCGCCCCCACCGCCGGCAAACACCGCTCCAGTCGCCAACCCGGACACCGCCGAAGCGACCGTTGGCACGCCGGTCACCATAGACCTGCTGGCCAACGACACCGACGCCGATGGTGACCCCCTGACCCTGACCCGGGTCGATCTGATCGAGGGAAGCGGCACCCTATCCATTGAAGACAATAAGCTTCTGTTTAATCCGGAATCTGCCGGTGAAGCCAAGCTGACCTACGCCGTCAGCGATGGTCAAGGAGGGGAAGCCTCTTCGACAGTCACCATTAACGTAGAAGCCAAACCCGTGGCTCAGCTGAGCTATGTGGGTACTCAAGCCTGTCTGACCTGCCACGGTGACAAGGAGATCTTCCTGGAGTCCGGCCACCCCTTCAAACTCAACAAGGTGGTCGATGGCGAGATGCCCGAATATCCGTTCACCAACATCATCGGCGCACTGGAGATGCTGGAGGGCGTAGTCAACCCGGGCGGCGCGCCAACCAGCTATGAAGATGTCTCCTACGTCATCGGTGGCTACAAGAAGCAGGTGATGTGGCTGGACCTGGATGGCTATCGCTACACCGGTGACAAGGTTATCGGCAAGCTCGACGAAACCGGCTACGTCTATGAGATGTGGTCATGGGGAGATAACCTGGGGCCGGAGCGAGCACCATTCTACTGCGGCCGTTGTCATACCACAGGCTGGAAGGATTTCACCTCTGAAGAGGGCGATGATCGTAACCCCCACCACCAGGACGGCATGGAGGGAATCCTGGGCACCTTCGATCAAACCGGAGTCCAGTGTGAGTCCTGCCACGGGGCAGGTAGCGAGCACATCAAAGCCCCATCCAGCAGCAACATTACCCGCCTGGCCGAACCTCGCACCGTGGCGCAGATGAAGGCGGACGATCAGGCCTTTGGCCAAGCGGTAGCCTGCGTTGAGTGCCATACCCACGGTGGTGACAAGTCCTACCCAGAGTATCTGACCGAATACACCGAGAAGTTTGGCGGTAACGATGCCGTCGGAGGCCTGATTGCCAGAGATGCGGGGGGCCGTGGTGGCCGTGGTGGCCGTATTGCCGCCGACACCATGATGGGCTATAACCCCGAAACAGGGGTGGCCGAAGGCAAGAAACGCAATATGCACTGCAACACCTGCCACGAAAGCCATATGTCCACCCACTTCAGGGATAAGCCTGGACACGAAGACGGCTTGAAGAAAGCATGCACGGATTGTCACCAGATGGAATTTGCCAATGCCGAAGGCGGTAACGGCCTGGCTGCCATGGTGCACGGCGGCGCCGACTGTACCAGCTGTCATATGCCGAGCCAGTCACACCTGTTTAAGGTGGACATCTCGGCTCCCTCTGAAGATGGTCACCACTACTCCGAAGACGGAGAGTACAGCCAACCCTGGTTGCGCCCCTCTGACTCCTGTCAGGGCTGCCATGCCGAGGACTATGACGCTCGAGCCGCTAAGATGAAACAAGTACACCTCTAAGGTACTTGGGTTCGGGAGGTGTCAACGATTCAAGTTGACACCTCTTTTTTCAACAAGGAGCCTAGATGCTTCTGCACAGCTACTATACCGGATCCTCTTGAGAAGCCTGACAAATGGATAGAACTGACGACATTCCCCAAATCACCTACGACAGCCCTCAGCTGCGTAAAACAGGCATGGATGTACTGGATCTTGAGGAGTTTCTTCAGGATATCTGTGACCAGGGCGCCAATCCCTACCAAACTCACAGGGTCAGTCATTTCTGTCTTATTTTTGTGGAGCAGGGTGAAGGTGAGCACTTCATCGATTTCCACTCCTACCACTATGAACCGGACTGCATCATCTTTCTCAACAAAGAGCAGATTCATGGGTTCGACAGAGAGAACAGGATCAAAGGCAAGCTGGTGCTGATGACCAGAGAGTTCTTCTCTGCCAGCTCCGCCAACATTCGCACCTCCTACTTTGTCCCGGTCCATCAAAGCCTGAGCGCCTTTCCGGTACTCCACCTCTCCACAGAGATGAATGAAAGCTGCAAGGCGATGCTGACCGAGATGATGCGAGCACTGAACGAGGGGCCGGACAGCGGCGTCATAGTGCAACTTCTGCTGTCAGCCATGTTGCTCAAACTGGCCAAGCAGAGAGAGAGTCATCTTATCCACCTGAGTGAACAGCAGAAAGAGCGTTTCGGCGAGTTCCTGCGCCTGGTGGATGAGCATTTCACCGAGATCCGCGAGGCGAGCCAGTATGCCCAGTTGATGCACAGCAGTTACAAATGCCTGAACCAGATGTGTAAAACCTGCTGCGGCCACACAGCCAAACAGCTGATCGATTTTCGGATCATTCTGGAGATCAAACGCAAGCTGACCATGGACGGACTCTCGGTCCAGGACGCTGCCTTTGAATTGGGATTTGATGACATCACCCACTTTATCAAGTACTTCAAACGCCACACAGGAAAAACCCCGGCGGCCTTCAAACGTGAGCTGGAGGGTTGAGGCTCAGCTGGCCTCCTCCGCCTCGTGGCGGTAGATCTTCACCAGGTAGTAAGCGTCAATGATCACGATAAAGGCGTTCACCAGCATCACCGGATAAGCCTCAATGGCCCAGCCATACAACACAAACAGGGCGGCACCCAACAGGTTCCACCACCTCAGCTTCTTGATGTCCGCCATGGTCAGCGAAATCGCCACGACGATGGACGCCGCGTAGCCGACCCAATCCCATATCCAATGCAGTTCCATGCTTATCCCTCCGGTCACCCCTCCCATTGTAGTCCTGCCCCCAAACTAAGTCAGTCCGGGCCTATCCTTATATGAACGAGTCAGCGGCTCCTGTCTGATGGGTGCTTCAATCCTTTTAGTGATTATTAAATCCATGTTAACCAATGCAATAGGGTTAACAATTACTGAATTTGATACACTGCCGCTTCCGATGGAACTCAGGGATACAGCCGGATGGCGCAGACAGGAACACCCAAGCCGGGATCGAAGCACATCGCCAAATGGGTGTTTGCCGCCTTTCTCCTGATCACTGCTATGTTGGCTTCCATGAGCTGGCTCAGCGTCAAGACCGGTTTTATGGTTCAGGAGGACTCGCGGGAGATGGTGGAGCGCCACATCCCGGAGCTGGAGACCATCGGATTCCTGCAGCGCGCCCTGAGTAACCGGGTCAACCAACTCTATCTCTACTACGCCACCACCGAGCGGGACGCCTATCTCTCGGGACTCCGCGTCGAGGACAGCAAGATAGACCACAGCATCGATTACCTGATGCAGCTGGGCATCAGTGAGCAGGACGCACAGGCGCTGCGCGTCACCCTCGCCAAATTGCAGCGTCATGCCGGCAGTTTCGACCGTGAGATGGCCCGAGCCGACAGTGATTGGGACCGGCTGAGGGAACATCTCTCCGACGCTCAATCCGCCGCCGTCGAAGCCCAAAGCCAGCTGGATCTGTGGCAGGCCAACATTCGCATGGTCACCATGCAGGACAGTGAAGCCGCCCTGACCGAGGTGGACCGCCTGGCTCAGCTGCTCTCAGGCTTTACCATCGCCATTGTGGTGGTCTCCCTCTTTGTTCTGGTTGCCCTCTACTCGAGGCTGAAAGACAGGGATCAGCTGTTCCGGTTTGCCTTCTATGACAGCCTGACCGGCCTGCCCAATCGCCGCTCCCTGGAAGAAGCCCTGCAACAGACCCAACAGGAGCAGGAGAGCGGTGCCCTGCTGTTGCTGAAACTGGAGCGTTATTCACTGATCACCGGCACCTATGGTCACGCCTTCGGCGGCGAAATGATTCAGCACATCGGACAGTGGATCCAGGAGAGGCTGCGAGTCAGCCCCTGTGACGCCCTCCTCTACCGCTACAGCGACGACACCTGGGCGGTGCAACTGACCTGCAGCAACAATCCCGACCAGCTCAGACAGCTGGCCTGCTCTCTGGCCACCATGTCCGACGACCCCTTCTGCATCGACAACCGTCTGCTGAACCTGAGCGTCAAGATCGGCATCACCCGCTACCCCCAGGATGGTTCAGACAGCGACAGGCTGATGCGCAATGCCGATGCCGCCATCCACGCCCTGGTGGAGCCTGGCCGCATCTCCCGTTTTTACGACGCCGAGCTGACGGCACGGACCCAGCGCTGGCTGGCAACCGAAAGCGCCCTGCGTAACGCCCTCAGAGACGATGAGTTTGAGCTCTTCTACCAGGCAAAAGTGACCGCCAACAGCGCCCAGGTTGCCGGAGCAGAGGCCCTGATACGCTGGCGCCGCAACGGCGAACTGGTCAGCCCGGGGGAGTTTATTCCCGTCGCCGAGCAATCCGGACTGATCATGCCTCTGGGTAGCTGGGTGTTGAATGAGGCCTGCCGACAACTGGCCCAGTGGCAGGCCAGGGGCATCAGCCACTGCCCGGTGGCGGTCAACGTCTCCGCCCAACAATTTCAGGACAGTGGTTTCCCACAACTGGTGGCCGACACCGTGGCGCGCCACCGCATCAACCCGGGGCTCCTGGAGCTGGAGATCACCGAAGAGGTGGCCGCCAACGACCCCCAGAGGGTGGTCGACACCATGAAAGAGCTGAAAGCCAGCGGTGTCACCATCGCCATGGACGACTTTGGCACCGGCTACTCCTCCCTCTCCTATCTGAAGCGCCTGCCCATCGATACTCTGAAGATCGACCGCGCCTTCGTTTCCAACCTGGACAGAGTTCAGGACAACGCCGCCATCGTGGACATGATTCTGGCTCTGGCCCACCAGGGCGGACTCAAGGTGGTGGCTGAAGGGGTAGAGACCGAAGCGGAATATTTGGTGCTGCAACGCAAGGGGTGTGATCTGGTGCAGGGCTTCCTCTTCTCCCGGCCAGAGCCTGCGGCCCAGTTCACCCAGAAGCTCTGCCAATCGACAGAGCCAGCAATGCTGCAGGAAGCGTAATAAATACAAAGAAGTAGCATCACCCTTTATTCCAATTAGGATTCAGGGCCCGCGACTCCGATCCGGTAAATAGTGAAAATGCAGCCTAAAGTAGCCTCGAATATGTCAGAATTGATCAACTGATATATTGAACATATCCCTCATCTGCATCAATTTCACTTATTGCAAGAATCAAAAAATCAGTCACTTATGGCAGGTTTTGGCCGATTTAACAACAAAGAAAGTACAGAATTCAACGCAGTTCTGTGATTTGCGTCAGGAAACCCCTATCTGCAATACCGTATAGTTGCACAAAACCGATATGGGCCCGGTGATGGACAGACTTAAAGACATCAATATTTTCTCATTCCAGGTGTTTGTGCTCGTCTATGAGTCACTGAACTCCCTCAGTGTTGCCCAAACCCTGAATGTGCCTGCCTCCAAGATCAGCCGCTGCCTCAACAGCCTCCGTCATGCTCTGGATGACCCACTGTTTTACCGCAAACAATACGGGTTTGAGCCCAGTGAGATGGCCACGCGCATCTATCCTGAGATGAAGAAGATCCTGGAGCTGGCTGGGCAGGCGTGCACCGTAGACATGGACGACAACAACCGGCTGAAGCAGGAGTTGACCATCGCCTGCCCTACCGGCCTGTGTGTCAGGCTGTCCCGGAGCCTTCAGGAACATGCCCAGCGGCATGACCAACACTTCACCTTCATCGTCAAACCCATCAATCATCATGTGGATAACGAGATCCAGCATGGCAACGTGGATGTGGCCATCTCCTTCGAGCCCAGCAACTCTGAAGGGGTGAAGAGTGAATTTGTCACCAAGGGGACCGGACTCTATGTGGCGGGCGGTCACGACCACCCCATTTGGCGGCGCGCTTCCCAGCCACAGCTGACGGAGATCATCGACTACCCCTTCATTGTGGCCGATTGCCCTGCCTTCAATGATCGCATCGATCCTCTGGAGGTATACGCCAATGACATCGACCGCAGCCTGGAGGTTGAGGTCAAGGTCAGCGGGCTGACGGAACTGGCGGATCAGCTGGACAACTCATCCAGCCTCACCTTTGTGGGCCAGAAATACGCCGCCGAGTTTCTGAGTCGCATGTCCGATCTCAAGGTCCGGCGTCTGCCCCAGGATCAGTTTGATCTGCTGCACCAGCGCATGGGGGTTCCCAGCTACTTCCTGCTGAGCCCCCCCCGAGGACGGAACCTGCCGGAGTGGCTGCTGCCGGCCATCAGTGAATTTGTGACCAGCACGGTGGTCCTGCCTGAAGTCGGCGAAGAGGAGTAACAGAGTGCCAGCAACCAACATAGATAAACTGAAAGACATCAACCTCTTCGTCATCCGGGTATTCTGCCTGGTGTTTCAGCACGGTAACTCCATCGCCGTCGCCAGCATCCTGGACGTGCCGCCCTCGAAGATCAGCCGAAGCCTGAATGCCCTGAGGCAATCATTCTCAGACCCGCTGTTTATCCGTCGTCAGCATGGGTTCGAACCCACTCCGCTCTCCTGTCGTCTCTACCCCATCCTCAGCCGGCTTCTGGGGGAGTCTGAATCGGTCGCGGCCATCAGCCACTTTCAGGAGATGGATCAGCACAAGAACCTGCACATCGCCACACCACCTCAACTGGCGATCAACCTGATTCAGAAGGTCCGGCGGGCTTCGGAGACCCATGACGATCCCCACAGTGTCCACCTGCGGATGTTCAATGACTCCAGTCTGGATGACCTGGCGGCCAACAGAACCGATGCGATTCTCAGCTTTACGCCGGCAGAGCGCGATGGGGTAATCTCCAAGGCGATCGCCTCCCCCAAGAAGGTGTTCCTGGTGGCCAGGGAAACCCACCCGGTCTGGCATAATCCGGTGCTGGAGGAGATTGCCCGTCACCCGCAGATCCTCTATGGCAACAGCTGCTACCCCAACAGCCAGTCACCGATGAAGTTCTACTGCCGCCGCAAGGGCGTTCCCTTCAGGCTGGACTCCATCGCCTCAGACATGGGGGCCGTTGCCCATTCACTGCAGGAGTCCGACGCCCTTTCCGTGCTGGAGTTTGATTCCTGCGCCAATTTCTTCAGGGAATTTAAGGGCCTTAAGGCGATTCAGCTCAGCTCCGAGCAGTTTGATGAGCTGGTGAGCTACAAGACCCCGAAAACCATCTATCTGTGGCTCAGGCATGACAGCGATGGCAGGGTCACCACCCCCTTCTGGCTGCAGCAGATCCTTGAGCAGCATATCCGTCAGGCACTGGGCCAGGCCAGTTAGCAGTAGTGAGTCAGAGAACCTGAGAGCCTGTCACACAGGCTCTCGCTGACGGCTCCCAGCCTGGCCCAGAACCATCACAGAAAACAGGGCGACCCGTTCCCGCCGCCTCTGAGACCACGGTCAAGAGCAAAAAAAGCCATGAAATTCCCATAATGGCCGGCAAACAACGCGCATATTCCATAAAAAATCATGAAATGAGCTTAACGGGAACCAACAGGGTTCACTCATGGCTCAGCGTCAGAACTCCTTACGCCAGGGGTCCGTTTCCGAGCCTCCTCCAGCAACAGGGTGTGCAGAGTTCGAGCCGCCACCCCGGTCTGCTCCCCTTTAGGCAGGCACAGATGCAGGGGCACCTGATAGCAGCCTCCTCCCTCCAGAGTCAGGGGTACCACTTCTGAGGCATCCCGCAAAGTCAGCCTGTGTTCCGGCATTCTGCAGAATCCAACTCCTGCCCTGACCGCGTCCCAGGCATGATCAAAATTGTCCACCGTCACCCTGAGCTGCGAGCGCAACCAGCCCACATCCTGTTGCTCACTCGGCTCGGTCTGCCCCAAATCCCGAACCACGATCTGGGTATGGGCAATCAGCTCCTCCACCGTCACCGACGCCAGTCGCGCCAGGGGGTGGCTGTGGGCCACCACAGGCACCATGGTCACCACTGAAAACGGGTCGCTCAGGTGATTCTCTATGGGCAGGGTGATGATGGACACATCCGCCTGACGCTGAGTCACCGCCCGTTCGGTTGCAGACAGGGAAGTTTCACGTATCTGCACCGAGGTTCCTTTAAATTCATCGAAAAACCGCGATAACGGACCCATCAACCATTCGCGACAGCAAAGATGATCCACCGTCAGGGTGATTTCAGGCTCCACACCCAGAGCCATCTGACTGCTGACCACCTCCAGCGTCCTGGCCTGCTCCACCATGGGAGCAGCCCGCCTCAACAGGGACCTGGCCTGCTCGGTCAACACCGTGCGCCGTTGCTCGATGCGAATCAGTTCGATGCCCAACTGCTGCTCCAGCTTGCGCAGGGCGTAGATCAGGGTGGTGTGGCTTTTATTCAGTGCCTGAGCAGCCCCTTGTATGCTGCCTGCCCTGTCCACCTCAATCAGGGTCAGCCACTGCTCCAGGGTTGTTTTTAACTTCATGGTCTATTTCATCTACACATAAACGTTATATTTTGTACTTTAACATGAATTTTTAGACCAATAATATGAAGCCTCACCAAGAGGAGAACCCTTATGAAAACCATGTTGCAAGTCGACTTCCCCTATCAGGGCCCCATGGGGCAGGCCCTGAGCGACCAGATGAAAGAGCTGGCAGAATCGATCAACCAGGAGCCGGGAGTGGTGTGGAAAATCTGGACCGAAAACCCCGAAAGCGGCGAAGCCGGTGGCATCTATCTGTTTGAGGATGAAACCAGTGCCCGAGCCTATCTTGAGATGCATACCGCCAGGTTGAAGCAATGGGGCATTGGCCCGGTAAACGGCAAACTGTTCTCCGTGAACGCGCCTCTGACCGCCATCAACAACGGCCCCGTATAAGGGTGGACTACCCCGGTTGCCTCTCTGTCTCTATACTGGTGCCTCCCAAGGAACCCGAGACAGGGAGCAACATGAGTCTTACCCGTTTCTACCCAGTAGGCACTCCAGGTCAGCCCTGGACCCAGGCCCATAAAGCGCAGTGGCTGGCACGCATCGGCCGCAAACGCAGCTATCAGGAGGAGGTGGTCAGCAAGATCACTCCCCTGAAAGAGAAGTTCGAGCTGGTGCAGTATGGCGCCCTCAGCTATGACCCGAGGCGCTACCCCCTGTTTGCCCTGAAATCCCTCAACTGGGATGACAGCAAGCCTGTGGTGCTGATCACTGGCGGAGTCCATGGCTACGAAACTTCAGGGGTTCACGGCGCCCTCTCCTTTGCAGAAACACAGGCCGCCAGGTTCGAAGGGGCCGTGAATTTCCTGATTGCCCCCTGCGTCAGCCCCTGGGGCTATGAGGTGATCAACCGCTGGAACCCACAGGCGCTCGACCCCAACCGCTCCTTCTACCCGGACAGCCCCTCCGAGGAAGCCGCCGCCCTGATGGCACTGGTCAGCACCATCGGCAGCGCACCCCTGGTGCACTTCGACCTGCATGAGACCACCGACAGCGATGAGGAGGAGTTCCGCCCCGCCCTCGCCGCCCGCGACGGAAAATCGTTTGAACCCGGCATCATTCCGGATGGCTTCTATCTGGTGGGAGACAGTGACCAGCCTCAGCCCGAGTTTCAGAAGGCGATGATCGAGGCGGTGCGACGGGTGACCCATATTGCTCCTGCGGACGACCAGGGCAACATCATCGGCGCGCCGCTGGAGCAGGAGGGCGTGATCAACTACCCCACCAAAAAACTGGGACTGTGCGCCGGCCTCAGCGATGCCCGCTATGTCACCACCACCGAAGTCTATCCGGACAGCCCCACAGCCAGCCCACAGGAGTGTAATGAGGCTCAGGTGGCCGCCATCTGTGGCGGGCTGACGTTTGTTCTCAGTAGCCAATAGACACCGAAGAGGAGGCTCACGCCTCCTCTTTTCCCATCAATACACCATCAATGCCTTCAGGTTGCTGCGAAACTCGGTTTCAAGCTCATCCAGCCATTGATAGCGCTTGGTGTAGAGCCTGCGCTTGCTGCGCTTGAGCTCCGCCACCTCCTTGCGAACCAGGGTTAGCGGCAGGGCATACAGATAGGGGTCCACAGGCTCGGCGCCGTGCTCCAGCCAAAGGGTGTCATAATCGAAGCTCACTTTGCCCCGCTTCCTGCGGCCCAGGTACCTCAGGCTCTGATAGATGTGGCCCCGGTTCGATACCCCGTAGACCCTGGCAAGCTGAAACTCCCGTGCCAGCATCAGCAGCAACTCGACGATCAGCGCTTTTGGACGAAGGCCATGCATCGCCTTGGTCAGGGAGCGGATCACCCTCTCCCGACCTTCAACCTTACTCGATGGTCCCTGAACCGCCCCCACATATAGACTGCCATTCTCTCTTGAGGAGAGGCTGAATGTGGAGGAAAACACCCCCACATCATTGGCATCCCTTAATGCAATCCCCAGACTCCCCTCTTTATTGTGCCCCTGCTCAATATAGAGGTGATATATATTCCCCTCCTCATCATTGATCTGTAGGAGCTTTACTTTCTTATAGGTGTAAACTTGATCAATGGTATTTGGAAAAAGTTGAGAAAGAAGCTGAAAATGGCTCGCCACCTCCTCCATCCTTCTCTTTCTGCCCCAACTGCGACACACATATGGCTTAAACGGCTTTTGAATCACCTTTGGGTTAAGGCGAATCACCGGATTCAGAGTCTCGCACTTCAATACCGACGACAACCGCCGTATCCCTTTGGCGTGCATGAAGCCCCAGGTCATGAATGAAGTAGTCCGAAGCAGGCGGCGCACAGCACGCTGGTCGCCATGAATATCATTGGCCAGAGAATAAAGCTCCCTGACAAAGCTCACTTTGTCATTCGATTGCATTTTTACCCGTCAACAACCAGAAGTTAATTCATGGTCAAATTCGATGGCTTCGATCACCTTCGACAAACAATGAATTAACTTAAAAATAGAAATGAGTTCATATATGACTTGGCAGATTTATTGCCAAGAAGAGTATTGGCGCCAAGAGTAAATCAGATAGGAGATTGAATAATGGGTCTAGGATGGAAAAATATATTCTCTTACATACGATGACAATATGTCGAAAGGTAAATAAAACACTAAATCTCTGTGGAAAAAGATCAGCTAAAGTGACGCACCCTCTCATCGTAGAGCTTCTCCAGCGCCTCGGCCACGGTCAAGCTGTCGTCCCTGTCCAGATACCGCCGAACGGCATTAACGACATAGCGCCTGGACTGATTGTGGACCTTGGCAAACTCACCACAAAGGCGGTTCATCTGACGCTCCTCCAACTGCTTGCGCTGCTGTTGTTGCAGGGACAGGATCACCGCTTCCAGATTGTCATTGTGCTGCTCCAGCCCCAGTGCCAGCTTGCCCTGACTGATGCCGTATGCCTTGGCAGAGTACTCCAGGGCAGCCTTGATCCCCTCGAAACGTCGACCAAACACCACCACAGGCTGACTGGCCGTCTGCTCCACAGCCACGCGGCTGCCATCCACCTCGTAGCTGAAACCCGGATAATTCGACCGGCGATGGGACTCCTCTCCCAGGGTCAGGCCTGCAGCGATACTGTGCTTCAGTGAGCGATCCAGCTCCGCCACCTCCTCCTCGCTCCAACGCAGATAGACGTTGATCGCCTTCTTATACTTGGCAGCCAGTTTGGCCTGGACCACGTCACGACGCTGCTGCAGCAATCCCATGGTGCAGCTCTTTAACAGGGTGACGCACTCCTTACACGCCGGAATCTGCAGGTTATCCGCCGCCTGACGATGATGCTCAAACGCGCCCCAATGTGCCTGAGGCGGCGCAAAATCATGCTCTGTGGCGATGCAGCCGCAGTAGAAGCAGGTGTGAAAGTGGGCTTGGTCAGCGGCGCGAAGCAGCCGGTAGCGTTCATCCAGTTGAGTCATCGGGGAAGTGAGTCACAAGTCAGGGGGAGCCATTCTAGCCCAAGGGGAAGAGGGTTGGCGACCGCCTGACTGGCCGAACGTGTGAAATGGGAAGGCACGAACGGAAGCGGTCGCCGTAAAACTAGTGCCTTTACTCCGGTATAAGTCAGAATTGCTCGCATTTCCAGTCAGAGTAGGGAATTTCCGCCTTTCTCACTACCCGTGCAACCGTTCAGACGGCGCGCTGCGGCTTAACACCTTGCCTATCTCATGGCTGGGCAGTGGCCTGTACAGCAGATACCCCTGGGCGTATTCACACCCTTGCAGACTCAGCTGACGGTAGCTGCTGTACTCCTCAATGCCCTCGGCGACCACCTGCATTCCGAGTCCATGAGCCATGTGAATGATGGCCTTGATCAACTCAACATCCCTGGGAGAGCTCTCCAGCTCTCTGACAAAGGTCTTGTCTATCTTCAGCTTCTGGAACGGCAGCTGCTTCAAGTGACTCAAAGAGGAGTGACCCGTTCCAAAATCATCCAACGCCAGCCCTACCCCCAGGCTCCTCAGCCGGGACAGAATCTGCGGCGAGGACTCTATATCCTGCATGGTGGTGTCTTCGGTTACCTCGATCACCAGTTGGTCCGCCGGCACCTCTGTCTCAACGAGCACCCGCTCCACCATGGCCACCAGATCATAGCGACTGTACATCATCGGCGAGATGTTGACCGAGACCTGGGGCGGATTCAGCCCCTCGGCACGCCAGGCCATGTTCTGGCGGCAGGCTTGGGTCATCACCCAGCAGTTCAGAGACTCGGCCAATCCCGACTGCTCGGCAATGGCGACCACCTCCAGAGGCGAAATGTCCCCATAGACGGGGTGGCGCCAGCGCAGCAGCGCCTCCACCAGAATCACTCGGCGGCTCTTCATCGAGACGATGGGCTGATACAGCTGTTGCAGTTGATCCTGGGCAATGGCACGCGCCAGATCATCGGCAAGGATCCGCTTTCGCAACGCCCTGTTCTCCATCTCCTGCTCGAACAGACGACAACACATCTCCTCGTTCTTAGCGGCGTACATGGCAGTATCCGCGTTGTTGAGTAGCTTATCTGGCTGGCGGGCGTCTTCAGGAAACAGGCTGACGCCTATGCTGAGCCTGGGGGAGATACGCTGCCCCAAGATGGTCACCGGAGTATTGACCTCAGCCGCCAGTTGCCGGGCAAACACCAGGGCTTGATCCGACCCCGCCACATTCTGCTGAAGAATGCCAAATTCATCGCCGCCGAGTCTGGCCACCAGCTCTCCCTCGCCAATGGAGTTCTTCAGCCGTGCGGCCACCTCCCGCAAAAGCTGATCGCCGGCGGCGTGGCCCAGCTGGTCGTTGATCTCCTTAAAGCCGTTCATGTCCATCATATAGACGGCGACTCGTTGCTGTTTGCGCCGTCCTTTGGAGATCGCCAGCTCAAGGCGCTTCTGAAAGAGATTCCGATTAGGCAGGTTGGTGAGACTGTCATGCAGCGCCTGGCGGCGATTGTTGCGACTCTCACGAATCACCAGGATCACCAGCACCGCACCGCTGATCAGAAGCCCAAACAGGTAGATATTGGCCTCATACTGAAGGTCAAACACCCTTTTAAGGTTAAACAGGGCGCGGTCTCCGGAGAAGCTCTGCACATTGAGCTGGCGCACCAGTGCCTCCATGGGTTGCAGCTGTTTCATCAGCTCCAGAGCCCGGAGATCCCCGTCGGTGAGGGCCATGACCTGAGAATCCAGATGGACCAGGGAGGCCCCGAGATCCTGCAGCAGCGGCTCGACGCCAGGGTGACTCCGGAAATCCCGAGCCTCCTCCCCCACCGCCAGCACCTGGACCCGACTCCATAAGATCTCAAACCTCAACCTGGCCTCATCGGCTGGCAGGTCGGACAGGGCAACTCGTCGAAACGCATGCTGCAACTTGATGAGCTCCATCTCCAGCTCCGCAGCTGACCAGCTGACCGTCTTCATGGAGTGGGAGAGCAGATTGCTCATCTGGCTGTGACGCTGACTGCTTATCACCGAACTGAAGGCAAACAGCAGCACGACCCCGGCGAGCACCAGCAGCTTGAATCTCTTCATTCAAGCACATCCAGATGTCGCAGCTGCCAAATCATCTTTTCGTGATATTTGACCTCATCCAGCTCGGGAAACTCAGACAAAGGCAATATCAGCCAGATGGGCCCCTTATCCCTTACCCGCATCTGTTTGCCATCGACACGGGTGGCCAGCAGCAGTGGATAGCGCCCCAGCTCCGACAAATCGAGATAGGTGAAGTATTCATTAAGGGCACTGGCTTTAATCCGATGACCCGACACCTGCAGATACTGCAACAGGTCCGACAGCAACACGCCTTCGTAGCGGCGCGGCTGCTCGGTCCAGGGAGTCAGGGTGGTCACGCTGCTTTGAGGCAGGCGAGACAACATCTGCCGGTCGAGACGAGCCTCCCCGGCGGCATTGGTTCGCTCAATCTTGCCGCTGACGGTCAGCAGCACCCGCCCCTGAGGCGACTCCAGCTCCGAGGCTGACACCTGAGGCATCAAACAGAAGGCGAACATCATCGATACGCAGCGTTTCCACAGGCTATTAATATTCATTATCTTTTACGAAAGTTCTCGGACAATTCCTGCATCTTTCGGATAAGAAGCTCCACAACGAAGATGCGCCCTTATGAAACAGAGATGCGAAAATCTCACGGATCGAGACCGATGTTAAGAGTGCCGAATGTAGCATGAATGGCGCGAATGAGAAGGGAAGAGAACAAATCTAAAGACGCACATTAGCAGCGCTAACGCGACATAAAACGGTGTTCCTGCGGATTCAGGCGATGCCTTAAATCTAGGTTGTTCATATTATTTAAGTTAATTAACTGGCACCTCAAGGTGGTCTCCGTCCTTACCCCCAATAATAAGAAACATTCGCCCCAAAATTAGAGTTAATACTCTCGTTCCGTGATGGACAAATCAATCTGCCAGCACCACGGAGTCGGAAACATAGTCAAAAATGGCCTCAATCAGCCACTCCGGATAACTGTGCTGACGTGAAGAGCTGAGCAGAAAGAAGTTGGGCGCGCCCATGCGACCATGAAGCAGGGCCATCTGGCCAGGAGGAAGGCGCTGCACCTTGATCCCCTCTATCCGCTCCAGCAGTGCCACGGCCGGCAGGCCGCCGACAAAGGAGAGAGACTGAGTGTCCAGAAGCTGATTGGCCAGTTCGGCAATGTCGCACACCCTGGCCTCAATCCTGAGCTCACGCCCCAGATCCCGGGCATAGACCTCCAGGGGATCGATTCGATCATTGAATGCTGGAATGCCATTGACCACAAAAGGGAAACGGATGATCTCTTCCAACATCCTATCCTCGGCAACCTGCCATATGGGGTGATGCCGGCAGCCAACCACAAACACCGAGTTGGACTGGGTAATGAACTGACTGTTTACGCCTTCTGCCACCGAGGACTCATTGGAGATGCTGAGATCGATCTCCCCCTGACGAATATCCCGCTCTGCATAGTAGTTGGTGGGTTTGACCACGAAGATGCAGCTCTGGTTGTGCTGGTCCGCCAGCTTCTTCAGGTGAAGGGAGAGGCCAACCCTGAGGCCGGACGGGGCGGCAATGCACACCTCTCTCTTGAGCCGGCTGTGCTCATCCAGGTCCAGTGAACAGGCCTGTTCGGCCAGTTCCAGTACCCGCTTCATTTCTGGGTAGATGCGTACTGCCATCTCGCTGGGCTCAAATCCATACTGCTTTCGGTGAAACAGGGGATCATCCAGAGCGTGACGCAGCTGATTCAGGATTCGGCTGACTTTCGAGGCAGGCACATTCAGGGCCTGCGCCACTGTCATGGAGTTCAGCGACTCATAGACAAGCACAAACACCTGGAACGAAAAGATACTCACATCATTGAGCCGCTTCATCGCATCCCCCGATATCCCAAAGGGCTAATATAGGCGATCCCTGTGCGGCCTTTGCAGAGCTCGGTCACGGAAATACAGTCACTCATAACAGTAAGAAGAACTTTATTTTCCTTTATTATTCATAATCTTCCATTGCACTAAAAAAAGCGCCCGAAGGCGCTTTGGCTTGGTGCGTTGCAGGGAAATGCAAACGCTAGTGCGCAGGACCGCTGTGCACTGAATCGATACCGTAGGTCTTACCCTCGGCATGACACACACCGCAGCTCTCAATGCTCACGTCCGCGGCGGTGGCAGCAGGCTCGTCGGTAAGAGTCGCGCCGTTGGCGATGAAGTGAGCCTTGGCGGCATCGGTATTGTGAACGTGGCAGCTACGGCAACTCTCGGAGACCGGCGAGATGTAACCAAAGGTGGCGCCGAAGTTCTTGGTGATGGCGATGGAATCCTTGCCCGAGGCCAGGGTGCCATTGGCGGTGAACAGGCTCACATCTGCCTTGTGACAGGCGTGACAGTCACTCTGCACATCGGGGTAACCGTTGAGATCGCCGACGATGCCCTTGTCGTCCACCCGGCGGAACACCCCGTGAGGACCGGTTACGTGCCATTCGCCGCTGTGGTAGCGGTGGGCCACGGTCATCAGGTCACGGTTGTAGAACTGGGCGGGTTTCACGTCCACTGCCACATCGTTGCCGTCGTCGTCTTTGCCGATGGCGCTGACCTGGCTGTGGAAGGAGCCGGTGAAGCCGGCCTTGGGACTGTGACAGCTGACGCAGGTGGTGAACTGGTTGGCGCCATGGTCATGGGGCAGTTTCACCCAGGTCAGATTGTCGTGACAGTTGTTGCAGGTGCCCTCGTCGATGGAGACGTTGTCCCTCTCGATGCGAGGCGCAACATAATCACTGCCGTCGGCATTGGCGAAGTTCCAGTAGGTGGGTGCCATGGTGGCGGACACCTTGAGCTCCACGTCGGCGCAGGCCATCAGATCGGCACCGTCGGTGCAGATGGCAAAATCAGGCACGAAGTAGGCGCTGTTGCCCACCAGTTCGGTGCGGCCAGGTACAGTCACGGTGTAACTGCCGTTGGACTCCACACCGTCCAGCAGGTTGATGGTGCCGGACTGGTTGAAGATGCCGTCCGCTTCGATCTCACCAAACATGATGTCATCCCGCAGGATGGCATCGGTCAGGGTCACCCCGTCACCCAGACGGGCGGTGGTGTCGAACACCAGGGTCAGATCGCCGCTGGCATCATCGATGGCGATGCTGGAGAGGACAATCTCGAAGGCAGACTCGGACGCGATGCGGCCGCCCACGTTGTGGGCTTCCATGGGGCTCAGGGCGCCGGCACCGTGACAACCGGCGCAGACACTGTCGTCCTGAGGAACGATGCCGGCGTGGTTTTCACCGGTCTCGAAGTTCACATCGATGTGACAGGCCTGACAGGCATCGGCGTAGATGTTCACCGCCCAGCCGGCGCCATTGTCGTGGCAGACTGAACATTCACTCATGTCCGCCGGGAAGCCGATCTCACCAAACATCTCCTTGGCTTCACCCAGCAGGGCGTCCTCGATGTGGTGGCCAGCGTGCAGACGGTGGACCATGGGGGCGAAGTTGGGGTTGAAACCCTTGATGTCGCCATTGTCGTCGGCCAGGCTGTTTTCACTGTCGGGCAGGTTGATCTGCACGTTGTGGCAGGAGACGCAGTTCTCCACCTGCTGGTAGTTGTGGTGGGCGTGGATGTTCTCTATCCATCCCTCCTTTTCACCGTGGCAACGGATACAGGCGTTGCTGCTGACGATGTCTTTTTCCGACTCAGCCAACTCACCGGTCGCCGGCACATAGTCCATAGGCGGGGTCAGTACCTTGTCCGACAGGCCCACGCCCTGGTCATCGACAATGTTGTAGGAGCGGATCATCAGCCGGTGCAGGTTGTTGATGTCGGCATCAGCCCAGATCAGCGGGGCCTCGCCGTCGTGCTCCCAGGTCAGGGCGTAGCTGCCCGGATTGGCCTCATCTTCGGTCAGAGTACAGGCCTGAACCTCATTGCCTCGGCGATCCGTGGTCGCCCCGGTGGGCGAGCAATAGAGGGAGGAGCCAAATTCGGTGGCCACACCATGGTTGATCCACTGGTAGGGAGCACCGGTATCGGACTCATTGGCCACCTGCTCGGTCAGGTAGAGCGCAATCTTATCCAGGCCGACGAAGGGCACGTCGTCACCCTTGGTGTTCTTGCCGGTCACGGTGAACTTCACCGCAAAGGGTTTTCCAGGTTCAATCACCACATCGGTCGGGACTATGGTGTAAACCAGATCCGCAGGGCTATTGGCGGTATCGACAAAGGAACCCGCGGGCAAACCGGGCTCACCGGGAGTTCCCGGGGCACCGGGTTCGCCCGGCGCACCATCCTTGCCGTCGTCACCGTCACTGCAGCCGCTCATCATCAGCGCAGAGGCCAGCATCACTGCCAGCGGAGTTTTAGTTGTTAGTTTCATCATCATTTCTCCAACAAAGGGATAACCATCCAAATGGTCAACGACATGTTAAGAGAAACAATGACTTAAATTTGGTGACCCATATCAACTTACCCAGAGCACAGCGGGTTTCACGATTACTCTGACCAAGGGCAACAACACCTCCAGAATCCTCTGACTGACCACTCGGCGATAGAACATATGAAACAGTGAATCTGACACAACGGAGAGTTATGGCAGATTGCGCCGGCAGCAAATGTTAAATTCATTTTCAGCATTTATGGTTTATTTCTGCCACTTACGACTGCACCCCGGCTTTCCTGTCAGCATGGAGGGGGCCTCTCCCTGTTCAGCTTTCGGTTAGGAGTTCGTAAAATTCGAATGAATAGCCCGACAGAGCCGGACTAACTGGCCCAAACTGATACAAATTCGCCAACACAATGGACATCCATTCTGTTTTTTAGAATCTTGTGACCAGATCTTTGCGATAGTTGCGCCATCGGGCTCCTGCTAGGGTTGGATTATCCAAATTCCTAAGGAGCGATCATGAAGATTCTCAATCTCGCCAGAAGCGTTGCCACCCAGGATGGGGACGGCGTCAACATCTCCCGGGTCGCTGACTTCAGCGGTCAGATGCTGGACCCTTTCCTGATGATCGATGAGCTCAAGTCCGATGACGAAGCGGACTATATCGGGGGGTTCCCTCCCCACCCGCACCGGGGCATAGAGACCTTTACCTACATCATCGACGGCGGCTTTGAGCACAGGGACCAGATGGGCAACCGCAAAGTGATTGGCCCAGGCCAGGTACAGTGGATGAGTACCGGGTTTGGTGTGGTGCACTCGGAAATGCCCGTGGCCGGAGCCGGTGGCATGCACGGCTTCCAGATCTGGGTGAACATGCCCGCCAAAGATAAACTGCGCCCCGCCCGTTACCAGGATTCGGTCGCCCAGGGAATTCCAGAGATTGAGGGCAACAGCGGCGCCCTGCTGCGCGCCCTGGCAGGCGAGTGGCAGATGGACGGACAGAGGGCCAGCTCTCCCATTGAGGAGCTGGCAGGACAGGCTGCGGTGGCGGATCTGCGACTCTCCCCAGGAGGCAACACCACGCTGGACCGGAGCCACCATGAGCAGCTGTTTATCTATATTCATAGTGGTCGCATCAATGGCTACGGAGCGGGTCACCTGCTGCTGGCCGATCCCGGCGCCCCACTGGAACTCGGAAGCGAACAGGGAGGCGCAGCCCTGATCTTCTCTGGCAACCGCATCAACGAGGAGGTAGTCCACATGGGCCCCTTCGTGATGAATACCGAAGCCGAGATCCGCCAGGCAGTACAGGACTATCAATCAGGCAAATTTGGCACCTTGGGAGGCTAACATGGGACGACTAGTGGATGGCGTATGGCAGGATGTGTGGTACGAAACCGAGGACACCAAGGGCAAGTTCCAACGGGAGGAAGCCCAGCTGAGAAACTGGATCACCGCCGACGGCTCACCGGGCCCCAGTGGTGAGGGAGGGTTTAAGGCCGAGTCCGGCCGCTACCACCTCTATGTCTCCCTGGCCTGTCCCTGGGCTCACCGCACCCTTGTCTACCGCAAGCTCAAAGGACTGGAGGAGCACATCAGTGTCTCCGTGGTCAGCCCAGACATGCTGGAGCAGGGCTGGACCTTCGACACCAACACAGGCAGCAGTGGCGATCACCTGTTTGGCTTCGACCATATGCATCAGGTTTACACCAGGCACAACCCCAGCTATTCGGGCCGGGTAACTGTGCCGGTGCTGTGGGACAAGCAGCAAAACCGTATCGTCAGCAACGAATCGTCAGAGATCATCCGCATGTTGAATTCGGAGTTTGACGCCATTAGCGGCAACACCCTGGATCTCTACCCGCAAGCGCTGCGGCCGGTCATCGATGAGCTGAACGACTTCATCTATCCCAACATCAACAACGGGGTCTACCGGGCAGGCTTTGCCACCAGCCAGGAAGCCTACCGCGAGGCCTACGCCTCACTGTTTGACGCCCTGGACCAGTTGGACAGCCGATTGGCTGACCACCGTTACCTGGCCGGCGATGCCCTCACAGAAGCGGACTGGCGATTGTTTACCACCCTGGTGCGCTTTGATGCGGTCTATGTAGGGCACTTCAAGTGCAACAAGCAACGGATCGCCGACTACCCCAATCTGTCCTGCTACCTCAGGGAGCTCTATCAACAACCGGGGATTGCCGACACCGTGGACCTGTACCACATCAAACGTCATTACTACTTCAGCCACACCATGATCAACCCCACCCAGGTGGTGCCAGAGGGGCCGCAACTGGATCTCGGCCGCCCCCACGGCCGGGGCTGACCCCACAACTCTGGCTCAAGCCGCCTGGCGGCGAGACGTCCGTCGGGCCTTGGCCATCTGAGCCAGGTTGATGAGTACACAGATGACGTTCATCAAGGTGACCGGATAGGCTTCGATGGCCACCCCATACCCGGCCATGATCAGGCAGCCCAGGGAGTTGAAGGTTCTCAAAAAATAGACATTTGCCGACAGCAGAGAGACGGTGATCAGTGCCGACCCCAAATAGCCAAACAGCTCTGCATTCATGGTCACATCCTCCATCAGAGAGCGGAAAAGCGGGAGCTTGACCTCCCGCCCGTCGTTACAGGGTTAGGCCAGACTGGTGCAGGCGATAGATGGTTTCCAGGGCCACCTGGGTTTCCAGCTCAATCCCCTCTTCCAGTGGGATGTTCCTTTTGCCCCAGAAATTCTCCGCCCGCTTGTGGTTGGCGGCCACAGCGCAGATGGTCGCACCGCGCAAGCCACGGCGATGGCACACGGTAAACAGGGCCGAGGCTTCCATCTCGATGTTCTTCAGACCCAGGTCGATGAGCTTCTGAATCCACTCGGGGCTCTCGCCATAGAAGGAATCATCGGTCGAAGTGATCCCCCAGTGAACCTCGGGCTTGATGTCGGCACAGTACTCCTTGGCCACCTCAATCAGTCCGGCAGTCACCTCCAGATCGGCAATGGCGGGGAAGTTATCGGGCACGTAGAACTTGGAGGTGCCCTCATTTTTCATCGCCCCGGTGGTCACCACCAGATCGCCGATGTTGATCTCGTCCTGCAGGGCGGCGCAACTGCCCAGGCGGATAAACACCTTGGCACCAATGTTGGCCAGCTCCTCGGCGGCGATGGCGGTAGAGGGACAACCCATACCGGTGGAGGTCACCGACACCCGCACCCCTTTGTAGAAGCCGGTGTAGGTCTTGTGCTCACGCTTGTGAGCCACCAGCTTGGCGTCCTCGAGATAGTTGGCGATGATGTCCGTGCGGAAGGGGTCTCCCGGCAGCAGCACATACTCCGCCACCTCCCCCTCCACCATACCGATGTGGTATTGGCGGATCCCCTGAGTACTCTGGTCCTTATTTACAACAGTCATGCCTCACCTCACGCTCACTTAACGCATTATAAATATTGAATAAACCCTTTGAATTTCGGCCGATGCCGACTCTGGGTCCGAAGTCAGACTCATGGTATCCGTGGGAGGGAAGCTCAAACAGATCCAGCGGGAAAAGCTGCTTTTCTGAACCGCTCCGCATTGACTGTTGCAGGCGACGGGGGATCAGTCCGGGGAGGCGTTAAGGTGGGCCCTGACCACCTCTATCACCGCTTTCAGGCGATTGGGCAGGGCGGCACGAGATGGGTAGACGGCGTACACGGGCATCCTCAGGTCGGTTTGCCAGGGCTCAAGCAGATTGACCAACTTGTCTGCCCCCGGCTGGTTCGGCACCAGGTAGTCGGCGATATAGCCAATGCCCATCCCCGCCACCACGGCATCCAATATCGCCTCGGCACTGTCGATGACGAAGTTGCCGCTGACCTCCACCTCCTGGTGTTCACCCTGCCGGCTGAAAGACCAGCGATGATAATCCCGGGTCTTACTCTGGTAGATGATGCAGTTATGCTGCTGAAGATCCCTCGGATGCTGCGGTGCGTCGCGGCTGGCCAGGTAGGTTTCAGACGCCAGCAACAGGAAGCGGATATCACACAGTCTCTGGGCGATGTACCCCGGCGTGATCTCATTGCTGGTGGTAAACCACAGGTCGACGTCATCTTCCAGCATGTCTACCCGGCAATCCCCCAGGGTGACCTCCAGGGCCAGCCCCGGATAGTCCCGCTGCAGACGCTCGGCGATGGACTGGATGTAGCGGGATCCCAACGAGTGAGACATGGCCACGCGCACCTGGCCGCTGACCTGGTCGCGACAATCCATCACCTGATCCGAGGCCTGCTTCATCATGTTCACCACCTGCCGGCAGGACTCGGCGTACATCATCCCCTCCCGGGTCAGGGTCAGATTGCGGGAGTTCACCTTAATCAGCTTAACCCCCAGCCTCTGCTCCAGATCCTTGACCTGTTTGCTGACATGGGAGATGGAGACCTCCAGCCGCTCGGCGGCGCGGGTGAAGCTCCCGACCGATGCCACCGCATCGAAGATGATCATCTGATAGGCGTCGTATTTGATCTGTTTATTCATAGTGAAGCCATCCCCGGAGAAAGCAGGCGAAGTCCATTCTTCTGACGGCATCATACTGGAGATTGGGGCAAAGATGCGGCTTTGTCGCGGATAGAGTTGGGGGGCTCAGACGGCGTTCACAGGCAAAAAAATGACCGGACCCACCGGACGCTGTCGGGATTGGCGGGAACGGCCTTTAAAAACTGATTGGAAAATTCAGCAACCGGCTCCCATCAGGCGCCAAAATTGATGAATTTGCAGAGACGTGGGTTGTCGTGAGTTCACGCCCCTCCCATCCGCCTCTGTGGCAAAGCCCAATTGCGGATAAGGCCAGACATTATGCAGCATTCGGAAATCCCGCAATGTAATCAAATGTAATGACATCAGTTACCTCTGCTCGGGCGGGGGACGCAGTAGCTGCAGGCAACCCACCCACTGCTTCTGCATATCCTGCAGATGCTTGCTCAGATTGGTGAGAACGATGAAGGTCTCCCCCTGGATCGCCTCCTCACGGATCCAGCCATAGATGCGGTCGATAAACTCCAGGTGGTCCTTGCGGGCCTGGCGCTGAAGTTGATGCAAAGCCTCGGTATCAACAACCCGATGGGGCTCTGCCAGCCAGCCAGTTATCTGCTCCAGCCTGGGCTGTTCCAGCTGGGTGCGCTCTCGCTTGAGGCGCATCAGCTCGCGGTCTGCCACCGATGCATGGCGAAGATCTTCTCGTATGTCCTTGACCGCCTTGGTGGCATAGCCCAGGTGACGCAGCAGTTTCAACGCCCTTAGCAAGGCTGGTTTTTCTCGCTCCTGAGCATGAGCCAGAACCTCCAGAATAAAGGCACTCAATTGCCCCTCTCTATCCCTCAGTGCCCGGTACTCCTCCGGGTAACTGGCCCTCGCCGGGGTGTCCTCTGCTCCACCAATCACCGACGGCATGGGCAGTTTCAATACCCGATTGTTCACCAGGAGTGCCAGCTGACAGCATTCGCGCAGGGCCCGGTCGATGGCCAGAGTGGCGATGGGCACCTGATCCGGTGGAATGTCCATCATCAACCTGTCCATGGCGGGTGACGGCGTATGGAACATGCGTTTAAGTAGTCTGGCCAGGCCGCCCATCATGGGGAACACCAGCACCACCCCAATCAGGTTGAACAGACTGTGGAACACCACCAGCCCATACAGGGGATCGGTAAAATTCAACCAGGGATAGAGATGGCCAAATACAGGGGTGATCAGGGGGTAGGCCAGGATAGAGGTCCCCAGATTAAACAATACGTGGGCACCCGCCACCCTTCGCTTGTTGTCACTGCCCTTCAGACCGCCAACCACTATGGTGATGGTGGTGCCCAGATCGGCGCCGATGATGATCGCCGCCGCCGCCGGCAGATCCACCAGGCCGGCGCTGAGCGCGTTGAGGGTAATCAGCATGGAAGCAGAGCTGGACTGGATGATGGCCGTAAACACCAGACCCACCAAAAGATAGGAGAAGTTGCCCAGGTGAGCATAGGCCTCCGGCCTGAACCCCTCCTTCAGGCCAGCAACGCTCTCTTTCATGGTATCCAGGCCAAAGATCAGCAGCCCTATGGCAAAGAGGGTCAGGCCAACGGCCCGGCGACGGCTGTGCTCCTCACCCCAGATGTAGACTAGGCCACCCACCCCCATAAATGGCAACACTATGGGGGACAGCGACAGCTTGAACCCCAGTAGGGTCACCAGCCAACCGGTGACTGTGGTCCCCAGGTTGGCACCAATGATCATGCCGATGGCGTTGGACAGGGGCAGCATGCCGCTGCCCACCAGGGCCAGCACCATCAACCCCACCATGGAGCTGCTCTGCAGGACAGCGGTGGCCATAGTGCCGCTGGCCACAGAGCCGGCATTGGAACCTGTGGCACGAAGAAGTACCCGGCGAAAGGTATCCTCCCCCAGGGTGCCCAGTGCGCCTTCCAGCCGCTGCATGGCATAAAGGAAGATCCCCAGCCCGGCGACAAACTCCAGCCAGTTTCCCATGGCGTCCGGCTCACCCCATTAAGCCCAATTCCCTTTAAGAATAGGCGAGTTAGCTGATTAAGGTCGTCCCTACGCCAGGATTTTCATTGCCAAGTTTCGGCCCGGCAGGATTGGGGAACCGGGCTGACTGTTCAGCCTGGCAAACAAAAAAGCGAGCCCGGAGGCTCGCTGTTCATTTCAGCTATTCGCAGCCCTTACTCCTGATAGGCGTCGATGGGCACACAGGCGCAGAACAGGTTGCGGTCGCCGAACACGTCGTCGATGCGGTTCACCGTGGGCCAGAACTTGCCCTCACGGGTGGCCTGGGTGGGGAAAGCCGCCAGTTCACGGCTGTAGGGGCGCTCGCCGAAGGCCTCGTCCATGATGTCCGCCTGGGTGTGCGGGGCGTTGCGCAGCGGGTTGTTGTCCGCTGGCCACTCACCGGACTGCACCTTGTCGATCTCCTTGCGGATCTTGACCATGGCTTCGACGAAGCGATCCAGCTCCACCTGGGATTCGGACTCGGTGGGCTCCACCATCAGGGTGCCCGCTACCGGGAAGCTCATGGTGGGGGCGTGGAAGCCGTAGTCCATCAGGCGCTTGGCCACATCCATCTCGGTGACGCCACTGGCCTCCTTCAGGGGACGCAGATCGATGATGCACTCGTGGGCCACCCGGTCGTTACGGCCGGTGTAGAGCACCGGATAATGCTCGCCCAGCTTCTTGGCCAGGTAGTTGGCGGAGAGCATGGCCACCTGGGTGGACTCGGCCAGGCCGCGGTCGCCGAGCATGGCGATGTACATCCAGCTGATGGGCAGGATGCTGGCAGAGCCGTACTGGGCGCTGGAGACCGCCCCATTGTGCTGGGACTCGGCACCGGTCTTCACCACGGAGTGACCGGCGACGAAGGGCGCCAGGTGCGCCTTGACGCCGATGGGGCCCATGCCGGGACCACCGCCGCCGTGAGGGATGGCGAAGGTCTTGTGCAGGTTCAGGTGGGACACGTCGGAGCCGATGGAGCCCGGGGTGGTCACCCCAACCTGGGCGTTCATGTTGGCGCCGTCCATGTACACCTGACCGCCGGCCTGGTGGATGATGTCGCAGATCTCACGCACCGTCTCCTCGTACACCCCATGGGTGGAGGGGTAGGTGATCATGCCGCAGCACAGACGATCGGCGTGCTCCTTAGCTTTGGCGCGCAGATCATCCAGATCCACGTTGCCGTTGGCGTCACAGGCGGTCACCACCACCTTGAGGCTGGCCAGCATGGCGGACGCCGGGTTGGTGCCGTGGGCGGAGCTTGGGATCAGGCAGATGTCACGATGGCCTTCACCGATGGACTCCTGGTACTCCTTGATCGCCAGCAGGCCGGCGTACTCGCCGGAGGCGCCGGAGTTGGGCTGCATGCTCATGGCGTCATAGCCGGTCACCTTCACCAGCCAGTCGGCCAGGGTGTCCACCATCTGCCGATAGCCCTGAGCCTGCTCCTGGGGGCAGAAGGGGTGCATATTGGCGAACTCGGGCCAGCTCACCGGCATCATCTCGGCGGTGGCGTTGAGCTTCATGGTGCAGGAACCCAGAGAGATCATCGAGTGGTTCAGGGCCAGATCCTTGCCTTCCAGGCGGCGGATGTAGCGCAGCATCTCGGTTTCGCTGTGGTAGGCGTTGAACACCTCATGCTTGAGGATGGCATCGCTGCGCACCAGGGCGTCGGTCAGAGGACTGGCGCTGGCCGCATCCAGGGCGTCCAGATCCAGCTCGCCCTTGTCGACGATCACCGCAAACAGGGTCTTGAGCGCCTCGGCGGTGGTGGTCTCATCCAGGCTGACCCCCAGACGGTTGCCGCCATCCCGCCGCAGGTTCAGGCGGGCGACCTTGGCCCGGGCCAGTACCGCATCGACATCGCTCACTTCGAAGGTGAGGGTGTCAAACCAGCTGTCGTTGACCAGGGAGATGTCAGCGTCCTTGAGCGCCGCCGCCAGGATGGTGGTCAGGCGGTGGGTGCGCTCGGCGATGCGCTTGAGCCCTTCTGGGCCATGGTAGACGGCGTAGAAGGAGGCCATGTTGGCCAGCAGCACCTGGGCGGTACAGATGTTGGAGTTGGCCTTCTCACGGCGGATGTGCTGCTCACGGGTCTGCATCGCCATCCGCAGGGCGGGTTTGCCACGGGTGTCCTTGGACACACCGATGATGCGACCCGGCATCGAGCGCTTGTAGGCGTCGCGGGTGGCGAAGAAGGCGGCGTGGGGACCACCGTAACCCATGGGCACACCGAAGCGCTGGGCACTGCCCAATACTACATCGGCACCCAGCTCGGCGGGGGCGGTCAGTTTCACCAGGGCCAGCAGGTCGGAGGCGACACAGACAATGCCCTTCTTAGCCTTCACCGCCTCGGCGATGGGAGAGAAATCGGTCACCTGACCGCTGCGATCAGGGTATTGCAGCAACACACCGAAGATGTCGTGATCCGCCGCTTCCTCGGCAGGGCCCACCTGCACCTCGATGTTCAGGTGCTTGGCCCGGGTCACCACCACATCGATGGTCTGAGGGAACAGGTTGTCGGCGATGTAGAACAGGTTGGATTTCTTGTTCTTGGACACCCGCTTGGCCAGGGCCATCGCCTCGGCGGCGGCGGTGCCCTCATCCAGCAGCGAGGCGGACGCCAGATCCAGACCGGTCAGGTCCATGGTCAGTTGCTGGAAGTTGAGGATCGCTTCCAGGCGGCCCTGGGCGATCTCCGGTTGATAGGGGGTGTAGGCGGTGTACCAGCCCGGATTTTCCAGCACGTTGCGCTGAATCACGTGGGGCACATGGGTGTTGTAGTAACCCATGCCGATATAGGAGGTAAACACCTGGTTTTGCTCGGCAAAGCCGCGCAGTGTTCCCAAGGCATCCACTTCGCGCTGTGGATCGCCGATGCCCAGAGGGCCCTGAAGGCGAATCCCCTCCGGCACAATCTGGCCGGTGAGATCCTCCAGAGAGGTCGCGCCGACAAACTCCAGCATCTGCTGACGCTGAGCCAGGGTGGGGCCAATATGACGGGGAAGGAACTCGTCCCGGTTAAACAGTTGGGACAGAGACTGCTGCTCGCTCATTATCCAATAATCCTTGTGATGCCGCGTCCAGGGTACAGGGCGGCTCAGATAAGAAGACAAAAGCCCCTCTGCGGGGGCTTTAATCAGTCGGTATGTTACTCGTCGTCGATGACGGCCTGGTAGCCTTCGCCATCCAGCAGGTTGGCCAGCTCGGCCTCGTCACTGATGCGAATGCGGAACAGCCAACCGTCGCCGAAGGGGTCGCTGTTGACCAGTTCGGGGCTGTCTTCCAGCTCCTCATTGATGGCCACCACCTCACCGGTCAGAGGGGAGTAAACGTCGGACGCCGCCTTGACGGACTCGGCCACGGCGGTGTCGTCGCCGGCGTTCACCTCATCGCCCACATCAGGCAGATCCACGAACACCATGTCACCCAGCAGCTCCTGGGCGTGCTCGGTGATGCCGATGGTGTACTCGTTGTCACCCTCGGGACGGATCCACTCGTGGGAGCTGGTGTACTTCAGTTCGGATGGAATGTTGCTCATTGTTGTTTCCCCATCAATCTCTTAAAAGGCTTGTTTGCCATTACGCACGAAACTGGGCTTGATTACCTTGACGGTGACCCGCTTCTTGCGCATCTCCACTTCTACCTCCCCACCCACACTGCGAGGCACTCTCGCCATGGCGATGGAGTAGCCCAGAGTCGGTGAGAAGCTGCCGGAGGTGATCACCCCCTGCTGTTCCTTGCCGTCGGCATCGGTGAAAAAGACGTTCAATCCGCCACGGAGCACGCCCTTGTCGGTCATCACCAGGCCCACCAGCTTGTCGGTGCCGTCGGCCTTGATCCGGGCCAGAGCCTCACGACCGATGAAGTCGCGTTCCGCCGGTTCCCAGGCCACGGTCCAACCCATGTTGGCCGCCAGAGGGTTGACGCTCTCGTCCATATCCTGGCCATAGAGGTTCATCCCCGCTTCCAGGCGCAGGGTATCACGGGCGCCAAGACCGGCAGGTTTTACCCCGGCTGCCAGCAGCTTATCCCAAAGGTCCGCCGCCTGGCTCTGGGGCACCATAATCTCATAGCCGGCTTCGCCGGTGTAGCCCGTGGTCGCGATAAACAGCTCGCCCGCCTGCACACCGAAGAAGGGCTTCATCCCGGCAACCGCCGCCTGTTGGGCGTCATCCAGTACGGTGGCGGTGCGCGCCACCGCCTGGGGGCCCTGGACGGCGATCATCGCCAGTTCCGGCAGCTCGGTCACAGTTACCTCGAAGCCCTGGGCCTGGGCGCCGATCCACTCCAGATCCTTCTCCCGGGTGGCGGAGTTCACCACCATGCGGTAGTGGTTGTCGCTCAGGTAGTAGGTAATGAGGTCGTCGATGACGCCGCCCTGCTCATTGAGCATGCCGCCATAGAGGGCTTTGCCGGGCTGGGTGAGTTTGGCCACGTCGTTGGCCAGAAGCTTGCGCAGGAAGGGTTGTGCCTGGGCACCGGTGATGTCCACCACGGTCATGTGAGACACATCGAACATGCCCGCATCGGTGCGGACCTGATGATGTTCCTCAACCTGGGAGCCATAGTGGATCGGCATATCCCAGCCATGAAAATCCACCATCTTCGCGTTGGACTCCAGGTGCTTCGCGTAGAGTACGGTTTGATTCGCCATTTGTGTTCCTTGTCTGGCTTTATGCCCTTTTGTGATCAGGGTCTATTTTAGGAGCTGGGCGCATTATACCCAACCCAGCCTGTTTGTATACAAAATCACCTTAGGTTTGAGGCAGCAATGCCTAGTGCCTGAGCGATAAACTTCTGCTTTAAACCGGGCATGCGGTTGACCAGGGCCAGACCTATGTCGCGCACCCCCTTCTTCACAGGATCTTGTCCTGAGAACAACCACTTGAATCCACTCATCGCCGCAATCATCTCCTGGGCCGCCGCCTTGCGCGGACGGGCATAACGCTGCAGCACCTTGAGATCCCCCAGGTCCCAGCCACGGTCGGCGGCCTGCTTGAGGACACTCACCAGCTGCTCGCTGTCCGCCAGCCCCAGGTTCACCCCCTGGCCCGCCAGCGGGTGGATGGTGTGGGCGGCGTCCCCCACCAGGGCCAGCCTAGGCAGGACGAAATCACGGGCGTAGCGCATGGTCAGGGGGATCGCCATCCGGTCGCTGACCACCTCGATCTTGCCCAGGGCCCCTTCGCTGGCCAGGCTGATCTTGCGGCAGAAGGTCTCGGCATCGCACTCGGTCAGCGCCTGGGCCTGCTCCGGCGGCACAGACCAGACGATGGAGCACTGGTTGGCGTCCGGCAGAGGCAGCAGCGCCAGAGGCCCCTGGGGCAGGAACACCTGCCGGGCGACCCCTTCATGGGGACGACTGCTCTGCACCGTGGCCACCAGGCCATGATGACCGTAGTCGCGGAAGGTCAGGGGCACATTCAACTGCTGACGCAGCCAGGAGTTGGCGCCGTCAGCGGCCACCAGCAGCCGGGCGCTGAGCATGGCGCCGTCCGCCAAGGTCAGCCAGGCCTCCTGCTCACCGAACGCCACCGACTGGGGGGCGCCGACGAAGCAACGTATTTTGGGCTCACTCTGGGCCTGTTGCCACAGGGCGTAGGCGATGGAGCGGTTCTCGATGATGTGGCCGAGATCCGGCTGATGGTAATCCCTGGCATCAAACTCAATGACACCGATGCTGTCCTTATCCCAGACCCGCATGCCGGTGTAGGGGGAGACCCGCTCCTTGGGCAGACGGGGCCAGGCACCCAGCTGCCTGAGGTAGAGTTCGCTGGCGCGGTTGATGGCGCTGACCCGCAGGTCCGCCGGGCCGCTGGCCGGGGTGGGCTCTTCACGATCGATGACCGCAACGCTGATGCCGGCCTTGGCCAGCCCGATGGCGGTCGCCATCCCCACCATGCCACCGCCGACGATGGCTACCTGAACCGATTGTGCCGTTACCACCTTTCGCTCCTTCTCTTGGATCCCTGTCCCATGGTGTGGGACACCATCTCCTGCCCCAAAGAGGGGAACAGGTCCATGGCGATAAGCCCCAGGTTGCGACCAACCTGAAGCAGGAAATTGTTATTGGAAAACAGTTTGACCAGGCTGTTGGTCAGTCCGACGGTGCGGTCCACGTCCGGTTTGCGCCCCTGGGCATAATCGTCCAGCAGGGCAAAGCTGCCGGGATCCTCTTCCCGCTCCAAGGCCAGCGCCAACCGGTCCGCCAGGGTCAGGGCATCGCGCATCCCCAGGTTGAACCCCTGCCCGGCAATGGGGTGCAGGGTCTGGGCAGCGTTGCCAATGAGGGCCACCCGGTGATGGATGGGGCGCTCGATGCGCTGCAGCGCCAGGGGGTAGCTGAAGCGCTTGCCCACCCGGGTGACTTCCCCAAGACGATAGCCAAAGGCCCGCTGCAGCGCCTGACGGAAGGGCTCATCCTCCAGGTTCATCAGCGCTTCGGCCTGCTCCTGGTGACGCACCCACACCAGGGAGTAGCGTCCTTCGGTCATCGGCAACAGGGCCAGGGGCCCCTCGTCGGTGAAACGCTCGTAAGCGATGTCGCCGCCCCGGGTCAGCTCCACGTTGGTGATCACCGCCACCTGGCCATAGTCGCTGCGGGTCACCGGCAGCTTCAGCTGTTGCCTGACCAGGGAGGGCCCGCCGTCGGCGGCCACCACCAGCCTGGCGCTGAGCCGGGCACCGGATTCCAGGGTCAGCCGACCCACCTCGGGCCGTTGTTCCAGGGTTGCCAGGGCATCGGGACAGAAGCGCACCACGTCAGTCTGCTCCAAGGCCTGGTGCAACACCGGCCCGACCCTTTCCAGCTCCACTACCTGTCCCAGGGCATCCACACCCTGCTCGGCGGCGGTCATCTTCACCTGACCCCAATGGCCGCGATCACTGACGTGGATGGTGTGGATGGGGGCGGCGTGGGGCGCCAGGGCGCGCCACAAACCCAGGTCACGGTAGCGAGCCACCGAGCCATGGGCCAGGGCGATGGCCCGGCTGTCGAAACCGGGGTGGGCCTCGCTGTGGGGCGCATGGGCCTCAATCAGGGCGATGCGCCAGCGTCGCCCCTGCTGTTGCTGTCCTGCCAGGGCCAGTGCCAGGGTGGCACCAGCCATGCCGCCGCCGACAATGGCGATATCAAACTGCTCCATGGGATTACCCGGCCATCAAGGCCTCAATCTCGTCGATCTCCTTGGGCACATCGCCGGTCAGAACCCGGTGGCCCTCCTCGGTAACCAGCACATCATCCTCCACCCGGATGCCGATACCCCGCCACTTCGGGTCCACCTCGGCGTCGGGGCCGATGTAGAGTCCGGGCTCGATGGTCAGCACCATGCCGGGCGCCAGCGGGCGCGTTCGCTCGACGCTGTGGTAGTCACCCACATCGTGGACATCGATGCCGATCCAGTGACCCAGTCCGTGCATATAGAACGCCTTGTGGGCCTCCTGCTCAATCAGTTCCTCCACCTCGCCCTGAAGCAGTCCCAGCTCCACCAGGCCGGACACCATGATCTTCAGCACCTGATCGTTGGCCTCCTTGATGGAGACTCCGGGCTTGATCATGGCAATGGCGGTCTTCTCCGCTTCCAGCACCAGGGCGTAGATCGCCTTCTGCTCTTCGTTAAAGCGACCATTGACCGGGAAGGTGCGGGTAATGTCGGCGGCATACCCCTCCAGTTCGCAGCCGGCGTCGATCAACACCAGATCACCGTCCTTGAGCAGGGATTCATTCTCTGTGTAATGAAGGATGCAGGCGTTGTCACCGCCACCGACGATGGAGTTGTACGCCATGAAGCGGGCACCGTGCATGGCGCACTCGTGGTTGATCTCCGCCTCCAGCTGGTACTCGTACAGGCCGGGACGACAGGCCTGCATCGCCCGCACATGGGCCTTGGCGCTGATCTCGCCGGCACGGGACATCACCGCCACCTCGGCGTCGCTTTTGTGCAGACGCATCTCATGCAGTTGGACACGCAAATCCAGCTGCTGAGCCGGGGCGCGACGTCCCTGACGGAAGCCGCCTCGCAGGGTGGCCATCAGGGCGGAGACCGCCTCGTCACTGTAGTCCTCCTGACCGGGCAGCCAGGCCAGGGTATCGGCGCCATTGACCAGGTCGGGCAGCAACTCCGCCATCTGCTCCACGCTGAATGCGGCATCCAGTTGCAGTGCCTCGGGAGCGGCATCCACCCCCAGGCGGCGACCATGCCAGATCTCCGCCAGCTTATCGGTGGGCCGGACGAAGATCACCGATTCCGGCACCTGGCCGGGGCGCAACACCAACAGGGCATCGGGCTCGTTGAACCCGGTCAGGTAGAAGAAATCGCTGTTCTGGCGGAAATGGTACTCGGTATCGTTGGAACGGGTGCATTCCCGGGCGGCAAACAGCAGGGCCACACTGCCTTCGGGCAGGCTGGCCATCAGTTGTTGACGCTGTGCCTTGAAATCCTTGATCTCCATTGGGCGCTAATCCTTAGTTATTGTTCTCAGTGCAGGGTTTTGTCGCCGGGCAGGGTGCCGAACTCCAGCAGACACTTCCAGCAGGTGTCCACCACGTGCTCCACCAGGACCCGGAAGCCCTCTTCATTCTCCTGGTTGTCTTCGACGTCGAACTCGACGTTGGTGATCTCGCGCAGGTCGCCGATCATCTCACCCAACTCTCCGCCGACCGTATTAAAGGTGGGCTGCAGACGGGCCAGGCCCAGGAAGAAACTCTGAATCCACTCAATCAGGGCTTCGAGCCGCACCGCCAGGGCTTCATCTTCGTCGGGAAGCAGAGGTTGAAAAGGCACTTCAGGGTCTTCAGACAGGCTCTTATCGATGCAGCGATAGACCTCCTTCATCACCTTCTCCAGCTCATCACCAAACGGCTGGCCCTCATTGGCCAAGGCCAGGAAGCTCTCCTGCCAGCCACGCTTGTCCAGGCGAATGCCGCCGCAGACCAGACCGGTCATCAAGCCGTGGAATTCACTGGGCAACATAGTCAAACCGGCTTTATTCAGGGCCGCATCCAGCTTATTGAGCAGTAAAGGTGAGTTGCATTTCATCTGTTCTATTCCCGCAGTAGAAGTGAGCTCATGCTATCACGGCCACAGGTCGCGCTCCATATCTTCCCTGCGCTGCCGGCCAGGCCGAAGTTTCTCCTGTTCATTCATTGATACAAGGTGTTACAGCCGTATTGAGATCCGGCTAACCATAAGGCATAACAGGGGGCATCACCTTGCAGAATCGGCCCTCGCGGCATATAGTCCGTACCCGGCCAAAACAGCGGAACCCAGAATGAGCTCAAACACCATAGAAATTACGCTTCTCGAACGGGTCTACACCATCGCCTGCCCCCCCGGGGAGGAGGCCACCCTGCAGCAGGTTGCCCACCAGCTGAACCAGCGTTTTCTTGAGCTCAAACAGCGTAACGCCCTGCTCTCCATCGATCAGCTGGCGGTGATGGCCGCCCTCAATCTCACCCATGAACTGATGAGTCTGGAAACCCGCACTCAACGGGAAATGCAGGAAAGATCGAAGAAAATTCAGGCACTTGAAAATTCCATTGAACAGGCTTTGCGCAAACGTGACGTGACGCAGCCAAAATCGGTTGAGTCCGCCTCAGACTCGCAGTAGTCTGGAATTACAGAGCAAGGCACCGAACGGTAAATCGCTCTACAATTACTGAGCTCCCTGTGATGCTTGCCAGCGGGTTATGTCCCTGGCCGATGCTATCAACCAAGGGTTCACTCCCGGCGCTACTGCGCATGCTCGGCAGGTACCGAGAAGCCTACGGCGAAGGCAGTGTTCCCGCCCTGAACCTACGGTTCACGGGCTTACACCCGCAGCGGCATCTGCGGGGAGCACTCTTCTCAACCGAGACTCCCTGGAGTTCGGTGTGGCGGTCACCCCAGGTGACAACCACAAGTGGCGGCAAACCGTTGTCTGCGACCCTGAGTCACAGAGAACCGAACCGTCCCGGGATCCCATCCCGACAAGTTATAAGCTCCCTGTGGTGCTCGTCAGCGGGTTATGTCCCTGGCCGATGCTACTAACCAAGGGTTCACTCTCCGGCGCTACTGCGCATGCTCGGCAAGTACCGAGAAGCCTACGGCGAAGGCAGTGTTCCCGCCCTGAACCTACGGTTCACGGGCTTACACCTGCAGCGACATCTGCGGGGAGTACTCTTCCTCTCTTGCCCCATCTTCTGTACCTTTGGACTTGGATTTTCCCAAGGACCCCGACTTATGCCCCAGGATCGCCAGGCACTTCGCCAACACCTGCGCCAGCAGCGCCGGGCTCTCTCGCCGCAGCAGCAACGTCAGGCCTCTCAGGCGCTGGCCCAGCGTCTCATCGACCAGCCTGAGATGGATCAGGCGGGTACCATAGCGCTCTATCTGGCCAACGACGGCGAGCCCAACCTGATGCCCCTGATTCGGCTGCTTTGGCAGCAGCACAAGCCCCTGGCCTTACCCGTCATGCACCCGAATGACCCCGAGCGGATCCAGTTTCAGCGGTTCGCCCCGGACTCCGCCATGGTGAACAACCGATACGGCATTGCCGAACCCGCCTGGGCGGAGAGTGACACCCTCCCAAGAGAGCAGATTGATCTGATGCTGATGCCCCTGGTGGGTTTCGATGAACAGGGCAACCGCCTGGGCATGGGCGCCGGATACTACGACCGCTACCTGGCGGGAAAGGGCTCCAGGCCTCTGCTGGTGGGCTGTGCCCATGAGTGTCAGCGCCTGGAGGGGCTGGAAAGCGCCCCCTGGGACATCCCGCTGGATGCGGTGGTGACCCCGGAGCGCTGGCTGACGGTCAGAAATTGTAGCTGAGCATCAGGGTCACCAGGCTGGCCTGGCTGGGTTCACCCAACAGCTGTGGCGGCACCAGAAACTGGCCCTCAGAACCGTCCAGCGCATCGGACAGCTGATACTCCAGATTCAATGACAGGTTCGGCAGCAGATCGTAGCGGATTCCCCCCAGATAGCTGACCGACTCTATTCGCTTCCAGTTGCGGGCCACCATCAGGTAGGGACGCCAACGCTCAAGATTCCAAACCAGCCCAAGGTAACCGGCATTCTGCAGTTTGTCGGTCTCATACTCGGCCCACAGCTCCCACTCCTGCCACTCGTAATGGAGCCCCAGGGTAAAGATATCCAGGACGTCGGGAATCTCATTGATGGTGTAGTCCGCATGGAGGTAGGAGGCATTCAAGGTGTAAGAGGGGCCATTCAGCCTGAGACTCAGGCCGGTTTGAATGTCCGTCTCCACTTCCAGCACCAGTGGCCCTACATCCACATCCTCATGGTTATGGCCACCGTAGAAGGGGTGCACGGTCAGCTCCAGCTCCTCGCCAACACTCCTATGGTAAATAAGATCGATGCCATTGAAGGCGGTAATGCCCAGCAGGGTGTCATACAGGTCTACCGGCGGGCGTGCCCATGGATAAGCGTTACCGACGAAGTAGTAGTCCGATGCTAAAAACAGCGGCATCCTCAACCGACCCGCGCGAACCTCCAGGCTCTCTCCCTGCCAGCTAAGGTAGCCCCACTCAAACTGGGGGTTGGAGAAGCTATCCTGGGGACGCTTAACCACCTGAGCCGAGGCGCGCCAGCGCTCGCTGAACCTGGAGTCCAATTGCAGCCCCACCGTGGTATCGCAGTCGTAGCACCACTCGTCATCAATGCGCCGATTAAAGTAGAGGGGCACACTGTTGTCGCTCTTAGTGGCCGATACCGAAGCAAAACCTGACAGGGTTAAGTACTGATCCCACAGCTCAACAGCTGCCTGGGCCCCCCAAGAGGCCAGCGCAGCAACAATCAGAATAACGGCTCTCATCGATCCACTCCCTGTTCGATGTCGAGAATGACCCGGGCCCCCAAGGGCACCTGGTGTCTTGGTACATAGGCAATGCCTCTGGGGTGTTCGGCCAGCCAGCTGAGTACCGCCTCTTCACTGGCCTCAGACAGGCTTTCAGGCGGTTTCCCTTTGCCTGAAAACGCAAGTCGGGCCCAGCGACTGTTGATCTGGGGCACCGATTTGTTGAGGAAGGATCGATAGAACGCCTGCTTCTGGGAACTCCCCTCAGGGAAGTCCAGCAGCTCAACCCGACCGAAGCTGTCGAGCGAACGCAACTTGCCCAGGTAGAGCATCTTGGCTTTGCTCTCGCTGATGGCAGGCATTTCGTCGTTGAGGGTGATCAGCACGAACTCCCCCCTCGCCGGCCAGATGACCAGCAACAGCGGCAGCAACAGTAGCCGATAAGCCCATTTCATCCCTGAATGCATCATTCAAGTCATCCCTGATAAGCAAAATCCATAATCATTGCTAGGCTTTATCAGGTAACAGTATAGGGTGTGTTTATCTGCAATGGTCAAAATTTGGCCTGGAATGGCGACGACTGGTTGTTCTCGGCCCGGCCCGAATCCGCCTGAGTGCCACCTCGTTCTGGCGTAAATACAGGGCATGTTGACGCCTCAATGGCCGGCGTTGGTGTAACAGCACTCACCATAATGTCAGCGCGCCATTTATACGACTCCAATTTTTTTGCTGGTTGAGAAGGGAAGCTCAATGGCTCAACATCTTTCGCTGCGTAGCCGAATCCAACTTCTAGTGGTCATACCACTACTGTTCTGCTCCATCATCTTTGGCCGCTACATGATGGGTCAGTACAACGAGCTCAAGGACCTGCAACAGATCGAACAGCGCTATCAGTTGATCTCTGAGCTGCAGCTGGCCATGGGCGCGGTAGACACGCTGCGTCGCTCCATGGTGATAGAACCTTCCCTCGGTGCCCTGGCCACCCAAATCTCCAATGCGCGTCTGGCTGCCACCCACCTTGATGCCCCAGAGTTTCGCCAACTGTTTGCCACAGACGCCGACGGCTTCGACCTGCATCTGGAAGAGCTCTCCTACCTGATTGGGGAGCTGCCAGACAGCAAAGGGGATACCGATGTTCGTTGGGAATGGCTGTCCCTGGCCGACGACTGGCAGCAAAACAGCCTCAGAATGGTGGAGTCCCTGCCGGTGGAGGTGGAAAGTCGCACCGTCCGGGAAGGGATTCTGGCCTACAACCAGCTGCTGTTCATGCTGGAGTACGCCCGCGAGGAGCTGCTGGTGATCAAAGAAGCGCTCAAATCCGGCTCTCTGAGTGCCTTGGCGCGGCAAAGATTGCAGGAGTTGGCTCTGCTGCAGCAATCGGTGCTGGATAAGTACGTCAGCGTGTATGCCAGCGAATCTCAGATCAACCTGCTGCTGTCCGCCTTCACCAATGACGCCTTCAACCGGGGCAATGAGTTGCGCCAATCCCTGCTGGAGGGGGAGAGTCACTCCCTGACCCCGGCAAGAATCGAGGCGGCCGATACTCGCATGAAGCTGCTGGATCAGGTTCTGGAGGCGGTGCGCAGCGACATTGCCCTCTCCGCCAGCCAGGCCTATCAAACCAGACAAACTCACTTTGCCATCAACCTGGCCATACTGCTGCTGATGTTGGTCATGATGACCGCTCTGGCGCTCAGGCTGGCCCGTCATTTGCGACGGGGGATCAGCGCCATCGGCGACACCATGAAACAGGTTGAGGAGACCCGGAACTATGACCTGCGTATAGAGCTGCCCGGCCAGGACGAACTCAGCCGTCTCGGCCATACCCTGAACCGTCTGGTGCAGGAGCGTGCAGGGTTCGAGGCCAGCCTGATCAACGCCAAGGAGGAAGCGGAGAAGGCCAACCACGCCAAGAGCATCTTTCTGGCCAACATGAGCCATGAGATCCGCACGCCCCTCAATGGCATTCTTGGCATGACCGACATCCTCAGCAGCACTCAGTTGAGCGGCGAACAGCTGGAGTACCTGCACACCATCCAGAGCTCCTCCCGGGCCCTGCAGTCGATCATCAACGATGTCCTGGATCTGTCTAAGATTGAGGCAGGCAGCCTGATGATCTCCCCCATCAAAACCAAGCTCAAGGAGCTGTTCTATGAAGTGGCCAGCGTAGTGGCTCCCAAGGCGATGGAGAAGGGAATCCGCTTCGATGTGGAGTACCCGCCGGAGTTGCCACTGCAGGTGATGATTGACAGCCATCGCCTCCGCCAGATTCTGCTGAACCTGCTCTCCAATGCGGTGAAGTTTACCGCCGACGGTGAAGTGTTACTGGGCTGCCGGGTGCTGCAGCGGGAGGCACAGCCGCCCATACTCTGCATTCGGGTCAAAGATACCGGAATCGGCATCGATGCCGACAAGCAGGAGGAGATCTTCCACCCCTTCAAGCAGGAGGATGGCTCCACCACCCGCCAATTTGGCGGCACCGGCCTGGGACTGAGCATCTGCCGGCAGCTGGCTCACCTGATGGGCGGCCAGATTCGGGTCAGCAGCCTCAAGGGCGAAGGCAGCACCTTCCTGCTGGAACTGCCGATGGAGGAGGTGTCCACCCCCAGAATCGGCACCAATAAGCTGGAGGGCTTGAGGGTGCTGTTGCTGGACAGCCATCACGACTCCGCCCAGCGCTATTGTCAGGAGCTGGTGACCCTGGGCATGGAGGTCAGTTACGTTTCCCAGATCGGTGAGCTGCTTCCCATGCTCCAGAGAGAAAACCGGTTCGACCTGATGATGGCACGCTACTCCAGCCTGCCTGAGGGAGAACGCACCCTGGTGACTCTGCAGCTTGACCATCCCCTGCCGCTGATGCTGCTCAACGACCTCTCCAACAGTGTAACCCTGGATGAGATCACCACGCCGGTTCAGGTGATGCTGGCCCCCATTCGGGGTGAGCGGTTGCAGAGAAATCTGGAGAAGCTGATGGCCTCCGAGCCTGCGGTCACAAGCTCTGCGCAACCGGTCCGCTCAACCCCTTCAGAGAGCTACCGAGCCCGCCTGCTGCTGGTGGAGGACAACAAAACCAATCAGCGAGTGGCCCAGATCATCCTCTCCAAGGCCGGCTTTCATGTCGAGATAGCCAACAACGGCCAGGAGGCCACCGAAATGGTGCTGGCGGGAGAGTACGACCTGATTCTGATGGACTGCATGATGCCGGTGATGGACGGCTTTGAAGCCAGCCGGCAGATTCGCCAGTTGGAGGAGCGTCAGCAACGGCGCCGCACCCCCATCATCGCACTGACTGCCAGTGTGCTGGATGACGATGTCCAGGCCTGTTACGACGCGGGCATGGATTACTACGTGCCAAAACCATATGACAAACAACAACTTATAGGAGCCATCGTACGCCTGGCTCCTACCCTGGATACCGCCAGTGCGTAAAAAAATCCTGCTGGAGGGTTGAAAAGCTCTCCGACGCCTCCATCTCTAACAGTGTCGAAGCATGGGTGCTCAATGGAGGCCCTGACGACAATCTAAAACACTGAATTGTTGCTCAAAAGAGGACACTGTTATGCGTAATTTTGATTTTGCCCCCCTGTACAAATCCGCCATCGGCTTCGAACGTTTCGCCAAGCTGATGGATGAAGCCCAGCGTGCCGAGAATCACAACGGCTACCCTCCGTACAACATCGAGCTGGTGGAAGAGAACCACTACCGCATCACCATGGCCGTGGCCGGCTTTGGTGACAACGAGCTGGATATCGAAGTTGAGGGTGACACCCTGCGCATCGAGGGCACCAAGGCCAAAGGCGATGTAGAACGCCACTACCTGCACCAGGGCATTGCCGAGCGCAACTTCAAGCGCCGCTTCAAGCTGGCCGACCATGTACGGGTCAGTGACGCCCAGTTGGAGAACGGCCTGCTGCATGTGGATCTGGTCCGCGAGATCCCGGAAACGATGAAGCCTCGCAAGATCGCCATCAAGCAGGAAGGGCGTCTGGTCGAAGCCTGATGACCGCTGGCGCCCACTCACGGGCGCCCTGCCGGAGCCGTTTGGCTCCGGCAATGAAAGCCTCTGAATTTCCCTCCCCTTTTTCTCTCCCCCAAATGTGACCTAACGGTTTATCTCCTGGACCCAAGGGAACTATAATTCCCGACAGACTTTTAGGAGATCCTTCGATGACACAAGATGAACTGAAAAAAGCCGCCGGCTGGGCCGCCCTGGAATACGTGGAAGACGGCAGCATTGTGGGTGTGGGCACCGGCTCCACCGTAAACCACTTTATCGATGCTCTGGCCACCAAGAAGAACAATATTGAGGGTGCAGTATCCAGCTCCGAAGCCTCCACCGCCAAGATGAAGGCCCTGGGCATCCCGGTATTCGACCTGAACAGCGTCGACAACCTCTCCGTCTATGTAGATGGTGCCGATGAGATCAATCCCGCCATGGAGATGATCAAAGGCGGTGGCGCTGCCCTGACTCGCGAAAAGATCGTGGCGGCGGTGGCCGACAAGTTTATCTGCATCGCCGATGGCTCCAAGCAGGTGGACATCCTGGGCGACTTCCCCCTGCCCGTAGAGGTGATCCCCATGGCCCGCAGCTACGTGGCCCGCGAAATCGTCAAGCTGGGTGGCAGTCCGGTCTACCGTGAAGGTGTGGTGACCGATAACGGTAACGTCATCCTGGACGTATACGACATGAAGATCACCGAGCCCAAGAAGCTGGAGACTCAGCTGAACGCCATCGTCGGCGTGGTCACCAATGGCCTGTTCGCCGACCGCGGTGCCGACGTGCTGCTGCTCGGCACCAAGGATGGCGTCAAAACCATCAAGTAACAGTGTTTACGGTGGCGGGCCAATAGTGTGATCGGCCCGTCAGCTTCTCACGTAAGGGGTATTGGATACCCCTTTTCAGTCCAAGGAGTGACAATGCGAGCTGTTATCGCACTGCTGGCCCTGTTGGCCACCCCCTCTCTCTACGCCGCCTCCTGCCCAGACTGGCTGGATGTGGACAAACGCCGTTTGCACGACAAGGAGCAGGTCAACCTGTGCCAGCTGACCGCCGGCCGGCCCGCGCTGATCGTCAACACCGCAAGCAACTGTGGCTATACCCCCCAATTCAAGCAGCTGGAGCAGCTGCACAAGACCTACGGTGACCAGCTGGTGATCATCGGCTTCCCCTCCGACGACTTCTTCCAGGAGGAGGATGAGGAAGCCAAGACCGCCGAGGTGTGCTATCGCAACTACGGCGTCAGCTTCACCATGCTGGCCCCCATATCGGTTCGCGGCAGCGACGCCGACCCCATCTTCAAGGCCCTGGCGGATCAGGGAGGGTCACCCAAGTGGAACTTCTACAAGTACCTGGTGGACGGCAACGGCAAGCTGGTGGATTACTGGGCCCCCACCACCAGGCCAGATGATGAAGAGATAGTCTCGGAGATCAATAAGTTGGTTTCTGGAAGCTGAACGGACTATAAACAATTCTCATTAGGCGCCTTGACGGCGCCTATTTTTTTGACCAAGATTAGACCGACCAATCAGTCGGTTTTAGTTTTTGTCCCGGAGGCCCCATGACCGAGCAACCCATTCAGCCCCTGAACAGTGAAAAGCAGGCCATGCTGCTCCACTTTGAGCAGCAGAAGGCGGCATTTCACCAGGAGCCCTACCCCGAGGTCTCCCGCCGCATCGAGGACCTCAACCGCCTCAAGCAGGCGCTGCTGAAGCACAGTGACAACCTCTGCCAGGCCCTGGATCAGGATTATCAGGGGCGCAGCCGGCAGGACACCCTGATCTCCGACATCCTCCCCTGCGTGATGAACATAGGTTACACCAGCAAACGCCTGAGAAAGTGGACCAGGCCTCAGCGGCGTCACGCCGGACTGCTGCTCGCGCCCGCTCAAGTCGAGGTACACTATCAGCCACTGGGCGTGGTGGGCATCGTGGTGCCCTGGAACTTCCCGGTGATGCTCTCCATCGGCCCGCTGATCACCGCCCTGGCGGCCGGCAACCGGGCGATGATCAAACTCTCCGAGTTTACCCCCCTCACCAATGCAGCGCTGATCAGGATGTTGAATGAAGCCTTCACAGAGGATCAGGTGGTCTGCATCGAGGGGGAAGCCGATGTGGCCGCCCAGTTCAGTGCCCTGCCCTTCGACCACCTGCTGTTCACCGGCTCCACCACGGTGGGGCGACACGTGATGCGCGCCGCCGCAGACAACCTGACCCCGGTTACCCTGGAGCTGGGCGGTAAGAGTCCCACCATAGTGGGACCGGACATGGATCCCGACACCGCCGCCGAGCGGATGATCTTCGGCAAGTGCCTCAACGCAGGACAGATCTGCGTGGCACCGGACTATGTGCTGGTGCCCAGAGATAAGCTGACAGCCTTTGCCGAGGCCTACCAGCGCCGGTTTCAACGCCTCTACCCCAAGGGAGTAGACAGCCCGGATTACACCTCAGTCATCAATGAACGCCAGTATCAGAGGCTGACCGCCTGGCTGGAGGATGCCGAAGCCAAAGGCGCCAAGGTGCTGCCCTGTGTTCCTGGCCATCACAGGAGCGATGAAAGCCGCCGGCTGACCACCCACCTGTTGCTGGATACCAGCGACGAGATGACCCTGCGACAGGAAGAGATCTTCGGACCACTGCTGCCGCTGATCCCCTACGACCACATCGATGAAGCACTGGAGTACGTGCGAAGCCGTCCCCGCCCCCTGGCCCTTTACCTGCTCAGTTATGATAAGGTGCTGCAACAACAGGTGATCAGCCAGAGCCACGCCGGTGGCATGTGCATCAACAATGCGCTGTTCCACGTTGCCGCAGACGATGCCCCCTTCGGTGGCGTCGGGCCATCGGGCATGGGCCACTACCACGGCATCGAGGGGTTCAAGACCTTCTCCCATGCCAAGACGGTTTTGCGCCAGGGACGCGTGTTTGCGGGCAAGGTGATGTACCCGCCCTATGGCAAATGGCTGCAGAAGCTGATCTTCAAATTCTTCCTCAAATAAGGAGCGCAGGTGAGCGCCTCGAAACGTCAGCAGATTCTGGATACCGCCCTGGTGCTCTTCGTCGAGCAGGGGCTTGAGGGGGCGGCCACCGCCAAAATTGCCAAGGAGGCCGGTGTCGCTACCGGCACCCTGTTTCACCACTTTGCCAACAAGCAGGAGCTGGTGTCAGCCCTCTATCTGACCATCAAAGGCGAACTGGCGGAGCGGCTGCCGCCGGTCACCGCGGAGACGCCTACCCGGGAGATGGCAAGCAAGATGTGGCAGGCCTCCATGGAGTGGGCCCTGAATCACCCCGACAAGCTGCGTTTCCTGCTGGCCTACTACCAGTCTCCGGTGCTGACTCCCCAGACCCGACGCACCGCCAAGTTTGAAACCCTGGGCTTCGTACTGGAGCTGATCAAGATGGGGCAGGCCCGGGGAGAGCTGGCCAGCTACCCCCATGAGCTGATGATGGAGGTGTGTCACGGCCTGTTTATGGCCAGTGCCGGCCACTTCATCGACCACCCAGACCAGGCGGCGGACCCTCAGCAGCAGCATGCCGCCATGACCATCTTCTGGAATGCCCTGGCCGCCCCAGGCCATCACGCCTGAGTTTTCAGCTCCTTGAGCTGACCATCGTGCACCCGTCCCAGCAGCAGCTGGGACAAGATGGCCCCGATCATGGCCCACATCATGTCGGACTGAGTATCCCAGACATAGCCCTGGGTCCCCAGAAACGCTTCTGCGTCCTGGCCGCTGAGTAACGCCACCCACCACTCGATCAGTTCGTAGAAGGCGGAGAACGCCAGGCAGAAGCAGACCGACAGGAAGAACACCCAGCCACCTGGGCGCACCACCTGGTTACGCAGGAAGATCTCCCGGGCCAAAATGGCAGGAATGAAGCCCTGGGCCAGATGCCCCACCTTGTCATAGTTGTTGCGCTCCCAGTCGAACCATTCGGCCAGGGTATCGAACAGGGGCACCTCGGCGTAGGTGTAGTGTCCCCCCACCATCAGGATGACACAGTGCACCAGCACCAGTTGGTAAGAGAGGGGGGTCAGCGGGTAGCGCTTGAGGGTGGCCAGCAGGATCACCGCGCCGATTAGGGCAGGCAGCACCTCCAGAAACCAGGTAAAGCCATCCTTGGGTTCGATGGCAGACCAGATCAGCACCGGGATAAAAACAGCGGCCCAGGCCAGGCGGGACAGGGTGTTGGACATGGCGTTATCTATCATTCCTATGGTTGTATTGCGGCTAAGTATAACGATCAATTCCACTATTCATACAAAAAGGAATTAGGGTAAGCTGGGCTATTCCCACTCGCGCTGTATGGAATCTGTACCATGACCCAACACTCTCTCGAAAAAGACAAAATCAAGGTTCTGCTGCTGGAGGGACTGCACCCCCGCTCCATCGAAAGCTTCAAGCTGGCCGGTTATGACAACATTGAAGCCCTGAAAACCTCCCTCTCTGAGGAGGAACTGATCGAGCGTATCAAGGATGTGCACTTCATTGGCATCCGCTCCCGCACCCAGCTGACCGAGAGAGTCATTGAAGCCGCCAACAAGCTGGTGGGCATCGGTTGTTTCTGCATCGGCACCAATCAGGTCGATCTCAACGCCGCCGCCAAGAAGGGTGTGCCGGTATTCAATGCCCCCTTCTCCAACACCCGCTCCGTCGCCGAACTGGTGCTGGGGGAGATCCTGCTGCTGCTGCGCGGCATCCCGGAGAAAAACGCCCAGGCCCACCGCGGCGTCTGGCAGAAGAGCGCCAGTGGCAGTTTCGAAGCCCGGGGCAAGGTGCTGGGTATCGTTGGCTATGGCCACATCGGCACCCAGCTGGGTGTACTGGCGGAAGGCCTGGGTATGCAAGTGATGTTCTATGACATCGAGAACAAGCTGCCCCTGGGCAATGCCCGGCAAATGCCCTCCCTGCAGCAACTGCTTGCCCAATCGGATGTGGTCAGCCTGCACGTTCCGGAAACCCCGGCCACCAAGGAGATGATCAACGCCGATACCGTCGCTCATATGCGCCAGGGCAGCATCTTGATCAACGCCTCCCGGGGCACCGTGGTGGAGATCAACGCCCTGTCTGCCGCCCTCTCCAGCGGCCGTATCCGCGGGGCTGCCGTGGACGTGTTCCCGGTCGAGCCCAAGTCCAACGACGAGGAGTTTGTCACCCCTCTGCGGGAGTTCGACAATGTGATTCTGACTCCCCATGTCGGCGGTTCCACCCAGGAGGCCCAGGAAAACATCGGCATCGAGGTGGCCTCCAAGCTGGTGAAATACTCCGACAACGGCTCGACCCTCTCTGCGGTGAACTTCCCAGAGGTGTCTCTGCCTGAGCACACAGGAACCAGTCGCCTGTTGCACATCCACCACAACGTGCCCGGCATTCTGAACCAGATCAACCAGGCATTCGCGGCGAAAGAGATCAACATCGCCGCCCAGTTCCTGCAGACCAAGGGCGATCTGGGCTACGTGGTCATGGATGTGGCGACGCAGCACGCCGACGACGCGCTGGCTCAGCTGAGTTCCATCAACGGCACCATCCGCGCCCGTATCCTCCACTGAGCCTTTCAGGTGGCTCACCGGCAGGTCTGACTCTTTTGGGGCTATTCACCTTATGGTGAATAGCCCCTTTCAAAATGGGGACTTAGGCCAGTTTTTTTCCCACTCACCTTGGCTTACACTGGTGGGTCTTCCCATCGACCAATTTTTTTAGGATTTGCCATGGCGCAGTGCATCCCCCTGACCCACCTGGGTCTTATCCGCATCAGCGGCGACGACACCCTGACCTTCCTACAGGGCCAGCTCACCATCAACCTGATGAGCCTGGAGGAAAGCCAGTGGAGTTGGGGCGGCCATTGTGACCCCAAGGGCAAACTGCTGGCCAGTTTCCGCCTGCTGAAACTGAACGGCGACATTCTGATGCTGATGCCCAGGGCACTTATTCCCGTGGATATGCCCCAGCTGCAGAAGTACGCGGTTTTCAACAAGGTGACCATCACCGACGCCAGCGACGATCTGCCGGTTCATGGCCTGCTGGGAGAGGATGCCTGTCAGCTGGCCAGTGAGCTGTTTGCCGGCGAGGGCAACCTGCGCCATCAGCAAGGCGCCAGCCTGCTGCTGGATGAGTCCAGTGCCCTCGTTCTGGGCGAGCTGCCCGGTGCCCTGGCCACCCTGGAAAGGGGCAGTGACCAGCAGTGGCTGCGCCATGAGATCGCCCAGGCCTGGCCCATGTTGCCCGCCAGTCAGAGCGGCGAACTGGTGCCACAGATGCTGAACCTGGACGCCGTCGGCGGCATCCAATATGACAAGGGCTGTTACATCGGTCAGGAGACCGTCGCCCGGATGCACTTCCGTGGGGGCAACAAGCGCGCCACCTTCGTGCTCAAAGGCGCCGCCTCGGCGATGCCCGAAGGCGATCTGGAACTGGCCCTGGGGGACAACTGGCGCCGTGGCGGCACCCTGCTGAACCGCCAGCTGGTCGACGGGGAACTCTGGGTCACCGCGGTGATGGCCAAGGATGTGGACGCCGACGCCAGGCTGCGCATCGGTGAGGTTGAATTGGCCATCGAGCCACGACCCTACCCACTGTTTGGCGAAGAGTAAGCCTCCAGAAAAGAAAGGGCGCCTTAGGCGCCCTTTTTAGTTGGTTCAGGCTACATCCTGTGACGATAGCCCAGGGCGAAGGCGATGTCGGTACTGTTGTCCATGTTGAACACGTTCTCAATCATGGTCAGCTCGATCGCCCCCCGCTTCAGGTGATAGCGATACCCCAGCAGAAACTCATGGGAGATCTCGTCCAGTTCATCCACCTCCTTGGTCTCGCCACTGTAGACGTGGTACTCCAGCAGCAACCTGTGGCGTTCGCCGATGCGGTACTGGTAGCTGCCACCGGCCATCCACGACCAGTCGCTCATCTTCAAGCCCCCGGACACCTCCTGATCGTCGCTGTGGGCGGTCCCCAGGGTGAAATGAAGATGGTGAGGCGAATTGGGCTGATAGCTGTAATTCAGCTGGGCGATCTGCTCGAAGGAGCTGATCTCGAAGGGACCACTGCCCACATAGTTGTAGGAGAGACCCAGCCCGGCAGACACCGCATGGGGCCCCTTAAGGTAGAGCTGGTAACCGGCGTAACCGGACAGGGCGTTACTGAGGGTTTCCCCCTGAAAGTCCTCGAAGTGCACCCCATACTGGGGGGCCGAAATGTAGAAACGGTGCTTGGGCACCTGGTCCCGACCATTCTGTCCCAGCCCAAAGAAGTCATGAAACTTCTCGGTGATGGTGTCCAGGCCGTTATCCGCCGCAAAACGGTACTGATAGTTCAGCTCAAACTCCCAGCGCTGCCACGGAGCGAAACGCGCCCCGAGGTTGATCTCATTATGGTAGTAATCCATCACATAGTCCGGGGTCTCCGCCCAGACACTGGCGATCGCCCCGGTAAGATGCCACTCCACAGTGCCGGTCTCCATCACCTGGCCACTTCGCAGCATGGGGGTATAGGCCTGGGCCTGCAGCGGCGACTGGGCCTTGACCATCAAGGGGCCATATTCGCTTCCCTGGGCCACGACCGGGGCCAGCAGCAGAGACCATAAGATTGTTCTGGTTCGCATCCGTATCCCTCCCTCAATCCCACCTCCATGTTGCCCTCGGCAGAGGGCATGGCAAGTGCTACAACGGTTTTTCAACCAATATAGGGGGAGAGTACCTAACCCCGGCTGTACACACTCAGGGTTCTCGCCCTAATCTATAGTTAACGACAGGCGCCATCTTTTTGGAGGCACTATGGAGATCCATCGGCCGGAACTGCTGGATGCCCACATTCTGCTGGGCATAGTCAATGAACGCCTGAGGCTGTCTTGCGACAACCTGGGGGAGCTCGAGGAGGACCTGGGGATCAGCGGTGCCCAGCTGGAGCACAAACTCGGGGCGATTGGCTTTCACTATCTGCCGGAGCAGAACCAGTTTCGCCGTGAATAAGCTCAGGCCAGTGGGGAGTGCCTACCAGTACTTCTCCATTGTGATCTGACCCGGGGTACGTCTCAGGTTCTTCCTCAGTTTCATCCCCTCCAGCACCGCCAGGGTATCGCGAATCATGTCCGGGTTACCGCACACCATCACCTGGCTGCGGGATGGCGTGATGGGCCGATCGGCGTACTCCTGAATCTGACCGCCGGAGATCAATGCCGGAATCCGGCCCTTGAGCATACCTTCCACCTCCTCACGACTGACCACGGGAATGAACTTGAACTGGTCGGGATGAGTCTGCTCCAGGGCCCGTATCTCCTCCAGGTAAGCCATATCCTCCAGATTGCGAACCGCATACACCAGGTTGAAAGACTCAAACTGATCCCAGCTTGCCGGGTCGCGAAGTATGGAGAGGAAAGGGCCGATGGCGGTGCCGGTCGCCAGCATCCACAAATCCCGGCCGGCCGGCACTTCGTCGAGCACCATGAAGCCTGTAGGACGCTTGGCCACCATCAGTTGATCGCCGGGGTGAAGGTCCTGCAGCCGGGGAGAGAGCTTGCCCTCATCCACCGACACCGCCAGAAACTCCAGCAGGGGCTCGTCGGGTGCGTTGACGAAGGAGTAAGCCCGCTGGACTCGCTCCCCCTCCTGCTCCAACCCCAGCTTGGTGAACTGGCCGGCCACGAAAGGCTCTACCTCGGCCTCCACCTTGAGAGTGAAGAGTTTGTCGTTCCAGTCGATCCGCTCGACTACGGTGCCGTTAACCCAAAGGCTCATTCCCATCCCTCGTGTGGCGTTGAACTATTAACCAGAATAACAGAACCCCCACAAAGAAAAACCCCGCCGGAGCGGGGTCTTTATCTGAACCAATGAAGGGGTTAACCCGTGAGTTCGGTCCGCTCCTGCAGCAGGGCCTGACGGGCCTCGCTGCGGTCCACTATGGTCACGACAGCGGTATCCCCCACCACATTGGTCGAGGTCAGCACCATGTCGATCACCCGGTCCAGGGCCGCCACCAGCGCGAAGGCCTCCACCGGCAGGCCCATCTGATGAATGAGCACACCGATCATCACCATGCCACCACCGGGCACACCACCGGCCCCCACAGAGAGCAGGAAGCAGGAGGTGACCAGCGCCGGCAATTGCGCCATGGTGATGGGGGCACCATAGGCGTTAGCCAGGAAGAAAGCGGCGATGGTGATGTAGATGGAGACACCGCTCATGTTCATGGTGGCCCCCAGAGGCACGCCGAAGCCGGCGGTGGCCTTGTTGACCTTCATCTTCTCCACCAGGGTGCGCATGGTCACCGGGATGGTGGCGTTGGAACTGGCGGTGGAGAAGGAGAACAGCACCTGCTCCCGGGTCTTACGACGGAACTCGGCGGCGCTCATCTCTGTGGTCAGAGAGACCACCACAGGGTAAACCACAAACAGCCACAACAGCAGCAGGCCGAGGATCAATCCCATGTAGCTGAGCACCGACAGGAAGGTGGCGGCCTCCAGGGTGGCCCCCAGTTTCAGCATCAGACAGAACACACCATAGGGTGCCAGACTCATCACCATGGTGATCAGGGTCATCATGATGCGGTTGGCCACGGCAAACCCCCGGGCCACGCCCTCCACTTCACTGCCCAGTTTCTTGATGGCGATCCCCAGCAACAGGGCCATGAAGATCACCTGAAGCATGTTGCCGGAGGCGAAGGCGGTAATGGGGTTTCGGGGCACTATGTTCAGGATCAGCTCGCCGATGTTGGGCAGGTCCGTGGACTGGATCTGCGCCCCCTCGCCCATGCTCACCAGGTTGGCGCCCAGGCCAGGCTGGAACATCAGGGAGATCGCCACCGCCGCCGCGATGGCCATGACGGTGTTGATGATGTACAGGCCGAACGTCTTGCTCCCCAGGCGGCCAAAGGCGCGCACATCCGGCAGTTCGCAGACCCCACTGACGATGGAGACAAACACCAGGGGCACCACCATCAGCATGATCAGGTTAATGAACAGCTGGCCCCCAAGGGTGGCCAGCTCCACCAGGGAGTCGGAAAATAGGGCCACATCGGCCAGGAGGAACTGAATGGTTGTCCCAAGGATCAAGCCGGAGAACAGGCCGATGAAGATCCTTTTGGACAAGGAGTTGGAATGCATATGAACTACCTGTGTTGGGCGCCCTGTGGCGCTTCGGCGACTCTCTTATGGCGGAGCCTTCATAAAAAGACCGGCACATACTATCGCTGATGCCAGCGAAAAGACACAGGTTACACGGCCGTTAACAGGCAATTTATCCAGTCATGAAGCGGAATTCAGATATAACATCTAGCCATAGCAACGAGGATCACTGGATTCATCCACTGAATGCCCGGTTGAAGCCAGCACAATCCACTGGGCGATCCGGATCACACTTTGTCAAATCCTCGAGCTCATCGGAGCAGCCTCTGCACCAGAGCACTGTTTTACACTGGTTTTTTATCGATGAGGCAGTGTAATCCTCCCCCCCTTGCAGTTCAGTCAGACCAAGCAGCAACAACAAACTGACAACATGAGGCATCGCAGGCAAAAAAACCCGCCAGAAGGCGGGTTTCCAATGCACTTTTCTTGCTGCCCGTCGGCGTTTAGCTGCCCTGGGGACGCAGTGCCGGGAACAGAATCACGTCACGGATGGTGTGGCTGTCGGTGAACAGCATCACCAGGCGGTCGATGCCGATGCCCTGGCCCGCAGTCGGGGGCAGGCCGTGTTCCAGGGCGGTCACATAGTCACCGTCGTAGAACATCGCCTCATCGTCACCGGCGTCCTTGGCCTTCACCTGATCCAGGAAGCGCTGCTTCTGATCTTCGGCGTCGTTCAGCTCGGAGAAGCCGTTGGCGATCTCGCGGCCACCCACGAAGAACTCGAAACGATCGGTGATCTCCGGGTTCTCGTCGTTACGACGGGCCAGAGGCGACACCTCGGCAGGGTACTCGGTGATGAAGGTCGGCTGAATCAGACGATGCTCGGCGGTCTCTTCGAAGATCTCGGTGATCACCCGGCCCAGGCCCCAGCCCTTGTCCACTTCGATCTTCAGATCCTTGGCCACTTCGCAGGCGCTGGTGAAGTCGGCCAGCTGCTCACGGGTCACTTCGGGGTTGTACTTCAGAATGGCGTCCACCATGCTCATGCGAGCGAAGGGCGCACCGAAGTCGAAGGTCTCTTCGCCGTAGCTGACCACACTGGTGCCCAGCACCTTCTGAGTCACCTCTTTCAGCATCGCCTCGGTCAGGTCCATCAGGTCATTGAAGTCCGCGTACGCCATATAGAACTCCATCATGGTGAATTCTGGGTTATGACGCGGGGACAGGCCTTCGTTGCGGAAGTTACGGTTGATCTCGAACACCCGCTCGAAACCGCCGACCACCAGACGCTTCAGGTACAACTCGGGGGCGATACGCAGGAACATCTCCTGGTCCAGGGCGTTGTGGTGGGTGATGAAGGGACGGGCAGACGCACCACCGGGGATCACCTGCATCATCGGGGTCTCCACCTCCATGAACTCACGCTCGGTCATGAACTGACGGATGGCGGAGATCACCTTGGAGCGCACCTTGAAGGTGTTGCGGGACTCTTCGTTGACGATGAGATCCACATAGCGCTGACGGTAGCGCTGCTCCTGATCGGTCAGGCCGTGGAACTTCTCGGGCAGGGGACGCAGCGCCTTGGTCAGCAGCTTGTACTCGCCCATGTCCACGTACAGGTCACCCTTGCCGGACAGGTGCAGCTGGCCTTTGATGCCGACGATGTCACCGATGTCCAGGCCACCGATCGCCTTCAGCTCTTTCTGGACGCCCTTGGAGGCGTAGCCCTGAATCCGGCCGGACACATCCTGAATCACCAGGAAGGGACCACGCTTGGCCATCACACGACCGGCGATGGACACCACCTCGGCCAGCTCTTCCAGCTCCTCTTTGGATTTGTCCGCGTATTTAGCCTGAAGATCTGCAGCCTGGTGCTCGCGTTTCCAGTCGTTGGGGTGACCGTTGGCATTGCACTCTTTGCGGATGCCGTCCAGCTTGGCGCGGCGTTCGGCAATCAACTTGTTTTCGTCTTGTACCTGTTCAGTCATTTTCTCTACTCAGTCTTACAGGCCAGATTTCAGGCTGGCTTCGATGAAGCGATCCAGGTCGCCATCCAGTACCTGCTGGGTGTTGCGGTTCTCCACCCCGGTACGCAAATCTTTGATTCGGGAGTCATCCAGCACGTATGAGCGGATCTGACTGCCCCAGCCGATGTCAGACTTGGCGTCTTCCGCCGCCTGCTTCTCGGCATTCTGTTTCTGCACTTCCAGTTCAAACAGCTTAGCCTTCAGCTGCTTCATTGCCTGGTCTTTGTTCTTGTGCTGGGAGCGTTCATTCTGACACTGCACCACGGTATTGGTGGGCAGGTGAGTAATACGCACCGCAGACTCGGTGGTGTTCACGTGCTGACCACCGGCACCGGAGGCACGGTATACGTCGATACGCAGGTCCGCCGGATTGATGTCGATGTCGATGTTGTCGTCCACTTCGGGGTAGGCAAACGCCGAGGAGAAGGAGGTGTGACGACGGCCACCGGAATCGAAGGGGGACTTGCGCACCAGACGGTGCACGCCGGTCTCGGTGCGCAGCCAGCCATAGGCGTACTCACCGGTAAACTTGACGGTGGCGCTCTTAAGGCCAGCCACGTCCCCTTCGGACAGTTCGATAATCTCGGTCTTGAAACCCTTGGCTTCACCCCAGCGCAGGTACATGCGCAGCAGCATGTTGCACCAGTCCTGGGCTTCGGTTCCGCCGGAACCGGCCTGCAGGTCCAGGTAGGCGTCGTTGCCATCCTGGGGACCGGAGAACATGCGACGGAACTCCAGCTTGGCCAGGCGGGCTTCCAGTTCATCGAGCTCAACCTGAGTCTCGTTGAAACTGTCCTCGTCCTCCTCCTCGACCGCCAGTTCCAGCAGTTCGGTCACGTCTTCCAGACCCTGGTCCAGAGTGTCGATGGTTTTCACCACCTCCTCCAGGGCACCCCGCTCGCGGCCCAGTGCTTGGGCGCGCTCAGGCTCGTTCCAGACGTCGGGCTGCTCTAGCTCCGCGTTAACCTCTTCCAGACGCTCTTTCTTGGCGTCATAGTCAAAGGTACCCCCTAAGGAGATCTGTCCGCTCAGACAGCTCCTTAATCTTGTTTTGAACCGGATTGATTTCGAACATTTCCGTCCTACAGATTGATGACATTATGCAAACCGGCAATTTTAACCTAAAGCAGGGCGGATCGCACCGGGTTCTGCGGGGTTTTTGTGCAAAAATTTATCGATGAATCGGCCCGGTTTCCGGGCGCTTCACTGGCACCAGACTTCCCTATGTTGCATCATGAAGGCCTGACCTCTGCAAGAACAACAATATGATAACCAACGAGCTTCTCAGTTTGGCTCCGGTGGTCCTCACCATTGGCATGGCCCTGATGGTCCGCCGAACCCTGCTGGCCCTGGGCAGCGGCCTGCTGCTGGCGGCCCTGATACTGCACTGGGGCACAATGACCGGGCCGGTGCTCTATCTGGTGAACAACTTCACCGGTCAGCTCTATGCACAGGGCCAGTGGCAAGGGTGGCACCTGGATGTGATCCTCACCATCGCCCTGCTGGGGATCCTCACCCAGCAACTGGCCCGCAGCGGCGCGGTCAACGCCTTTGCCCACTGGCTGTTCCCCCGAATTCGCAGCCGTCGTCAGGCCCGGCTGGCGGTGGTGGCGGTGGGCTGGATGGTGTTTATCGACGGCATCTTCAGTTGCCTGGCCAACGGCAACGTCAGCCGCCCCCTGTGCGAACGCTACCGCATCTCCAACGCCCAGCTGGCCTACCTGGTGGACAGCACCGCCTCTCCCCTGTGCGCCATCCTGCCCTTCTCCAGTTGGGGCCCCTATGTGATGACTCTGCTGGCCGGGTTGACCTTCCTTAACGAGGCGCCGCTGACCGCCTTTCTGCAGGTGGCCTGCACCAACTTCTACGCGGTGATCACCCTGGCCCTGGCCGCCCTGGTGGCCTGGAGCAACCTGGGCTTCAAAAGCGCTCCGGCCAAACCTGAGCACTTCCAGGAACAGGAGCAGCAAGCCGGCAGCCCTTGGTTGCTGGGCCTGCCGGTGCTGGTGCTGATTGGCGGCAGCCTGCTGCTGGCGGTGCTCTCCGGCCTCAAGGGGGGCGACACCCTGATGCAGTGGCTGGCCGCCGCCGACATCGGCGCCGCCATGCGCAACGCCTCCCTGGGGGCGGTGCTGCTCTCCCTGATGTTGCAGTGGCACCAGGGGATCAGGCTCAAGGCGATGCTGATCGCCAGCTGGATGGGGCTGCGTTCGGTGGCCACCGCCCTGGGGATCCTGATGATGACCTGGATGGTGGGCCGGGCCATCGGCGATCTGGAGACCGGCCGGGTGATGGCCACCTGGGCCTCGGCCCATTTGGCTCAAGGCTTGCTGTTGCCGGGGATCTTCCTGCTGTGTGCGGTCACCGCCTTCGCCACCGGCTCCAGTTGGGGCACCTTCGCCCTGATGATCCCCATCGGCGCCGAAATCGCCTGGCAGCTGCAACCCCAGCTGCTGCTGCCCGCCCTCAGTGCGGTGATGGCCGGATCGGTGTTTGGTGATCACTGCTCCCCCATCTCCGACACCACGGTACTGAGTGCCACCGCCAGTGGCTGTGCCCCGGTGGATCACGTCAGCACCCAGTTGCCCCTGGCCCTGACCAGCGCCGGCCTGGCCCTGGTGGGCTTCACCCTGCTGGGGCAACACCTCTCTCTGGTGCTGGTGTGGCCGCTGATGCTGGGGCTGATGCTGATTCTGGGTGCCATGGCCCTAAAGGGGCAGGCCAGAACTGGGTAAACGGACACAAAAAAAGGCGCACACTGCGCCTTGTCTGATCCGGGACCGACCGCACTACTGAGGTGAAAGCCACTCCACCATCAGCTGCACGCTGTCGTTGCCCCGCCAGTGGTTCACATCCAGCCGGTAAGCCAGCTCCACCCGCTGCACGGCGCCGTTGGGCCACTGCTTGAGGTCCACGTTGAAGGCGATGGCGTCCAGCTGCAGGGCACCGCATTCGGTCTCCACCACCATCTTCAGATGCTTCTGCCCCACCAGACGCTGATCCAGCAGGCGAAAACGGCCATCGAACATCGGTTCTGGGAACGCCTGTCCCCAGGGGCCGGCGTCCCGCAATTGGGACGCGATCTGCAGACTCAGCTGCCGGGCCGGCAGCTCGCCGTCGCTGAGCAGTTCCCCGGTCAGCTGATGTTCCTCCAACTCGGCGCGCACCGCGAGATCATAGGCGGCAGAGAACTCCTCGAAGCGCGAGCCGTCCAGACTGAGGCCGGCGGCCATGGCGTGGCCGCCAAACTTGAGGATCATCCCGGGGTTGAGGGTGTCGATGCGCTCCAGCAGATCACGCATGTGCAACCCGGGGATGGAGCGGGCCGAGCCCTTGAGCTCACCGTCGCCCGCATCGGCGAAGGCGATCACCGGCCTGTGGTACTTCTCCTTGATACGCGAGGCCAGGATACCGATCACCCCCTGGTGCCAGTCGCCCTGATAGAGCGCCAGCCCCCAGGGCAGATCCTGCTGACTCAACTGCAGGGAATCCAGGGCCTGGACCGCCTCCTGCTGCATACCCGCCTCGATCTCCCGCCGCTCCGCATTCAGGCTGTCCAGCTGACTGGCCAGCTGCCGGGCGGCAATCAGGTCCTCGGTCAACAGACACTCGATACCCAGGGACATGTCATCCAGGCGGCCGGCAGCATTGAGCCTGGGGCCCACGGTGAACCCCAGGTCCGACGCCACCAGGCGGGCGGCGCTGCGCCCGGCCACCTCCAGCAGGGAGGTGATGCCGGGACGGCAACGACCGGCACGGATGCGGTTGATCCCCTGCTGCACCAACAGCCGGTTATTGGCGTCCAGAGGCACCACGTCCGCCACCGTGCCCAGGGCCACGATGTCCAGGTAGTTGGCCATGTTGGGCTCGGCGATCCCCTGTTGGGCAAACCAGTTGCGGCGACGCAGTTCTCCTCTCAGGGTCAGCATCAGGTAGAAGGCCACCCCGACTCCGGCCATCGCCTTGGAGGGAAACTCACATCCGGGCTGAACCGGGTTGACGATGGCGTCTGCCTCGGGAAGGGCATCACCGGGCAGGTGGTGGTCGGTGACGATCACCGTCATCCCGGCGTCTTTGGCGGCACGGACACCGGCGTGGGCGGAGATGCCGTTATCCACGGTGATCAGCACCTCGGCCCCCATCTCCTGGGCCAGGGTCACCAGCTCCGGGCTGAGGCCATAGCCGTAGTCGAAACGGTTGGGCACCAGATAGTCGATGCGCTGGGCGCCCAGGGCACGCATCGCCAGCAGGGTCAGGGCACTGGAGGTGGCCCCGTCCGCATCGAAGTCCCCCACCACCAGCATCGGTTGCTGCCTGGCCAGGGCATCCGCCAGCAAGCTGGCCGCCTCGGCGCAGCCCTTGAGTTTGGCCGGATTGATCAAGCCCTTGAGCTCCCGCTCCAGCTCCGAGGCGCAGCGAACGCCACGGCGGGCGTAGAGCTGACGGAGCAGGGGCGGCAGGGTGTCGGGCAGATGGGCATCATCCACGGTGTCGCGGCGAACGATTCTGGTCATTGGGGACTCGGTCTGGGGCAATAAAAAAGCGGGCCTGAGCCCGCTTCTGGGATTGAGGCTAGCTTAACGGCTACTGAGCTGCATCTGCAAGCGGCTGGCAGGCAGGTAACCGGGAACCATGGTGCCATCATCCAGCACCATGGCGGGGGTGCCGTTGACGCCGAAGGTGTTACCCAGCTCGTAATGCTTGGCAATGGAGGCAGCCGCCGGACAGGTGGCTCCTGCCAGCTTCTGGCCCGCTTTGGCTTCGCCCATGGCCGCCTTGGGATCCTTGGCACACCACAGTTTCTCCATCTCGCGCCAGGCACCGCTGTTGGCACCGCCACGCGGGTAGGCCAGGTAGCGGATGGTGATGCCCGCATCCAGGTAATCCTGCATCTCATTGTGCAGCTTACGGCAGTAGCCACAAGTGGTGTCGGTAAACACGGTCACCACATGCTTCTCGTTGGGGGCCTTGAACTCGATGGCGGTGTCCGCCACCTTGGCCAGCAACTCCTTGCGAATGCCGGACATGCGCTGCTCAGTCAGGTTGGCCATCTGATTCTTCAGGTCATACACCTGTCCGTGAATCAGCTTGCTGCCGTCTTCTGTCACGTAGAACAGCCCCTGACCGGTGACCACCTCATACAGCCCCTTGATGGGTGCAGGAGAGATCGCCTCAGCCTTGATGCCCAGGGTGGTCTCCATGGCGGCTTTCACCTCCGCCTCCCCGGCAACTGCGGTACCCGCGACCAGGGCCAGTGCCCCCATCAGGGAAAAAATCTGTTTTCTCATTTTAATGACTCCATTTCGCCTCAGTGGTATAGACCGGGCTGTGACAGCAGAAATTACAGTATGGAACCTGTTTAGCCAAGCTACATTTCTCCGCAACCCGCGGCGAATCAGGTTTTTTTGTAACCAGCTCTGAGTGTATAGCTCATCCTCAGGGCAAAGGAGCAGAACTTCTCTGTTTCGGGGAGGGGCGAGCCACTGATTCAGCACACCAATCCGGCCATCATCCCCTCGGGTGATGGGCCGCATGGAGCTGTTGCAACCTGGCCTGAGCCACATGGGTGTAGATCTGAGTGGTGGAGAGATCCGAATGCCCCAACAGCAGCTGCACCACCCTCAGATCCGCGCCATGATTAAGCAGGTGAGTGGCAAAGGCGTGGCGCAGGGTGTGGGCGGAAATGCTGCCGTTGATCCCCGCCCTCACGGCATAGAGCTTGATACGGTACCAGAAGGTCTGGCGCTGCATCATGATGCCGCGATTGCTGGGAAACAGCACGTCGGAGTCCCGCCCGGCCAACAGCTGGGGGCGGCTCTGCTTCAGATAGAGCGTCAGCAGATCCAGGGCGGTCTCGCCCACGGGCACCAGCCGCTCCTTGCTTCCCTTGCCGGTCACCCGAACCACTCCCTGCCTCAGCCCCAGTTGCTCCAGTTGCAGACTCACCAGCTCGGAGACGCGCAGGCCGGTGGCATAAAGCAGCTCCAGCATTGCCGCATCCCTCAGTTCCAGAGGATCGGTACGATCCGGCTCATCCAGTAGGGCGCTGACCTGGGCCTCACTCAGGGTATCCGGGATGTTTCTCGTGAGTTTCGGAGGCTTAATCCGGGCCAGGGGATCGCTCTCCAGCTCACCACGGCGCACCAAGTCGCCATAGAAGCGGCGCAGGGCACTCAGGGTACGGGCGGTACTGGTTTTGGCCATCCCCGCCTGCTGGCGCCTCTCCAGATACTGACGAAGGGTTTCGCCACTCACCTGCAGCAGGGTCTCCTCCCTGGGCACAAGGAATTCGCAAAAGCGCAACAGGTCACTGCGATAGGCCGCCAGGGTATGCTCGGAGAGACCTTTCTCCGCCCACAGCCGGTCGAGAAACCCTTCGATAAGCAATTGATCATTATGACGAAGCTTATTGTTACTCTCAGTCATAGCCTCTTACACTCTACAAAAACTCACTTACAAATAACCCTCACGAGCCACTCAACATTTTGTTAACCTGTGGGGCTATAAAGACAAAACCATTCTCGAAGGAACGCAATTATGCTTTGGTTAAGGCGCCTGATGCCCATCGCCATCATACTCTCTGTGCTGGCGGTCGGCGTAACCCTAATTATTAAGACCAAGCCTCAGCCCGAGAAGAAGGAGGAGACCCAGGCTCTGCCTCTGGTGGAGGTTCAGGAGATCCGCAGCGACGACATCACCCTGTCCCTCAACTCCTACGGCGTGGTTCAGCCAAAGCATCAGACCCAACTGGTGGCCGAGGTCAGCGGCCGTATCGTCGAGCTGGCACCGGGTTTTATCGCCGGTGGCGAGGTGAAGAAGGGGGACATTCTGGCGCGCATCGAACCCGCCGACTACCAGGCAGACCTGATGCAGGCTCAGGCCAACCTGGCCCAGGCCAAAGCCCAGCTGCAGGAGGAGATCGCCCGAGGCAAGGTGGCCGAGCAGGAGTGGAAAGGGGTCACCAGTGGCCTGCCGCCGGAGCTGGGTCTGCGTAAACCTCAGTTGGCCCAGGAGCAGGCCAAACTGCGCTCCGCCGAGGCCTCCCTGGCCCGCGCCCAGCGTAACCTGGAGCGCACGGTGATTCGCGCCCCCCTGGATGGACTGGTGAAGAACCGCGACGTCGATCTGGGGCAATACGTCGGCCTGGGCACCAAACTCGGCGAAGTACTGGGTACCGACATCGCCGAAGTACGGCTGCCCCTGAGCGTCGAACAACTGCGTTTTATCGACAACCCGGACAATCCGGACAGCGAAGTGGCCCTCACCCAGGAGAGCCCCACCGGGACCCTGAACTGGACCGCCCATCTGGTGCGCTCCGAACAGGTTATTGATGCCCAGAGCCGGATGATCTACCTGGTGGCTCAGATCGACGATCCCTACAACCACAACGGTCAGCTTGGTTCTGGTGTGCTGAAATTTGGCAGCTTCGTCAACGCCGAGATCCAGGGGCGTACCCTGAAAAACATCATCCGCCTGCCCCGCCACAGCGTCCGCAACGACACTGTGATGGTCATCGGCGAAGGCAACCTGCTGGAACGCCGTCCGGTAGAGGTCGTGCACACCGACCTCAACTCCGTCTACATCCGTGGCGACATCAGCAAAGGGGATCGCATCTCCCTGACCGCGCTGAACTCCTTCCAGAATGGCAGCGAAGTGCGCATCCTGGGCGAGGAGCCCCAGGCCACCAATGGCAACACCCTGAGTGCCGAGGTCAGCGCCAATGAGTGATATGCAAACCAGAAAAGGGCTGATCGCCTGGTTTGCCCGCAACAGTGTGGCGGCAAACCTGCTGATGTTCGGCCTGCTGATAGGCGGCTTTTTCGCCACCTTCACCATCAACAAAGAGGTGTTTCCCCGATTTGAGCTGAACCTGCTGCGGGTCTCCGTCGGCTACCCCGGCGGTGCCCCTCAGGAGATTGAGGAGGGGATCACCATCAAGATCGAGGAGGCGATCAAGGATGTCCAGGGGATCAAGAAGGTCACCTCGGTCGCCTCGGACTCCAGCGGCACGGTCACCATCGAGGTGGAAGATGAAGCCGACCCCGCCGAGGTGCTCGACGAGGTAAAGCTGCGCATCGATACCATCTCCACCTTCCCGGACAGCATCGAAAAGCCCGAGGTATACCGCATCCGCCCGGAACAAGACGTGATCTGGCTGTCCATCTACGGCGACGCCCCCCTGACTGAGCTGAAGGAGCTGGGCAAGGAGATCCGTGACGAGCTCACCAACCTGCCCGCGGTCAGTCGTGCCGATCTGACCGGCGCGCCCTCCTATGAGATCAGCATCGAACTGTCCGAAGACAAACTGCGGGAGTATGGCCTCACCTTCGAGGAGGTGGCCTCGGCGGTGCAGCGCAACTCCATCGACCTGCCCGGAGGCTCCATCCGCGCCCAGGACGGCGACATCCTGCTGCGCACCAAGGGGCAGTCCTACACAGAGCAGGACTTTGCCAACACCCTGGTGCTGACCCGCGCCGACGGCACCCGGGTGATGCTCTCCGACGTGGCCCGCATCCGCGACGAGTTTACCGAGGGGCTCAGGTACACCAGATTCAACGGCAAGACCGCGGTCTTCGTCGGGGTGAAAAGCGTCGGCGAACAGAGTGCCCTGGACATCTCCGAGCAGGTGCGTGACAAGGTGGAAGAACTGAAAGAGACCCTGCCCGCCGCCATCGAAGTGGAGCACTGGGGTGACGTCACCTTCTACCTGCAGGGACGGCTGAACATGATGCTCACCAACATGGCCCAGGGAGCCCTGCTGGTGTTCCTGATCCTGGCCCTGTTCCTGGAGTTCAAGGTGGCGTTCTGGGTGATGATGGGGCTGCCGGTCTGCTTCCTCGGCGCCCTGTTCCTGATGCCGCCCCTGGGGATGAGCATCAACCTGCTCAGCCTGTTCGCCTTCATCCTGGTATTGGGGATCGTGGTGGACGACGCCATCGTCATCGGCGAGTCCGCCTACAGCGAGATTGAGCAGCACGGCCACACCACGGACAACGTCATCGCCGGCGCCCAGCGGGTGGCGATGCCCGCCACCTTCGGGGTACTGACCACCATCGCCGCCTTCGTGCCCATGCTGTTGGTGCCGGGGCCCTTCGGCATCATCTGGAAAACCATCGGCTTCGTGGTGATCCTCTGTCTCGCCTTCTCCCTGGTGGAGTCCAAGTGGATCCTGCCCGCGCACCTGGTCCACGCCAGGCTGCAGAAGCGGGGCAAGACCGGCTGGCTGGGCACCAAGCAGCACGCCTTCAACCTCAAGGTGCGCCAGTTTATCCAGGAACGCTACAAACCGGTGCTGGAAACCTGCATCGCCCGCCGCTACACCGTGGTGGTCGGCTTTGTCAGTGCCCTGGCCCTGGTGGGGGCCATGATGGGCACCGGCCACATCCGCTTCGTGTTCTTCCCCGACATCCCCTCGGACTTTATGCAGGTGCAGCTGACCATGGAGCAGGGCACCTCCGAGCAAAACACCCTCAAGGTGCTGCAGCACATGGAGGAGCAGTTGGATAACCTGGATGGCCAGTGGCAACAGGAGTTTGGCCAGCCGATGGTCAAGCATGTGCTGGCGGACCTCAACTCTCGCACCTCCGGCTCCTTCGTCATCGAACTGACCAAGGGGGAGGACCGCCTGCTGGACACCAACCAGATCAGCGAACTCTGGCTGGACGCCATCGGCCAGATGCCCGGGGTCAAGGGCATCGAGATCCAGGGCACCACAGGCGGCGCCGGTGCCGACATCGCCTTCCGCCTTGAGGGCAAGGATATGGCGATGCTGTCCCAGGCCGCCAGCGAACTGAAGGCGAAGCTGGCCACCTATGACGGCCTGCAGGACATCAACGACAACTACTCCTCAGGTTCCCAGGAGCTGAGGCTGGCGATCAAGCCGGAAGCGGAAGCCCTGGGGCTGACCCTCTCCGATCTGGCCCGCCAGGTGCGTTACGGCTTCTACGGCTATGAAGCCCAGCGGATGCTGAGGGACAAGGAGGAGGTGAAGGTGATGGTGCGCTACCCGGAGAGCGAACGTCGCAACCTGGGCCACCTGGAGAACATGCGCATCCGCACCCCGTCGGGCGTCGAGGTGCCCTTCTCCGCCGTGGCCAGGGTGGAGCTGGCGGAAAGCTACAGCGCCATCATCCGCACCGACGGCAAGCGGGCGATTACCGTGACCGCCCGGGCCAATAAGGACAAGGTGGAGCCCGGCAAGGTCGCCAAAGAGGTCAACGAAGAGTATCTGCCTGAGCTGCTCGCCCACTATCCTGGGGTGCAGAGTGAGCTGGACGGTGCCAGCGCCGAAGAGAGCGATGCCCTGATGAGCCTGCTGCAGGGGGCCGGCCTGGCCCTGTTCGTCATCTACGCCCTGATGGCGATCCCGCTGAAATCCTACAGCCAGCCGCTGATCATCATGTCGGTGATCCCCTTCGGCATGATCGGTGCCGCCATCGGTCACTATATGCTGGGCCTGAGCCTGAACGTCCTCAGCCTGTGCGGCATCATCGCCCTGGCCGGGGTGGTGGTGAACGACTCGCTGATCCTGGTGGACTTCGTCAACCAGGCCCGGCGCCAGGGGATCCGCCTCAAGGATGCCGTGGTCGAAGCGGGCACTCGCCGCTTCCGCGCCATCGTACTCACCTCCCTGACCACCTTCCTGGGCCTGGTGCCCATCGTGTTCTTCGAGAAGAGTCTGCAGGCCAAGATCGTGATCCCCATGGCCACCTCCCTGGCCTTCGGCATCCTGTTCTCCACCCTGGTGACCCTGCTGCTGGTCCCCAGCCTCTACCTGATTCTGGATGACTTCAAACGCTTCCTCATCTGGTGGTGGCGCCCTGGCGCCAAGGAGCAGAAAGCCTGAGCAAAGGGAGCCAATCTGGCTCCCTTTTCTTTTGCATTACCGTACGTTGCCACTCTAGTCCCCCTGAACTAGCCTTGAATGAGCACAGTCAGAATCGGCACAGTTTCAGCCTGAAGAGACGATGCCCCCCGTGACTCTGATGAATGACCTGCCGACACGCCTCTGACGGATCGGCTTGACCTTTTCCCTTTACCACACTGAAAAATTGGTGGAACATCAACGGGAACAACTGGATATTCCCGGAGACCGCGTTATGCACCTGGCCCCCTTTCCCAAGAGGTCGCTCCCCCCGGGGTGCCGCCGCGCAAAGCCGCTGCCCCATGGCCGACTGGGTCTGAGACTGGCCTGGAGCAACGTTGAGTTCGAGGTATCCCTATGACTCGCTGGATGCTGCTGTTGGTAAGCCTGCCACTGAACGCCCAGATACTCTTCAATCAAAGTGGCTATCTCAGCGGTGACCACCTGGTGGCCAAAGGCGCCCCGGACAGCCAGGTGGTCCTGCTGGATCAGCAGGAGCGCCCGGCCGCCACCCTGGTAGCCGGAGCCGATGGCTGGCTCAAAACCGAACGGCCCCTCTCCCCGGGCTGGTACAAACTCGAAGGCAGCGAAGGAGAGCTGTTTCCCATAGGTCCCGCCGGACAGGAGCAGACCCTGGAGCTGCTGGTTCGCGCCTATCGGTATCAACACGCAGGCCGCGCCCTGCTCGATGGCGCCACAGGCTTCCGCCGCCCCGCCGGCCACGGCAATGACGCCATTCTTGCCCGGGGGGACACCTTCCATCGAGAGGGTCAGTATGTGGAGGTCAGGGGGGGCTGGTACGATGCCGGCGACTACGGAAAATATCTGGCCACCACCACCATAACCGCCGCCCGCCTGCTGGACGCGGCAAAACAACTGGCCCCATCACGGCCGGAGCTGGCCGAAGCCATGCTGAAGGAGGCTCAGGTCGGCCTGGACTGGTTGCCGAAGATGCAGCGTCCCGACGGCGCCTTCTATCGCAAGGTGAGCGGCGCCCGCTGGCCTGAAATGGTTCCCCCTCATCTGGATCGACAGCCGAGGTACCTGTACGGTATCTCCACCCCGGACACTGCCAAGGCGGTCGCCGTACTGGCTATGGCGGCCCGCCAGCTCGCCGACCGTGATCCTCAGCGAGCTCAGCGTTATCTGGAGAGTGCCCTGGAAGGCTGGCATTGGCTGCGCTCCATCCCCCGCCAGCATATCGACTGGCGCACCTCAGACGATGGTGGGTCTGGTCCCTACATCTTTAACCGCTGGGATCAGCAGCCCTCCCTCAATCACGATCGGGATGACCGGTTCTGGGCCGCAGTGGAGCTCTACCTGACCACAGGTGAAAAAATGCTGCTCCCCCATATCCGAGCCAAACTGCCCGAAAGCCTGATGCTGTTCGAGTGGAAGGACCCCTCCCTGATGGGTGCCCTGCACCTAATGGAGGCAGACATTGATCCCCTGCTCTCCCAACAGATCTCCATTCGGCTGCTGGCCCGCTGCAGACAGCTGGCGGAGCAGGCCAGGGACAACCCCTACCGGGTGGCCAATCGCAGGTTTATCTTGGGGTCAAACAAGATGGTGGCAGAACAGGGGGTCATGCTGGCCCACTGTCACACTCTCGAACCCAACAGTGGTTTCCTCGAGCTGGCCTGGAATCAGTGGCACTACCTGGCCGGGCTCAACCCCCTGGGGCAGAGTTACATTACCGGGGTGGGCCATAGGCCGGTGGCGCACCTGCATCACATCTGGGCCCGCAGCGCCGGCATTGTCCCTCCGGGGATGATGGTGGGCGGTCCCAACGGTGACAGCCAGGCGGGCATCGCTCCCAAGGGCCAGGGGATGAGGAGCTATGTGGACGATGAGCGGGACTACTCGGTGAACGAGTTTGCCATCGACTACAACGCCGCCGCCATAGGCCTGGTCAGCCTGTTGCTGACTATGGACGGCGAGATCCCGTCTCAGAGGTGACATCACCCTAACGATAAGATGATCAGGACAAGACCGGCGGTGGCGAACCGCTGAAAAGCGCTTTTCATGCCGGGCTTGCAGACACAGATTCGAGGAGGTTTAACCATTCAAACACCTCAGAACAGACCCCCACGGGCCTACCCCGGAACCCTCTTGACCATTCTGAAATAGTTTCTGTTACCTTCACGGCGATAGCTCTGGCCATCCATCACTTCATTGACTATGCCCAGGCCTCGGCCACTGATTGTCCAGGTTGCGGGATCGCCAGGGTCCATCGGTTGCAATTCGGCACAGGCCACCCTGGCCTGCGTCTCCTGGGACATCGGAGCGCCCTCATCCACCAGGACTATCTCAATGGCGCTGTCCGACTGCAGGTATCTCAGCTCCAGTAAGCCTCCCGGCTTATCCCCATAGGCGTGCTCGACGATGTTGTTGCCGACCTCCACCACCGCTAACTCCACCAGGCAGGCGTCCTTCGCCAGCAGGGACGACAGCTGATAGATCGCCGCCACCGCCTTGGCCATCATGCTCACTTCCGAATAGCCAGCCTCTCCCCTAAGGGTGATGCATTTCGCCATGTCGCTCACTCACTGGTTACCCGTCTTGAACCCCGGCAGCTGATGCCGGTCTCGCGCGACAGGCTCTGAGGGAGCCCGGCTGTCCCGCACCAGACCCTCGGCGCCTATCTCCCCCAGGGTACAGTGCTGACCCTGATGGTCGATGCAATGATGCTTGTAGATCATTCTGTCGGTCACCGCCGCAATGCCGCTGACATGGGTGTAATCGTCCAGACAGGAGTTGCTGACCACCGCCCCGCGCTCAATCACGCAGTTGTGCCCAATCACCAGAGGCCCCCGCAGCTTGGCACCGGTCTCGATTCGGCAGCCATTGCCAATCACCACCGGTCCCTCGATATCCAGCATCTCAAGGTCTATCACGCAGTTGATCCCCACAAAGATCCCCGGCGCCACCTCGCGGCCGGGGATGGGGTAACCGTTCACTTCGCCATTGAGGATGCTGCAGGTCACCTCCCAGATGTCGCTCAGCCGGCCCACGTCCACCCACTGGAACTCCATGGCGGCGGCATAGAAGGGGATGCCTTGACGAACCAGCTCGGGAAACAGCTGCGAGCCGATGTCGTACTCGCCGGTTGGGGGGATGTAGTTGAAGATCTCCGGCTCGAATATGTAGATGCCGGTGTTCACCATGTCGCTGACGGCCGTGCCCAGGGGAGGCTTCTCCTGGAACGCCAGCACCCGGCCCTGATCATCGGTTTCCACCACCCCATAGCGGTTGAGGGTGTCCTCCGGCATCCGCTTGGTGATGATGGTCGCCAGTCCTCCCTTGCGCTTGTGCCAGGCCACCGCCTCGGTGAGATCCAGGTCGATCCAGGCATCTCCGCAGACCACCACGAAGGTGTCGTGGAAAAACCCTGAGGTCTGCTGCACCTGACGCATGCCGCCGGCACTGCCCAGGGCCTTGCCCACCAAGGTGTCTCCCTCCTTGACCCCTTCATAGGAGTAGCACAGGTCCACCCCATACTGATTGCCATCGCGGAAGTAATCCTCGATCACCGGCGCCAGGTGACAGGTGTTCACCACAATCTCATCGATGCCGTGACGCTTGAAGTGATAGACGATCGATTCCATCACCGGCCGCCGAAGGATCGGAATCATCGGCTTGGGTATCTTCTCAGTAATGGGGCGCACCCGGGTTCCCTTACCCGCGCCCAGAATCATTCCTCGCACTGGTTCTCTCCTATGCAGACAGGGCAGAGCCGACGTCGTCATGGCAACGGAAGATGCTGTCCATCCTGGTCAGGCGGAACAGCTCCCGAACCGCTCGCTGCAATCCGACGATGCACAGCTCGCCCCCTTTCAAGGCTTTCAGAATGGCCACCACAGCCCCCAGGCCACTGGAGTCCATGAAAGTCACTGCCGACAGATCCAGGACGATACGATCATGCCCCTGGGCAATGGCCGCCTCCAGCTCCCGGCGGAACCCCGGCGCCACGCTGGCGTCCAGTCGACTCTGTTTTAAGGTAATGATCAGGTGTCCATCTCTTGTTTCAGTACGCATATCCATAGCTTACTTTTCCTTGTTGCCCAGCCACTCGATGGCCAGCACCGATACATCATCGTCGAAGTCCGGGCCCTGATTCCAAAGCGCCAGGCGCTGCTTTAACCGCTGAAGCTGGCTCTCCAGATCCAGCCGCTGCCCCTCCTTCAGGGTGCCCATCAATCGCTCCACCCCAAACTCCTGCCGGGCGGCGTTGAAGCACTCACTGGCGCCATCGGAGTATAGGAACAGCCTGTCTCCCGGCGCCAGTTGGACCTGGTATGATTCATAGTCGAGCTCAGGCAACATGCCAACCGGAAACCCGTTCCTGTGATGCTCAATGATCTCTTCACCGTTCTGATGCAAAGGACCTGGGTGTCCTGCCTGACACAGAGACAAGCTGCCGGTTTCCGTATTCAGCACACCGCTGACCATGGTGAAGTACTGCTCATCGTCAGACTGGAACCTGTCATTGAGCTTGGCCACCACCTCGGCGGGATCCGCCACATAATAGAAAGGCGCCGAGGCGAGAGGCGGCTTCATCAGGCTGCGTCCCTGCTGAGAGGGGGACAGCACATGCTTGAGAGTGAATGACAACAGGGCGGCGGGCAGGCCATGCCCAGACACATCCAGCAGATAAAAGGCGACATGACGCTCATCCAGCTCGAGGTAATCAAACATGTCGCCGCCCAAAAACGCAGAACTGACCGCATGCCAGGCAAACTTGACCCCCGGCAGGGCCTTGATGGTTGGCAGCAATCGGGCGTGCATCTCGGCCGCCTGCATTACGTCGTTTTCAATGCTGGCGTAGGCCTTTTCCAGCTTCTCCTGTTTACGCTGCAGCTGGTTATGCAGCTCAATGATGCGTCCCCCGGCTCGAATTCGTGCATTGAGCTCGGCCCTGGGTGCCTGCTTGGCAATGAAATCATCCGCTCCCACCTCCAGGCCGGAGATGATCCGCTCTTCGTCGTCGTTTGAGGAGAACATGATGAAGTAGATAAACCGGTCGATGACCTGGCCCTGCTTGAGCTGCTGACACAGCTCGAAGCCATCCATCACCGGCATTGCCCAGTCGGACACCACCAGTTGAATATCCTTCTCCTGCTTCAGTATCGCTAACCCCTCGGCACCATCGGCGGCCTGGCTGACCTGATAGCCAAAGCGCTTCAGCGTCGCGACTAAGACCAGGCGCACATCCGCGGCATCTTCCACAACCAATAGCTTCATTCGGACCCAATTCCCTGTTGGCACTCTCCACTGTGCTCTAGTAACGCTAGTAGACAACATTGACTCCAGCAATCTGAACTGAACTTATCTTTGCCTGAAAGAACAGGGGGTCACACACTGTCGAAGGATGGGTCTGACAGCAACCCTGAATGCTCTGTCTGCAAGTCGCACTCCTCTCGGTTTACTTCAGCCCTGGCAATGACCACCTCGCTGTGACCAGCCCAGAATTAGGTTTAACAGAACGCCCCATCAGTCAGAAGTGCCAACCCTCACAGCAAAGCAGGCGCTGAGTTGACGTTTTTATCCAATCCATTGGTTAAATCCAGCTTTCTGTCCTAGCGTTATTGAACTGACAGGTTTCAAACCCAGGGAGGGGTTATGAATCAAACCTTAACGGAGCTGATTGGCGAGCAAGGGGAGCTCACTCATCTTTTGAACCTGACCAACCATCGACATCTGTCCAAGCTGACCTCCATGGCAAACCACCTGCTGGCGCGGGGGCTGGACCTGTATCGGCTCAAACAGCTGGAGCAGGAGTTGATCCTGCATCAGGCACTGGCCGCCAAGATGGCTGTCAAATTGGCCATATCCAAGCTCTACCTTAAAGAGTGTAGACCTAACACACTGATAAGTGTGGTTTTCGCCATGTACAAAGAGCACAACAGGATGCTCAGCCCTCAGCAGCACCCCCATGGAGAGGCCTTTATCCAGCGGAAGTTCGAGCAACTGGAGTGGTTATGCCAGGACAACCCCAAGGTTCGTTGGCGACTGATACTGGTGGACGATGGGTGCCCCCACAACAGTGGCGGCCAAGCCCTGGAGCAACTCGACGCCCTGCCGGGCACCCCGCCCATCGAAGTGGTGTTTCTGCACGATGCGATCAAACAGAAGCGCGGGCCAGCCGCCAACCTCAGCAGCACCCATGACAGCCAGAAAGGGGGCTCCATAGCCCATGGCCTTTGGCATGCGGCTCAGTACCCACATCAGGGCGATCACTTCATCGCCTACACCGATGCCGATCTCTCCACCCACCTCGGGCAACTGGGACTGCTGGTGGAGAACCTCCACCGCCACGATAACCTGATCGCCTGTGGTTCAAGGCGGGAGCCCACCTCGGTCGTGGTGAAGCAGGGTGTGCGGAACCACCGAGGCAAGCTTTTTATCTACCTTTGGAAAAGGATGCTTCCTCAGCTCGACAGCATCATAGACACCCAGTGCGGGTTTAAGATGCTCCGATCCGGCTGCATCGATGAGCTGACCCGGCAGATGGTGGAGAAGCGCTTTGCCTTCGACATCGAGCTGCTGCTCAGGCTGGCACTGAATCAGCCTGATCGCATCGGTAAAGTGGCGGTAGGCTGGATCGACAGCGATGCGCTCTCCACCACCGCCGAGCTCTCTCCCTACCTGAGCATGCTCAAATCCGTGGTCGCCCTGTATCGTCACTACCTGCCCGCACACCCCGTCTCCGACCAGTTTGCCGCCCTGATCGACAAGATGGACGAAGACCAGTGGGAGAGGCTGGTCGCGGCTCTGGGGCCGATATTCGATGGGGTGGAGATCAGCCGCCTGTGCAGCACCGAACTGATGAGCGCGGTGCAACTGGCCCAGAAAGCCGGTACGGCCGCATAAAAAAGGGCGCCGGATGGGCGCCCTGATTGGGTTGTTGCGATCAGTGTGCCAACTGCGGCTGCGGACGGCGCAGCAAGCAACCAATGACGGTCGCCAGCACAGTGGGCAGCAGCCAGGCCATACCCTGATCATACAGGGGCAAGGCGGAGATAAAATCGGTACTGATACCAGCAGCCTTCATGCCGTCAAACAGACCAAACAGACCGGATACGGACACCATCAACAGCAGGCCAGCCCGATCGTTCTGCATCAGCCCACGAACGAAACAGAAGGCGATCAGCGCCATGGCCACGGGGTATACCGCCATCAGCACTGGAATGCTGACCTGGATCAGCTGACTCAGGCCCACGTTGGCCACCACGGCGCAAAACACGGCGTTGGCCACCACGAAACCACGGTAACCCACCTTGGGCATCAGCTCGGCAAAGTAGTCGGAGCAAGCGGAGATCAGGCCAATCACTGTAGTCAGGCAGGCCAGGGTCACCACGGCGCCCAGCATCACCACTCCGGCATTACCAAACACCTGGTACACGAAGGTGGTCAGGATGGCACCGCCGGTGTCGGCGCCGGCACCCAGCACAGAGCTGGTGGCACCCAGGTAGAACAGGGGCACATAGACAAAAGCCAGGCCGGCAGCGGCAATCATGGCGGCGATACCCAGATAGCGGGCCTGACGACCACTGTCGGTGATCCCCTTCTTACGCAGCAGGTCCACAATCAACATGCCAAACACCAGAGAGGCCAGAGCGTCCATGGTGCCGTACCCCTCGAGGAAACCCTTGGTGAAGGCACCGCTGGTGTAAGCCCCCTGGGCCTGACCGATGGGATCCTGGGGGAAGGCGAAGGCGGCAACCGCCAGCACGGCAAACAGCAGAATCAGGGCTGGGGTCAGCACCTTACCCACGCTGTCCACCAGGTTACCGGGAAACAGCGCCAGCAGCATGGCGATGCCGAAGAAGATCACCGAGTACAGGGCCTGGGTGGTGGCACCGGGTTCGGTGAGGAAAGGCACCGCCCCCATCTCGTAGGCCACCAGGCCGGCTCGGGGCGCCGCGAAGGCGGGTCCGATGATGATGAAGATGGCGGACGCGATCACCACACCCACCCAGGCGGGCAGTTTCTTGGTGATCACCGGAATGCTGCCACCGGCCTTGGCCACGGCCACCAGGCCCAGCAGCGGCAGTCCCACGGCGGTGCACAGGAAGCCAATCATGGCCGGGAAGTAGTTATCTCCGGCCAGAAAGCCCGCCATGGGGGGAAAGATCATGTTACCCGCGCCCAAAAAGAACGCGAAGGTCATAAAGCCGACACTCAAGGTGTCCATCAGGGTTAAACGCTTTTCCAAACTTGCCTCTTCTTCATCTAAAACCCCGTTGCCAGGGCCACCCATGTAAACTTTGGGTTACACTCAATTTGCTGTTTTTCCCTCTTATTCTGAGGGTTTTCTAACCAATCGTTTGGTAAAAGCGAATGTCCGTGGTTAGTTTCTCGTCCTTTTTCGTTAAGGGCGATCCAATGGACCATCAAATCGCAGCGACAGTTAATACCGCAATCGCGTACAATACACAATCCCCTTACCACAAAATGAAACCAAGTCAGACCATTTCATTAACATCTCGGTTTTATTAGAGACACAGGCTTTTGATATCGAATCTGGTAAAATCTCCGGCTCGGCAAATAGGGTGCTCCGATGGGTTTTACCTTTAAACAGTTTCATATCGACGACGACCGCTGCGGCATGAAGGTCAGCACCGATTCGGTGCTGCTGGGCAGCTGGGCGCGGGTTGTGACAGAGGGACGCACCCTGGACCTGGGTTGCGGCTCCGGGCTGCTGGCACTGTGCTGCGCTCAGCGGGGCTCTACCCAGATAGACGCCCTGGAGCTGGACCCGGATGCGGCCACACAGGCGCGGGAGAATGTGGCCGCCAGCCCATGGCATCATCGGGTCCAGGTATTCCGGGGCGATTTGCGGCAGTGGGCCCAGGCTCATTCGGGCAGCTATCAACACCTGATCAGCAACCCACCCTATTTCGAAGACAGCCTGGCGGCCCCCTGCCCCAAGCGAGCCCGGGCCCGCAGTGGCCTCAGCCTGAGCAGGCTGCTGGAGGCGATGGCTTTGCTGCTGGCCTCGAAAGGGCATATCAGCCTGGTGCTGCCCGCCGCCAGTCTGCAGAGACTTAACCAGGCCGCCACGGAGAGCGGCCTGACCCTGACCCGGTTAACCCGGGTCAGACCCACCCCGGTCAAGGGGGACAAACTGATTCTGGCAGAGCTGGCCCGGGACACGGCCGACTGCCAACTACAACAACTGGTGATTCACGGCCCTGACGGCGGCTACTCCAAAGAGTTCCGCACCCTGACCGCCGACTTTTATCTGAAGGGATAGACCCCACATGAGTTTTGACAAACTGGAGCTGGATTCCCGGCTGATGCGCGCCGTCACCAAGGCGGGCTACACCACCCCTACCTCAGTGCAGGAAGAGGTGATCCCCCTGGCCATGGAGCAGAAAGATATCCTGGCCAATGCCCCTACCGGCACCGGCAAAACCGCCGCCTACCTGTTGCCCGCCCTGCAGCATCTGCTGGACTTTCCCCGCAAAGATCCCGGTCACGCCCGGGTACTGGTGCTGACCCCAACCCGGGAGCTGGCCACCCAGGTACGTGAATACGCGGACAAACTGCTGGCCGGCCTGGGACTGATCACAGGCACGCTGACCGGCGGCGTGGACTACAACCAGGATAACGAGATGCTGGGTAAAAACCTGGATCTGCTGGTGGCGACCCCCGGACGTCTGATGGATTACATCGAGAAGGAGAAGGTGGCCTGCCGCGACGTGGAGATCCTGGTGATCGATGAAGCGGACCGGATGCTGGATATGGGCTTTGGCCCCACGGTAGATCGCATCGCCGCCGAAGCACGCTGGCGAAAGCAAACCCTGCTGTTCTCTGCCACTCTGGAAGGCAATGCCGTCGAGGGGTTTGCCCGGGAGCTGCTGGATGAACCGGCCCGAATCAGCACCTCCCCCTCCCGCAGAGAGCGCAAGAAGATCGCCCAGTACTACTATCGTGCCGACGATGCCAATCACAAGCTGGCCCTGCTCAAGCGCCTGCTGGCCGATGAGGAGTGTACCAAGGCGGTGGTCTTCGTCCGCACCCGCGAACGGGTGGAGAAGCTGATCGCCCAGATGGACCGGGCCGGCATCCGCACCAACTGCCTCAAGGGTGAGATGCCCCAGGCCAAGCGCGACGCAGCCATCGCCCGCTTCCGCGATGGCGAGATCAAGGTGCTGATCGCCACCGACGTTGCCGCCCGAGGCCTGGATATCCAGGGGATCACCCATGTGATCAACTACGACCTGCCCCGCCATGCAGACACCTATGTTCACCGCATTGGCCGCACCGCCCGTGCCGGGGCCAAAGGCTGCGCCATCTCCATCGTCGAAGCCCATGATCATCCCTACCTGGGTAAGATTGAACGCTACGTGGGCGAGCCCATTCGTCGCCGGGTATTCCAGGACATGAAGCCTCAGACCAAAGAGCCCAGCACACCGAAAAAGGCGAAAAAGCCCGCCTCCAAGGTGAAAAAGCCAAAGAAGCCTAAGAAGAAGTAGGATCCAAGATGAGCCAGCTGGTCTACGACATCCGCAACAGCCGCTACATCAACCTGACCGGTCGGTGTACTCTCCAGTGTGCCTTCTGTCCCAAGCACAATGGCAGCACAGAGGTGCACCAGTATCAGCTGAAACTGGATAAGCAGCCCAGGGCGGAGGAGATCATCCCCCTGCTCGGGGAGGTCACCGACTTCGATGAGATCGTCTTCTGCGGTTATGGCGAGCCCACCCTGAATCTGGACGCCCTGCTGGCCATTGCCCGCCATGTGAAAGCTCATGGCGGTAAGACCCGCATCAATACCGACGGTCTGGGCAACCTGTTCCACCGCCGGAACATCCTGCCGGAGCTGGGAGAGTGCATCGACGCCCTCTCCATCTCCCTCAATGCCCAGGATGAGGTCACCTATCAGATGCACTGCCGCCCAAGGCTCAAGGGCAGTTACGACGCCATGCGGGCCTTCCTGAAAGAAGCCCCACAACATATTGCCCGGGTCAGTGCCTCCGCCATCGACGGCCTGGAGGGGGTGGATATCCCCGCATGCCAGGTCATCTGTGACGAGGCGGGTGTCCACTTCCGACACCGGGCCCTGGATGTGGTGGGCTAGCTGCTCTTCAACATCGAATTGACGGCCACTGGCCGTCATTCTATTTCAACGCAGCATTCCGCCATTTCTAATCGGATTTCCTGGTCATCTGTTGCCATTGCCGAGCGGAATCTCACCATCAACGGCCGGGGTCGTGGCTCACCGATTACATGAATGATACAGTGAGGCAAATTCGACCCAACCCTTATTTGACATGACACCGAAACTCTCCTCTTTACTGGATTCCCTGCCGGAACTGAGCAGCATGGGACGACGAGTGGATACCCTCTGGGGCCAGATCGCCGTCATCGTCTGCCTGACCGCAGTGATCCTGGGGTGGGCCTTCGGCGTCAACCTGGAGTCCCAACGCGAACAGCTGGGAAATCACAGGTTCTCCGAGGTGCAACTGTTCAGCGACCGGGTCTCAGACCGACTGCTCTCTCTCCAGGCCCGTGGCCAGGCCATCGCCCAGCTGGGGGTGCTGCGCTTCCTGCTGGACGATCCCCAGCTGGACAAGCCCCTGCTGGAAAACTACCTGCAGGGGCTCTCCAACAAGTTTGAGGCCATCGAAGCCATCGAGCTCTACGATGAACAGAATCGCCTTGTTGTGGGCACGGATCTCAAAGGGCTCAACAGCTATGGCGGCCAAGCAGACAACCAGCCTGCCATGGGTGAGGAGCTGGGGCGTTACTCCCCGCTGATGGTGGATCCCAAGCTTCACCGCATTGAACACTGGCAGCGGATCCCCATCCCCCGTAACCCTCATGGGGTGGAGTACGCCGCCATCTATTCCGATCTCACCCCGGTCCTGAGCGCCTTCTACCGCACCGACCGCATGGGCGAGATCCCCCTGGTGATGTTCGACATCCAGGGCGACCCCATCAAGGTGTCTCACACCGGCGGCAAGATCCGTCTCACCAGCGAGGAGCGGGCGAACTACAACGCCCTATGGCCTGAAATCCGTGGCCAGCAGTTCGGCCAGCTGACCCTGGATGACCGCCACTACCTCTATCTCAAGGTGAGCGCCGGCCATTTCGAGCCCTTCTACCTGGTCTCCTCCTTCGATGACCATGACCTGGAGCTGCTGGCCAGGGATCACCGCCGCCTGCTGGGCGCCACCGGCCTGGTTCTGGTGCTGTTCCTCTGCTGGCTCACCATCCAGAAGCATGGCCTGCTGCGCCAGCAAGGCCACTTTAAACTGGCCATGGACATCACCGAACAGATCTACCAGCATGCCGGCAGCACCCTGCTGTTCACCACCTCGGGCAAGCTGCTCTCCGGCAACCCCACCGCCCTCAACATGTTGGGCCTCAAGGGAGGCCGTCAGGGAGCGCTGTGGTTCTCCAAGCTGTTCGACTCCTCCCTGGCCCGTCATGGCTGGGAGATTGCCCTGGAGAAGGGACATTGGCGCGGCCAGCTGCCCGCCCGAGAGATGCAGCAGCTGCTCAGCGTAGAGCTGTGCCACACCCAGGGGGAAGGGCATTACCCTCTGGTGGTGGCCAACCTTCATGCCATCACCGATGAAGAGGAGGCCTATCGCTCCCTGTCTCGCACCCCCGTCGGCCTGGCGCTGATGGACAGCGACTACCACCTGGTGCTGAGCAATCCCTCCCTGCAGTCGATGCTGGGGCTGGATGCGGAGTCCTGCCGCAAGCTCAGTCTCACCGATTTGGTGAGCCTGCCGGAAGGGATCACCCCCAAGGGGATCACCGCCACCCTGGGGCGGGACGAAGCCTGGGAAGAGCGGGTGTGGCTGGCCACCGCCAACCAGGGTATTCTGCCGCTGCTGGCCAAGATCAATGCCAGTGACGACCGCGGTCAGCTGGTGCTGACCCTGATGAGTCCCGCCGAACCCTCTGTGGCGGTCGCCGGCATGCGCGAGTTGCAGCTGTTCTATCGCAGGGCGGTGGCTCCGGCGGCGCTGATCCGCATCGGCTTGCAGCAGGAGATCACCCCGCCCTATGAAACCCGCCTGATCAACCAGGATCTTATCCGCCAGCAACTGGCCACACTGGTGCCCCTGCACAGCTGCATTGCCCAGGTGGGGGATCACACCCTGCTGCTGGTGTCTGACAGCCGGCCACAACAGGCGGAGGCGATCGCCGCAGAGATGATGGCCCGCTTCCGGGGCACGCCCATCCACTTGCAATTCAATGCCTGCTGGCTCGATGGAGAGATGGAGCTGGGGGATGCCCTGGCGCTGATGCGCCAGGGGGAGGGAGCCGGTTCCGGCGGCCTGGAGTGGGCCGCCGAAGGGCCGGCCTATGACACCATCAGAACTTATACAGAAGGGTCATAGAGGTCTCTGTGTCCAGAGAGTCCTTGTCATCCACCGGCTTGGTGGTGTGTTTGACCGCGAAGGCAAACTTCATCGCCAGGGACCCCACCAGACTGGCGGTCACCGAGGATTCTGCCTTGGTGATGGTGGCATAGCCGGACAGGCTGATGTCGGACGCCAGCTTCTGACGAAACTCGGCGTTCTCCGAGAAAGCCCACCAGAAATCCAGGTTGGCACGGACAATAACGGAAGACTCGTTGCTGTTGTCCGGCGCCTGAGCCGGGTCGACCCGCTTGTAGCTGTAACCTGGGCCTATCTCACCGTCGAGATGGATCTTATTGCCCTGGTAGAGACGGCGACCGTAACCGGCGGCGGCGGTGGCCACGTAGCGGTAACCGGAAAACTTGTCGATGTCGTTGGAGGCAAAGCCAAACAGGTAGGAGTGTTCGCTGAAGCGGTAGTTGCTCTGAGCTTCACCGTAGTAACGCTCCTTGGACACCTGCTGATCATCTTCCACATACAGGGCTTCCAGCAGGTAACGGTTCTCGAAGTCACTCAGCCAGTGCTTGTACTCCACCTTGCCTTTCACCGTGGTCACTTCAGAGTTACCCGTGGTGTTGGAAAAGCCCAGCTCAGCGTTCCCGGCAGGGGCGGTGGCATCTTCAGCCACAGCCCAGGGAGAAGCCGCCATCAGGGCAACGGCCAATAGTGTTTTGTTCATCATCCAGTCCTTTCTACTGCATCCCTAAAACAACTCGCCCCAAAGCAGGGGGCGAAGTTGTGACAAAGTTATCACAAATGAACATAAAAAACGCCCGCAAATGCGGGCGTTTCGGCAGTTTGGAGTGAATTCGCCTTAGATGTGGACCTTGGGATCCAGCTCACCAGTCTGGTAGCGCTTATACATCGCCTGCAGAGACAGAGGCTTCATCTTGGACCCCATGCCAGCACAGCCGAAGGCTTCGTAGCGATCGGTACAGATCTGAGCCATGGCGTCCATGGAGGCTTTCAGGAACTTACGCGGGTCAAACTCGGACGGGTTCTCCGCCAGGAAGCGACGAACCGCACCGGTAGAGGCCAGACGCAGGTCGGTGTCGATGTTCACCTTGCGAACACCGTGCTTGATCCCCTCTACGATCTCCTCAACAGGCACACCATAGGTTTCAGGGATGTTGCCACCGAACTCGTTGATCACCGCCAGCCACTCCTGAGGTACGGAGGAGGAGCCGTGCATCACCAGGTGGGTATCAGGGATACGGGCGTGAATCTCCTTGATGCGGTCGATGCGCAGCACGTCACCGGTCGGCTTCTTGGAGAACTTGTAGGCACCGTGGCTGGTACCGATGGCGATGGCCAGGGCATCCACCTTGGTGGCGGCAACAAAGCGGGCCGCCTCTTCAGGGTCGGTCAGCAGTTGGTCATGGCTCAGAACGCCTTCGGCGCCCACACCATCCTCTTCACCGGCCATGCCGGTCTCCAGGCTGCCCAGGCAACCGATCTCACCCTCGACAGACACACCACAAGCGTGGGCGAAGGCAACGGTACGCTGAGTCACCTGAACGTTGTACCCGTAATCCGCAGGGGTCTTACCGTCCTCGCGCAGGGAGCCGTCCATCATCACCGAGCTGAAGCCCATCTGGATGGAACGCTGACAGACGTCGGGAGAGGTACCGTGGTCCTGGTGAATACACACAGGCACATCCGGGTACTGCTCCAGGGCGGCGTTCATCAGGTAGCGCAGGAACTGGGGACGGGCGTACTTACGGGCACCGGCGGAGGCCTGCACGATCACCGGGGAATCGGTGGCTTCGGCGGCCTGCATGATGGCACGCATCTGCTCCAGGTTGTTAACGTTGAAGGCGGGCACACCATAATTGTGCTCCGCGGCGTGGTCCAGCATTTGGCGCAAAGAGATCAGTGCCATGGGAAAAGCTCCTGTTGTAGATGTAAGGCTTATTAGGCGCGCTTTCCCGCGCGCCTGAATTCATTGTTATTGAGGTCTGGGCCTGTTAACCCTGGGCGCGCTGCTCCAGCATGGCCACCGCGGGCAGCTTCTTACCTTCCAGGAACTCCAGGAAGGCGCCGCCACCGGTGGAGATGTAGGAGACCTTATCGGCGATCTCATACTTGTCCACCGCCGCCAGGGTGTCACCGCCACCGGCGATGGAGAAGGCGTCGGACTCGGCGATGGCACGGGCAATGGTCTCGGTACCCTTGCCGAACTGGTCAAACTCAAACACGCCCACTGGGCCGTTCCAGACGATGGTGCCGGCAGACTTGAGGACCTCGGCCAGGGCCGCAGCGCTGTCGGGGCCGATGTCGAAGATCATGTCGTCGTCGGCCACCTCGGCCACAGGCTTGAGGGTGGCTTCGGCGCTCTCGGAAAACTCCTTGCCCACCACGACGTCGGTCGGCACAGGGATGTCACCACCGCGGCCCTGGGCCTGAGCGGTCAGGGTGTTGGCCTGATCGATGAGGTCGGCTTCAAACAGGGACTTGCCCACCTTGTGGCCAGCCGCCGCGATGAAGGTGTTGGCGATGCCGCCACCCACAACCAGCTGATCCACCACCTGAGACAGTGACTCCAGTACGGTCAGCTTGGTGGACACCTTGGAGCCACCGACGATGGCCACCAGAGGGCGGGCCGGGTTGTCCAGGGCCTTGCCCAGGGCGTCCAGCTCACCGGCCAGCAGAGGGCCTGCACAGGCCACAGGGGCAAACTTGGCCACACCATGGGTGGAGGCCTGGGCGCGGTGGGCGGTACCGAAGGCATCCATCACGAACACGTCGCACAGGGCGGCGTAGGCCTTGGACAGAGTCTCGTCATCCTTCTTTTCGCCCTTGTTGAAGCGAACGTTCTCCAGGATCACCAGCTCACCCTCGGCAACCTCGACACCGTCCAGGTAGTCGGTGGCCAGACGCACGGGGCACGCCAGCTCATTGGCCAGGTGGTCCACCACAGGCTGCAGAGAAAACTCGGCAGCAGGCTCACCCTCGGTGGGGCGGCCCAGGTGGGACATCACCATCACCTTGGCGCCCTGCTCCAGGGCCAGCTTGATGGTGGGAAGAGACGCGCGGATACGGGCATCGGAGGTGACCTTACCCTCTTTGACCGGCACGTTCAGGTCCTGGCGAATCAGCACTCGCTTACCGGCCAGAGCCAGATCCTTCATCTTGATAACGCTCATGGTTATTCCTCTTAAAGTGATTAAATCAAATCTGTTCTTGTGCCGACATTGCCAGGCAGGTATCCAGCATCCGGTTGGCGAAGCCCCACTCGTTATCACACCAGATCAGCAACTTCACCAGGTGGCCGTCCGCCACCCGTGTCTGGGTTCCGTCCACGATGCAGGAGTGGGGATCGTGGTTGAAATCACTGGAGACCAGTGGCGCTTCAGTATAGTCCAGGATGCCGCGCAGCCTGCCCTGAGCCGCCTTGGCCAGGGTCTGGTTTACGCTGTCAATGTCGACTCGCTGCCTCAGGGTCAGCGACAGGTCCATGGCGGTGACGTTGATGGTCGGCACCCGCACCGCAATGGCCTCAAATTTGTCTGCCAGATGGGGCAGTATTCTCTCAATTCCCCGGGCCAGTCTGGTGTCCACCGGAATGATGGACTGGCTGGCGGCCCGGGTGCGACGCAGATCGTCGTGATAGGCGTCGATCACCTGCTGGTCATGCATGGCGGAGTGGATGGTGGTCAGGGCTCCGCGCTCTATGCCAAAGGCTTCATCCAGTAGGGTAATCACCGGCACCGAACAGTTGGTGGTGCAGGAGGCGTTGGACACTATGCGGTGTTCCGGCTTCAGTTGCGCCTCATTGATACCAAACACCACGGTGGCGTCCACATCCGGGGCCGCCGGGTGGGAAAACAGCACCTTGGCCGCCCCCGCCTGCAGATGCAGGCCGGCGTCGTCGCGGCTGCTCAGCTTGCCGGTACACTCCAGCACGATGTCCACCCCCAGCCGCTTCCAGGGCAGTTGGGCCGGATCGGCGCAGTGGAGCAGTTCAATGCTGTCTGTCCCCACTTTCAATGCCCCCTGCTCCAGGCTGACGCACTGGGCAAAGCGGCCGTGGGTGGTATCGAACTGGGTCAGGTGGGCGATCGCCTCCGGTGAGGCCAGCTCATTGATGGCCACGACCTGTATCTGTTCCCGCAATCCGCTCTCATAGAGCGCTCGCAGAGTAGAACGGCCGATGCGGCCAAATCCATTGATGGCGACCCGTATTGTCATCTATTCACTTCATCGGTTTTACAGCGGCGGCCATTTTATCCCAGAACAGGCCACGTCCCAAAGGCTTATCCCCATGGTCGGCGGAGCCGGCGGGTGGCTTTGCTCCCAAATCAGTAAATAAAAGACAGCCTAAAGCCATCAAATGAAAGCCAGCTACATCAGCCCGGCGCAGATTCGGACAATTCTCAGGCGAAATCCCCACGTTCAGTAATTCGGCACCGAATTTGAGACAAAGTCACCTGAAAAAAAGAGGGCCATCAGGCCCTCTTATTGTCAGTCACTGCGTCTTAGCGAGACCAAACCCAATCGGTGATCTCCTTGGGATCCACACCGAACTCTTTGATGTAGTTCCTGTGGTCTACCAGGCGCTGCAGCATGTCGGTGGTGATCTCAACGTGCTGAGCATCGGTGATCACGCCCTGCTGGAAGGCCTTGTACGCCATGTCGATAACCAGGTGGTAACGGGAGGTACCGTTACGTACACCCATGTCGAATGGGGTAGTGGTGGAACCCTCTTCAACGTAACCCTTCACGCGGCAACGCTTGATGCCAGGATAGTTGAACAGCAGCTTGTGGATGGTGTTGGGGTAGCCGTGGTAGTTGATCACCACGCCCTTGTCCTTGGTCAGGAACTCATCCAGCAGAGTGGGGTTCTGGCCGTACTTCAGGCTGCCGATGCCGTCGGAGGTCAGCTCGGAGATGTTCACGAAGCGGATCTTCAGGGTAGGCAGCAGCTCACGGATCAGCACCAGGGCAGCCATACACTCCTGGGTCACGTAGTCACCACAGGAAGCCAGTACCACGTCTGGGTTCTCGTCGGAGGCGAAGTCCCAGGTCATGATGCCTTCAGCACACTGCTTCTTGGCCTCTTCCAGGGTCAGCCACTGAGGCAGCTCCTTCTTACCGGCCACGATGACGTTCAGCTTATCGCGGTCGTCAAACGCCTTCTCGGTGTAGCACAGGGTGCTGTTGCCGTCGGCGGGCAGGTAGGCAGAGATGATGGTGGGGTGCTTCTCCAGCATGGCGCCCAGCAGAGACGGGTTCTGGTGGGAGTAGCCGTTGTGGTCCTGGCGCTCCAGCAGGGAGGACAGCACGACGTTGCAGGAAGGCACAGGCTTACGGAAAGGCACACCCTGAGACGCGTAAACGTACTTACAGTACTGGTCGCACATGGAGGAAACCACCTGGGCGAACGCTTCGTAGGTTGGGAACATGCCGTGACGGCCGGTCACGGTGTAACCGTGCAGCATACCGAACAGCAGGTTCTCAGACAGCAGTTCCATTACGCGGCCGTCGCGGGACATGTCGTTGTCCCACTCTTTGATGGGCCACTGCCAGGCACGGCTGGTCTCTTCGAATACCGCCTGCAGCTGGTTGGAATAGGTCTCATCAGGAGAGAAGATACGCAGGTTCTTCTGCTCGGCGTTGAGGCGGAATGCGTCACGCATCCACTCACCCATCTTGTTCATGGACACGCCACGCTGACCGCGAGGGGTCTCGGAACCGTAGGACAGGCCCTTCAGGTCAGGCTTGTTCAGCGGACGAACCACCTCACCGCCGTAGGACAGGATCTGACGACCGATGCGCAGATCTTCACGGGGGATCAGCGACTCGATGTCGGCATCGAACTTGATGGAACCGTCATCTCCGATCTTGTACAGCTCATCGAAGCCGTAGCTGGCCATCCACTCGTTCAACATGCGCAGGTGCTCAGGGTCCTTGGCGCAGTTGTTGATGATAACCTGGTGGGAATCGCAGTTGCCTTCCAGCTTCTTACCATCGGCTTCTTTGGTGCCGGTCCAGCCCTTGGCGGTGCGCATGGCGATGACAGGCCACTTGGGCTTGCACACATCTTCGCCGTTGCGAGCGCGGGTCTGAATGTCGTTGATGATCTCGTAGGCGCGGTCCATGGCATCAGCCATCTGAACGTACACGTCCTCCTCTTTCTCATCGTCAACGAACAGCACTTCGTAGCCCAGACCGGTGAACTCCATGCGAATCTCTTCGTCGTCCATACGACCCAGACGGGTAGGACCGGAGATCTTGTAGCCGTTGATGTGCAGAATCGGCAGTACCGCGCCGGAGTTCTTGGGATCCAGCAGGCGGTTGGCGTACCAGGAGGCGGCCAGAGGACCGGTTTCGGACTCACCGTCACCCACCAGAACCACGTTGATCAGGTCGGGGTTATCCAGGGCAGCGCCGTAGCCTACCGCCAGAGAGTAACCCAGTTCGCCGCCTTCCAGGATCTGGCCGGGGGCTTCAGGGTTGGCGTGAGAGGGGTAACCGTAGGCTGCGGAGAACTTCTCGCAGATCTGCTTCATGCCCGCTTCTTTGTACGGGATGGTCTCAGGGTAGAAGTGAGACAGCGAACCTTCGATAAACAGGTTGGCCTGTACCGCGGGGAAGCCGTGGCCTGGACCTACCAGGTAGAGGAAGGGACGGTTGTGCTTGCAGATAAGACGGTTGATGTGGGCATAAACGAACGCGATGCCGGGGCAGGTACCCCAGTGGCCCAACAGGCGGGGCTTGATGTCATCGTGCTGCAGGTCACGCTGCAGCAGTACGTTTTGCTTGAGGTAAATTTGAGCTACAGAGAGAAAATTGCTTGCGCGAACCAGTTTTTTCAGCGCACCAATTTCTTTGCTAGTTGCCATGATTACGTTGCTCCCTTACAAGTGATGCCTAAAGTTACATCGATAACCGAACGGGTTTTGTGACACGGGCCCAACTTTTATGAAATTAAATTACAAAAAAGCAGAATTTAAAGATTCATCTACATTTCGGGGCGGCTGAATAAGGGTAGACCATCTGGTAGAGTGTGCGGACCTAAGGCACCGGACCCTTTCAATGAAGTACAGCGACTTTGAACATTACCCCTACCTCTGGGTGTTTAAACGACAGGATATGGACGTGAGCGAAAAGGACCTGTCCCATATCCGCCCCCTGACCCCCAGGGCCTCCGATGAACTGTGGCAGGCGCAAATCAGCAAGAACGCCAACCACTGCACCGACCTGAGAAAGGGGGACTGGGCCCGCAACCAGCAAACCTGGCAGGAAACTCTGGCCTGGGAAGCCGCCTTCGACAGCGACGACCCCTCTCTGCCCGACGAGGTGGAGCCCTTCCTGGCCTGGGACGACAACACCATCGTCTGGGTCTGCTACGGCAGCGACCACGTGGTCGAAACCCACTGGGCGGTGTTCCGCCGCAACTGGAAGTGCTTCATGTTTGCCGACGAAGCCGCCCTGGTGATCGGCAAACGCCGCCGCCAGGCGCTGTTTTTTGCCGACGAACACAACCTGAAGCTGGGCACCCGACCTCAGTAACCTGGGGGCTGTTGACCCTAGGCGGTCATGCTTTGGCGCAAAAACAATCGGCCAAGGTCATCCTGCCCTAGTAAGCTACTGTGCCGCCTGCTCTTTCCTGAGCACCCTGGCCCAGATGGCAAAGGCACGATGCCAGTCCGGCCTGGCGTACAGGTAGAGCTGATGAGCCAGTACACTGTTTATCCTGGGATCCCAGGGGTGCAGCTCCAGCCAGTCGTACCCCAGGGCCGCCTGCTCAAAACGATCACTGATGCCACTGCCGTCCACCCCATAGCTCATCAGCCCGGGTGGACGATAGATCACCTCAGTCAGGGTGTTGGCCAGACATTGAAATTCACTGCTGAGATCCGCCAGGCCCATCTCATGGGCCAGCAACAGGAAGCCCACATCCAGGTGGCCATGGTTCAGGTCCTCCACCACCTCCCTCACCTCCCCCTTGGGGTCGAAGGCGTAGCTCCAGCGGCAGTGACGATCTGACTCCAGCCTGAAGCTGTCCAGCAGAAACATCAACAGCTCCCCCGCCTTGATGGCCAGATCACCGGTCCCGCTGCCGTGCCTGTGAGCCAGCAACATCGCCGTGCCCATGGACAGGCTGTGGTTGTAGGGCAAGGGCTTGGTGAACAGGCCATTGTCCCCGTAGCTGTCATTCTTGTAGTTCACATAGTGGTAACTGCCGGGGATGGCGCTGTTCTTGGTGTTGCTGTAAGAGCTGTCATGGCTGCGGATGATGGTCAGGGTCCGGGCCAGGTAGCGATCCGCCGCCGCCATATAACTCTGCTTGTTGCGGGTCTTGATGTGATCCACCAGCCGCATGATGCCGCTTAGGATCATCCCATCACTGAGTACCTCGGCTCGCCAGCCTCGATACGCCCGCCGCCAGCCAGGCACAGGCTCTCCCGGTGTGTTGAGGTAATACTTGGGGGCCACTTCATAGGGCTCGGCGCCCAGGTTCACCTCGCCGCGGGCAACCCGCTGCTCATCGGTGTAGGCCAGCATGTGATCCGCCAGCTCCACCGCATACTCCAGGTAGCGGTCATCGTCGAAGGCCGCCGCCATATCCACGTAGGCACGCAACCAATAGTGTCCCTCCCAGGCCAGGCGGTTGTTGTCGTTGCCCTCGGTAACCGTCATCAGCGGGCGGGCCACTGGGTACTGGGTCTCGAACCAGCTGTCCCAGGCCACCTTGGAGCCGACGTGGGGGCTGGGCAGAGGCTGAGGAACAACCGCCTCCAGCCAACCAGACTGAGTCGGCCCCACCAGAGTCAGACTCTGAGACTGGGCACCCCGCTCCACAATCCCCAGCACCCCATCGAAGCCATAGCTGCGGGAGTTGTCCTTGTTGTGGCCGTCGAACAGCATCAGTGCCCGCAGTGCCCCGGGATAATGCCCGTCGCCCAGTTGATAGAGACGCTGCCAGTGAAGCAGTTTGGGATCCAGTGAACTCATCGCCACTTCGCGCTCCATCTGAGAGTCTGACAGCCGAATCAGCCCCTCCTGGAACTCCACCAGGAGATAGCGGTACTGATACGGAGCCAGGCCAGTCACCGAGAAGGGCTGCCCCGCCACCTGACCAAACACCCGGCCGGGACCATAGCCGATGTGATCGCCACTGTCGGCATCGCTGATCAGCACGGTATCCACCTGCCCCTCGCTGGCCACAGGCTCCAGCCAGGCCAGGATTCGGTGCCAGCCCTCGGGAGACCACTCCTGCAACAGGCCATAGTCATCGATGCCATCGAACCGCACCGCCCGGCCATTGGCGCCGGTCAGCAGATCCGTATCCGGCACCACCACTATGGGGGGCTCGGGCTCTGGCTCAGGCTCCGGATCGGGTTCAGGCGCTGGGGTTGTGCTGCCCTCGCCAAAATCAGCCACCCATAAACTGTCATCAAACTGCCCAGGATCCGGGTTGGTGGGCACCCGGGTGGACGCCAGCCAATCATCCTGCCCCACGCCGAACAGCTGTCCCTGGACACCGGACTGCCACAGCCAGATACCACTCTCGGGCTCGAAGCTGTACACCCTGGAGTTGGCCGGCGTCTGCTCATCCATCAGCACCAGCATCTGCAGGGTACCCTGGGAGTAGTCGCTGTAGCCGCGGCGAAACAGTCGGTCATAGGAGACTGAGGTCGGGTCTATGGTGCTGCCACTCACCTCAAAGGTGCGCTCGCCATCGGAGGCGCTGAAGGTGCCGGGCGCCACCCTCATCCACAGGTAGCCTGAATCCTGGAAGCGGAACTTACCGTAGATCCCCGGATACTTGCTGCCCCAGCGCCCCTGGACGGTATCGTGGTTAAAGGCAAGAAACTCACTGCTCCCGGAATCACTGAGCAGTATGGTGCGCTCACCAGGGTCATCGGCCAGGGATTCCAGCCAGGCAAACACCTGGAAGGGGCCGGTGGCCTGCCACGGGGTCAGGGTGCCGTAGGCGGAGACGCCATCGAAGTACACCGCCTGGGTCGCCAGGGTCATGGGGGAGGGTTCTGGCTCTGGCTCTGGCTCTGGCTCTGGCTCTGGCTCTGGCTCTGGCTCTGGCTCTGGCGGGGGCACAGTGCCATCACCGAACAGGGCCTGCCAGGCTTGTGGATCGAACAGGTTGGGATCCGGGTTCTGGGGGGTGACTGAGGCGGTAATCCAGTCTCCCTCGCCGACGCCAAAGAGAGTGATCGCCTGCCCCTGCAGGCTGACCATCCCCTCACCGAACAGCACCCCATAGGCCCTGGAGTTGCTCGGCGTCTGCAGATCCATCAGCGCCAGCCCCTGCAGGGCGCCGGTGGAGTAATCCTTGTAGCCGCGACGATAGATCCAGCCATAGCCCACGGCGACAGGATCGATGGCACCATCGGACACGCTGTGGGTCACCACACCGTCCGATGCGGTGAGCACCCCAGGCTCCACCACGAACTCCGCATAGCCGGTATCGTTGAAGGCAAACTTGCCGTAGATCCCCGGGTATCGCCCCCCCCAGCGCCCCTGAACACCGGTGTGGGTAAAGGAGAGAAATTCGCTGGAATCTTCAGAGGTGAGCACCATGGTGCGGGCGTTGGGATCTGGGTTGATGCTGGCAAACCACACCACCACCTTAAAACTGCCGTCAGGCTGCCACTGGGTCATCTCCCCATAGCTGCTGTCACCGGAGAACACCACCGCCGGGGAGGCCACGACACCGACACTCAGGCAGCAGCCCAACAACCAACCCAATCCTCTCCAGCACATGGAACTCACCTGGCAGGCAGTCAATCCGACTGACAAGTGTAGACAAATTGGTGCAATTTCAGAGAATTCTGCCGGGCTTTTATTGAGGCCCTTGGGCAACCCACTGGCAAACGGGCAAAAAAATCCCCCGACGAGGCGGGGGATTATTTAGGTACTGTTGACCTTTAGTGAATATTTTTGCGCCAACCCTAGATTGACTCGGTATCAACTCGCTTTGGCAATTACTTGGAGTTGGTCAGTATCGAGTTAAATTGGCGCCCTTCGGGGCCGGACTGACGACAACCACTCTGCGTCGTTCGATATTTGACGTAGAACCTCTTGATTGGTTGTCGTCATCCTCGGCCAAATTCTCACCACCAAAGATCAACAGCCCCTAGGAGCTGGCTTACAGGGCGTTGGCGGCCTCGACAACGTTGTCGACGGTGAAGCCGAACATCTTGAACAGCTCACCGGCTGGGGCAGACTCGCCGAAGGTGGTCATGCCGATCACCTTGCCGTTTAGACCCACGTACTTGTACCAGTAGTCGGCGATGCCGGCTTCGATGGCCACGCGCTTGCTGATGGCAGCAGGCAGTACGGATTCCTTGTACTCGGCGCTCTGGGCGTCGAACGCATCGGTACAGGGCATGGACACCACACGAACCGCCTTGCCCTGAGCTTCCAGCACTGCGGCCGCGTCCATCGCCAGCTCCACTTCGGAACCGGTAGCGATCAGAATCAGCTCTGGGGTACCGGCACTGTCCTTCAGCACATAACCACCCTTGGCCACGTCGGCCAGTTGCTGAGCGTCACGGGCCATGGGCGCCAGTCCCTGACGGGAGAAGATCAGCGAGGTAGGACCGTCGTTACGCTCAACGGCGTGCTTCCAGGCGACGGCGGACTCCACCGAGTCACAGGGGCGCCAGGTGCTCACGTTGGGGGTCATACGCAGGGACGCAATCTGCTCAACAGGCTGGTGAGTCGGGCCATCTTCACCCAGGCCGATGGAATCGTGGGTGTAGACGAAGATGGAGGGTTGCTTCATCAGCGCCGCCATACGCACCGCGTTACGAGCGTACTCCATGAACATCAGGAAGGTGGCGCCGTAAGGCTTGAAACCACCATGCAGGGTGGCACCGTTCATGATGGCGCTCATGCCGAACTCACGCACACCGTAGTGGATGTAGTTGCCGGACGCGTCATCCGGAGTCACGGACTTGGAGCCGTCCCAGATGGTCAGGTTGGAGGGGGCCAGGTCGGCGGAGCCGCCCAGGAACTCAGGCAGCATCGGGCCGAAGGCATTCAGGCAGTTCTGAGACGCTTTGCGGGTCGCTACCTTGGTGGAGTTGGCCTGCAGGTCGGCGATGTAGGCCGCGGCCTTCTCTTCCCAGTCGGCGGGCAGATCGCCGGCCATGCGACGTTTCAGCTCGGCAGCCAGCTCAGGGTATGCGGCGGCGTAGGCGTCAAAGCGCTGATTCCAGTCCGCTTCCTTGGCGGCGCCTACTTCGTTGCCGTCCCAGGCCTGCTTGACGTCGGCAGGGATCTCGAAAGGCGCGTGGGGCCAGTTCAGGAACTCACGGGCTGCGGCGATTTCGGCATCACCCAGTGGGGCGCCGTGGCAGTCGTGGGAGCCGGACTTGTTGGGGGAACCGAAGCCGATGATGGTGCGGGTGCAGATCAGGGTAGGCTTGTCAGACTCCGCCTTGGCGGCTTCGATGGCAGCCTTGATCTGCTCTGGGTTGTGACCGTCGATGTCTCGGATTACGTGCCAGCCGTAGGATTCGAAACGGGCAGGAGTGTCGTCGGTGAACCAGCCTTCAACGTGACCGTCGATGGAGATGCCGTTGTCATCCCAGAACGCCACCAGTTTGCCCAGCTTCAGGGTACCGGCCAGGGAGCAGGCTTCGTGGGAGATCCCCTCCATCAGACAGCCGTCACCCATGAACACATAGGTGTGGTGATCGACAATCTCGTGACCCTCACGGTTGAACTGAGCGGCCAGCACCTTCTCGGCCAGGGCCATGCCCACGCCGTTGGTGATGCCCTGACCCAGAGGGCCTGTGGTGGTCTCGACACCAGGGGCGTAACCGTACTCAGGGTGACCAGGAGTGCGAGAGTGCAGCTGACGGAAATTCTTCAGGTCGTCGATGCTGAGATCATAGCCGCTGAGGTGCAGCAGTGAATACAGCAGCATGGAGCCATGGCCGTTGGACAGGATGAAACGGTCGCGATCTGCCCACTCAGGGTTGCCTGGGTTGTGCTTCAGAAAATCGCGCCACAGGACTTCGGCAATGTCCGCCATGCCCATGGGGGCACCGGGGTGGCCGGAGTTGGCTTTCTGAACTGCATCCATGGACAGGGCACGGATAGCATTAGCTAGCTCTTTACGAGATGACATCTTGGCTCCAACTTGTATATGTAGGGGTATGCTCCTAAGGGCGCACATATCTCTGCTGAGTCTTTTTGCGCCAACACCCAGCCGCTGTGGCATCTGGGTGTTTTGAATTCGCTCGATATTGGGCACATCCTGGCTGATCGCTGCGCCCTTCGGGGCCGGCCTGACAACAACCACTCTGCGTCGTTCGACTTTGACGTAGAACCACTATGCCTTCAATCGAACTTCTTGATTGGTTGCCGTCATCCTCGGCCAAACTCTCAACACCAAAGATAAACGCGCCCTAAATCAGGTGGCATATTTTCGCCATTTGTGACCCCCTTAGCAAACTATTCCCATAAAAAAACGGCCTTTCGGCCGTTTCATAGAGAGCTACCCACTGAAAAAGCGAATTTTTCCCTATCAGGGCTCCAGGTAGGTGTAGCCAACCAGCCCCTGTTCCAGATCGATGAGAGCCTCATCCCGCTGACCGTCCGCCAGATTGCAGGACTCCAGCCGGGAGCGATAACGCTCCAGCATCCACTCGGGATCCAGGTTGACGTACTCCAGCACCTCGTTGACCCGGGTACCGGGCAGGTACTCCACCACCTCGATCTCACCATCGTCCTGCAGCTTGATGTCCACCACATCGGTGTCCGCAAACAGGTTGTGCATGTCCCCCAGGATCTCCTGGTAGGCACCCACCATGAAAAACGCCACATGGTAGGGGTGCTCGGCACTCCAGGCGGGCATCGGCAGGGTGGTCTCGATTCCCTGGCCATCCACGTACTGATCGATGGTGCCGTCGGAGTCACAGGTGATGTCCAGGATCACCGCCCGCCGGTCCGGCTTACTCTCCAGTCCGGACAGGGGCAGCACCGGGAACACCTGATCGATGCCCCAGGCATCGGGCAGGGACTGGAACAAGGAGAAGTTCACAAAGAACTTGTCCGCCAGCTTCTCGTTGAGCTCATCGATGATGGGCCGGTGAGAGCGGTTTTTCGGCGACAGCTCCTTGGACACCTCGTAACACACCTGCAGATGCACCTGCTCCGCCCAGGCGCGCTGGGACAAGTCCAGCAGGCCATAGTTGTACTTGGCGTGCACGTCGGCCAGGTCGTTCACCGTGTCGTGGTAGGTTTCCCCCAGGGCGCGGGCGTCGGTGTGCTCGCGCACCTCCTGCAGGGTCTGCCACATGTTCTTCAGCACCAGCGGCGCGCCGTTGCCCGGAGGGGGCAGGATCTCCGGCTCATAGGCCTCCACCCCGATCACGTCACCAATGAGCACCGCGTGGTGGGCGGTCATCGCCCGGCCCGACTCGGAGATCAATCTGGGGTGAGGCAGATGGTACTGGCGGCAGACATCACCGATGGCGTACACCACGTTGTTGGCGTACTCCTGCAGCGAGTAGTTCACCGAACAGTTGCTCTGACTGCGGGTCCCCTCATAGTCCACACCCAGGCCGCCACCCACATCCACCGTAGTGATGGGAGCTCCCAGCTTACGCAGCTCCATATAGAAGCGGCCACACTCGGTCAGCCCCTTCTGAATGTCGCGGATGTTGGCGATCTGACTGCCCAGGTGGAAATGCAGCAGCTGCAAACACTCCAACCGACCGGACTCCCTCAGGGTCTCCACCAGCTTGAGGATCTGAGCGGCAGACAGGCCAAACTTGGACTTCTCGCCACCGGATGCCTGCCACTTACCCTTGCCCTGGGACGCCAGCCGGGCACGCACCCCCAATAACGGGGACACACCCAGGGCCTCGGCCTCCTCCAGCACCAGCTGCAGTTCAGACATCTTCTCAATCACCAGGAACACCTGGTAACCCAGTTGCTGGCCACGCAGGGCCAGGCGCACATACTCCCGGTCCTTGTAACCGTTACAGACGATCACCTGGGCACTGTCCTGGGCCATGGCCAGTACCGCCAGCAGCTCAGGCTTGGAGCCCGCTTCCAGCCCCAGGGACTGGCCCCCTCCAGCCAGCAGCTCCTGCACCACGGTGCGCTGCTGATTCACCTTGATGGGGTAGACCGCCAGGTACTGGCCCTGGTAGCCATACTCGTTGATGGCGGTGGTAAAGGCGCTGCACAGCCCCTGCACCTGAGAGTGCAGGATCTGGGGAAAGCGCACCAGCATAGGCAGCTGGGCGCCCCGGTCCTGAATCAGCTGCTCCGTCAACTTCGACAGCGACAGGCTGATCTGAGGGTTGGCCGGGTTGGGGCGCACCTCAACCTGACCCTCACCGTTTACACCGTAGTAACCCCGTCCCCAATAGGGAACATTATAGAGTTGATGGGCGTCGCGACTACTCCAGCTCAATGGCGTTTCCTCCGTCAGCTCACCTTGGCCAGACGATCCACCAGGTATTGCGGCAGGGCGAAGCTGCCCAGGTGGATGCCGGGGTTATAGTACTTGGTGCTGATGCCAGCAGCGGCAAAGCGGGCACTGATGGTCTCCAGGCTCACCTGGCGCGCCTGGGCATTGTCACTGGCCCAGGCGAAGCTCATCACACCACCGATGTAGGTGGGGACCGCCGCCACGTAGAAGTGGCGATCGCCAAAATAGGGCGCCAGTCGCTGATAAGTGGTTTCGGCTTCACCGGCCTGCATGAAGGGCACGCCGTTCTGGGCCACGAAGATGCCGCCTTCGGTCAGGCACTGCTTGCAGCCCTTGTAGAAGTCGGACTCGAACAAGGCCTCACCGGGTCCGATAGGATCGGTGCAGTCGGAGATGATCACATCGAACTTCTCCTTGCAGTTCAGCACGAACGCTTTGCCGTCATCGATGACAATCTCCACCCGGGCGTCGTCGAAGGCCCCCTGGCTGTGGTTGGGCAGGTGCTCCTTGCACATCTCGATAACGGTGTTATCGATCTCCACCTGAACCACCCGCTCCACGCCCTGGTGCTTGATCACCTCACGCAGCATGCCGCCATCGCCACCGCCGATGATCAGCACCTTGTTGGCGCTGCCGTGGGCCAGCAGGGGCACATGGGTCAGCATCTCGTGGTAGATGAACTCATCGGCTTCGGTGGTCTGGATAATGCCGTCCAGCGCCATCACCCGGCCAAAGCGCTCATTCTCAAAGATGATCAGCTCCTGATGTTCGGTGGGGGCGCGGAACAGCACCTTGTCCATGCCGAACTCCTGGCCATAACCTGGGTAGAGGGTTTCTTTGTAATGCTTGTCGCTCATTGCGCGGTCTCCGAACCATTTCGCGTCTGTCCCAACTGGCGGGCAGACTCATGTAGAAAGAGTGTAGATAAAACGGAGATCGAGGGTCGCGACCCGGACCAGAAGAGTCCGAAAGAGGGGGATATCATCATCATTGTGCTAAATCCTACCGGTTGCCGCTCCAACGTGAACTGTCACATCGGGCGGCTTATGCCACGAGAACCATAAAACCTCAGTTTATTGAAATCTGTTTGGGGAGAAGGCCCCACCCGAGCGCTTTATACCCCCTTTGTCAGGATTGCGCCAGAGAAACCAACGATTATATTTTGCGCCACAGAGAGACTCACCATGAATCCTCCCCCTGACACTGGATCGATGCTGGCTGAGCCTTGCTGTAACGCCCATTTCACGCTCAAGGTAAAAAAATACCCTCAACATCACTGGATTTTGGGTGGCAAATACATAAAATAGCCGTCTAGATGTAGATGCGTCCAACCAGTCGATTCCGAGCGATGTGTGCTTATCGGTTGAAATTCCGCATCTTTCCCCAGTTTCTAATGTGAGAGTTGATTGCCATGGCACGTCATCTGTTTACCTCTGAGTCCGTATCTGAAGGCCATCCCGATAAGATCGCCGACCAGATCTCCGACGCCGTCCTGGACGCCATCCTGGCCCAGGACCCCAAGGCTCGTGTAGCCTGCGAAACCTATGTGAAGACCGGTATGGTGATGGTCGGCGGTGAGATCACCACCTCCGCCTGGGTTGATATCGAAGAGATCACCCGCCAGACCGTCCGTGACATCGGCTACATCCACTCCGACATGGGCTTCGACGCCAACTCCTGTGCGGTCCTGTCTGCCATCGGCAAACAGTCTCCCGACATCAACCAGGGTGTGGACAAAACCGATCCTCGTGAGCAGGGCGCCGGCGACCAGGGTCTGATGTTCGGCTACGCCAGCAACGAAACCGACGTGCTGATGCCTGCCCCCATCACCTATTCTCACCGTCTGGTGAAGCGTCAGGCTGAAGTGCGCAAGAACGGCACCCTGCCCTGGCTGCGTCCCGATGCCAAGTCCCAGGTGACCTTCGCCTACGAGAACGGCAAAGTCTCCGGTATCGACGCGGTGGTTCTGTCCACCCAGCACTGTGACAGTGTCTCCACCGACGATCTGCGCGAAGCGGTGATGGAAACCATCATCAAGCCCGTGCTGCCGACCGAGTGGATCAACAAGGACACCAAGTTCTTCATCAACCCAACTGGCCGTTTCGTTATCGGTGGCCCAATGGGTGACTGTGGCCTGACCGGCCGCAAGATCATCGTAGACACCTACGGCGGCATGGCCCGTCACGGTGGTGGTGCCTTCTCCGGTAAGGATCCCTCCAAGGTTGACCGTTCCGCCGCCTACGCAGCCCGCTACGTAGCCAAGAACATCGTGGCAGCCGGCCTGGCCGAGCGCTGCGAGATCCAGGTATCCTACGCCATCGGTGTGGCCGAGCCGACCTCCATCAGCATCGAAACCTTCGGCACCGGCAAGCTGCCCGAAGAGAAGCTGATCGAACTGGTCCGCCGTCACTTCGACCTGCGCCCCTATGGCCTGATCGAGATGCTGAAGCTGGAGCGTGCCATCTACGCCCCCACCGCCGCCTACGGCCACTTCGGCCGCGTCGAGTTCCCCTGGGAGCAGACCGACAAGGCAGAAGCCCTGCGCGCCGACGCCGGCCTGTAATCCGGGCGATTCAGCCAAGACCGAAGAGGTGCCCCAGGGCACCTCTTTTTGTTTCCGGGTAGCGATGATCATCTGTGGTACTCTGACAGCAAAAATAAGATAGGGAGATCCCGATGCGATACCTTGCCCTGCTGGCCCTGTTCAGCCTGTCCCTGAATGCCACCCCGCTGGACCCGGAGGAACTGAGGGTTGCCCAGGTGGAAACCGACCTGCCTGAGCTGCTGTCCCCCCTGGCCCCCATCAGCGACGGCACCATCGACCACCACCGCAGTGCCGCCGATGAGCAACAGCACACCCAGGCGATGACCCTGGCTGGCAGCCGGCTGTGGCGCCACGCCGTGGCACGGGTGCAATCTGGCGCCCTGGATGACCGCCCCCTCTACTGGAGCCGTCTGTGGGTGCGCCGGGAGATAAAGCAACAGGCACCGGGCTATCAACCGGCCGACTGGCAGCAACAGGTCAGCATCGACGCCTTCGAACGCGCCTCCCGCGGCATGAGCGACATCCGCTTCAACAAAGGGGCAGACCTGAAGATTCTGGTCACCGGCTTCGACCCCTTCTTCCTGGACAGACACCTGAATCAGTCCAACCCCTCCGGCCTGGCGGCGCTGGCCCTGGATGGCCAGATACTGCACCTCAATGGCCGCACCGCCCAGGTGGAAGCGGCGATGATTCCGGTGCGTTTCGAGGACTTTGACCAGGGGCTGATTGAATCCTTGCTCACCCCCTACCTCGAGAACAGCCAGGTGGACATGGTGGTCACCATCTCCATGGGCCGCAGCGACTTCGATCTGGAGCGTTTTCCCGGTCTGAATCGCAGTGCCAAGGCGCCGGGCAACCGCAACCTCTTTACCGGGGCCACCAAGGAGGCGCCCCTCCCCCCCAGGCTGATGGAACAGGCCCTGGCCGGCCCAGAGTTTGTCGAGTTCTCCCTGCCGGTGGCCGCCCTGCAAAAGGCAAAAGGCCCCTGGAAAATCAACGACAATCATCAGGTGGCCACCCTGGAGAAAGGCGAATTTGAGGCCACCAGCCTGGAAGAACTGTCAGGGCAGACCTCGGTTTCCGGCTCCGGCGGCGGCTACCTCTCCAACGAGATCAGCTACCGCAGCATCCGCCTGGGCAACCTGCTGGAGGCCAGGGTGCCCACCGGCCACATCCATACCCCGAGAATCGCCCAGTACGAAGCGGACACCGAAGCGGCCATCGTCGCCCAGATCCGTGCCATGCTGACCCAGGCGATCGGCGCCCTCTGATAGAGCAGCAACACCATGAGTAACCCAAGTCTCAAACAGCGGGTGTTCGACATCATCTTCGGCACCGACACCCCGGCCGGCAAGGCGTTCGACCTGTTCCTGCTGGGGATGATCCTCCTCAGCGTGCTGGTGGTGATGCTCGACTCCATCGATGCCCTCCACGGACAGCATGGCCAGCTGTTCTGGTACGCCGAATGGGGCTTCACCCTGTTGTTCTCCTTCGAGTACCTGGTGCGGCTGTGGGCCTCCCCCAAACCCAGCCACTACGCCCGCAGCTTCTACGGCGTCATCGATCTGTTGGCGATCCTGCCCACCTACCTGCAACTGCTGCTGCCCGGCACCCAGTACCTGCTGGTGCTCAGGCTGCTGCGGGTGATGCGGGTGTTCCGCATCGTCAAGGCGATTCGCTACCTGGCGGAGGCCAACCTGCTGTGGCGTTCCATCAAGGGGTCCCTGCGCAAGATCACCGTGTTCTTCACCTTCGTACTGCTGCTGGCCTGCGTCATGGGGTCGGTGATGTACATCCTGGAGGGGCCGGTCCACGGCTTTACCAGCATCCCCAAGGGGATCTACTGGGCGATCGTCACCATCACCACGGTGGGTTATGGCGACATCAGCCCCCAGACCACCCTGGGCCAGCTGGTGGCCTCGGTCACCATGATCCTGGGCTACTCGGTGCTGGCGGTGCCCACCGGCATCTTTACCGCCACCATCCATCAGGAGATGAGTCTGCACCGGGACCTGCGCCGCTGTGAAAACTGTGACCGCTCCGGCCACGACCAGGACGCCCGCTTCTGCAATCACTGCGGCACCGAGCTGGAGGAGCAGGTGTGACCGCACTGCAGCAGGCCCTGGCGGAGCGGGTGGAGGCCTGCTACCTCACCGCCGAACAGCACCTGGAGCGGGCCTTTCCCAGACCCCAGGTCAGCCTGAAGCTGAGGGGGCAGAGTGCCGGTGCCGCCCACCTTCATGAAAATCGCCTGCGCTTCAATCCGGTGTTGCTGGCCGAGAACCCGGACATCTTCCTGGCGGAGGTGGTGCCCCATGAGGTGGCCCACCTTATCGCCTGGCAGCTGCACGGCAGAGTCCGCCCCCATGGCCACGAATGGCAGACCCTGATGAGCCAGGTATTTGGCTGTGCTCCCCGGGCTCGCCACAGCTTCGACATCAGCTCCGTCGCCCCACAGACGTTTCCCTATCGCTGCGGCTGTCAGGATCATGCCCTGACGGTGCGCCGCCACAACAAGGTACGCCGTGGCCAAGCCCGCTACCTGTGCCGCCACTGCAATCAACCCCTGACCCCCTTGTGAGTCCCCGCCGCCGGCAGTACCCTATGCCGGCACAGGTTCTATGACTCAACCAAATGAAATCACTATTGTTTTTACTTTTGGCCTCCGCGTCTGTCGCGGCGGCCCCCACCAGCTTCAACGCCGCCAAGCGACAGCTGGTGTCGGTTTATGACCATCTTCCCGGCGCCACCACCTTCTACTGCGGCTGCGATTACCGCCGCCAGGGCAAAAAACTGTTGCCGGATCTGCAAAGCTGCGGTTACCGGGTGCGCAAACAGACAACCCGCGCCAGTCGCATCGAGTGGGAGCACGTAATGCCCGCCTGGGCCTTCGGTCACCAGCTGCAGTGCTGGCAGGAGGGGGGGCGCAAGAACTGCAGAAAAGATAAAAGATTCAAAGCAATGGAGGCGGACATGCACAACCTGGTGCCCGCCCTGGGGGAGGTCAACGGCGATCGGGCCCACTACCGTTTCACCGACATGGGACAGACCCCTTTCCAGTACGGTCACTGCGAGATGGTGGTGGACTTCAAGGGGCGTAAGGCCCAGCCCCCGGAGCGTGCCCGCGGTGCCATTGCCCGCACCTACCTCTATATGCAGGAGCAATATCGGGTTAAGCTATCGGGATCTCAACAGAAGCTGATGCAAAGCTGGGACAGGCTCTATCCGGTCACCGCCCTGGAGTGCGAACGCCACCGCCTGGTCAGTCAGCAGCAGGGGTGGCCTAACCCCCACCTGGTTCAGCAATGCCAACAATTGGAAGCCAATGCGAATCCCTAGAATCTATCAACCCGGCCCCCTGGTCCCAGGCAATCTGGTGGCTCTGGCAGAGGACGGGGCCAACCACGTCGGTCGGGTGCTGCGGATGCAGTCCGGCCAGGCCCTGGAGCTGTTTAACGGCGATGGCCACACCTACCCCGCCGAAATCACCGCCGCCAGCAAGAAGCAGGTGGAGGTCAGGGTGCTGGAGCAACTGGCCGATGACCGTGAGTCCCCGCTGAATCTGCACCTGGGACAGGTGATCTCCCGCGGCGAGAAGATGGAGTTCACCATCCAGAAATCGGTGGAGCTTGGGGTGAACACCATCACCCCGTTGTGGTCAGAACGCTGCGGCGTAAAACTCCAGGGGGACCGCCTGGACAAGAAGCTGGCCCAGTGGCAGAAAATTGTCATCAGCGCCTGTGAACAGTGTGGCCGCAACACCATCCCGGTGGTACGGCCGGTGATGAAGCTGCAGGAGTGGCTGGCAGAGGAAACCTCGGCCACCAAACTCAACCTGCACCCCAGGGCGGATTACAGCATCCAGACCCTGCCCGCCCCCATGGCGCGTGCCAGGCTGCTGATCGGCCCCGAAGGGGGACTGAGCGCGGAAGAGATTGAATCTGCCCGCCAGCACCAGTTTACCGACATTCTACTCGGCCCCAGGGTACTGCGGACGGAAACCGCCGCCCTGACCGCCATTACCGCCCTGCAGACCCGCTTCGGCGATCTGGGCTAGAAAGGAGTACAGCGTGATCAAAATCGGCATAGTGATGGACCCCATCGCAGAGATTAACCTGAAGAAGGACAGCAGCTTTGCCATGCTGATGGCGGCCCAGGAGCGCGGCTACGAGCTGCACTACATGGAGATGGCAGACCTGTTCCTGGATCAGGGTGAAGCCCTGGCCAGCATGAGCCCACTGACCGTACGCAACGAACAGGACAACCACTTCTCCCTAGGGGAAGCGCTAGAACGCCCCCTGGCCGATCTGGACGTGATCCTGATGCGCAAGGATCCGCCGTTCGACACCGAGTACATCTACGCCACCTACATGCTGGAGCGAGCCGAAGAGCAGGGCACCCTGATCGTCAACAAGCCCTCCAGCCTGAGGGACTGCAACGAAAAGCTGTTTACCGCCTGGTTCAGCGAGTTCACCGCCGACACCCTGGTGACCCGCAGCGCCGAGCGCATCCGCCGCTTCCACGCCAAGCACGAGGACATCATCATCAAGCCGCTGGATGGCATGGGCGGCGCCTCCATCTTCCGCATCAAACCGGAGGGGGACAACATGGGGGTGATCATCGAGACCCTCACCGGCCACGGCAGCAGCTACACCATGGTGCAGAACTACCTGCCCCAGATTAAGGAGGGCGATAAGCGCATCCTGATCATCGATGGCGAACCTATGCCCTACTGCCTGGCCCGCATCCCCCAGGGAGGCGAGACCCGGGGTAACCTGGCCGCCGGTGGCCGGGGCGAAGCCCGCCCCCTGTCCGACAGTGACTGGGCCATCGCCCGGGCCATCGGGCCTGAGCTCAAGCGTCGAGGCCTGATCTTCGTCGGCCTGGACGTGATTGGCGACAAGGTCACTGAGATCAATGTCACCAGCCCCACCTGCATCCGCGAAATCGAAGCGGCGTTCGAGGTGGACATCACCGGTAAGCTGTTCGACGCCATCGAGGCCCGCCTGGCTCAGCGCTAAGCGACAACAACATGCAAAAGCCCCGGTAAACCGGGGCTTTTTTCTAGGTCGACGTGATTCAAACCGGCTCAATTACGACTGCCGCTCAAGGGGTGGAACACCGCCTGCAGCGACTCAATGCGCTGCCACTCCAGGGTGCTGCCCAGCTGACGTATCAGCTCCACCACCTGCTGTTCATCCAGGGCCGGCGAAAACAGGTAGCCCTGGGCATGATCGCAACCCGCCTTCAGCAGGTACTGCAACTGATCGTGGCTCTCCACCCCTTCGGCTATCACCGAACGGCGAAGGTTGTGGGCCAGGTCGATCACCGAACTGACGATATTGCGGTCCACATCCGAACTGTCCAGATCCCGCACGAAACTGCCATCGATCTTCAGCACGTCAAAGGGCAACTGTTTCAGGTAGCTCAGGGAGGAGTAGCCGGTACCGAAGTCGTCGATGCCGATGCGCACCCCCATCCCCTTGAGCCGTTCCATGGTGGTCATCGCCTGCTCCAGGTTCTTGATCAGGCTCTCCTCGGTGAGTTCCAGCAACAGACGGTTTGGCGCCACCTGCAGCTCCTGCAGCAGGGTTTCAATTCGGTGCCCCAGGCTGGCGTGCAGATACTGGTGGGGCGAGAGGTTCACCGCGATATAGAAATCCCGGTTCCCGGAGAGCTTGGTCAACTTCAGCAACAGATTGAGGCTGCGCTTGAGCACCCAGTCGCTCAGGGCCAGTATTTCGCTGCTCCCCTCCAGGTCCTTGACAAACTCAGACGGCATCAGCAGACCCCGGCTGGGGTGATACCAGCGCACCAGGGATTCAAACCCCACCACCCTCTGCTCACGGATGGAGAGAATGGGCTGCAAACTGATGGCGATCTGCCCCTCCTCCAGGGCCAGCCTCAGGTCCGCCTCCAGCATCAGCTTGCGGCTGGCCAACTCCAGCATCTGGTCATCAAACACCCGGTAGTTGGAGCGTCCCGCCTGCTTGGCCTGATACATCGCCAGGTCCGCCCGCTTGAGCAGCTCCTCAGGACGCTCCATGGGGTTATCGCAGAACACCACGCCGATACTGGTGGTGACAATCAGGGTGTGGCGCCCCAGCTGCACCGGCTGCTGCAGCGAGACAAAGATCTGGTGGATGATGCGATGGATATTCGCCCCCTCTCCCAGACCACGGATGATCACCGTAAACTCATCACCGCCCAGGCGGCAGACCGTATCCATGGAGCGCACACTCTTCTTCAGGCGGTTGGCCACGGTTTTCAGCAGCTCGTCCCCCACATCATGGCCCAGGGTATCGTTGATCCGCTTGAACTCATCCAGGTCCAGGAACAGCAGGGCGATCTTCTCATCGGTTCGGCCCAGGCTGCTGAGCGACTTGCTCAGTTCGTGGTGCATCATGGTTCGGTTTGGCAAGCCGGTGAGAGTGTCCATCATCGCCAGCCGCTCCAACTCATGGGTGTACCTGTCCACCTCCTCATGAAGCTTCTCCAGCTGGGTGGCGGTCTCGCCCACCGCCTGCTCCAGGGAGTCCACCTCATCGGTAAACCTCGCGCCTCCGGTGGCCAGCCTCTTGCGGAATCGCTTGTAGTCACGGTTGGGCAGCAGCGGCAGCAGTTTCTGCAGCGCCTGGATCCGTTTCAGCGGCCGCCAGAACAGCCAGCCGCCGAGCAGGGCGGCCACCAGCACACACAGCAGCATCAGGCCCGCCATGTCCCTCAGGTAGGATTGCAGTCCCAGCTCCAGATCACTGACATCACTGAACAGCAGCAGCTGGTGGTCGCCATCGATGGGCCAGCGGGACAGGCTCCAGTGGCGCCCGCCCAGCTCCACCATCCACGGCTTCTCAGACAACTGCTCGAGGCTCACCCGAGAGGCGGCTGCGCTGAGTACCGGGTAGTTGCTCTCCCTGTGGGTCAGGCTGAGTATGGGGCGACTCCAGGGATTGAGGCTGCTCTCCTGGGTGGGTCCGAGGATCGCCAGTTCGATGTCATGATGGTCGGCCAGGATCTCGGGGATCCGCGCCAGGGTCGTGGAGAGCACCAGAATGTGCAGTTTCCCCTGAATGGGAACCGGCATGGCCACTTCGAGGATGCAGCCGGGTCGGCAGCGGGCACGGCTCAGCTGCTGGTCTCTGGATTCCAGGGCATCAAGCCATCTGTCCTTCGGCAGAGGGTACCCCCCCAGTGACAGCAGATTCTCCCCCTGGATATCATGAAGGTGCATGCCGGAGAGGTGCCACAGACCACGCAGCTCGCGCCACTGCTCCCTCAATGCGGCGAGAGGATCCCCTTGGCGAGCCAGTCTCTGTTCCAGCACCCGACCCACCGACGCCAGCTGCCCGATCAGCATCTCGCGGGTTTGGCCGTAATCCCTTTGGAGAAACTCGGTCTGCTGCGTCAGGAACAGCGCCCGCTGCTGATCGAAGTGACGCAGAGCCAGCTGCCCCAACAACAGAGTCAGCAGGGTCATGATCACCGTCAGCACCAGCAAAAATTTCCAGCGAAGACTGATAAAAGGAAGGGCCTTAGAACGGCTCATCGTCTCTCCTGAAGGACAGCGAGCCGTGCCCTGCTGAGCAGGGCAACTCGCCGCAAATCCATTACCGAACCTGCTCCGAAGAACAACCTATGAAACTTAGTGTAGAACAGGGATTCGCCTCACCCGGAACAGACTGAAAATTAGTCGAACTTCCGCAACTACAGGCAAGAACCCAGCACAATGCTATACTGGCGCCCCTTTTTACTCGGCCCCTAGCACCATGATCCTGACCAACCCAAGCCGCCTGATAGAGAAGTACGCCGACGAACTCGGCCCACGCCTGCTGATTTTGAATCCCATGGCAGATGGCCTGATTCCTCAGTTGCAACGGCAGGGAATGACGGTGACCGCCCTGACCCACGACTACCTGGTCCACCGCCACCTGACGGCTCTCAAGGTCAGCGATCTTCATTTCGGCTGCGACCTGGACTCAGGTCTGCCTCAGGTGGACGCCGCCATCATGGTGCTGCCCGGCACCAAGGCACTGGCCAGTCACCTGTTGCAGTGGCTGGCCGCCCGATTGCCGGAGGGCACCCCCTGCTTCCTGGTGGGCGACAACAAGGGGGGGATCAAGAGCGCCCCGAAACTGATGAAGGCCCATTTCGATCCTGTGAGCAAATACGCCACCGGCGCCCACTGCCAGATGTTGATGGGCATCAGCCAGACTGCGGCTCTGCCGGAGCTCAACGCCACGGCGGCCTACCACGCCGGGGATCCCGCCGTCGAGGTGTGCGCCCTGCCCGGGGTGTTCAGTCAGGGTGAGCTGGATGCGGGTACCGCCCTGCTTCTCGAGCATCTGCCGGAGCTGGATGGCCGGGTACTGGACTTTGGCTGCGGTGCCGGCATCATCGGCAGTGCCATCAAGGCCAGGGCGCCTCAGACCCACGTGGAGATGGTGGACATCAACGCCTTTGCCCTGGCCTGCAGCCAGGCCACCCTGGCCGCCAACGGCCTGAATGGGAAAGTCTATCCGTCCGATGGGTTCAGTGATGTGCAGGGCGAATTCGATCTCATCATCTCCAACCCCCCCTTCCATCACGCCGGTAAACAGACCTTCGCCACCGCCGAGGCCTTTATTGCGGGGGCCCGTAAACACCTGAAACCCGGAGGGCGGCTGCTGTTTGTGGCCAATCACCATTTGCCCTACGGCGATGCCCTGGAAAAGGCCTTCGGCAGGGTCAACATCGCCGCACAAGACAATAAGTTCAAAATCTACTCTGATCTCAGAGTTTCGGATTAAAATTTGCTCGAACGAAAAACTAATTGGATAATGGTGTTGACGGGGCTCGGAAACTCTCTATAATGCCCCTCCGCACCGATGACGAAACGCAGAGCAGAAGTGGCGGAATTGGTAGACGCGCTAGCTTCAGGTGCTAGTGTCCGCAAGGACGTGAGAGTTCAAGTCTCTCTTTCTGCACCATTCTCTTTGAGATGGTGAGCCGACAAAAAAAATAAGACCTGAATCGATTATTCGATATTTGCAGAAGTGGCGGAATTGGTAGACGCGCTAGCTTCAGGTGCTAGTGTCCGTTAGGACGTGAGAGTTCAAGTCTCTCCTTCTGCACCAAATTTTTGAGCCCTGACCCATGGTCGGGGCTTTTTGCTATTCCCCATTGTCAACAATCCGGTATACTCGCTGAACTCGCCTAATTAGCAAAAGTAATGGCGCAATGATAGGACCGGACCTCCTCTTTTTCGACGAAGAACACCAGACCCTCTGTGTGGATCTCACCCCAGAAAAGCATGCTCAAGTGGATCTGAGCCAGCTTAAGTCTCTGGTGGACAACTCTCCCTATCGCCAATGCGCCTTCCTCGACAACGATGTTCGCAAGGCTCTGCAGCTGCTGAAGCACCAGGCCAAGGGCGCCAACAAGGCTCAGGTGCAGCGTGTCCCTCTGGCGATGAAGGTGGATGGCGAGTGCAAGCTCAACCTCTCCACCGACAAGATGGAGGTCACCGCCACCCTGACCTCTCCCCAGGGCGGTCGCCGTATCGGCTTCAAGGAGCTGGTTCAGGAGCTTCAGACTCTCGCCATTCAGAACGGTCTGCTGAAAAATGCCATCAACACCCTGCTGAAACAGGCGGAATCTGCCTCCCCCGGAGAGAGCATCAGCGCCACCATCGCCAAAGGCAGACCCGCCCAAAACGGCCGGGACGCCTTATTGGAGCGCCTGGTCAAACTCAACCGTGAACGGCTGATGTCGCCCAGAGTTCTGGACAATGGCAAGGTGGATATGCGCGACCTGGGGGAGATTGTCACCGTTCAGGCGGGTGACGAGGTGATGCGCAAACACGACGCCGAGCCTGGAATCGACGGCTATAACGTCATCGGTGAAGTGCTCAAGGCCAAACCCGGCAAGGATCGTAAGCTGAAAGCCGGCAAGGGCACCACCACCGCCGACACCGACCCCAACCTGCTGTTGGCCAGCGCCGATGGCCAGCCCAAGGAGACCAAGGATGGACTGGAAATTGTCGAAGTCCTGACTCTGAAGGACGTCAACGTCGGCACCGGTCACATCAACTACCACGGCAACGTGGTGATCAATGGCAATGTGGATGAAGAGATGCGGGTTCAGGCCGGTGGCGACATCACGGTCAACGGTTTTGTGGATGGAGAGCTGCTCAGGGCCGGCGGCGACATTGTCGTCGGCAAGGGCGTGATCGGCCGGCTGGTGGACAACCACAAGCTGAGCACCTCCCTGGAGGCGGAGGGAGAGATCCACGTGGCCTTCGCCCAGTACGCCCATCTCAAGGCAGGCGGCGACATCCTGGTGCAGACCCAGCTGGTGCACTGCCAGTCCCACAGTGGCAACAACCTCACCGTGGGCGTGCCCAATGGCAAGAAAGGCGACATCGTCGGTGGCCTGACCCAGGTCACCCACTCGGTAAACTGCATCAACCTGGGATCCCGCGCTGCCACCCAGAGCCGCATTCGTGCCGGCCTCGGGGTTCAACAGCTGCGCGCCATGGCCAAGGAGTACCATCAGCAAGAGCAAGCCCTGCTGGCCCAGAGCTACAAGCTGCGTCAGGCGGTCAACAAAGCCTCGATGGCCAAAGACAAAACCGATGAGGAGCGCAAACGGCTGGTGGCCCAGTTCACCCAGGCACAACAGCAGAACAGCGCCAGACTCGCCGAAGCCCAGTTGCTGCTGTCGGAAACCGATGACAAGCTGGCCAGCTTCTTCAACCGGGTGGCCGTCAGCATCACCCACAACCTCTACCCCCAGGTGGAAGTGGAGATCGGCACTCAGAATCTCACCAGTGCCAGGGAGTATGGTCCCAGTAAGGTGTTTAACGACGGCAACGCCATTCAGGTCGAGCCCCTGGTCAACCCGAGCTAGGGCAGCAGCCACAACCTGTAAGCTGGCACCCCTTTTGCTTTATAATGAGGAATGCCCGTTTCCGCCAATTTTTCGACGCGAGGACTCACCACCATGGTAAGTCAGGATTCTCAGATCCATGCCCTGACCAACGCCCCTCTGTATAAGCTGGCCCTGTGGCTGCTGGTCACCAGCCTGGCGCTGTTGTGGTTGCCGGTGCGGTGGGCGCAATCGCTCTACCTGCAACAGTGGGTAACCGACTACGCCTCCTGGCTGGGTCTGGCGGTGGTCGCCAGCTGTGCCTATCTGGCCACCCTGGCCGGACGCCTCATCTTCGGCCGCATCATGCAGCAGCGGATTGCCGCCCAGCAGAAGCTGTTGATGGAGGAGAAGGTACAGACCCTGGACAACACCGAGCGGGCCATCCTTCGTGAATTTATCCTGCAGGCTCGTGGCAGCGTGCCCATGCCGTTGAATCACCACGGCGTCAGTGCCCTGATGGAGTCCGGCATTCTCGCTCGTGCGGGTTCAGTTGAAGAGTATGCAATTGAAGGGCCGGTGGCGCCGCTGAAGATCACCGCCATGGCCAGGGGGAAACTGACTCGGAAGGTACTGAGGCTGCCCGAGGGGCAGCTCAGCGAAGAGCAGAGAGAGCGGCTGCTGGCCAGTCGACCGGAATTTGCGGCCAATCTGACCCGGGGCAGCCGCCACGCTGCCTAGAATACCGCAGAGAGGTCGTGCTCCTGCTCAAGTGCGATTAACTGCTCTTCCACCGCCTTGATCACCCGATCGCGGGATTCAGGGAGCAGACCCACCCGCCAGTTCAGGGTCCCGGTGATCAACGCCAGGCTGTCATACAACTTGTGGATCTGGTTGAAATTCAGGTTCTGGGCGATCATCGGGTTGTTGATCATGGTCGTCGCACCACGCTGGCACGCCACCATGGTGGCGTGGGCCACCTCAATCTCCTGATCATCGGACACCAGTTGTCCTTCAATACGAGCCGCTTCCACCACCCGCTTGGCGGTAGAACAGGCCTGATCCACAAACATCTGCATCTCCTGCAGACGATAATCACTCACCTTGTCCACGATCCCCTCAGCACCGGCCAGGGCGTTGAAACCCAGAGACCAGCTGGTGTGGGCCACGGCCATGGCGCCGTAGAGGTGCATCGCCAGCCAACGTTCGGCATGGTTCAGGTCCGCATTCATCAGCTCAGGCTGACGTTCGGTCAACAGCTCCACATGCTTGGCGAAGATGGCGACCAGCAGGTCCTCTTTACAGTTAAAGTGCTTATACAGCGTCCCTGCACTGCACCCAGCACGGGGTGCCAACTCGGAGAAGCGGAAAGAGACAATACCCTGCTCCTTCACCAGACTCTCCCCCAATCGCAACAGTGCCTGATCCCGTTGGCGGAAACGGGCGTGCACCGGCGAAGCCCAATGGCTAGAATTGAGCCCGGACTTAGCTTCCTGCTCCATATCAATGAACTCCTTAAAACGCAAATCTGGACCCACTGTACGCTTGAAAAACACGCTCGAATGTTAGCTACGCCACGTTTAATGAAAGCCAAAAACAAAAAGTTTGAGCGTTAGCACGTTAACTTTAAAAATTCAGACATAATCGACCTCCTGCCCTGGAGCGTCGATCTCATGGTGATCGCCCAATTTGGTATACTGAATGCCAGTAACTGGAAATCTGCTTAGTGCCGAAAACAGAGAATCCCGCCCCAATGGGGTTCAACGCCCCACGCTGGCGCAAAGTCAGTAGTGACTCGAATCATTCCGGGCCGATCAGCCAAGGATCCCACGAAGGATTAAAATAGCACGCCATTTATTTAATTAACATATTTCTCAGGACGTTAACCCAGAGGGGTTATTAATTTATTTCTCAGCTGATATTCACTGGCGCAATTTATTCCACCTTTCCGTTTAGTCAATTAGACGTTTTGATTACTGAGTCATAAATAGTGGTAATTGGAATGACCAATCTCCATCACAGCGGCCCAACGCAATTGTGATGAAATCGTGATGAATCCGTGAAAGCCTCTTGATACCTGCTCTCTAGACTGAATTGACTCAATCAAGCAGGAGATGGAAGACCATGACAATCAAGCCTCTGGCCCTGGCCGCTCTGCTGGCCGCCCCCGCCCTCCAGGCACAAACCCTGACCCTGGAGGTCACCAACCTGACCCAGGGGATCTACTTTACCCCGCTGCTGATCACCGCCCATGACAGTCAGTACCGCCTGTTTCAGTCCGGCACCGATGCCTCTCCTGAACTGGCCGCCATGGCTGAAGGGGGGGACATCAGCGGCCTGGTGGCCATAGCCAACAGCATCAGCGCCGTCTCCGCAGAGAATCCCGCCGCCGGCCTGCTGGCCCCGGCCGCCAGCACCAGCGCCACCCTGGAGAACGTAACCGAGGGGATGGTGTTGTCACTGACCGCCATGATCCTGCCCAGCAACGACGGCTTTGTGGGCCTGGACAGCTGGCCCATCCCCTCTGAGCCGGGCAGCTACACCATCAACCTGAACGCCTACGATGCCGGGACCGAAGCCAACGACGAGGTTCTGGTGGCCGGAGCGGGTGGCGCACCCGGCACCCCAGGAATGCCCGCCATTCCGGGAACCGGCGGCGGCAGCGGTGCCACCGGCGTCACCATGGATGAGCCCAACGCCAAGGTCCACATTCACCGCGGCAATCTGGGTGACACCAATGCCACCGGCGACATCAGTGATGTCGACAGCCGCATCCACCGCTGGCTCAACCCTGTGGCCCGCATCACCGTCACCGTAGCAGAGTAAGGAGGCCGCCATGAAGCGCACACTTACCCTGGGCCTGATGGCCACCGTCCTGCTGGTGGGTTGCCACGACGACGATGACAACAACACCACGCCTCCGCCAGCCGAGATGGTCAGCTTTGACGTCACGGTGACCAACCTCACCGCCGCCCAGCCCATGTCGCCCCTGGCCGCCTACCTCCACGACGGCAGCATCGCCGGCTGGCAGATTGGCGAAGCCGCCTCCGGGCCGCTCGAGGTTCTGGCGGAAGGGGGGGACGGCAGTGACTGGCTGACCACCGCCACCACCGACGGGGCGAGCGCCACCGCCGCCGCAGAGGGCATCCTGGCGCCGGGGGCGGCCCAGAGCCTGACCCTGACTCTGGACGCGGGGCAGGAGATGCAGTTGACCTCGGCCACCATGCTGGTAAACACCAATGACGCCTTCGCCGGCATCAATGGCTGGGACCTCTCCGGCCTGGCGGTAGGGCAGTCGATGACCGTCAACCTGCCGGTGTACGACGCCGGCACCGAGGCCAACTCCGAACTGGCGGCCACCATTCCGGGCCCGGCAGGGGGCGGAGCAGGCTATGACGCCACCCGGGACGACGTGGACTTTGTGGCCCGCCACCCGGGCGTAGTGGGCAACCAGGACGGCTTTGCCGAATCCGCTCTGGACGGCCGCCACAAGTTCGACGCTCCGGTGGCTCGCCTCACTGTAATGCGGACCCGCTAACCCCGGTCTACTTGCCTGTCGCCCCTTTTGGCGGCAGGCAAGGGAGATCCGATGATGGCACGACTGCTGGTGATCGAAGACGACGAGGACATCAATGCCCTGGTGTCGCTGAACCTGGAGGCCCTGAACCATGAGGTGGTGAGGGTCAGGGATGGCCGGGAGGGGTATGAACTGGCCCACAGCGGCGAGTTCGACCTCATGGTGCTGGACCTGATGCTGCCCGGCATGGATGGCCTCACCCTGTGTCAGACCCTGCGCCAACAGGGGTGCATCACCCCCATCATGATGCTCACCGCCCGCAACACCGAAGTGGACCGGGTGGTGGGGCTGGAGAGCGGCGCCGACGACTACCTGAGCAAGCCCTTCAGCGTCCGCGAACTGCAGGCCAGGGTAAAATCCCACCTGCGGCGGGCCGAGCTCAGTCGCCAGAACCACCAGCCCGCTGCGGCAACCCTGACATTTGGGCCGCTGCAGCTGGATCCGGAGCGCCGTGAACTTCGGCTGTCGGGCAGAAATGTGGAGCTCACCAGCACCGAATTCGATCTGCTCTGTTACCTGGCCCGCCATCCAGGCCGGGTGTTCAGCCGGGAACAACTGCTGGAATCGGTATGGGGTTATCAGCACAGTGGTTATCAGCATACGGTCAACTCCCACATCAACCGTCTGCGGGCCAAGCTGGAGCAGGATCCGGCCAACCCCGAGTATGTGCTTACCGTGTGGGGCGTAGGATACAAGTTCAATGACAAGCTTTCCGATTAACTCCCTGTTCTCCAGGCTTGCCCTGGTCCTGATGGTCAGCTTCCTGTTGCTGGGACTGATGCTGGTGCAGTTGAGCCGTCAACTGGACGCCAGCTTTCAGGAGCAGGTGACCCAGAAGCTGCACCTCTCCCTGGCGGAGCACATCGTCCATGAAGGCCCACTGTTCATCGAGGGTAAACCGGACCCGGCCGCCGTGGAGCGAGCCTTCCACAACATGATGATCCTGGGCAAAGGGTTCGAGTTCTACCTGCTCGCCCCCGACGGCACACTGCTCAACTACTCCGCCCCGCCGGAGAAGATTCGTCGCAAGCGCATCCCCACCGCCGCCATAGAGCAGGTCCTGGCGGGTCAGTCGACCCTGCCCCTGCGGGGACCGGATCCCAGGGATCCCATCCGCGAGAAGGTCTTCTCCGTGGCCCCGGTGATGATCGACGGGCAGATGCTGGGTTACCTCTACATCATTATCAACGGTGAGATCTACGACTCGGTGGCTGCCCAGGTGGCGGACAGTGCCTGGCTGCCCTTCGCCCTGCTGATGCTGGGCAGCGGCGCCCTGTTCCTGCTGGCGTCCACCCTGGGTCTGTTTGCCTGGCTGACCCGCCCCCTGAGCCGGCTCAGTGACGCCATCGGCGCCATGGAAACCCAGGGATTCAAGACCCCCTCCCTGGCCCTGAATACCCCAGGCGCCGCCAGGGAGGTCCGCCAGCTGGAGCAGGCATTCAACACCCTGTCCCACCGTCTGCAGCTGCAGTACCGCAAGGTGAAGAGCGTCGATGAGATGCGCCGCGAACTGCTGGCCCACGTCAGCCATGACCTGCGCACGCCCCTGGCCTCGCTCCAGGGCTACCTGGAGACCTGGATGCTGCAGCAGCGCAAGGGACAACAACCGGATCCCGCCTATGTGGAGATCGCCCAGCAGAACGCCGCCAAGATTCACAAGATGGTGGATCAGCTGATGGAGCTGGCCCGGCTGGAGAGCGACCAGGTGCCCATGAGAATCGAATCGGTGAGCATTGCCGAGCTGGTGCAGGACGTGTTGCAGAAGTACCGCCCCGCCGCCGAGGCAAAAAAGGTGCTGCTGGATGTCTCCCCCAAGGATCCCGGCCTGCAGGTGGCGGCGGACATCGAGAAACTGGAGCGGGTGTTCACCAACCTGGTGGACAACGCCTTGCGCCATTGCCACTCAGGGGACAGCATCCGCATCCAGCTGCTGCAGGATGACCAGTTGGTGAAGGTGTCGGTGAGTGACTCGGGCATCGGCATCCCCGCCTCGGACCTGCCGCACATCTTCGATGCCCACTACAAGGCAGCCAACTCCATTCGCGGCGATGCGGCTCACTCAGGGCTGGGGTTGGCGATCACCAAGCGCCTGCTGGCCCTGCACAAGAGCAGCATCGAGGTCTCCAGCAAGGTCCAGCAGGGCACCGAGTTCCGCTTCACTCTGCCCCTGGCTTAGGACGGCGGCCAATACACTCCCGGCAAAGCCCCTGTTCAGGGGCACCAGCCCGGACTGCCTGCGGGACGGGCCAGCCCCTCCGCGTCCAGCCGCTGCAGCAGCGACCGGCCATCCAGGGTGACATCGGCCACCATCCCGGTATCGGTGAGGGCCATCCCCTCCAGAACCATCACCTGCCCCGCCAGACGCTCATTGAGAAACACCACCAGGGCCCGGGCCAGGTTGCGCTCTAGGGGGCACTGGCCCGCCACCGAGGGCAACCTCATCCCCCGGGGCGTAAGCAGCACCTGGGGCTCGATGCCTGCGGGACGCGCCGACAGAGAGAGCCACAATCGGTCCCCCTCCATCCCCAGCACCCGCTCCACCCTGGCCTGATCCGACGTCAGGGCAGGCAACGGCAGCGGCGACGGCGGCGGACTCGATGCTGCCCCGACGGGAGCCTGAGGTTGACTATCATGACCCTGCAGCCCACCACACCCCGCCAGAGCCAGTATCAACAGCAACGCCGTTTTGCGCGCCATGGCACTCTCCTTGAAATTGCACCTCTTCAGCCAAGATACCCAATTCCCCACAGCGATTCCTCAGAAAACGTTTTTTTCACGCCCCAGCGCGTATGCTATGCTGCAACCAAAATTGTTGTAGGTGAAACAAAAAATGAGTCAAACCCCATACCAGTGGAGTCTCTACCTGGTGCTCAGCCTTACCCTGGGATTCGCCCTGTTCCTAATGGGCAGCGACACCCAGGCGCCCTTTACCACCCAGGCCGAGCTGCATCGCAGCGTCGCCAACATCGCCCCGGAGGTCTCCGGCAACCTGATCGCCGTTGAGGTGCACAATGGCCAAAAGGTGTCCGCCGGCAGCCACCTGATGACCCTGGATGACCGCAGCTATCAGCTGGCGGTGACCCAGGCCGAGGCAGACCTCAAACAGGCTCAGCAGGATCATCTGGCCCGTCAGCAGGAGCTGGAGGTGGCGCACCTCACCCTGGCGCAGAAGCGTCAGCAGGCCAACAATGATCACCTTCGCCTTGAGCGCCACCAGACCCTGGTGAAGCGGGGACTGGTGACCCAGGAGCAACTGGATGACTCGGTGAACGCCGCCACTATTTCCGACGCGGCGGTGGCCGCCGCCCAGGCGGAGGTTCACCGGCTTGAGGCCCAGCTGTCGGAGCAGGAGGGCGACGCCGCCATCCTTCTGGCCCAGGCCAAACTGTCCAAGGCGGAGCTGGATCTGCAGCGCACCCGCATCCTTTCCCCCACCGAGGGCCGGGTCACCAACCTGCAACTCAGTGAGGGCAGCTACCTCAGCGCCGGCACCCCGGTGATCTTCCTGGTGGACGGCCAACGCCCCTGGGTCTACGCCGACTTCAACGAAAAGGGTGGCCGCTACCTTCAGCCGGGCCAGCCGGTGTGGGTGGTGTTCGACGCCCTGCCGGGACACCGCTTCCAAGGCGAGATCATCAACCGGGATCAGGCGGTGTACGACGCCTCCAGCGATACCGCCGGCCTGGCGGACGTCACCAACGACAACCGCTGGATCCGAGAACAGCAGAAGGTTCGCACCCGCATCCGGGTGGCGGATCTGGATCCCGCCCTGATCTCCGGTGCCAAGGCCAGCGTCATGGTGCGCCGGGACGACAGCCTCTGGGGCCAGGTGGCGGGCGCCTGGATGGATGTGATCGCCCTGTTCCGCTACATCTACTGAGGCCGACATGAACCAAGCCACCGACTGGAACCAGATACTGCGCATCACCGGCACGGTCACCCTGTGCATGCTGCTGGGGCGCTACCTGGACTTCACCTCACCGGTCTACCTGGCCCTGTTTCCGGTACTGGCGGTCACCAAGGCCAGGGACTACTCTTGGGCAGGCCTGGTCAGCCAGTTTCGTCCCGCCCTGCTGGCCAGCTTTGCCGCCCTGATCACCGTGGAACTGTTCAGTGACCACCCTTATGTGGTGTGGGCCCTGAGCCTGCTGCTGTTCGATCAGCTGCGCAAACGCGCCACCCAACCCGCCCGCATCGGCGCACTGATCATGCCGGTGTTCAACTGGGTGATCGTGGTGGTGTTTGCCCAGGGCGGCAGTTTCGACATGGTCAACCGCTTCAAAGAGATCCTGCTCTCGATGATCATCACCCTGGTGGTAATGAAGCTGTTTGCCATGCTGTTCCCCCCCCCACACACCCCTAAAGGTGCCCCGCCCCCCGAGAAGCCGGTCAGTTATCGGCAGAGGATGAACTTTGTGGTATTGCTGGGGCTGGGTCAGAGATTTCTGATGATGGTGGATATGCTGTCGGCCACCTTCTGCATGGTGCCGCTGATCCTGGCCGCCGCCCAGGTCAGCCAGGACAGCTACCTCAAGGTCCTCAGAGTACGCTTTATCGCCCAGGTGGGCGGCTGCGCCCTGGCGATGATCTTCATGGTGCTGCTGCTGGGCCATCAAACCATGTTACCCTTCTACGGACTGGCCCTGGGCCTGCTGATCCTGGCCATCGCCTATCAGATTGGCTCAACTCAGGGGCCGGATAAAGATCTCCATGGAGACGCCCTGCTTGGGGTCACCCTGCCCATTCAGCTCTATGTCGGCCCCAACCAGTTTGGCCTGGTGGACACCCTGCAGCGGGGCTGGCAACTGACCCTGGTATTGCTGCTACTGCTGACCCTGGGAAACCTGCTCTACCATCAGAGGCACCATGAACAGAACCATCACCGCCATTCCGGAGCTGGATAACAGCCTGACCTTCATCATGTCCCTGGCCCAGAAACAGTACCGGGCCATCTGCACCCAGAGATTGCAGCAGGAGTTTGACATCACCCTGGAGATGGTCGGCGCCATGAAGGTGCTCAACCATCTGGGCTGCATCCCCCAACAGCAACTGGCGGACGTGCTCAAGCGAGACAGGTCGGTAACCAAACGACTGGTGGACAACTGCATCAAGCGGGGCCTTATCTGCGCCGGTAAGAGCGACGCCAACCGCAAGGCTCGCATGCTCAGCCTCACCGAGGAGGGGGAACGGGTCAACCTCGCCTGTACGCCCCTGCTCAAGCAGGTCCAGACTCAGTTTTTCGAGGGGGTCAGCGAGCAGGAGCAACGCCTGCTCAGGGGGATCCTGGAAAAGCTGGTGCGCGAGGATGTGCGCACCCAGTAGCGCCATCCATGGCGACTTACCGAAAGGGTAATCAGTTCAATTTGATCTTGGGCAGGGCCCCATCCGCCCTGCTGAGCGCACCGGGGGCGGTCTCCAGCAGCTTCGGCGGGCTCTTATGGCCACAGCACTTGCTGGACTTGGGCTTGCAGGGGCGCCCCTGGGCCGCATCGGTCAGCGGGTTGGTGGCGATGCTGCCGTCCAACACCTGGGCGATGGTGGCGCCCCGGGTCAGTCGCTCCACTTCGATGCCGGCATTGAGCAGACGAGCCAGGGAGCGCTCGCCGATGTTGCGCAGCACCACCTTGGTGACCTGCATCTCCTTGAACACCTTAACCAGGCGCTTCTTCTGGCCGCAACCTCCGTCCTGGCTGTTGTCGATGCGGACCAGTTGTCCCTCATCGCTGTAGACCGCAAAGGCGTTGGCCTTGGCAAAGTGTCCGGCCACCCGGGCCCGGTCGGTTACTGGCATGGCAATGGCCATAACTACTGCTCCTTTTGTTCTTCAGGGAAGGGCAAGCTCGACTCCATCTCCAGCGCCTGGCCCCGAATCAGGGCAGACACCACCTTGCGGCGTGCCGAAGTCACTATGTTGCCCAGGGTCTGCCGGGATACCCCCATCGCCTCCGCCGCCTGCTGCTGGCTCATCCCCTCCATGTCGGTGAGGCGCATCGCCTCAAGTTCATCGGCGCCCAGGGGCACCTTGGTCAGCTCCTTGCCGGGCACACCATTGGGTTTGTACAAGCTGTAAGGGGCGCAGCAGCGCACCTTGCGGGTGAGTTTGGGTCTGGGCATATCCACCTCATATCTGGCATATGCCAATAACCTTAGCGCGAGTAACTGGCATATGCCAGTTACTCAGTGAGAAAGGTGATCCGGCTAACGACCCGGGTTCAGCGGAAACGGCTGCTGGGAAAGGGAAGGGCCACCACCAAGACTGTGGCGGCCAGAGGCTCAATTGCCGGCGTTGTGGTGGTCGCTGTGGGCCGGGGTGGGATGGCTGTGGTCGCTCTCCAGCTCCCGTTTGGGGTGGATATGCAGATGGCTGTGGGTGTGCTGATGGGGATGGCTGTGCATCACCGCCTCCAGCAACTCCCCCTGCTGCAGAATCACCGCCCGATTGGCCAGTTTCTCAATCACCGATTTATCATGGGAGACCAGGATCATCGCCAGATCCAGCCCCTGAAGCCTGTCCAGCAGCCGCTGCTGGGCCTGTTCATCCAGGCCATTGGTGGGTTCATCCAGCAGCAACACTCTGGGACGCATCGCCAGTACCGACGCCAGGGCCACCAGCCGCTTCTCGCCGCCGGAGAGGCGGTGGGTGATGCGATCGGCGAAGGCTTCCAGCCCCAGGCTGGCCAGGGTCTCCCTGGCCAGGGCGGTGGCCTCCTTCTGGTCCATCCCCTGATTGAGGGGACCAAAGGCCACGTCTTCGATCACCGTCGGGCAGAACAGCTGGTCGTCGGAGTCCTGAAACAGCAGCCCCACCTGGCTGCGCATCTGGTGAAAGTCCGCCTCGTCACCACAGGGCTGACCAAAGGCCAGCACCTGTCCCTCTCGGGGGCGGCGCAGCCCCACCATCAGCTGCAGCAGGGTGGACTTACCGGCGCCGTTGCCCCCGACCAGGGCCAGGCGCTCGCCAGGATTCAGGGTCAGGTTCACTCCCTGAAATACGGGACGCTCTCCGTAGCCGAAGGCCAGATCGCGCAGTTCAATCAGTGGGTGACTCATAACTGGGTCTCCAGCAGTTTCAGGCTCAGGGCCAGGGAGGTAAACAGGGCCAGGTGCAGACTGTCCATCGCCTGCCACTCGCCTTTGTGGATCAGATAGAAGCGCCCCTGGAAACCACGACAACGCATGGCGGCCAGCACCCGGGTGGATCGCTCCATGGAGCGGATCAGCATCATACCAATCAGCCAGCCCAGAGTACGCCAGGTGTGCAGGTTACTGCCAGGCTTGAAGGCTCGGGCTCGCATCGCCTGACGCAAGCGCCGGTACTCCTCCAGCAGCACGAACAGGTAGCGCACCGTCATCAGGAACAGGTGCACCAGTTTGTCCGGCACCCCCAGACGGGCCAGGGCGTGACCCAGCCGCTCAGGCTCCATGCTGCCCAGCAGGGTCAGCATCCCCACCACCATGGTGTTGGCACGAAGCAGCACCACCAGGGCTCGTTCCAGACCCTCGGCAGTTAGGGTCTGGCCCAGCCCTTGCCACAGGGGTTCTCCGGGCAGGGTAAAGGGCAGGGAGATCAGCAGCAGGACCATCAGCCCCTCTACCGCCAGCAGGCGTTTGAACAGGGCCTTGAAGGAGAGGCCCACCAGAGGCACCAGGCTAAGGGCAAACCCCAGGGAAAGCGCCAGAGGCAGGGGGTGACTCAGGCCCAGGGTCACCGTCAGCAACACCAGGGCACACAGCACCCTCAGCCTGGGGTCACTGCGCTCCAGCCAGCGGGGCTGCTGGCTTTTGAGCCAGAGGCCGTCGTTCACCGACGTCCCCGCCACCACATCGCCACTCCGGCGATGCCAAAGATCATCCCCAGTCCGCCGACGACGTCAGACAACCTGGCTCTGTCCTCGGCCTGTTGCAGTTGTTGACGCAGTGGCCCCACCTGGCGGGCCACCGCCTGCTCAATCATCGACAGCAGCTGTTGCTGATCCAATGCCTGAGGCTCGTCTGCCTGGCCTGGCTGAGGAGACGGCTGTGCGCCCTGAATCTCATCGGCGCTCACCGGCCAGCGGACCTGATGGCCATCGCCGGTATCCACCAGCAGCTCAAGATCCCTGGGCTCTTCGGGCTGATAGACAAACTCGCCGTTTTCATCCGGGGTCAGGGTGGCCAGCAGGGAGCCGTCGAAGGCCAGCACCTGGACACTGGCCCCGGTGGCAGGACCGCCGCCGGCGAAGTAGACGCTGCCGTGTACCCGGCCTCCTTCACCATAGGCAAACACCTTGAGCAGGTGGGCCTGAACGGCACAGCTCATCACCAGGGCCAGGCCCAGAATCCAAGATCTCATTCATTCTCTCCCGGGGTCAGCAGCTCAGGTGCCACCCGTTTCATAAAGCTCAGTGCCCAGGCGGTCACCGCTGCCTCCACCAGCAGCAGCGGCAGATAGGTCACCAGGATAACCCGGCCCGCCGGCAGATATTCGGGGCCACTGGCCACCAGGGACAGCATCACCATGATACCGGTCAGCCCCACTCCCAGGGCACCGGCGGCGGCCCCCCAATAGAGCACGGCACGCCCCTGGGCGGCGCGCAGCCTGGGGGCAATCAGCCAGGCACACAACAGCGCCGGCAAGGCCAGATTCAGGGCATTGACCCCGAGCACCGACAGGCCTCCATAGCCGAAAAACACCGCCTGCATACACAGGGCCACCAGCAGGGCGGGCACCGCGGCCCAACCCAGCAAGGCGCCCATCAGGCCATTGAGGATCAGATGCACACTGGAGGGGCCCACGGGTACGGTGACCAGGGAAGCAACGAAAAACGCCGCCGCCAGCACCGCCGCCTGGGGGATGCGGTCGTAATCCATCCGCTTCACCGCCACCAGGGTCAGGCCTGCGGCCACCACCCCAGAGGCGGCCAGTACCGGCAGAGAGAGTACCCCGTCAGGGATGTGGGCCATGGTTGTCTCCTACTTCATATCCCGGGCATGAACCCAGATAAGGCCGCCGAGTTCCACCGGCACCGGCTTGCCCTCGGGATTGGTCATCGGCTCGTCCGCTTCCAGCAGAGCCGCGAAGCCCCACCAGCCGGTTCTGGGCATCACATAGCTGAACACCCCGTTGGCGTCCGCCTTGATCACCTGGGTGACGTAGCCGTCGGATGGGGCGGTGACACTGCCGTCATTGCGCCACTCCACCTCGACTTCGGCGAAGGGCACCGGCGCCCCATGCTGCCGTACCACGCCCTGAAACAGGTTGCCGGTCCACAGGCTGTAGGGGCGACTCAGAGGCTCAATCTCCACCGGCAGGCCCACGGGCTGATCCCAGCCCTCCAGGGCGCCGAAGCCATCCACCACCACCTTGGTGTAGTGAATGATCATCTTGCCCTCACCGGGCTCCCAGTAGGGCGCAGGCTCCAGATAGAAAAGGTAGTCGCCGGGGCGGGTCACCCGGTAATCCGCCCGATAGGCCTGTTTGCCATCCACCTGAGCAGAGGTAAGGCGATTCATCAGGTCCTGCTTGCCCTGGGGACCCACGACACCAAACTGCACCGGCTCTCCCATGGCCATGGCCGGACCACGCTCCATTGGGTGGGTAAAGGTCAGTGCCAGCTGCACCTGGCCACCACTGGCGGCATTCAGGGAATCGGACTGGGGGATCAGTTCCTGGAAGTGGGCACCGGCGGCACCGCTGAGCAGGGAGGCGGTCAGCAGACCGGCGCGAAGAAACTGGGACATGGGACGCTCCGTCGATGAGTAAACGAGCAAAATATTACTCATTTAAAAATCGTCATACAATCGATCAGCGCCCACTCTGACAAGGAACCACACTAAGTTTGATCTGCCGCAAGCTTAAGAGACCTGGGCCGGGGTCATCAGGCTGCACTCATGACAGCAGCAACGGTTGCGCCCCTCACTCTTGGCTTCATACAGGGCCACGTCCGCCATCTCCAGCAACTTTCTGGCCGGATCATCCAGGGTGGGCACCATACTGGCCACTCCCACACTGATGGTGACGTTCTCCGCCGTGGGCGAACTGCGGTGCGGCTTGTCCAGGGCGTCGACACACTCGCGGATGCGATTGGCCACCTCCATGGCGCCATGACAGTCGGTTTCCGGCAGCAACACCGCAAACTCCTCGCCTCCGATGCGGGAGGTCTTGTCCATGGCGCGCATGGGGATCTTCACCAGGGTGGAAGCCACCTCCCGCAGGCAATCGTCCCCCAGCTGGTGGCCGTAGGTGTCGTTGTAGGCCTTGAAGTGGTCGATGTCCATCAGCACCAGGGAGAGGGCGCGCCTGGTGCGACTGCCCCGCTTCCACTCCTCATTGAGCAGCTCATCGAAACGACGCCAGTTCAGCAGGCCGGTCAGGCCGTCGGTGGTGGAGAGCATCAGCAACTGCTCATTGGTCTCCTCCAACTGCTGTTGCAGCTCCTCCAGTTCCACCAGTTTTCGGTCGAACTCCTGGGTCTTTTCGGACAGGGCCTCCCTCTGGGCAAACAGCTCGAGAAACACCCCAACCTTGCTGCGGAACATCATCGGGTTCAGCGGTTTGAGCAGATAGTCCACCGCACCGGACTCGTACCCTTTGAAGACATGCTCCGACGCCTTGTAGGAGGCGGTTACGAAGATAATCGGGATGTGCTTGGTCTTGCTGTTGCCCCGCATCAGCTCCGCCACCTCGAACCCGTCCATCCCCGGCATCTGCACATCCAGCAGGATCAGCGCAAAATCATGATCCAGGGTATGAGCCAGGGCCTGCTCGCCGGAGGTGGCTCGGATCAATTCGGCATCGAATCCCTCCAGCAGCCCCTCCAGAGTCAGCAGGTTCTCGGGTCTGTCGTCCACTATCAGTATCTTGGGAGTGCCCATAACTAGTCGCTACTCAGTGAATTTAAAAAGTGGCCGATCTCATCCAGGGGCAGCTGGTGGTCAACCTCGACCCGCTCCAGCACCGCCATCGGCATCTGTGGCGCTTCCGCGCTCTCGGGGGTTTGCACTACCAGCAGCCCCCCTCTTTGTTTTATCCTTTCCATCCCCGCGGCCCCATCGCTGTTGGAGCCGGTGAGGATCACCCCCACCAGGCCAGGCCCATAGGCATCGGCGGCGGTTTCAAACAGCACATCCACCGCCGGCCTCGAGAAGTTGACCCTGTCCTCGGTGCTCAAAGCCAGGGTGTGTTTCAGCTCCACCATCAGGTGGTAGTTGGGCGGAGCAAAATAGATGGTACCCGCTTCGATGGGCTGCTTATCCTCCGCCTCGTACACCGGCAGGGCGCAGCGCATGCTGAAGTGAATGGGCAGATAGCTGTCGGCCACCGGGCCCACGTGCTGAACAATCAGCACAGGCAACGAATACGCCTCCCTCAGCTTGGGCAGGATCCTCTCCAGGGCTGCCATGCCTCCGGCCGACACCCCGATAACCACAGCCTTGTAGTCAGAGCCCGATTCCATCGTTACCCCTATGGCGCACGCTTCTTGCGATAGATGCGCTCTCGCTCAGACACCACTTCAAACTTGTCTGCCACCTCGGAGAAGCGGATGCTCTCCTTGGATCCCAGACACAGGAAGCCACCGGGACAGAGGCTGTCATAGAACAGCTTCAGCACCTTGCTCTGCAGCTCCCGATTGAAATAGATCAGTACATTTCGGCAGAAGATCAGATTCATCTCGCCAAACACACTGTCGGTCACCAGGTTGTGGGAGGAGAACAGTACTTTGTCCCTCAGCCGACTCTTGATCACCGCACTGTCGTAATCCGCGGTGTAGTAGTCGCAGAAGGAGCCTGTGCCCCCCGCCTTCTGGTAGTTGGCGGTGTACTCCCGCACCAGATTCATCGGGTAGATCCCCTGTTGGGCCTTATCCAGAATCCGCTCATTGAAGTCGGTGGCGTAGATCTGCACCCGCTCCTTGAGCCCCTCCTCCTCCAGCAGGATCCCCATGGAGTACACCTCCTGACCCGAGGAGCAGCCCGCGTGCCACACCTTGATAAAGGGGTAGGTCTGCAGGTGAGGCACCACCACTTCGCGCACCTTCTGGTAAAACCAGGGGTCACGGAACATCTCGGTGACATTGATGGAGAGATCCAGCAACAGCTTGTTGAAGAACTCCGGTTCGCGGATCACCTTGTGCTGCATCTCCGAGAAGCTGACCATCCCCTCCCGCGCCCGGCGCAGATCCAGCCGTCGCTTGGTGTGCGCCCCGGCATACTCACGGAAGTCATAGCCATATTTGCGGAAGATCGCCTCCAGCAGCAGGTCAATCTCCAGTTGCTCGTCGGCAACGGTTACCATCTCACTCATCAGTACAACCACACTCTCAGCATCGACAGCAGCTTATCCGTGTCCACCGGCTTGGCCAGGTAATCGCTGGCACCGGCCTCGATGCACTTGCTGCGATCCCCCTTCATCGCCTTGGCGGTCAGGGCAATAATGGGCAACTTGGCCCAGTCGCTGCGCTGACGGATCTGACGCATCGCTTCATAGCCATCCATCTTGGGCATCATGATGTCCATCAGCACCCCATCCACCTGCTCCATCTCCTCCAGCTTCTCCAGGGCCTCGAAGCCGTTGCGGGCGATGGTCACCGCCAGCCCCTTCTCCTCCAGCACGCTGGAGAGGGCAAAGACGTTGCGCATGTCATCATCCACCAGCAGGATCTGCTTGCCGCTCAGGGCCGACTCCTTGTGGTGGATGGACTTGAGCATCCCCCGCTTCTCCTCGGGCAGGTTCGCCTCCACCCGATGCAGGAACAGGGCGGATTCATCCAGCAGACGCTCGGGAGATTTCACCCCCTTGATGATGATGCTCTCGGCGTAGCGGTTGAGCTCCTTCTCCTCCTCACGGGTGAGATCGCGGCCGGTGTAGATAATGATCGGCACCCGGGCGGCGGTCTCACTGCGGCGAATCTTGTCCAGAAGCTCGAAGCCGGTCATGTCCTCCAGCCCCAGGTCCAGCACCATGCAGTCATAGCCCTGATGCTCCAGCTCCTCCAGCGCCTCGCGGCCGGAGCCCACGGCGGTGATGCTGACGTCGCCGTCACCAATCAGCTCCTGAATGCTGTGACGCTGCAGTTCATCGTCCTCCACCAGCAGCAGTTTGCGCACCGGCTTGGAGATGATCTCCTCGATCTTGCCGAAGGCGCTCTCCATCTCGTTCAGATTCACCGGTTTGGTCAGGTAGCCGATGGCGCCCATGCGCATGGCGTCCAGGGTGCTGTCGTTGGCGGACATGAAGTGCACCGGGATGTGCCTCAGGGCCGGGTTCTCTTTCAGTCGCTCCATCACGGTCCAGCCGTCGATCCCCGGCAGGCCGATGTCCAGGATGATGGCGCTGGGCTTGTAATAGTCGGCGAAGTGCAGGCCGGTCTCACCGTCGGAGGCGACGATGCACTTGAAACCACGCTCGCGACCAAAGTCACGCATCACCTTGGCGAAGGCCTTGTCATCTTCGATGATCAGCAGGCTGCGCTCCTCTTCGCCCAGCCCCTTGCGATCGTCGCTGATGTATTCGCTGTCGTCCCCCGGGGGCGCCTGCAGCACCGGTGCAGCCGGCGCGGCGGGAGCAACAGGAACAGCCTCTGTCACTGGCTTCGGCCTGGGCTCGATGACCGGTACACTCGGCTCCGGCTCGGCACCGCCCGGGAGCTTAGGCCCCCCCTGAGGCAGCACCAGGGTAAAGCAACTGCCCTGCCCCTCTTCGCTCTCCAGGTGGATGGAGCCGCCAAGCAGTCGGGTCAGCTCCTTGGTGATCGACAGGCCCAGGCCGGTGCCGCCATAGGTGCGGCTGGTGCTGCCATCCGCCTGCTGGAACGCCTGGAAGATCGCCTGCTGCTTGTCCTTGGAGATGCCGATGCCGTCGTCCTTCACCGCAAAGGCGATGCAGCCCTCGCCATTGATGCCGTGCTCCAGACACCACTGGGGATCCGGGCTGGAGAGGGTCAGGCTCACCTCGCCCTCATGGGTAAACTTGAAGGCGTTGGTCAACAGGTTGCGCAGCACCTGCTGCAGCCTCATGGAATCGGTGTGCAGGGTATCCGGCACCGCCCCCTCCACCTTCAGTTGGAAATCCAGCCCCTTGTCGGTGGCCAGCTCCCGGTAGAGCCGCTCCAGGTCGGCAAACAGCGAGTCGATCCCCACCTCTTCGACCATCAGTTCCACCTTGCCCGCCTCGATCTTGGACAGGTCGAGAATCTCGTTGATCAGCGACAGCAGATCCGACCCCGAGGAGTTGATCGCCCTGGCCGCCTCAATCTGCTTGTCGTTGAGGTTGCCCTCCTTGTTGCCAGCAAACAGCTGGGAGAGGATCAGGATGGAGTTCAGCGGGGTCCGCAGTTCGTGGGACATGTTGGCCAGGAACTCGGACTTGTACTTGCTGGCCTCCTCAAGCTCGCTGGCCTTTTCACGGGCCTCTTTCTGAGCCTGCTGCAACTGGTTGTTGCTGGCCTCCATCGCCTCCTTCTGTTCCTCCAGCGCCTTGGAGCGCTCCTCCAACTCCTCGTTGGTGACCCTCAGCTCCTCCTGCTGAGCCTGGAGTTCCGCCTCGGACTGCTTCAGTACCTTGGCCTGCTCCTCCAGCTCCTCGTTGGCCACCCGCAGCTCCTCCTGCTGGGCCTGCAGCTCCCCTTCGGAGCGGCGCAGGGCATCGGTCTGCTCCTCCAGCTCCTCGTTGGTCACCTTGAGTGCCTGCTGCTGCTCCTGGGCCTGAGCCAGCAGCTGATCGATCACCTGACGGGCGTTGGCGGCGTTAAACAGGATGCCCACATTGGCCATTACCTGATCGATAAACTTGCGCTGCAGGGAGGAAAACGGCGTGGTGGCCCCCAGCAATACCGCCCCCAGTTTGTGGCCGTCCACACTGATGGGAATCGCCATGAAGTGTTCGGGGATCAGCTCGCCGGCGCCAAAGTTCAGCACCGGCGCCCGCTCCACCCTGGAGAAGCAGATCACCTCCTCCTCCAGCAGGGACTGACCCACCATCCCCTCACCCAGGGCGATGCGGTTGAAGTTGCCCTGGCGGTCGGTAAAGGAGTAACTGGCCTGAAGCCCCAGCATCCGGTCATCATCCAGCAGATAGAGCGCCCCCAGCTGACAATCCATATGCTTGCAGAACTGGGTGATGAAACGCCCTGCCAGCTCCTCCATCTGCAAGTCGCCCCGCAGTTGGTCATCCAGGGTCTCCTTTCCCGAAGCCAGCCAGTGTTGGTCCCGCAGATCCCTGGCCATGCCGTTGAGGGCGCGGGCCAGATCCCCCAGCTCATCGCTGCGGGCTTCGGGCAGGTTGGCGCCCAGCTTGCCCCGGGCGATCTTCTGCGCGAACTCCATGCCGTCAATCAGCGGCTGGGTCAGGGTGCGGGAAAACAGGAAGGCGGCGCCGCCGATAAACAGCAGTACCAAGGCGGCGGTCATCACCACCTGGGTGTAGATGTCCAGGATCGGCTGGGTCACCTCATCCTCATTGACCTTGGAGATCAGGTACCACTGCAAGCCGGGGATCGCCAGCCGGTTGTAGCTCACCAGTACCGGAACGCCGGCACTGTCGATGAAGGTGTCGTAGCCACCACGGGTGCCCATCTCCGCCGCTTTGCGCCAGTAATCCAGGGGCTGAGCCAGGGCATAACCCACCACGTAGCTGCCATCGCCCATGGTGCGCATGTTGCTGCGGAACTCGTAGCGCTCGCCGTCACCATGGACCCCCATCAGGTAAGACTCACCGGTCTCCCCCATGCCATCGCGGGCATCGACGATGCCGGTGACAAACTCCGGCGTCAGCTGCAGCACCAGCACCGACACGATGCGCTGTTGATGATCGAAAATGGGCTGGGCCAGGAAAGCGGTCTCACTGCCCTGATTGGGCTCGAACGGCGCGAAGTCCACCACCACGGAGTCGCCACTGGTGGTCACCTTGGTCCAGGCCTGATTGAGGCCGCTGCCTCTCAGCACGCCGCTCTGCAGGCCTCGCCCCTCCAGCTCCCTCAGGGTCAGGGCGAAATCCACCCTGCCGTCACTGCCGTCGATCAGATAAAGGTTGTTGTATCCGTAGGCCTGAATGTAGGCCTCCAGGGCCACATCGAACTCCTGACGACGCTCCCGGGTCAGGCTGCCCTTGGCCAACTCCCGCAACAGATTCTGGATACGTTCCGACTCGGACAACACCCGAATGTCCGCCAGCCGCTCATCGAAATAGTTCTCGATGTTGGCTTTACGGATAGACTGCACCGCATTGAGCTGGTCAAAGGATTGGTTGATCAACGCTTCATTGGCCAGGCGGCTGGCAATAAAGGTGACAATCACCATGGGTATCACCCCGGTGATAAAGAGCAAACCTATGAGTTTTGGGCGGATTTTAAGTTCTGCCAGGCGGATCATGGACTCTCCCCCGCGACTGAACAGCTAAGGGCACAAGAGGCAGTCGCGGAGACCTCTCTGCCAAAATTCTTCAGGCAGCGAGCCGACTGCACCCCCGGAATCCAGGTCGAACAGGCGTAACTCGGCCATAGTAGGCAAAGCTAACCCACTGGAAACTGAATAACTGTGAGCTGAAACTTAATGTTAGAGAAAAGGTATCCAAAATGTCGCTTTTTCCGAAGCGGAATGGTCAGAAATCACCCAGGCAGTAACATTATCGCCGCACAACCCCATGGATAGCACTGATATTTAAGATTCTTTTTTCAAATGGTTGAAAAAGCACAGCAGGAAGAGTCGGCCAAAGCGAAGAGAGATGCCATCAGAGCCATGCAGGAACGAAAAAGGCCCTGACATTCGTCAGGGCCTTTGGGATACGGATTATCTACAGGGCGCTGATCTCGTTCAACCGCTCCAACGCAGTTCGGTAATAGGCGCCTTTTTTCCCCGCTGAATTCAGATATTGCTGATAGATGCTCTTCGCCTTATCGGCCTCATCCGTATGGAAGTACGCCTCAGCCTTGAAGAAACTCATGGAAACGGGCAACTGGTAACCCATACGTTCCAGCAGGTCAAAATAGACCAGTGCTTCAGAGTACTTCTTGGACTTAAGGTAATTGGTCACGGCCACCTTGTATTTATCCAGGCGAATGGCTCGGTTTAAACCAGCATCCTGCTTAAACGCTACCTCAGCCTGAATTTTAAAGACCTTGGAGTCACGGCGCCCCTTCATCTCGGTGCAACGTTTGGCGTGTTTACCATCCTCTTCGTAGCACTCATTCAACCAGGTTTCATAGGCAGACTTCATCAGCTTCAGCGACTTTTCAGGCTTGAGCTCCTCCCCCTTTGGTGGCTGCCAGTACAACCTGGCCAGGTTGTAACGGGAGCGGGCCCCCCAGGTACCATGCTGCTCATACAGTCTCAGGGCTTCAACTTTTTCCCCCGCTTCATAGATAAAATTTGCATGTTGACTGCAATACTCAGCTGGTCGTAATTGGTACGAACCAACATGGCCTTTTCTGCACAACCACCCGCTCAATTCAGTACGCCGTGACTTATCCTTATCGTGCCTGGGATAGTTACTGTAGAAATACCACAGTCCGAGCTTGGCATCGTCAGTGCCTATGGCTTCTACCTGCTCAATAAGCTGAACTTTCTGCTGACTGTAATGACTTGAACTGTCGCCGCGGACCAGGTCTCCCAAGGCCCATGAATACCGCTCAGCCGGATAGGCGCCAACGTAATTGCTGGCTTCTGGTGCCCCTATAAGGGAGACCAGGTAGCGAGTCCACTCAATACACTTCTGCGGACTCTTATAAGTTTTAAACAACTTATACCAGTCGCCCGTGCAATACACATGACTGACCGTTCGCGCAGCCCCCTCATCTCCCCCAACCGCTTTATTGATCTCCTTTTGGAAGCTGCGCTTCTCAGGTGGCAGAGAGGAGCAGGCAAACATCAGGCCACCCACTCCCAGCAAAACCACAATATTCAAACTCTTTTTAAGCAAACCCTTACCCAGAAAAAATCTCATTGGATACCCTTACCATCTGCATTGTTCATTCCTGTACTGAAAGTTCGTTATCTCTTCTGAATACCATCGCTAATCGATGTTATCCCGGTACAGATGAAAACCATTCTTAAAACACGTGCCGTCGCCCAGGTACCGACTCTTGCTCTCCGGCCCGACGATAAACTGCCCCGTTTCATCGATGATCGCCGCTTTCCAATACTCGTGAGTATTACTGCACTCTCCCTTATCGTATCGGGTATCAAAGGTCACAACGGCTCTGCCTCCAGAGAATGGCGCCGCAGTATCAAATTGTGGGCGGATCACCCATTCGCCATCGGGGTCGATATAGCCAAGGGGGTGGTCCTCACCTATGCGAACCGCGGCTTTACCCTCCGAAAATGGAGCAGAAGAGATAAATCTGGGCTGAATGACCCAGTGCCCATCGGAGCCGATATAGCCAAACAGACCATTCCGGCTTTGCTGAACCGATGCCAATCCTTCAGAAAAATCTTCCGCTTGCGCATACCCTGGCCTGACTATCCAGCGACCACGGTCATCGATAAAGCCAAAACCTTTGCGCCTTGTCCAAACCCGCGCCCTTCCCTCGGAAAAGGGATAGGCTTCATCAAATCTGCCGTCGAAAGCGATGTCGCCGCGGCCATCGATGTACTCATCGCTGCTGTAGTCACCGGGCAGTTTCTGAACAACGGCCAGACCTTCAGAAAACGCGTCCATCTCTGCAAACTTTGGCAGAATGACCCAGCTTCCATCGGGGTTGATCATCCCCCATTTGTAATTGGACTCGACTCGCGCCCGGCCTTCTGCAAAGTCTCTGGCATTGTCAAAGGCTGGCTCGATCACCCACTCACCCCGGGTATCAATGTAGCCATAGCGTTTGCTGCCATACTCTCCCTCTCCAATAGCAGCAGCCAAGCCCTCTGAAAAACGTCTGGCACCCTCGAATTTCGGTGCAATCACCCAGTCACCGGCGAAGTTAATGTAGCCGTAGCGACGATCCTTGCCGCTACCCACAGAGGCCAGCGCCAACCCCTGATGAAAATTACCGGCAAAGCCAAACCGAGGGGGGATTACCCACTCCTGATGGACAACACTTCTTTTGTACCCGTAGAGGCTGTGTGTCTTGTTGGCGTCTTCATCAAGCACAGGCACCAGAGTCTCTCCGGGCAAGGTGCGACTCTGAATCTCCCGGATCCGTTTTAGCAACAACGCATTCTCCTGGCGCGCCATCTCCCCCAAGCTGTGTTGCAGGTGCTCTAACGCCTTCTGCAGGTCTGACGCCTCTGATTGCATTTGGGTCTCTATGTCACTGGAGATATATTCCCGCTCAAACTCCGCAAAGATGTCGTCCTCTTCCACTTGCACTGCGGTACTTAATGCGGCATCGATTCGGTCAGCCTTCGCTCGGCTCAGTTTCTTTTCAGACTCCAGGCGCTGCTGTTCAAGCAGATACTCCGCGAAATGATAAAAGCTGGCAGAAAAGGCTATCGGATAGGCGCGTACATGCTGCCTCTCACTCAACTCAAACCCATGCTGAAACAGCAGCTGCGCCTCCCGCTCTGGCAGATAAGCAAGCTGCTCAGCAATCAGCTTTTTCTGACTGGCTGAATGCATATTGGAAACCACACTCCGATTCCAGTTAGGGCTGCCTGGAGCATTGAACGAGAGCTCTGTCTCAGACAGGTCCCCAAGTGACGATTCCGCCAGTACTCCAGGGTCGAGAATCAACCCGTTGGCGGCCATCAACTCCGGCCTCAGTAGCAGTGTGTGGGTAGGACGCAAGATAGGCACCAACATCTTCAGCTGCACCGGTTTAATGGTCTTAACCACTGAGTCTGGCAGGCAATCGTAACTCTGTTTATCCGAGCATAAATCGAACCATCGATGCTCACCTGAACCTGTCGCCATGAGGTCGATACCACGCAAACGCCAACGGGCCTCACTGTAGATCACCGGCTCCCCCATCAACCCCCAGGCTTTCCAGCGCAATTCAAGATCCATCACCAAGCTGGCGTGGGCATCAATGGGCTCTATGTACTGCATCGGAGAGTGCAAGCGCTCGAAGAGAATGATCCCTTTTGACTCCTGGGCCAGTCCAGGGAAGCAATGCAACAGGAGCAATAGAGCGATAAACCGGAGAGAGTTGGGCACTGGAATCCACTTTCAGGCTGACATTAAGAGATGCTGTCCAGTGTATCCTTGGCTCCGCGCTGGACCGTTGACTCAGATCATCAGTGTTATCGGGATGTTTCAAGAAAAGGTGAGGCGATGGCAGGAACCCTATCGCGCCGCATAAGAAGGCGCTTCAGCCCAGAGACGAAAAAGGCCCCGACTTTCGTCAGGGCCTTTCTCTGTGTTTGGTACCGAGAGAGGGACTTGAACCCTCAAGGTGTCACCACCGGCGGATTTTGAATCCGCTGCGTCTACCAATTCCGCCACCTCGGCTTAGAGGGTTTGCATTATAGACCCCCTGCGATTCGGCGCAACCCCCATTGCATCAACTGGATAGAATTCGTCCATGACACTCAGCCCCGCAATCTCGGCAGTTGTAGCCCCCGTTACACCTTCAGGATTCGTCTGTCTGATTCAAGGGGGATGCAGGTTAACTCGCCCATAATCTGTGCTAGCTTGGAGGGTGGTGCCAGTGAGGCGCCTCCATATTCCAAGGAGTCGGAGAACCAGTATGGACCTAGTCCTGGACGGCAACGTCCTCACCATCAGCCCCTTTTTCACCATCACCATCGGCATCTTCGTCCTGTTCGTAGGACGGCGCCTCAATGCCGGTGTCGGCTTTTTGCGGGAGTTCAGCATTCCGGAACCGGTCACCGGCGGTCTGCTGTTCTCTGTGCTGCTCACCCTGGTGTATGCGCTGACCTCCATCGAGGTGGCGTTCACCCTCAATGCCCGGGACGTCCTGCTGGTCTACTTCTTCACCACCATCGGCATCAATGCCAGCCTGGGGGACCTGCTCAAAGGGGGCAAGCCGCTGATCATCCTGCTGGCGGTCACCATAGGCTACATGGTGCTGCAAAATCTGACCGGCATCAGCGTCGCCGCCCTGTTTGGCCTGGGTGCGCCGGTGGGGCTGCTGGGCGGCAGCGTCTCCCTGATTGGCGGCCATGGCACCGCCATCGCCTGGGCCCCCTCCATCGGTGAACGCTTCGGCGTCACCAGCGCCATGGAGATCGGCATCGCCAGCGCCACCTTCGGCCTGATCCTGGCCAGCCTGATGGGTGGTCCCATCGCCAAATTCCTGATCTCCAGACACAACCTGAAACCCGCCGAGCATGAACAGCCTAACGTCGGCCTGGCGGATGAGGACGACAGCCGCATCGACGCCTTCGACTTCCTCGATGCCATCTACGCCATCCACCTGTGCATCATCGCCGGTTTCTTGCTGAACGAAGGGATACAACAACTGGGGCTGCAACTGCCCCTGTTCGTCACCTGCCTGTTTGCCGGCATCGCCATCACCAACCTGATGCCCAAAAACTTTCCCCGCATCAGCGGCAGCCAGTGGCCCGCCCGCAAACCGGCCCTGGCGCTGATCGCCGACATCTCCCTGGGCACCTTCCTGGCGATGTCGCTGATGAGCATGCAGCTGTGGACCCTGGTGGACCTGGCCGGTCCCATCTTCGCCATCCTCGGCGCTCAGTTCCTGGTGGCCATCGCCATCAACCTGCTGGTGGTGTTCCCGGCCATGGGCAAAAACTACGACGCCGCCGTGGTGTGCGCCGGTTTCGGCGGCATCTCCCTGGGATCCACCCCCACCGCCATGGCCAACATGTCGGCGGTCTCCCACAAGTACGGCAACTCCCAGCTGGCCTTCATCGTGGTGCCGCTGGTGTGTGCCTTCTTCATCGACCTGGCCAACGCCCTGATGATCCCCTACTTCCTGAACAACTTCTAAGGGGATACAGATATACAAAAAGCCCCGCTAGGTAGCGGGGCCTTTTTTAACGGTGCAGCGGGTTAGACCTTGAACTGGCCCACCAGCTGTCGCAGCTTCTGACCGGACATCCCCAGTTGGTCGGAGATCTGGGCAGACTCCTCGCTGGCGTGCACCAGCTCGCCAACGATGTCGCGAATGGCCACCATGTTGCGGTTGATCTCCTCGGTCACCGAGCTCTGCTCGGTGGCGGCGGTGGCGATCTGACTGGTCATGTCGTTGATCTCATTTACCGCGCCGGAGACCGCATTCAGGCTGGTGGTGATCTCCGAGGAGGAGCTCACCGTGATCTCACAGTTCTGCTGGCTGTTGCTCATGGTCTCTACCGCCTTGGATACAGACTGATGCAGCTCATCCAGCATCTCCTTGATCTCCAGGGTACTGGTCTGGGTACGGCTGGCCAGGCCCCGGACCTCATCGGCCACCACCGCGAAGCCGCGACCCTGGTCACCGGCCCGGGCAGCCTCGATGGCCGCGTTCAGGGCCAGCAGGTTGGTCTGATCGGCGATGTCGCCAATCACCCCGAGGACACTGTGGATCTTAGTGGACTGCTCATTGAGGCGGTCGATGTGCTGAGCCGCCAGGTCCACCTCACCCACCAGGGCGTTGATAGAGGTCACCGAGTGGCCCAGCTTGTTCTGTGCGGTGCCGGCGTCGTCGGCGGCGGCCTGGGTAGCGTCCGCCACCTGGTTGGCGTTACCGGCAATCTGGGCGGCGGCGGTGCTCATCTCGGTCACCGCGGTCACCACCTGCTCGGTCTCATCGTTGTGAGTGGCCAGCTGACGGCTGATGGTGCCGGTCTGATCGTTGATGCTGTCCACCGCCATGCCCACCTGCTCGGTGGCATCGGCGACTTCGCGGATGGTCTCCTGCAGCTTGGAGGTAAACTGGTTGAACGCTTCACCGAGCTGGGCAATCTCATCCTGGCCTTTCACCTCCAGGCGCTTGGTCAGGTCACCCTCACCCTGGGCGATCTCCTGCAGGGTCACCAGCATGGCGTTCACCGGTGCCACGGTGCGGCGGGAGACATAGATGATGGCGATAATGGCCAGGGCCATGATGCCGAGGGAGATCATGATGTTGGTCAGGGTCTCCTCCTGGGCACGGGCTTCGGCGTCCACACGGAAGGCATCCACCGCGGCATCAATCTCATCCACGTAAACACCGGTACCCAGCCACCAGCCGTATTCATTCAGCGGCTCAACCCAGCTCACCTTCTCCACCAGCTTGTCGCTGCCCGGTTTCTGATAGAAGTAGGAGGAGGTGCCACCACCGGCCTTGGCGGCGTTGATCAGCTCGACGATGAAGGGGGTGCCATTGGGATCTTTCAGGTGGATAAGGTTCTTGCCCTCAACCTCAGGTTTGAGGGCGTGGAACATGTTGGTGCCTTCCATGTCGTAGAGGAAGAAGTAGCCGCCGTCGCCGAATTTCACCTGGGTCAGGGTGTCACGCACCACATCCAGGGGCTCCCTGTGGGGCTGTGCCTTGATCTGATTACGGACGGTGCCAATGGCGATGGTCACCGCGTCTTTTACCTGGGCCATCTTCTCGTGGCGCAGGTCTTCGGTAAAGGTCGCCACCTGCTTCTCAAGGGTCTGTTCCTTGAAGTAAATGGAGCCTGCAGTCACCACCACCAGGGTAATCACCAGGGGCAGGGTTGCCAGGAGCAACATCTTTCCCATCAATCCGAGTCGCTTCATATATCTTCTCCACCTACTGCAGCAACTGATTTAGTTACACGGCCGACAAAATGTCGAGAGAGCTCTCTCGGAGACGGCCAATTGGGGTGATCCATTCGACAGAATGCATCTAAATCTCGAACACGGTTTATGTGACTGATTTAAGACGATTCAATGCTGGGCACATCCTTGATATCGGCCAGTGAACTCCATTCTTGACAGAGATCCAACCAGCCAACTTGCCCTTCTCACGGGGCGCCCAGGCGAAGCAAAAATCAATTATTTCTATTTCAGTGAGTTACAGAAAACGCATTGTACAAAGGAAAAGCGACTTAACTTCGACTTAACTTAATGCCGAAATAAAGATGCAATTCACCTGCATCATTTTTGCACAAACATCAATAGAGTGCATTAACTGGGTAACAAGAATGTCACGTTTTTTGTGCGCCGCAACCACCTCAACTTCGACGCAAGTTCGGGATCACGGAATTAGCCATTACCCCGGCAGGGTCACACTTTCTTACGATAAAGCGAGAGATTTATCACAAACTGCGTAACCCCCTCTTTCTCTGGTAAACTGCCGCCAGAACTCGAAGTAGGACACATTATGCATCCCCACGCCAATGCCCCCAGAGCCAGCCTGAAACGCCGCCTGGCCACCCTGATCTACGATACCCTGGTCGCCCTTGCCATCTACATGGCGGTGGGCGCCCTGTTCTTCGCCCTATTCGGCATTCTGGTGGCCAACGGCATGGTGGATACCCTGGGGCAGGAGCACGCCGTCGACGTCCTCCAGCACAGCGCGTTCTGGACGCTGATCAATGAGTTGTTCAAGTTGGGCGGTGTCATCGCCTTCTTCTGCTACTTCTGGCACAAGTCCGGGCAAACCATCGGCATGCGTGCCTGGCGGCTGAAGCTGCAGAACACCGACGGCAGCCTCATCAGCTGGCAACAGGGCCTGGTGCGCACCCTCACTTCCGCCTTTGGGCTGATGGTCCTGACCATGCTGCTGAGCTCAGACAAGCGCGCCCTGCACGACAAGTGGAGCCACAGCGAAATGGTGGAATTGACCCTGGAGCAAAATCGGGCTCGCATGGGCTCCTGATAGGGCTATGCTGAAAGGTGGCGCGCCATTGGCGCGTCGCACCTTAGGAGGTCCCATGGTGATCCTGACCTGGATGGTGGCCGGCGTACTGGTAGGCGGCTGGGCACTGTGGACTCTTAGAGGCACCCGGGGATGTGGCCCCTCTCTGACAATTGGTTTGGCCGTTGGAGGTGCCATTTTTGGTGGCTATCTAACCCAGGTGTTTCAGATTACAGCCGGCGATAGTGTCGGACTTTTGGGAACCATGATCGCCCTGACCTGTGCTGTCATGGTAATGATCGCCTACCACAAAATGACGTAAATCCAAGAGGGAGCCCCGGGGCTCCCTCTTCCAGTTCTGGCCCGGCCTGTGTTGGCCCTGGCCGGGATGGGGCTATCGCCGCTGCAACAGATAGATGGCCACACCGGCAAACAGCATGGAGGGCAGAAACGCCCCCAGGAAGGGCGGCAGGTTGGCCACCAGGCTCATGGGGCCGAAAATCTCGCTGGCCAGATAGAAACTGAAGCCGGTCACCACCCCCAGCAGGATGCGCGCCCCCATGGTCACGCTGCGCAGCGGACCAAAGATGAAGGAGAGCGCCAACAGCATCATCACCGCCACGGTCACCGGCTGCCCCACCTTACGCCACAGCGCCAGCTGATAGCGGGTCGGGTCCTGCTGGTTCACCTTGAGGTAATCCAGGTAATCCAGCAAACCGCTGATGGAGAGCGACTCGGGGTGCACCGTCACCACCTGCAACTTGTCCGGCGTCAGGGTGGACTTCCAGCGATCCTGTTCCCGCTCGGTCACCGTCACCTGCTTCTCCTCCATCAGGGTGTCGGTGATGTCGATGATGCGCCAGGCATCGCCGTCAAACACCGCCTGTTTGGCGAAGGTCACCTTATCCAGATTGCGGGACTTGTCGAAGTGGTAGATGGTGACGTTCTGCAGATGACCGGTATCCTGCACCGTGCCGATGTTGACGAAACTGTCCCCATCCTTGGCCCAGGAGCCGCGGGCCCCCCCAATCAGGTTGCCTCCGGAGATCTTTTGCGCCTTCATCTCCCGGGCGGTGGCCTCGGACGCCGGCGCCACGTACTCCCCCACCAGCATGATGGTCAGCATCAAGGGTACCGCGGTCTTCATTACCGACAGGGTGATCTGAAACTTGGACATCCCCGCCGCCTGCATCACCACCAGCTCGGAACTGGAGGCCAGCATGCCGATGCCGATCAGGGCGCCCAGCATGGCGGCAATGGGGAAGAACATCTCGATGTCCCGGGGCACCAGGAACAGCACGTAGAGGCCCACATCGAAGATGTCGAAGTCACCACGGCCGACGTAGCGCAACTGGTCCACAAACTTGATCAGCCCGGAGAGACCAGCCAGCACCAGCAGGCACAGGGCCGAGGTGTTGATGATGGTGCGGCCGATGTAGAGGTCGAGGATCTTGATCATCACTTGGCCCTCACCAGCTTGGCGGCAATCTTCTTGCCGGTTGGCCGGCCCTTGCCGACCAACACCACCCCAATCACCAGGGCCGCCAGGTGGATGCCCCACATGCCGATGGCAGCCGGGATCACCTGATCCTCAATCGCCTTGCGGCCAGCCATCATCAGGGCAAAATAACCCAGGTACATCAGGATCGCCGGCATCATCTTGGCAAATTTCCCCTGACGCACATTGGTGCGGGCCATGGGCACCGCAATCAGGGTCAGCAGGGGAATGGCGATGGGCACCGCCAGCCGCCAGTGGATCTCCGCCCAGGCGTGGGGCGTGCCCTCGTCCAGCAGCTGCTGCATGGAGTAGGCGGACAGCTTACGCCGCTTCTTATCCACCTCCTGCTCGCGGATCTCCATCTGATAGGTATCGAAGCCTATCTGATTGGACTCGGGGGAGCCGGCCACCATGTTGTAACGGGTTCCCTCACTCAGCTGCAGTCGCTGGGAGCCGTCACGCTCCTCCACCATGGCGCCGCCGTTGGCCATCACGATGGAGGTTTCACTGTCCGGCTGATCATTGGGGGGCAGCATGGCCACGAACACGTTCTCCAGCTTGCCCTTAGACAAGCCTTCCACGTAGATCACCGCCTTGCCGTTGGACGCCTGCTGGAACCGGCCCTGCACCAGGGCCGCCAGCCCCGCCTCGGACTCGGCCTTCTCCAGCACCTGGTACTCCGTCTCCTTGGCCCAGGGCGCCACCTTGATGGAGATAAATCCGGAGACGATCGCCATGATCAGCGCCAGCACCAGGGTCACCCGGGTGACGTACCACTCGGACACCCCCACGGCGTGCAACACCGTCATCTCACTGTCGGCGTAGAGACGGCCGTGTGCCAGCAGGATCCCCAGAAACAGGGAGAGCGGCAAGATAAGCGCCAAGAGTTCGGGCATATTCAGCGCCACCAGGGTGGTGATCAGCTTCCCAGGAAGCTGACCTTCGGCGGCGTCCGCCAGGATGCGAACGAACTGTTGACTTACGAAAATGGAAACCAGCACGGCCAGCACGGCAATCTGTGCTCTGAACGCTTCCTTCAACAAGTAGCGAAAGATAATCAAAGTCTGTGCTCAACTAGCAAACTTGTAATTTCTCTGGAAACGAGACGTTATTTAAGTAAACTGGTTACTTTCAGATGTTTTTGTAACCAGCCCGGGCCCTTATCCCCTATTATTTAAGGGGGCAACATCGGGACGGACCCCAGTTTAGCAGATGGAGTTCCGCAATGATGCTGTCAGGAGCCGATAAAGGGGCCATTATCTAACAATTCATACGCTTTGTCTTTACGAAACCGGGAGATGGCATGGAGTTCAGTGTAAAAAGCGGTAGCCCAGAAAAACAGCGCAGCGCCTGCATCGTTGTAGGTGTATTCGAACCGCGCCGCCTGTCCGCTGTAGGAGAACAACTGGATCGCATCAGTGACGGCTACATCAGTAACCTGCTGCGCCGCGGCGATCTTGAAGGAAAACCCGGTCAAATGCTGCTGCTGCACCACGTACCCAATGTGCTCTCCGAGCGGGTACTGCTGGTCGGCTGCGGCAAAGAGCGCGAACTGGATGAGCGCCAGTACAAGCAGATCATCGCCAAGACCATCAACACCCTCAACGAAACCGGCTCCATGGAAGCGGTGTGCTTCCTGACCGAGCTGCACGTGAAGGGCCGCGACACCTACTGGAAGGTGCGCCAGGCGATCGAGACCACCCAGTCCACCCTCTACACCTTCGACGCCCTGAAGAGCAAGAAGGATGAGACCCGACGCCCTCTGCGCAAGATGGTGTTCAACGTGCCCACCCGTCGCGAGCTGACCGTGGGTGAGAAAGCCATTGCCCACGGTCTGGGCGTGGCCGCCGGCAGCAAGATGTGCCGCGACGTGGCTAACATGCCGCCGAACATCTGCAACCCCGCCTACCTGGCCAGCCAGGCTCGCCAGCTGGCCGAGCAGTACGACAAGCTGCGGGTCGAAGTGATCGGCGAAGAGCAGATGGCCGAGCTGGGGATGAACTGCTACCTGGCCGTGGGCCGTGGCAGTGAAAACGAGTCGATGATGACCGTCTGCCACTACCAGGGCGGCGCCGAGGACCAGCGTCCCATCGTGCTGGTGGGCAAGGGCCTGACCTTCGACTCCGGCGGCATCTCCCTGAAGCCTGGCGAAGGCATGGACGAGATGAAGTACGACATGGGCGGCGCCGCCGGGGTACTGGGTACCCTGAAATCCGTGTGCGAACTGGATCTAAAAGCCAACATCGTCTTCATTCTGGCCGGCTGTGAAAACATGCCCGACGGCAAGAGCTACCGCCCCGGTGACATCCTCACCACCATGTCCGGCCAGACCGTGGAGGTGCTCAACACCGACGCCGAAGGTCGCCTGGTGCTGTGCGATGCCCTCACCTACGTGGAGCGCTTCGACCCCGAACTGGTGATCGACACCGCCACCCTCACCGGTGCCTGCGTCATCGCCCTGGGCAAGCACGCCTCCGGCCTGCTCTCCAACCAGAACTCCCTGGCCCACGACCTGCAGCACGCCGGTGAACAGTCCGGTGACCGCTGCTGGCGCCTGCCCCTGTGGGAGGACTATCAGGAGCAGCTGAAGAGCCCCTTCGCCGACATGACCAACCTGGGTGGTCGTCCCGCCGGGACCATCACCGCCGCGGCCTTCCTGTCCCGCTTCACCAAGAAGTACAGCTGGGCCCACCTGGACATCGCCGGTACCGCCTGGGAAAGTGGCGCCAACAAGGGCTCCACCGGTCGCCCCGTGCCGCTGCTGACCCAGTTCCTGCTCTCCCGCACCGGCGAGCTGGACGTGGAATAAGGCCTTGGGCCGGACCAACTGAAAAAGGCGGGGACTTCCCCGCCTTTTCTGTTTCTGTCGCCGCCGCGACGCGATAGAATACTCCGTTCGCCCTTTGGGGCTGAACTGACGACCCCAAGTTGAACAGGCCCAGGAGCCGAACTGCATGGCCAACGCCACCTTCTATCTTATCGATGCCAACGCCGACGGCGCCCTCGACGCCCACCTGAGCCTGGCCTGCCAGCTCGCCGCCGACTGCTACCGGCAAGGCAAGCCTGTCTACCTCCACTGCGAGGACCAGGCCCAGGCAGAGCAGATGGATGAGACCCTGTGGCAGTTCGACGCCGACCGCTTCGTCCCCCACAACCTGGTGGGAGAGGGTCCCCGGGGTGGCGCACCGGTGGAAATTGGCCATAATGGCCAGTTCAGCTCAAAAAAACGGCCGGTTTTAATCAACCTGGCCGCCAAAGCGCCCCAATTTGCGGTAGAATTTGCGCAAATTTTCGATTTTGTCCCGGCTGCCGACGATGCCAAGGTCCTGGCCCGTGAGCGTTACCGCGCTTACCGCCAGATGGGGGTGGAACTGACCACCCAGGACCTGGCTGCGCAGCCGCTTTAGTTTTCACTGAATTTCGGAACACCCATGGATAAGACTTACAACCCCAACGCCATCGAACAGCGCCACTATCAGCGCTGGGAGAATGCCGGGTACTTCAAGCCCCACGGCGACACCAGCAAAGACGCCTACAGCATCATGATCCCGCCGCCGAACGTCACCGGCAGCCTGCACATGGGCCACGCTTTCCAGGACACCATCATGGACACCCTGATCCGCTTCCAGCGGATGGAAGGCAAGAACACCCTGTGGCAGGTCGGTACCGACCACGCCGGCATCGCCACCCAGATGGTGGTAGAGCGCCAATTGGCCGCTCAGGGCGTTACCCGTCAGGAGCTGGGTCGTGAGACCTTCATCGACAAGGTGTGGGAGTGGAAGGCCGAGTCCGGCGGTACCATCACCAAACAGCTGCGTCGTCTGGGCGCCTCTGTCGACTGGGACCGTGAGCGCTTCACCATGGACGAGGGCCTGTCCAAGGCGGTTCAGGAGGTGTTCGTTCGCCTGTATGAAGACGACCTGATCTACCGCGGCAAGCGCCTGGTGAACTGGGATCCCAAACTGCACACCGCCATCTCCGATCTCGAAGTAGAGAACAAGGAGAAGAAGGGCTTCATGTGGCACTTCCGCTACCCTCTGGCCGACGGCGCCAAGACTGCGGAAGGTCAGGATTACATCGTGGTGGCCACCACCCGTCCTGAAACCATGCTGGGCGACACCGGCGTGGCGGTAAACCCGGAAGACCCTCGCTACAAAGATCTGATTGGCAAAGAGATCATCCTGCCTATCGTCAATCGTCGCATCCCCATCGTCGCCGACGAGCACGCCGACATGGAGAAGGGCACCGGCTGCGTGAAGATCACCCCGGCCCACGACTTCAACGATTACGAAGTGGGTAAGCGCAACAAGCTGCCGATGATCAACATCCTCACCTTCAACGGCGACATCCGCGACGCCGCCGAGGTGTTCGACTTCAACGGTGAGGCGTCCGACGTCTATACCACCGACCTGCCAGAGAAATACCACGGCATGGAGCGTTTCAAGGCGCGTAAAGCCGTGGTGGCCGAGTTCGAAGAGCTGGGCCTGCTGGAAGAGATCAAAGACCACGTCCTGCAGGTGCCTTTCGGCGACCGTGGCGGCGTGGTGATCGAGCCGATGCTGACCGATCAGTGGTACGTCCGTGCCGCGCCTCTGGCCAAGACCGCCACCGAAGCGGTAGAGAACGGCGACATCGAGTTTGTGCCAAAGCAGTACGAGAACATGTACTTCAGCTGGATGCGTGACATCCAGGACTGGTGCATCTCCCGTCAGCTGTGGTGGGGCCACCGTATCCCCGCCTGGTACGACGAATCCGGCAAGGTCTATGTGGGCCGTACCGAAGCCGAAGTGCGTTCTGCAAACGGTCTGGCGGCCGACGTGGCCCTGCGCCAGGACGACGACGTACTGGACACCTGGTTCTCCTCCGCCCTGTGGACCTTCTCCACCCTGGGCTGGCCGGACAACCTGGAAGATCTGAAGACCTTCCACCCCACCGACGTACTGGTAACCGGTTTCGACATCATCTTCTTCTGGGTTGCCCGGATGATCATGATGACCATGCACTTCATCAAAGATGAAGACGGCAAGCCCCAGGTCCCGTTCAAGACCGTGTACGTCACCGGCCTGATCCGTGATGAAAACGGCGACAAGATGTCCAAGTCCAAGGGTAACGTCCTGGATCCCCTGGATATGATCGACGGCATCGATCTGGAAGCCCTGGTTGAGAAGCGCACCGGCAACATGATGCAACCTCAGCTGGCCGCCAAGATTGAGAAGAGCACCCGCAAACAGTTCCCCGACGGCATCGCCCCACACGGCACCGACGCCCTACGCTTCACCCTGGCCGCCATGGCCTCCACCGGCCGTGACATCAACTGGGACATGAACCGCCTGGAAGGCTACCGCAACTTCGCCAACAAGCTGTGGAACGCCAGCCGCTACGTGTTGATGAACACCGAAGAGCACGACTGTGGCTTTGGCGGCGGCGAAATGGAGCTGTCGCTGGCGGATCGCTGGATCCTGGCCCAGTACAACGACACGGTGAAGAACATCCGTGATGCGATGGAAGGCTACCGTTTCGACATCGCCGCCAACATCGCCTACGAGTTCACCTGGAACCAGTTCTGTGACTGGTACCTGGAGCTGACCAAACCGGTTCTGCAATCTGGCAGCGAAGCCCAGCAACGTGGCACCCGCCACACCCTGCTGACGGTGCTGGAAGGGATGCTGCGGATGCTGCACCCGTTGATGCCGTACATCACCGAAGAGATCTGGCTGACCGTTTCCAAACTGTGTGGCATTGAGGCGGAAACCATCATGCTGCAGGAGTTCCCAAGCTTCGACTCTGCCCTGATGGACGCCGACGCTCAAGCGGACCTGGAGTGGGTGAAGCAGTTCATCGTCGCGGTACGTAACATCCGAGGCGAACTGAACGTGGCACCATCCAAGCCGCTGAACGTGCTGCTGAAGAACGCCTCGACTCAGGATCTGGCTCGCATCGAGACCAACAGCACCTTCCTGACCAAGCTGGCGAACCTGGAGTCGATCACCGAGCTGTCTGGCGATGCGCCCATGTGCACCACCCAGCTGATTGGTGAGATGGAACTGCTGATCCCCATGGCCGGTCTGATTGACGTGGAAGCCGAAATGGCCCGCATCGACAAGCAGATCGCCAAGCTGGCTCAGGACGCCGAGCGGGTTGAGAAGAAGCTCTCCAACCAGGGCTTCCTGGCCAAGGCCCCCGAGGCCGTGGTCGCCAAGGAGCAGGCCAAGCTGGATGAAGCCAAGCGCGACATCGCCAAGCTGGAAGAGCAGAAGCAGCAGCTCAGCGCTCTGTAAGCCCTAGCCTGAAAACAGAAAAGCCACCCTAAGCGGTGGCTTTTTTATGGTTCTTCGCACATTAGCGGGAACTAGATACGAAAACGGCTGGAAAGGTTATTGTTTAGTCGCCAAACACAAACAATCACCACCAGCCGTTCTCGATGCAAAAGCTTACCTTGCCTATCTCACCGTGGGAAGGGTTTTCCCCCACTCATACTGAGCTCCACCTCGATACTCTTACCATCCATTTAACCCCCACGGGCCCCGGTCGATGTCGCTGTGGCCAAGCTGTCAGTCGGGTTCACGATGTCACTCTCCGCACTATTCAGGAGCGTGATGTTTTTGGCTACCAGACTTTGCTGTCTGTACCACTACGCCGACTACGCTGCCCTAATTGTGGCGTAGTCACTGAGAGCCTCTCCTGGCTGGAGCCCCATGCTCGCCAGACCAACCGACTTACCCTGTACGTCGAACAACTGCTTAAGCGGATGCCCATCAAGCACGTTAATGAGATGACCGGTTTGCACTGGCACACCCTCAAGCGGCTGGACATACGGCGTCTGACTCGGGAGGTCACCGAGCCGGACTGGAGCAAGGTACGACGTCTGGTCATGGACGAATTTGCCCTGTTCAAGGGCCACCGCTACGCAACTGTCATCGCCGATGCCGACACCCACCAGGTGCTGTGGGTTGGAGAGGGCCGTAGTCGAGAGGCGATACGACCGTTCTTCTTGAAGCTGGGAGAGCACTGCCAGCACATCGAAGCGGTAGCCATGGACATGAATACCGCCTTCGACCTGGAGGTGACGATGCACTGCCCCAACGCCGAAGTGGTCTATGACCTTTTCCATGTGGTGGCCAAATATGGCCGGGAAGTGGTGGACCGGGTGCGAGTGGACCGAGCCAATGAACTGAGGC
>NZ_AUGL01000011.1 GCF_000422645.1 Ferrimonas futtsuensis DSM 18154
CATGTGAGAGTAGGTCATCGTCAGGCACCAAATACGAGAAAGCCCGTAGCTAACGCTACGGGCTTTTTTCGTTTGTAGCCTGATGTTAGCGACCATCCCTGGTGAAGCTGTCCTGTCGCTTTTGGCGGCACAGTCCCTGCTTTGCCAAAAGTCCGGCTACGGCATCCCTGCCTGCGCGATCAAGCCTGGGGCTTTCACCCATGGCTCCACCTTACTCGGCTGCGATGATGCGCATCGGTCCTCGCTCGCCCATGTGAGACTTGGTCATGGTCAGGCACTGATTCAGAGAGAAGCCCAACCGCATGGTTGGGCTTGTTTCGTTTCTGTTTCTCGTTGCTCCCAAAGGGCAGCAAAGTGTTCCCTCATCGTCGTACTGATGGCGATCATTCGGTGAGAACCGCGACGGTTGGTTGCAGAGCATGACCACACTTCGATGTATAAACGTCATAAAAATAAAGCCCATAGCTGGCGCTATGGGCTTCCTTCTTTGGTCATTTGTGTTGACGCTAATCTGGCTTAAGCTGCTCTCTCAGAGCGGCTGACAGCCCTTCACGGCTGACTTTCAGTCCCTGCTGGGCGTAGTTCTCCGGCCAGGCAAGGTAGCGCCGAGGTCGCTTGAATCTGGCCAGCCTGGGGGCGAGAAACTGATCCAGTTCCTGCTGGCCTGGCTGAGGGGTGCTGGCGCGAATCACGGCCACAGGCAGCAGGCCGAAGGTGTCGTCGGACACCGGCAGTACCACGGCTTCATCGATCTGTGGGTGCTGCTTGAGGGCGGCCTCGATCTCTTCCGGCTGAACATTTTCGCCGCCGCTGATGAACATGTTGTCGGCCCGACCCAGTACCTTGAGTTTCTCTCCGTGCCACTCCCCCCTGTCCTTGGTGTGGAACCAGCCCTGGTCGTCGAAAGGCTGGTTCAGGCTGCCGTCTTGGTAATAGCCCATAAAGCGGGTTTCGCCGCGGACTTCGATGATCCCCTGATGAATCCTGAGCTCTCTCCCGGGGAGGAGGGTGCCGGAGAGCCCCTGGTCGTTGGCCGCTCCCGTGGTGATCTGTGAGGCCATCTCGGTCATGCCGTAGCTGGTCAGGGCCCGTATCGGGTAATGGCTCAGTCGCGTCAGCAGGGCCTGGGGAATGGGACCGCCCCCCAGCAGCACCAGCTTCAGCGGGGCCATCAGTGCTTCACTGTCGCGGGCATCCAGCAGCCAGCCCAGCTGAGTGGCCACCAGAGAGAGGTGGCTGACCCGGGTCTCCCTGAGGTTGTGCAGCAGCTCTCTGTGCCTGGGCAGCACCAGGGTGGCGCCTGCATCCAGACAGCGGAACATCAGGGCCAGGCCACCGATGTGGTACATGGGCAGCGACGCCAGCCAACGATCTCCCGGCGCCAGGGGGATCTGCGCCAGGGAACCGGACGCCGAGGCAAGGTGGTTGCCCAGGCTGTGCATGGCCGCCTTGGGGTGACCCGAAGAGCCGGAGGTGAGGATCAAACTGACCGGCTGTGACCGGGTCAGGGGCTTGCCATCACTGGGGGGCAACCCGTTTTCCAAGCTAAGGCTGGCAAGCCCGCCAAGGTTGACTCCCTGATGGTGCCACAGGAACCGGGCGTCGATCTGGTCAAGCAGTTGGATCAGTTGAGACTCGGGGAAGCGGGGTGAGAGTGGCGCGAAGACGGCGCCGAGCCGGATGCAGGCCAGTTGCAGCAATACCAGCTCCAGGCTGGTGGGGCCGACAGCGGCCAGGTGACTGCCCGGCTCCACCCCTTGCCGGGCCAGGTGGGCAGTCAGTTCACCCACCAGGCTGTCCAGCTGTACATAGCTCAACGGGCCCTGAGGTCCCTCGATGGCGATGGCGTCGGCAAAGTTCTCAGCCCCCTGGCGGGCGAGGCAGACTAGCCTTGCCATAAGCACTCCAGCTGATCTTCGCTATAGCAGGGCACGTCCTGGCGTACCGGCGTAATGAGATCGGCCTTGAAGGCATCCAGGGTATCCAGACCCGGGGATTGATCCGGGGTCAGTTCTGCCGCCAGATCCGCCAATGTGCTCAGGCCCAGGTTGGATTCGAAGGCGCTGGAGAGTACCACCCTGACCCCATTGTGATCCGCCTGGTCCACCATCCTGGCCAGAGTATCCAGATCGCCAATCAGCTGGGGCTTAAGCACCAGGGCTTTGACGCCGGGCAGGGGCTGATAGCGGTAGCCATCGGCCTGGGTGGTTTCATCCAGGGCCAGGGGCAACCCCAGGGAGGCGGCCAGGGCCAGGTTGGTCTCCAGGCTCGCGGTGGGCTCTTCGATGTAGTCCACCTGCTTCAGGGGGATGGAGGCGGCAAACTCGGTGGCCTGTTGTTCATTCCAGCGCTGATTGGCGTCCAGACGGAAGCGGCGCTTGGCGTCCTGCTCCAACAGGCTGTAGATCAGGCGGATCTCCTCCTCTACCGACACCCTCCCCACCTTCAACTTTAAGCACTTGGCGTCGATATTGGCGGCTTTTTCGATGATCTGCTGTGAACTGCCGGTAAGTAGCGGGACGGGATCAAGGTGGGGGAGCCTATGGGTTTTGTGCAGCTGCCACAGGGCGCTGGAGAGGGCAAAACGCACCGAGGGCAGGGTTGCCGCTTTGGGTAACAGGTCACGCTCCTTGAGGGTGGGCATCAGGGAGAGCAATTGTTCCTGAGCCTCTGCCAGGCTCTCCCGGGAGAATCCGGGCAGTGGCGCCGCCTCTCCCCAGGCGACAGCCCCGTCGCGCTCCAGCTTGACCAGCAACCCCTCCCGTTGGCTCAGCCTGTGACCATTGAAGTCGATGGCGCTGTGGAAGGGAACGGCATAGCGGTAGAGGGCAAGGGCGTTCATTGGGGCCTCAGGGGATCAGGGTTTGAATCAGTGTATCAGCAAAAGCAGCCGGGCAGGCACGGTGAACGTTGTGGCCGCACGGGAAGCTGTGCAGGCTGGTGAGCAGTCCCAGGGAGTCCATCTCCCGTCCCAGGGCGACAAACTTGCTGTCTTCGCGGCCACAGAGGTAATGCACAGGCACAGTCAGTTCGGCCACTGCGGGTCTCAGATCCTGTTGCCAACCGAGGCCGGTGTTGGTGTACAGGGACGACAGCGCTGACGCGTCATTGCCGAGCCTCGCCTCAATCATCTTTTTTCTGGCCTGGTGGCTGAGGCTGGCAAACACCGGCTGGCGATACCAGCGCTCGAGAAAATCGCTGAGGGGGTGCTGCTGCAGCAGTTGCTGCCACTGGCCATCGGCCTGACGTCGCTGCGCCCTGTCCGACTCCTGGGTAAGCCCTGGGTGGGCGGATTCCAGGGTCAGGCTGAGCAGACGCTCCGGATGGCGCCGGGCCAGATGCAGGGCGATGCGGCCACCGAGGGAGTAACCCAACAGATGAAAGGGCGCTTGTGGCAATTGGGATTCCAGGTGAATGCACACCTCGTCGAAGCCCGGTCCCTGGGTCAGGGGACAACGGTTGTCACCATGACCGGGCAGATCCAGTGCCAGGCAGTGGAAGTGCTGCTCCAGCGCCGGCAGCACAGGCTGCCAATCCCCGGCGCTGCCCAGAAAGCCGTGGAGCAGTACCAGGGTGGGGCGATCAGCCGAGGGGGACATCTTTGACCGCTTTGGCCAGTGCCACCAGCAACTCGGAAGACTGCTTGGGTGGCAGGCTCAATTCTATGAGAGTGGCGCCATTGGTGGTCATAGCCTCATCCAGACTCTCCCTGAATTCATCCAGGCTCTGGGGATTGAGGTAGGGCAGCTGAAACTGCTCTGCGGCACCTTTGAACTGCAGGCCGTGCCCCAGTCGGTAGTAATCTTGACGCAGTGGTTCATTGGGGACCGGCAACAGGTTGAAGATGCTGCCGCCGTCGTTGTTGATGGCCACAATCACCATGGGGAAGTCGCAATCCCTGATCAGCGCCAGGGAATTGAGATCGTGCAGCAGCGACAGGTCGCCAATGGCCAATACTGTGGGGCGGCGATTGCCCCGCCCTACCCCGGTGGCGGTGGCCAGCAATCCATCGATGCCGGAGGCGCCCCGGTTGGTGTAGATGGCGGCCGGCGTTGTTGTCGGTGCGGCCAGGGTGTCGAACAGCCTGACCGGCAGGCTGTTGCCGATAAACAGCTGGGCAGAGTCCGGCAGGGCCTGACTCAGGTGGCGAATGGCGGAGAGCTCGGTGAGTTCGCCGTGGCCATGGAGGCGTTCAATCAGGCGATCCAGAGCCCGACTGGCCTGGTTCAGCTGGGGGGCCCAGGCGGGTGTGGCTGCCTGGGGCCAGGGCAGGGCCATCAGGTCCTGAAGGTCGCCGACGCACACCAGCTTGGGTTTGTGGTTGGGGTCCAGCCTCTGGGGATGCTGCAGCCACTGCCACTGCTGTTGCCACGGCTGGCCGTCGATGAAGCTCAGCACCCGTTTGGAGAGGGTGCGGGCGCCCACAACAAGCAGATGTTCCGCTTCTCCCAGGAGTGTCTGACAATCGTCCCGGTGCAGCAATTGATCGATGTGGTGTACCACGCCGTCCACCTGGCGAAGCTGGGACTGACAGTCGACCAGCAGGGGCCACCCCAGGCGCTCGGCCAGCTCGACCAGTTGTTGCGGGTCCTGTTCCGGAGGCAGGGTGCCGGCAACGATCACTCCTTTGGCATCAGCGAAGGTTCGGCACTGCGCCTGTGTGGGCAGCGCCTTGCTGCTGAGGTCGGCCAGCGGGCTCCATGGAGTATCGCCACTGAGCCATTCGCCCACAGGGGAGAGGTAGTCGCTGAAGTCGGTGCGGTCTGGCTTGGGGTAGAGGGGCTCACGGAACATGCAGTTGACGTGAATCGGACCTGTGCTGCTGCCCAGGGCATGGTCCAGCTGGGTCAGCAGGGCCTGAGGGGGAACATTCAGATCCGGTGTCGGCAGGTCCACCCTGGTGCAGTAGTCGGCGAAGATTCCCGGCTGAATGATCGCCTGGTTGGCGCCACAATCAATCAGTTCTGGCGGTCGATCTCCGGTGAGCAGGATCAGCGGCACCCGGGTCAGGAACGCTTCGACGATGGCCGGGTAGAGGTTGGCCAGGGCGGTGCCTGAGGTGGTGATCAGGGCCACCGGGCAGCGGCTGGATTTGGCCAGCCCCAAGGCCATAAAAGCCAGTCCGCGCTCGTCAAAGTGGGTATGACGGGTCAGCCCCGGGTGCTCGGCTGCGGCCAGAGTCAGAGGGGTGGAGCGGGAGCCGGGGGCCAGGCAGATGTGTTTCACGCCCAGTCGCCACAGCTCCTCCAGCATCAGTTTCGACCACAGAAGGTTAAGATCGGCGATTGGTGTCGTGTTCATAGGCCGTTGAGAATTCCCATAATGGTGGCCAACTTGTTTTCCAGCTCCTGCCACTCTGCGTCGGGGTCGGAACCGGCGACAATGCCGGCTCCGGCGAACAGGGTGATGGTGTCGCCGCTGAAGCGGGCGCTTCGCAGAGCCACGGAAAACTCGCTGCCCAGACAATTGAAATAGCCGCAGGCGCCGGCGTACCAGCCGCGACTGAACCCTTCCCGTTGACGGATGAAGGTCATGGCGCTTTCCCTTGGGAAGCCACCCACCGCCGGGGTGGGGTGCAGGGCCTGCAGCAATTGCAGGTCGTTGACGCCATGTTTCACCTCTGCCTTGATGGTACGGTGCAGGTGCTGGATGTGGTTCAGTTTCAGGATGGAGGGGCTCTCCTCGGTGCCGACGTAGTCGCACAGGGGCTGAAGCTTCTGTTCAATGAGGAGACGCACCAGCTGATTTTCGTGCTGGTTCTTGTCATCGTCCAGCAGCGCCTGGGCCAGGGCATCATCCTCTTCCCGGGTGAAGCCTCGGACTGTGGTGCCCGCCAGAGCCTCGGTACTGAGCTCCTGCTGACGTCGCTGGAACAGCCGCTCGGGAGAGCAGCTGATGAAACTGTCGTCGGGATTCAGCTGGAAGCCATACTGATAGCTGTTGGGATTAAGCAGTTGCCAGGCGTGCAGCACGGTCCAGGGGTGGGGCTGATGGCTCAGCTGCAACTGACTCTGACGGGCCAGCACCACCTTGGGGGTGTCCTGATTAAACTCAGGTTTGGTGACCTGTTTGACCAGCTTGTGCCAGTGGGACTCCGATGGGGTGTCCTGACGGGAGAGGATGTGACCCGGGGCCAGCGGCGGCAGGGGCTTGATCCCCTGAACCAGCTCCAGAAACGCGGCTGCGGCGGTCAGCTCTTGCAGCCAGGTGTCCGGGTGGCCGTTCAGGTTGAGCAGCAGTTGTGCTTCCTTCTCTCCCTGACGTATCTCCAGCCTGGGCAAGATGAACTGGGCCTGTCCGAATGTCTCCCAGGCGGGTTGCTTGGTGTCGAAGGCGATGCCGCCATACCAGCGAAGGCCGGCGTGATTGAGACGACAGCACTCCTCATAGAATTCACTGAGTTGCAGGGCGGGTTGCTGGTCGATGCGGCGCACCTGGCAGGCTCCGACTGCGGCTACCTGTTCCCCCTGATTGCGCCCTCGCCAGTAGATCTGGGGCCATTGCTGCTGGGCAGCCAGCCAGGGAAGCAGCAGGGTGGGCTGAATCGATTCGGAGAGTTGGACCTTGGAGTTTTCCGGTTGCCTGTGGGCTAACTGGGCAAGCCTCGACTGCATGCGACTGATGGCGGTCGAGATAGATGGCTTATCCATCGCATGACTCCGAAGGTGGTTTGGAAACGTTAAGCTGCTGAAAGTAAGATTCGAAGCAGTTTGCTGTCAAGTGCCGTTCAGCAATGCGTGATCCGGTTGGCGCCCTAGTATACTCATTCACCGCTGAGGGTACAGGGGTCAGTCCATCAGTATTGCAGCTCCGATGATCGATGCCAAGGTAGCAAGGAGTTCCTCGCTGCCTAACTTACCGATAAATAGGAAGTTCCAAACCGTCTTGCCCAGAGAGACCACGGCAATCAACACCAGCCCTGAGCGGCACTGCTGCTGCCAGAACACCAGCAACAACACACCGATGAGGGTCGTCAGGCCCAGCGCCACCAGTGTCCGGCCCCAGGTGGGGAGGGAGATCATCGCCCTGCACTCTTCCTGAAGTACCTCTGGAAGGTCCCCCTGGTGATAGCGCCGAGGCTGATGCCAGACCAGGTAGCTGAGGAACGCCAGCAGGGAGGCCAGCATCCAGGGCAGCTGTTGCATGTAGGCACCGACACAGGCGAGGGTCAGCAGCAGGGGTCTTAGGGTCAGCCCCCTGCGGTGTGAGTGATGAGCGAGTGTGATCATGTCCGCCGTTACAGGTCTTCAGTCTCCCCCTTTTTGTACTCCGGATTGGTGGCGAGATCCGCAATTGCCTCCGATTGGTCGGTAAAACTGTGCGCTAACCCGATGATGTAGCGCAGGTATTCCAACGAGGTAATTTCAAGGTTGCAGAAAAAAGCAGCAATGGCACTGCCTCATTAACCTTATCCCTCACCCAGGGAGGACCAGTGGCGGCTGGCGGCCAGGGCCCGCTTCCAGCCTTTGATCAGAGTTTCCCGGGTTGGAGCGGTCATCTGTGGCTGGAATTGTTGTGGCTCGGTCACCTCTCTGGCCAGGGTGGTGAGATCGGGCCAGTACCCACAGGTCAGCCCCGCCAGGTAGGCGGCCCCAGCGGCGGTGGTTTCCACATTGGCGGGACGAACCACACGGGTATCCAGAATGTCGGACTGGAACTGCATCAGGAACTGATTGGCGGTGGCTCCGCCATCGACCCTGAGCTGGTTGAGGGGCTGGCCGGCGTCCTGCTCCATGGCTCTGAGAATGTCCATGGACTGGTAGGCGATGGACTCCAGAGTGGCCCGAATCAGGTGCTGGCGGTTGGTGCCTCGGGTCATCCCGACCAGGGTGCCTCGGGCAAAGGGATCCCAGTGGGGAGCGCCCAGCCCGGTAAAGGAGGGCACCAGGTAGGCGCCCTGGGTGTCCGGTACCGACTGGGCCAGGGCCTCGGTTTCCGAGGCGTGGCGAATCAGCCCCAGTTCATCCCGAAGCCATTGCACGCTGGCGCCTCCCATAAACACTGCTCCCTCCAGGGCATAGTTCACCTCTCCCGGCAGGTTGCAGGCCAGGGTGGTGAGCAGGCCATGATTGGAGGCCACCGGCTTTTGTCCGGTGTGCATCAGCAGGAAGCAGCCGGTGCCATAGGTGTTTTTGGCCATCCCGGAGCTGTGGCACAACTGGCCAAACAGGGCAGCCTGCTGATCTCCGGCCACGCCACTGATGGGGACCTGAGCGTTGCCCAGTTGCGCCTGACCGTAGAGCTCGCCACTGGCTTTGACCTGGGGCAGCATGGACCCGGGGATCTGGAACGCGTTCAGCAGCTCCTGATCCCACTCCAGGGTGTGGATGTTGAACAGCATGGTGCGGCTGGCATTGGTGACGTCGGTGGCGTGTACCCTTCCCTCGGTCAGGTTCCAGATAAGCCAGCTGTCGATGGTGCCAAACGCCAGTTTGCCCTGCTCTGCCCTTTCTCTGGCGCCGGGCACCTGGTCCAGAATCCAGCGGATCTTGGTGGCGGAGAAGTAGGGGTCCAGCACCAGGCCGGTTTTCTCCTTCACCTGCGCTTCGAGCCCCTGGCTTTTCAGTTCGCTGCAGATCTCGGACGTCCGGCGGCACTGCCAGACAATGGCGTTGTGGATGGGTTGGCCGGTTTCCCTGTCCCACACCACCGTGGTTTCCCGCTGATTGGTGATGCCGATGGCCGCCACCTGCTGATGACCTACCCGGCATTTGGCCAGCAACTCGGTCAGGGTCGCCCTCTGGCTGGCCCAGATCTCTATGGGGTCATGTTCCACCCAGCCCGGATTGGGGTAGTGCTGGGTAAACTCTCGTTGAGCGGTGCCGATCACCTGGCCCTGACGGTCAAACAGCAGGGCACGGCTGGAGGTGGTGCCCTGGTCAAGGGCAACAATGAACTGAGTGGATTCAGACATAACTCAATGGCTTGATAGGGTTTTATCTCATACTAGGGCATCTTGGCCTTTGCTGTACATCTTTGCGCAGGCACCCGGCAGAATTGAGCCTGACGGTGAAAGATTCCGCAGACAGAGTACCGCCCATTCATTAGAGGAAGCCCATGTTCAATGGGGGGAGTCTGGAGGGGCTGTGATGGCTACCCCCTGTCTCTGCCGGACCCGGTTGTGACCCTGACCCTGTTTTTTCACAACAAACACCCGCTGGAAGATCCGAATGGTACCGCCCTGGAGCCGTTTCTGCTGGGTATCGATGCCGTGGCAGTCTCCTCCTCGCCCATGAAGCCCTGACAGCACAGTGTCGAACGTTTTTCGTTCAACCTCTTACTCATTTTTCAGGTCAATGTGACCAAAAATTGAATCAATTTCATAACGAATAATTTACTGATCTGCATCAAACAAATGCGTAAGTGAGGGGAGCATTATGGAATCAGACCCCCAAGGAGGAATGCGTGATGATAATTCAAGACCACAGCTTGGTTAACGAGTTTCCCAACCAGGTGGAACTGATTCAGGAACTGAACCTCTCCGACGACACCTTCCATAAGATGTACAACGAATATCACGAGTTGGACCGCGAAGTCCGCCGCATTGAGGAGGGCCTAGAAAACACCACAGACGAGTACCTTGAGAGCTTGAAGCTTAAGCGCCTCACCCTGAAAGACGATCTCTACAGCCGGTTAAAACAGGCCCAAAGCGCCTGAGACTGCTGTGCCACGTCGCAGGCTGGGGTGGTCCCGGCCTGCTCTACTCTTCCAGGGTAAATCCAACCTTCAGTGTGACCTGCCAGTAGGCCACCTTGCCATTCTCTATCTGACCCCGTGTCTCCACCACTTCAAACCAGCGCAGATTGGCCACTGTCTGATGAGCCCGGTCGATGGCACTGCTGATGGCGTCTTCCATGCTGGTCCGCGAGGAGCCCACCAACTCCAGCTTCTTGTATGTGTGATTGCCCATAGTCACTTTCCTCTGAACAAAGTTTCAGTATAGGTGACGGATTTGTGTTGATTCTTTTTCGTCGCCTGGCCTGAATGGGGCACTCAGGTTGCTTGTGGGGTGCCATACATGGCGGTGGAAGTCATTAAGTTACTTAAATTTGTGCGTTGTCTCAGAGAAAGGTAATTCAAACGTGAATCATTTCTATTTGAGGTGAAAACGGGGAGCTAGGTCAAAGAATTTTCAAGGTCAGCCTGTATACTCAACTGAAAATGATATCAATTCTTGTTTGTAGTTGGGTGCCGCAATGGTTTTATCAGAGTTAGATCTTGGGCAAGTAGGCAGCGTCGTAAGCTTGGGCGACCAAACCATGTCGCTTGCTCTCAAGCGTCGCCTCATGGCGTTGGGTTTCACCAAAGGCAGTGAGGTTCGCATGGTTCGCTCCGCACCCCTGGGCGGTGCCGTTCAGTTGAACGTGCGGGGAGCAAGCCTTTGCCTGAACAACCGCCTTGCTGCACAGATTCACGTAGAGGTTTAACAAGTGTCTAAAGTACTGCGTTGCGCAACCGTTGGTAATCCCAACTCTGGTAAATCCACCCTGTTTAACGCCCTGACCGGCAACAATGTGTCCGTGGGTAACTGGGCTGGCGTCACCGTCGATAAGAAGATGGGTAAGCTGAGCCTGGAAGGTAGGGCCACTGAGATTACCGACCTGCCGGGTCTTTACGATCTGGAGGCGGCTGACGGTGATTCTTTCATCGATGAAAAGATCAGTCGTGAATTCCTGCTGGGCCAGGACATTGATCTGTTGGTGAACGTCGTGGACGTGTCCCAACTGGAGCGAAACCTCTACCTGACTACCCAACTGCGAGAACTGAATGTTCCCATGCTGTTGGTACTGAATAAGTGTGATGTGACCGAGCGTCGCGGCATCCAGGTTGACACCGCGGCCCTGGAAAAGCGTCTGGGCTGCAAGGTGGTGCAGATCAGTGCCAAGACTGAATCCGGTCCCAAACTGGTGAAAGAGGCGATGTCGGCCATGGCTAAAGCCAAGACCGCCTGTGAACCTCTGGCCATCGATATGGGTGCCGCCGTTGAGCAGTCTCTGCAAGAGTTGGGCGGCGGCCGGGCCAGTGCCATTACCCGCCTTCTGTCTCAGGCTGATGACGCAGCCCAGCAGGCGTCCAACAGGCTGGTGGCACAGGATATCTCCCCTGCCGAGCATATCGCCGACTGCCGTTACCAGTTCATCGGTGAGCTGATTCAGTCTGTGCTGTCCAAGCCTTCTGTGATCAAGTCTATGACAGAGAAGCTGGATCATTATGCCCTGAGCCCAATGACCGGGGTGCCCATCTTCCTGGGTATGATGTACCTGACCTTTATGTTTGCCATTAACATCGGCGCCTCCTTTATCGACTTCTTCGATATTGTTGCCGGAGCCCTGTTTGTGGACGGTTCTGCCCTGCTGCTGGAGAGTGCAGGCTTGCCCGGCTGGGTTGGCGCCATCGTCTCTGACGGCGTAGGGGCAGGTATCCAGACCGTGGCGACCTTTATTCCTGTAGTGGCCTTCCTTTACATCGCGTTGAGCATTCTGGAGGTTTCCGGTTATCTGGCTCGTGCGGGCTTCGTTATCGAAGGTGTGATGCAGAAGATCGGCCTACCTGGCAAAGCCTTCGTTCCCCTGATTGTGGGCTTTGGCTGTAACGTGCCAGCCGTGACCGCTACCCGGTCACTGGATACCAAGCGGGAGCGTATCGTCACCGCTATGATGGCCCCCTTTATGTCCTGCGGTGCACGCCTGCCGGTATACGCTCTGTTTGTGGCGGCCTTCTTCCCAGAGAACGGCCAGAACCTGGTGTTCGCCCTGTACCTGATTGGCATTGTGGCGGCCATCCTCACCGGCTTGCTGCTGCGCCACACCCTGCTGCCTGGTGAAGCCAGCCAAGGCTTCATGGAACTGCCCGATTACGAGATGCCGACTCTGGCCGCCATCGGTCGCCGCACCTGGCAGCGCACCAAGCAGTTTGTGCTGGGTGCCGGCAAGACCATCGTTATCGTGGTCACCATTCTGAGCTTCTTTAACTCCATGGGTACAGACGGCAGCTTTGGTAACCAGGATTCTGAAAACTCCGTTCTGTCTGCCGCTGCGCAGGTGGTGACTCCGGTGTTTGACCCCATGGGCGTCAAAGAGGAAAACTGGCCAGCCACCGTTGGTGTGATCACCGGTATCTTCGCCAAGGAAGCGGTTGTGGGCACCCTGAACAGCCTCTACAGCCAGGGTGCTGAAGAGGAAGCGGGGGAGTTCAGCCTGTTTGGTGCCGTCAACGAAGGCCTGGCGACCATTCCCGAGAATATGTTTGGCATCGCCTGGGAAGATCCTCTTGGGATGAACATTGGCGACGTTCAGGACACCGACGCCATGGGTGAAGAGTTTGGTTTCGAAGCGGTGACCCTGAAGAACCTGGAAGCTCAGTTTGAAACCGGCGCGGCGGCCTTTGCTTACCTGCTGTTCATCCTGATGTACACTCCCTGTGCCGCGGTGCTGGGTGCCATGGCCGGTGAGTTCGGAAGCCGTTGGACCGCCTTCAGTGCCGTTTACACCTTCGCCATCGCCTATGCCTCGGCGACCCTGTTCTACCAGGCTTCCCGTCTGGCGGTGGAGCCAGCTCATGCCTTGTTCCACATCGGTATCATAGTGGTACTGTTGGTGGCGGGCATTGCCTACCTGCGCAGAGTGGGTAAGCGCAGCCAGATGGGGGTCGGTGACATTCCGGTGGCCATCCAAGAGTAAAATCTCACATCGATTGAAGGCAGCCTCAGGGCTGCTTTTTCTTTTTGTATCGGATTCGGTGTATAAGGGGTCTTCGATTCGGGAGAGATTATGATCAAATGGGTATCTGCCACCGCGATGGTGTTGGCGTTGTTGGGGTACGCCCTGTTTCAGTTAGGTGCCGGCGGTCGGCTGGCGGCACAGCTGAATCATTACCACAACAGTGATGTGGTGCTCTACAGTGCCTCCTGGTGCAGTGCCTGTGCGGCCACCCGCCAGTTTCTGACCGACAACCGCATCCCTTTCGTGGAACTGGACATGGAGCAGGATCCTCAGGGGTCCCGGGAGTTTGCCCAGTTCGGTGGTCATGGCATCCCTCTGGTGCTGGTCAAGGGGCGGGCCATTCGTGGTCACCAGCCCCGGCTGCTGGTTCAGGCCCTTAACTAGCGCCGTCCCAGCCATACTCTTTCAGTTTTCGGTAGAGGGTGGCTTTACCAATACTGAGAATTTTCATCGCCTGGGCCTTGTTGCCTTTGCAGGCCCTCACCACCGACAGAATGTATTCCCGCTCCATCTCCTCCAGGCTCAGCGCGTGGGCGGCGATCCTCTGGGGCAGGCCCATGGGGGCGTTCAGGGAGGGTGGCAGGTCCTCGGTGGTGATCTCCCTGCCGTGGCACAGGGCGGTACAGTACTCCACCACATTCTGCATCTCACGGATATTGCCTGGCCATGAGTGGTTCTCCAGGATACGGGTCACCTTCTTGGAGAAGCCCCGTATGCTTCGCCCCATCTGTCGATTCTTGTTTTCCAAGATGGAGCGCGCCAGGGGCAGGATGTCCTCGTGGCGTTCCCTCAGGCTGGGGATCTTGAGCTCTACGACACAGAGGCGGTAGTAGAGGTCGGCACGAAAACGTCCTTCGGCCACCTCCTGCTCCAGATTCCTGTTGGTGGCGGCGATGATGCGCACATCCACTTTGCGGCTGTGATTTTCGCCGACCCGGCGTACCTCCTGCTCCTGCAGGGTGCGCAGCAGCTTGAGCTGCATGGCCGGGGAGATCTCACCAATTTCGTCGAGAAACAGGGTACCCAGGTGCGCCTCTTCGAACAGGCCGGCCCGGTCCCGATCGGCACCGGTGAAGGCACCGCGCTTGTGGCCAAACAGCTCGCTTTCCAACAGGGTTTCGGTGAGGGCGCCACAGTTGATGGCGACAAAGGGCTTGGCGGAGCGGTTGGAGCGCTCGTGGATAAAGCGGGAGAGGCGCTCTTTGCCGACGCCGCTTTCACCGGAGACCACCACCGAAGAGTCCACCTTGGCCACCCGGGCGGCCAGCTGGATCAACCGGGTCATCTCCCGGTTCTGGGTAATGAAGCCCTCGACGGTCTGCGGCTGGTCATTCGGCTCCGTTTGCCTGGCCCTGAGGGCCCGTTGAGTCAGTTCCAGCCTCTTGGTGAGCTCCTTGAGCAGGGAGTCAGAGGAGGCCATGGAAAAGAAGGGTTTGTGCGGTTCCAACTCCTCGCCCCAATCCTCCTTGAATTTGCCGATGACTCGGCAGTAAGGATCACCTTTGCCGGTGCACATATCCTCGATGAAGTAGACCTCACGGTTGTGTTTCCAGGATTCAAACCCGCTGGCAAAGCCGGTCAGGGTCCAGCATACGGGGTCGTCGGACTCGCCGATGCTCAGCTGGTGTTGCTCCGCTTCATAGGAGTTGTGCCAATGCACCTCCAACAAGGCGTTGTCCCCGCCACTTCGGGGTTTGAAGGCAAAGGTTTTGGTGATGCCAAACAGCATGTGCAGATTCGAACCGCTTTGAGGGTCCATGTAGGCTTCAGGAAACTCATTGCTGAGAATTTGCCCCGTACGCCAACCGTGGGCGTAGCCAAAGCGGGTCAGGATGCAGCGGGCAACAAAGGTGCCAAATTGATCGATCAGTTCTTTTCTTAACAAGCCCAGGGCGACGGCATCAAATAACACCATTCTCTGGTCTTTAAATTTAATTAACCCTTCATCTGGAAGAAAATCTAGGAACTCTCTTGGGTTAATTTCACTACTTAGCATAAGTACGCCCCTTCTTATTCCTGACAAAGGGTTTCAATTTGAAACCCTGGTTTCTTCCTGGAACCAACCTGGATCACATTGAATCTGTTCGCGCTCATGTAAATCAGTGGCTTACATGTTTGGCACAAAGGCTGCAATCGTATTGTTGATGTTGGAAAGTGCACTTTCTGACCCACAGTTCTTTTTTGCGTCGGTCATAAGCTGATATTGGTCAGAGATATATGAATACCGTCAAAAAAGGATAACAAAAATAAAACTCTTCGGTGTGATGAGCATCGTTATGCCGAGATGATGAGGATTACATTGTGAAAAATATGAAGAAACTCTCAGTTCTGGTGGCTGCGTCTCTTTTAAGCGCCGGCAGCTGGGCGGCAGACATTGTGAAAAACGTCGATGTCGTGGTGGTGGGGTCCGGTGCCAGTGGTCTGGCGGCCGCCGTGGAGGCCCAGGAGGCGGGCCTGAAGACCGTGTTGCTGGAAAAGATGCCCAGCATCGGCGGTTCTGCCCTGTATATCGAGGGGACTTTCGCGGTGGAAACCGACCATCAGAAATCCATGTATGTGGGTCTGGACAGAGACTGGGCTTATAAGAACCACATGGAGTTCAACCATGGTTTCATCAATGGTCCGCTGATCCGTCGTTGGATCAACAACTCCGCCAACAGCATCGAGTGGATGGAAGATCACGGCGTGACCTTCCACGATGTGCGTACCCTGTTTACCGATGGCTACCGCACCTGGCACATCTTCAAAGATGGTAAGGGCGTTGAGTTCGTCAATCAGATGGCCAAGTCCTTCAAGGACGCGGGCGGCACCATCCTGACGGAAACTCCCGGAACCGAGATCATCTACAAAGGCGGCAAGGTTACCGGCATCATGGCCGAGGACGGTGAGGGCGAGACCTACCAGTTCAATACCAAGGGGGGCGTGGTGGTTGCCTCAGGTGGCTTCATCAACAACTCTGAAATGCTTGAGAAATATGGTATCCGCGCCGATTACGCCATCGTGGGGCCCAAGTCCGGTCGCGACGGCGACAGCCTGAAATGGTTTGACGAAGTGGGGGCTCGTTACGAGGGAATGAGCACCCACCTGGCCATTGGTGCCTGGCTCTCCGGTAAAGATCCAAACACCCAGCTGAGCATGCCGGAACACACCACGGTCTACTCTCAGCTGGCCTCGCTGCTGCGCCAGCCCTATATGTGGGTGGCCAGCGATGGCAAGCGCTTCATCGACGAGTCCCAGGCGCCCCTGTGGTACAACACCGGCCCGGCGGTTGAGCGTGTCGGCGGCTCCTACTTTGCGGTGTTCGATGACAACCTCAAGGACTACATGATGAATGAGGGGATCGACATCTCCCACTCCGATTGGGTTCGTGTAGGCCACAAGCTGGATCTGCTGGAGGAGGGGATCGAAGTCGGTCAGAAGGAGGGCTACCTCTATGTCTCCAACACCATCGAAGGTCTGGCCAAGAAGATGGGTGTAGACCCCGTTGCCTTCAAGAAGACCGTCGAGGATAACAACCGTTATGCCCAGAATGGTCTGGATGAGGAGTTCCCCAAGGATCGCAAGTATGTACGTCCCATCAGCAAGCCTCCCTACTTTGCGGTTAAGGGCGATAACGCCACCCTGATTACCCTGGGCGGCCCAACCACCAACACCGAGATGCAGGTGTTGCGTCAGAAAGACATGAAGCCTGTTGAAGGCCTCTACGTGGTGGGCTGTGAGGTGGGAGGTGTCTACGGTGACTCCTACAACCTGACCCTGGAAGGGATGGCATCCTCCTTCGCCATCAACTCTGGCCGTTTCGCTTCTCAGCACATCGCTCAGAAGCTCGGCAAGAAGTAATTCCGCTTCGGGCCCGGCCGCTGGCCGGGCCCATCTTTCCTGGTTCAGGGGTTAAATAATGAAAAAAATTGCACTGACTGTGCTGGCGGTGGCCGGACTGGTCTTCTCTCTCAATGGGGTGGCCAAGGAGCATCTGGGGGATCGCCATGGGGGCCTGGGCATCGAATGTGCCGACTGCCACCAGACCGACAAACCCACCAAGCGTGCCAAGAGCAAGACCTGTAAGGCTTGCCATGGCGACAAGGTGGCGTTGCCCATCTTCCAGGCAGAGGAGCGCAGCGTCGACTTCCACGAGTCTCCCCATGGCAAAGTACGTTGCACCAAGTGTCACCTGGCTCACCAGGAGCCGGTGATGTACTGCAACGAGTGCCATGCATTCGACAAACAGCTTCCCTAGGAACACCTGCCCGGGTTGCGCTTTGACGGTCTCGGCAACGCCTCTGGAGGGTCACACGCAGCCCTTTGGGCTGGCGGAGTAAAGTCATGGCGGGGCGCAACCTGTTTTCCACTCTCGTTGGCATCAACTTCCTGACCACTCTGGGTCTGGGCGTCACCGATGCCTTCTTTTCACTCTATCTCACCGACCTTGGGGCCAGGGGCGGGTTTCTGGCCCTGGCGCTGACCCTCTATGCCGGCTCCAAATGTCTGTTCAGCCCTATGGCGAGCTGGTGTCTGTCGCGTCTGGGGACCAGGCGCAGCCTGCTGCTCTGCCTGTGGGGACAGCTGCTGATCGCCCTGGGCTTCCTGGCTCTGGATCACCTCTACGCCATCGCATTGCTGCGTATCCTTCAGGGGGGATTGTCGGCCCTGTTCAGGCCATTGATGCTGGCCCTGGTCAGCGATCTCGCTGAGCCTCGTCGCCGGGGGCAAACGGTGGCACGCATTGACCTGGCGTTCTACTCTGCCCTGGCGTTGGGCCCTCTGCTGGGAGGGGCTTTGGGGGACCACTTTGGTTGCGCCGGAGTCTATTGCCTGCTGGCGTTGTCGGCGTCTTTTTCCCTGGGTCTGGCGATGACGCTGTCCGGCGAGGCCAGGCGGCCCGAGACGCCGAGGCCCTCTCAATGGCGCCTGTTGGGGATGGTGCGGCTGTGTCGCGACCCAGCCTTGCAGAGTCTGTTGATCTACATCTTCACCCGCACTCTGGGCATTGCCCAGGTCGGCCTGTTCTGGCCCATGATGCTCAGGGATGAGATTGGACTCAGCCTCAGCCAAACCGGCATCGTGCTGGCGGCCAACAGCCTGATGACCTTGGTGCTGCTGCAAACGGGCGGGTGGCTCAGTGACCGATGCTGCCGTTACCTGATGATGGTGGGGTGCACTGCCGGTACGGCACTGGGGCTGCTGCTGATGGCCGTGGTGCAGGAGTATGCTCAGGCGCTGTTGCTGGGTGCCTGGCTGGGCGGGCTGACGGCTCTGGCCCAACCGGCGTGCACCTCGTTGCTGCTGCAACAGGGGGAGCGCTTCGAGCGGGGCGCGGCCTTAAGTGTGTTTCATCTGGTGCTCAACCTGGGGTTTATCTTTGGTCCCCTGCTTGGGGGGAGCGTGCTGGCAAGCTGTGGGCTCAGCGCTGTCTTCGTTGCGACCGGACTGCTTACCCTCACCGCCTCCCTGTTCCTGCTGGTTCGTTTTTCCTCTGCGTCGCCATCTGGGCGGGGAGAACACTGGGCCGCCGGGGCTGAACACCGGCGTCAACCTGGCCGGTGACTCTGGCTCTGTGGGTTGTATCTTGGGGCCGGTTGCCCCTGAGCAGGCGGTGGCAATCAGCACCGTGTTGCCTTGGGCATCGGTGAGCAGCATCTGAGACCAGGTTTTCACGGCAGGACTCCTTGAGTCGATGACTGGAGGGGTGGTTGGGAGCCTGAGCTCCCAACCAGGTTGGGTCAGAAGGATTTGGTGAAGGTCAGTACCAGAGACTCCCCTTCGGCGGTGTTATTGCTGTCGAACTCGCTGTGGAAGCGCAAGTTGGCCTGCAGCAGCCAGGGCAGGTACATCACATTCAGCTCAGCACCCAGGCCAAAGGAGCGTTTGCGCTGGTCCGCAATGGAGCCCGCGCCATCCTTGCTGTCGTCGCTGATCTGCCAGCCTGCGGAGTAGCTGACGCCAGGGCGGATCAGCCAGTGATCATCCAACAGGATGTTTTTGCCCACGCCCCCCTCCAGGCAGAACTCCATCCCGGGTCTGATGCCGGTGTCATCCTGGTGTCCATGCCACAGGGTGCGGGACAGGGTGCTGAAGCTCCAACTGCGGTCATCGTCGAAGAAGTAGGTGCCACCGGCGGTGATCATTCCCGACCAGTAGCCATAACCCACGGATTCCGGTTTGTCGGCGCTGTAGTCGCCGGTGGGCGCAATGGCGGCGATGGCCAGAATGGCGTCGAAGCGCGGGTTGAACCAGAATAGCGCCAGCGGCTCGATGACGATGTCGCCCACTTCCAAGCCGGAGGCAGCATCGAAGGCACCGCCGATGGCGATCTCCTTGTCGATGACCGGCACGATCAGGTTATAGGCCCAATTGGCGCCGAAAATCTTGGTGTCGGTGACGTTGACGAACCGGTGGGCCTGGGCAAACACCTCCAGGCTGAAGTCCATCTGCTGGGCGTCGCCGTTATCATCGGTGAGGGTGTCGGCGTCATACCAGGTGTTGTAGAGCCGGTAGTGCATCCCTGGTGGCGGTGGGGTTCCCGCTTCGACCCCTTCCCCCCCTGGGGAGTAGTGGGATCCTGAGGTGGCGGCCAGTGCGCTGCCAATCATCGCCATGGGCAATGCCAGGACAGCGGTACGGTGTAGGCATTTCATCATTTTTCTCTCCAGAGCTGTCTCGGGGACAGCCAACCCAATGTGTAAGGAATCGGGCCCTCTCATCGACTCGGCAATTCAGGGATACCCCCAAGAGGGGCTCGATGGCTGGGGGCCCGACACCGGAGAGTGCATGGTTTATGCCACTGATTTGACGGCTAAAAGCATCCTCAAGGGTCTCACAATGGGCGTTTTTTTGATGTCCGGATTCTCAGGATGAAACTTGAGTCTTGATTTGATTACTGGGTGTTTATTCAGTGTACGCTTGCTGTCGTGGTGGTCGGCGCAACCCTGATATCCGCAGCTTGGGACACTTTCTGAGGCTCAGGTTCGTTTACATTGGTGGCATATTGAGTTGGGGGAATCTATGAGCAGCGAATTCTTGTTTTCCTATGGTCTCGGCATCCTGCTGACGCTGTGGGTGGTTTGGGATCTGGTGAGCGGCAGTGCCTATCTGTGGCATCGCCATAAGCGGTCCGAAGAGCCCGGCCTCTACTGGCTGGCCATGCTGCTCTGGAGTGCCCTGGCACTGACCTGTTTTACCTACCCCTACTGGAACCTTTAAGGTGTCGCCCACCGCCTGAGTCTTGTCAGACAGAGGGCGGGTGGGCACTTTTTTTGGGGCTCTATGGTCCTGGTTGTTTTTCATGGAGTGTTTATGCGGATAGCGGCGATCAAAGTGTGTCAGGAGTCGGGATTCAAATCCTACAAGGCGTATCAGGCCTCTCCGCCTCAGGGGATCTTCTCCCTGGCAGCGGCCACTCCAAAGCCTCATCAGGTGACCATTCTGGATGAAACCATAGGGGACGCCTTGCCGGAGGAGCACCAGTTCGACCTGTTGGTGCTGTTCGCCAGTACCCCGGACATCAGCCGAGCTTATTCATTGGCGGACAGCCAGCGAGCTCTCGGAGTGCCTGTGGTGTTGGCCGGTTTGCATGTGTCCGCCCTGCCGGAGGAGGCGCAGTTGCACGCCGATGCGGTGATGGTCGGGGAGGCGGAACAGGCGTGGCCGCAGCTGCTGGCGGACCTGGCTCAGGGGGCCCTCAAGCCCAGAAATCAGGGGCAGGGTTCGCTGGATCTGGCTACCCTGAATCCCTGGCCTATGGATGCCCGGCTCAGCAAGCGCTACGGCTGTTGGGGCGTCCTGGTGGGCCGTGGCTGCCGACACAGCTGCAGCTACTGCACGGTGCGGCCCTTCTTTAAACGGGAAGCGTTTCGTCCTGTGGATCAGGTCGTGGCAGAGATACGGGCCAGCGGCTGTCAGTCACTGGAGCTGCACTGCGACAACCTTTGTGCCGATCGGGATTACGCCCTGTCGCTGTTTCGTGCCCTGACGCCGCTGAATATTCACTGGGTAGGCGAAGCCACCCTGGACTTCGTCGAAGATGAGGAGTTGCTGGCGGCGGCGGTGGCATCCGGGCTGTGGTATCTGCTGATTGGCCTGGAGACGGTTTCCCAGGAGGCCCTGAAGGGGGCTGGCAAGAATTTCATCAAGGTGGACAGGGCTAAAGCGCTGATCGAAAGGCTGCACAGCTACAACGTCATTGTCGACAGCTGTCTGCTGTTCGGCTTCGATCAGCACGACGGCGGCATCTTCGAGCGCACGCTGGCCTTTGTGGACGAGATTAAGCTGGACGTTCCCCAGCCCAATATTCTGACCCCTTTTCCCGGCACCAAGCTCTACAACCAGCTCGACAGGCAGGGCCGTCTTTTGACCCGGGACTGGCAAAGATACGACTGCTCCCAGGGGGTGTTTCAGCCAGCCCAGATGAGCGTTCAGGAGCTGGAGCAGGGGGTGGCCTGGTTGAACGACGAGCTGTGGAGTGCCAAAAGGACGCTGGGCCGATTCGGCCGGGTGGTGTCCATGCAGGGGTTCTCTGTGGCCACCTCTCTGTTCCTCTGAACCAAAACATGAGCCCTTTATCCTCACCCTGGCCGCAGCGGCTGAGTCTGATGGCCCTGTGGCAACGTTTTCCGGGAAAAATTGTCCTGACCGTCCTGTTGGTGATGGTGGAAAATGCCCTGCTGGTGATGATTCCCCTGGCCCTGGGTTGGGGCATTGATGGGGTGATGGCGGGCAGTGCCTCGGGGATCTGGCCTTTGGCCATCCTGCTGGTCAGCGTGACCCTGGCGGTGATGGTGCGACGGCTGTATGACACTCGAGCCTATGGTGCCATCCGGGTAGAGCTGGGCAGTGAAGTGGGCAGGCGACTGGCAAGCCAGCCCCTGTCGGTACGCAGCGCCCGGCTGGATATGAGCCGGGAGCTGGTGGACTTTCTGGAGAACGAGCTGCCGCCGCTGCTGACGGCCATCATTCAGTTGCTGGCTGCCCTGATTATCCTGTCGGGTTTTGCCTGGGCTCTTGGCGCGGCGGCCCTGCTCACGGCCTTGGTGATGCTGGGGGCCTACAGCCTGTTTCATCCGCGGTATCGGCGTCTGAACCACCTGATTAACCGCCAGCAGGAGCGCCAGGTCAGGGTGTTGCAACAGTCATCCGGGGAGAGCCTGTTGCTTCATCTGGTCCGGTTGCGCCATCGAGAGATTCAACTGTCCGATACCGATGCCCTGATGTATGGCCTGCTTTACCTGATGCAGTTTGCCTTCATCCTGGCAAACCTGATGCTGGCGGCAATCTGGGTGGTTCAACCCAGCGCCGGCACCCTCTTCGCCATCGTCACCTACAGCTGGGAGTTTGTGGAGGCGGCAGTGATGTTGCCGGTGGCGCTGCAGGGTGTCTCACGGCTGCAGTCCATCAGCGCCAGGCTGATGGCTGTGGGGTCTGGCGCTGAGAGCGCACACTGAGATGGCCTTTTTCTCCGAGGCGGGTCATCATCACTGCATCTTCCAAGCTGAGAGAGTCTTAGGGTGTCACAGAAACCCTCGCTGCCGGCCCCGCACAATCTGGTGCCGGAACTGCAACTGGTGGAGCCATTGCCGCCGCACTGGCGCAAGCGCTTCGAGAAAGCCATTGGCTTTATGATGGCCAATCTGGATGAGGTGCCCCCCCCAAGCTGGGATGAAGTGGCAGCCCATTGCGCCATCTCCCCTCACCATTTTCACCGCATCTTTCATTCGGTGTTCCACCAGACCCCGGGTCAGTACCTGAGCCGGATGCGGTTGCAGACCGCGGTGCACCTGCTGCTGGCCTCGGCAAAGCGCAGCGTCACCGAGATCGCTCACGCCACCGGCTACTCCTCCTCTCAGGCCCTGGCCAAGGCGCTCAAAAGAGAGCTGGGCACCAGTGCCAGGGCGATTCGGGCGCTGGGCAAGGACTCGGAGCTGCATGAGCTGGGTCAGTTGCTGGAGCAGCTGGGGCATCCCAAGCCAGAGGCCGGCAGTCTGGAGAGCCAGCTGGTGGCCGGGGTCGAGTGTGAGTTGCTGTCGCAGCCCCGGCGAACCCTCAAGGGACGACGGCTGACGGCGCCCAGCCTGGAGCAGCTGTGTGACCTTGGGGCGTCGGTGGGGGCGCAGCCACTGCTGATGGTGTCTGACGTGACCGCCCAGCTCACCGCCAACCTGTTCGATTATAAAATGGATGTCGGAGTGCGGGTGGACGAAGCGTCTACGCAGGGCGGAAGTGGGGTTATTCGGACTCTGCCCGCGGGTGATTATCTCTGTTGTCGGGTGGCCCTGGCGTCGGAGACCGCCTACTTTGCGGTGTGGGACAAGTTGCTCCATGAAGTGGTGCGCCAGGGGCTGGATTTGCCGGAAGAGGGGATGGCGGTGGAGATTGTCGAGAACCCCGCTGAGATGACCCGGGATGTGTGGGTGATGACCCTGCAGCTGCAGGTAGACAGGGTGGAATAGCCCGGGTGAATAACACAAAAAAGCCGCTCCCATGAGCGGCTTTTTGCATTCTGTGCCTGCGCTTAGCGCATGGTGACAAACTCTTCGGCGCTGGTGGGGTGCAGGGCCACGGTGTTGTCGAAGTCCGCCTTGGTGGCGCCCATCTTGATGGCCACGGCGAAGCCCTGGAGGATCTCATCCATGCCGAAGCCGATGCCGTGCAGGCCGACGATCTTCTCCTCGGGACCGGCGCACACCAGTTTCATTTGGGTCTGCTGGCGGTGGGCGGTGACCGCGGTGTACATGGCGGCAAAGCCTGAGGTGTACACCTTGACGTTTTCCTCGCCATACTGCTCCACCGCCTGAGGCTCGGTGAGGCCAATGGTGCCAATGGCCGGGTGGCTGAACACCACGGTGGGCACCAGTGAGTAATCCATCTTGGCATTGGGCTGGTTGCCGAACAGGCGCTCAGACAGTTGACGACCCGCCTTGACCGCCACCGGCGTCAGTTCGATGCCGCCCTCCATGATGTCGCCCACGGTGTAGATGCCGGGCACATTGGTGTTCTGGTACTCATCCACCGGGATGAAGCCGCGCTCGTTGGTCTTGACCCCGGATGCCTCGATGTTGATCACGTCGGTGGCCGGTTCACGGCCGATGGCCCAGATCAGGCTGTCCACATTGAGGCTGTTGCCGTTCTCCAGCTTCAGGGTCAGGCTGCCGTCGGACTCTTTCACCACCTCGCTGGGGATGGAGTGGGTGTGCAGGGTCGGCCCCTCCTTCTCCATCAGCTCCACCAGGGTCTGGGTGATCAGCGGATCGAAGTTGCGCAGTGGTGCGTGCTTGCGCACCAGCAGGTGGGTTTCGCTGCCCAGGGAGTGCAGTACCCCGGCCAGTTCTACGGCGATGTAACCGGCGCCCACCACCGCCACCCGCTTGGGCTGCTCGGTGAGGGCGAAGAAGCCGTTTGAGTCGATGCCGTGTTCGGCGCCGGGGATGTTGGGGATGGTGGGGCGACCGCCGGTGGCGATCAGGATGTTCGGGGCGGTGTAGTGTTCGCCGTTCACCTCGAGGGTGCGCTCATCGACAAACTTGCCGAAGCCGTTGACCAGGGTGACGCCGTTGGCGTCCAAGCCACGGTTGTAGCCGCCGTGAATGCGCTCGATGTAGGCTTCGCGGCTTGCCACCAGCTTGCCCCAGTCGAATTTGTTGAGGGTGAGATCGAAGCCGTAATCCGGGCCGTAGAGGTTGACCGCCTCCGCCACCTGGGCGCCGAACCACATCACCTTCTTGGGCACGCAACCGACGTTCACGCAGGTTCCGCCCAGGTGCTTGGCCTCGATAAGCAGCACCTTGGCGCCGCGCATGGCGGCCCGGTTGGCGGAAGCGATGCCGCCGCTGCCGGCACCGAGAACGATATAGTCAAATTGCTGAGCCATGGAAAAAATCCTTTGATGGTGAGCTGTGAATTGGCAGAACTAGCCTAAGTTAACTCTGATCTGGGGCCGGCCTCAAACGAAAACAAGGGATTGGTCTAATCGGATTAGGCGGAGGGAAGCTCCGCCTGGGTGGGTGAGAATCAGCCACAGCAGCCGCTGTCGCCACACTGGCTGGCGGTGGTGTCGCAGGCCTGGAGTTGAGTGCAGCACTTCAGTTCGGTGCATTGCTGCTCCAGGGTGTGAGCATCGCAATCGCACTTGGGGCAGTGCTGGCGCAGGCGTCCCAGCAGGGTGCGCTCAGACAGGTAGTACTCTTCGAAGCGCTCCATAAAGGCAGTGGAGACACTGGGGGCGGTCAGGCCGCTGTCCAGAATGGCGCTCTGCCAGGCTTGCACCTTAGGGAAACCGGCCAGGAAGTCGTAACCGGTTTTCTCCTTGATGATCCAGGCCCGGTGCAGCACCGGCAGCCAGGCGATGTCCACCATGGAGGGGCTATTACTGTTGAAGTAGCGGTGAGTGCCTAGCGCCTTTTCCACCTTGGTGAAGGCACCGGCCAGTTTGGCGCTGCGCTCCACCAGGGTCTCGATGTCGGCGCTGCTCTGAGCGGAACATTGGACCAGGTATTGCTTGCTGCCCAGGGTGCTCCAGGCCCGATTGAGTGCCTTCTGCTCCGGGGTGAGCTCCGGCTGCAGCGGGCCGAAGCTGTCCTCCAGGTACTCGGCAATGGCGTCGGACTCGAACAGGGCGCTGCCCTGTTCGGTCAGCAGCAGCGGCACCTGGCCGTTGGGGGAGATCTCCAGGAACCAGTCCGGCTTGTTGGCCAGCTCGATGTACTCCACTTGGTAAGGCAGCCCCTTGGCCTCCAGCAGGGCGGTGATGCGCTGGACGAAGGGGCAGATGGTAAAACTGATCACTTTCAGCATGGTGGTCTCCTAAGACATTTTCTGTGATGCCTTACCAGACGCAGGCGCCGATGAAAGGACGCAAAATATTGTTGCTCAGCAGCCGCAGTTGCCTTTTGGGGCATAGGCTTGCACCCCGTCCGGACCGGTTTCCAGGGCGCAGCAGGCCAGGATCTTCTGCCTCAGCTTTTCCCGTCCCCGCTGGACGCGGCTCTTGGCGCCGGAGAGGCTCAATCCCAGCTGCTCGGCCACCTGTTGCTGACTCTTTCCCTCCAGATCCGCCAGGGTCAGGGGCAGGCCGTATTTCTCCGGCAGCTCGTTGATCAGTGGCCGCAGACATTGGGCCAGTTCCTGGTGGGCGATCTCAGCCTGGTCCGCTTCCGGCGCCGGGGGCTCCTGGTCCAGGGGGGCCCAGTCGGGGTGACGACGGTAATGATCCATGATGGCGTTGTGGGCGATGCGGTAGAGCCAGGCTCCCAGGCTCTGCTGCTCCCTGAGTTGATGCTGTTTGCTGTGGGCCTTGAGGAAGATCTCCTGCAGGGTGTCGTCGACGGCGTCCGGATCCGGCAGCCGGGCGGCCGGGCGGCCAGATAGGCGCGAAGTTTGCTCTTGTGGGCCTGCCAGTGATCCAGCATGGGCGTCTCTCCTTGGGGGTTAGTGTCACTGTAAGAGAGGTAAGACGCACGGGGAAAGAAAAAGACGCAAAAAAAGGAGCCGATTGGCTCCCTTTCTGGAAAAGTGGGGATCAGAAGCCGGCGGTGAAATGCAGGCCGACCCAGGTGTGACCATCGTCGTTGCCCACATCCAGCTCGACATCTTTGTCACCTTTCTGGTGTTCGATGATCGCATTGACCGCCCAAGTGTCGTTCAACTGGTATCCCAGAGAAGCTCCAAAAGTGTGGTGGTTGGCTCCATCGTGGTCTGGACTGGCGTAGCCGTAGTCGAACGCGGCAATCACGTAAGGAGTGAAGGTGATCGCCTCGTTGATGGCGAACTCCCGTTGGATGCCAATCTCCAGGAAGCCACCTTCGGCTTCGGTGCTGTAGACATAGTCTACGAAGGGTTCGAACCACTCCAGGCCACCGTAGGCAATACCGGCACCCAGCTCGTTGTCGGACTCACTGTCTTCGAAGAACTCGAGGCGGGTATAACTGCCGTAGAAGCTGAAATCCCCCACTTCAAAGCCGTACTCGATGCCCAGGTTCAGCTCATCGTAGTCGACACTGGAGTCGGCGGCGTAGCCATAGGCGGCGGACAGGGTGATGCCGTTTTCAAAACCTGCGGCGCCATTCAGCCAGTAGATGCCGCCCTTATCGAGGTTGTCACGTCCTTCGGAGATGTACTTGGAGTCGTAGCCAAAGTCCACTTCATAATCTGCTGCAGCTGCTGAGAAGCTGGCCAGCGCCAACATTATGCTGGTGGTCAGGATGGATTTCATTGTAATTACCTATTCGCTGGTACATTGTGATTGCGAGTGAGAATGGATTTTATTCTTATTGGTTATTGCGTTCTGTGAGAGGTCTCCCGAAAACCTTGCCAGGAGCAGGGAATAATCCACTCTGTGTCACAAACGTGGTTTCTACCGGGGTAAAAATGCAGGATTTTGCTCGGTAACGCCCTGTAAAAGCCCGTTTATGTTTCACCGTCACCCAAGTAATAACAATTTAAAAATCTTCATACAAATTGAGGTTGATAGAGTGTGAACTCAATCGGCAGGTCATCCCCTGTCTCAGGCAAAGTTTCAGGTAACACCTTGTTTTTGTCCTGGCTGCGCCCCATGTTGTGTGGAGACACTACCCTTAAATGCGGTTAGCACAGACCAACAAGGAGCCCCCATGACCAACCCCTTGATGAACACGGATCAACTTCCCCTGTTCTCAGCCATTCGACCGGAACATGTTCAGGAAGCGGTGGAACAGGCCCTGACGGCCTGTCGCGACAAGGTGGAGCAGGTGGTGGCCGCCGGTGCCCCCTTTACCTGGGACGGCCTGGTGGAGCCGTTGGAGGAGGCGGACGATCATCTGGGCAAAATCTGGTCACCGGTCAGTCACATGAACTCCGTGGTCAGCAACGATGAGTTGCGGGAAGCCCACGATGCCTGCCTGCCGGCCCTGTCTGAGTACGGCACCTGGGTGGGTCAGCATAAGGGGTTGTATCAGGCCTACAAATCTCTGAGGGAGTCCGGACACTATGAGACTCTGACCCTGGCGCAGAAGAAGGTGATCGACAACGCCCTGCGAGACTTTGAGCTGTCCGGCATTGGCCTGGATGAGGCGAAACAGAAACGCTTTGGCGAGATTCGCATGCGTCTGTCCGAACTCTCCAGCCAGTACGCCAACCGGGTGTTGGATGCCACCAATGCCTGGACCAAACAGATCTCGGACGTGGCTCAACTGGCTGGCCTGCCGGAGAGCGCCATCGCCGCCGCGCGTCAGACCGCCGAACAGCGCGGCCACGAGGGTTACCTGCTGACCCTGGAGTTTCCCTCCTACATCGCGGTGATGACCTACGCCGATGATGCCGAGCTGCGCCGGGAGGTGTACACCGCCTACTGCACCCGCGCCTCGGATCAGGGCCCCAACGCCGGCGAGTTTGATAACTCCCCCCTGATGGCGGAGATGCTCTCCCTCAAGCATGAGCTGGCGGGGCTGCTGGGATTCGACAGCTACGCCGATATGTCCCTGGCCACCAAGATGGCGGAGGAGCCGGCCCAGGTGATCTCCTTCCTCAATGAACTGGCCCTGCGCTCCCGTCCTCAGGCCCAGCAGGAGCTGAAACAGCTGACGGCCTATGCCAGAGAGCACCATGGTGCCGGGGAGCTGAACGCCTGGGACATCGCTTATTTCTCCGAGAAGCAGAAGCAGCACCTGTACAGCATCTCCGATGAACAGCTGCGCCCCTACTTCCCTCAGGAGCAGGTGCTCAGCGGCCTGTTCTCCACCGTCGAGAAGCTGTTCGGTGTGACCGTCTCCGAAGTGCAGGGAGTGGATGTCTGGCATGAGGATGTGCGCTATTTCGACATCCATGATGCCCAAGGAGAGTTGCGCGGCAGCTTCTACCTGGATCTGTTTGCCCGTCAGAACAAGCGTGGCGGCGCCTGGATGGACGACTGCCGCGGCCGCCGTCTGCGCATTGCCGGTTTGCAGAGCCCGGTGGCCTACCTGACCTGCAACTTCAACGGCCCGGTGGGAGACAAGCCCGCCCTGTTCACCCACGATGAGGTGGTGACCCTGTTCCACGAGTTTGGCCACGGCATCCACCATATGCTGACCAAGGTGGAGGCCAGCAGTGTCGCCGGCATCAATGGGGTACCCTGGGATGCGGTGGAGCTGCCCAGCCAGTTCCTGGAGAACTGGTGCTGGCAGGAGGAGGCGCTGGCCTTCATCTCCGGCCACTATGAGAGTGGCGAGCCTCTGCCCCATCAGATGTTGGAGAAGATGATGGCGGCCAAGAACTACCAGAGCGCCATGATGATGGTGCGCCAGCTGGAGTTTTCCCTGTTCGACTTCCGTCTTCACCTGGAATACCAGCCTGAGCTCGGTGACCGGATTCAACAGACCCTGAACCAGGTACGCGACCAGGTCTCGGTGATCAAGGCGCCTGAGTTTAACCGCTTCCAGCACGGTTTCAGCCACATCTTCGCCGGGGGCTATGCGGCTGGCTACTACAGCTACAAGTGGGCCGAGGTGCTGTCCGCCGATGCCTTCAGCCGTTTCGAGGAGGAGGGGATCTTCAGCCCGCAGGTGGGCGCCGATTTCCTGGATTGCATCCTGGAGCGTGGTGGCAGCGAGGAGCCCATGGAGCTGTTCAAGCGATTCCGTGGCCGCGAGCCGGAGATTGACGCCCTGCTGCGTCACAGCGGCATCGCCGCCTAAACAGAAACGAGGCCCATTCGGGCCTCTTTTTTTGGGAGAATGCCTAGAAGTAGAAGCGGGTTTCCAGCAACAGGCTATTGGCGACCTCGTTGTGCTCGGCCCTCAGATTGAGGGCGATTTGAGGCGTGGGGTAGAACACCAGGCCGACGCTGGAGTGGTTCCACTGTTTATCGAACTCCTTGGCCACCTGGTGGCGAATCTCCAGGTCCAGCTGGCTGGTGAGTTTGCCCCGAATCTGGAAGGCCACCACCGGAGAGATGGAGTACTCCTTCAGATCCCCCTGGCTCCAACTGGCCAGGCTGGTGCCCACCCCAACCAGGAAATCCCAGTGTTCGTCCCCGGCAATCCGGTAGTCGAGCCGGGCCTGGAATCGGTTGAGGGCGGCGCTCTGATACTGTTGCCCCTCCTCCTGCCAGTTCATCTCCGCATTGATGTCGAGCAACCAACGCTGATTCAACTGGGCCAGTGCACCGGCAGAGAGTTGCATGCCGCTGTCGTCGGTGGCGTGGATCTTCGCCAGTGCCGCATGGGCGTAGTTGTAGTCCACCGGGGTGAGGTAGTCGTCAAACCAGTTATCCAGCCACTGACACAGGTCGCCGCACATGGCGAAGCCAGGTGCAGGAAGCAGTGCAATTAAGAGCGGGGTGGCACGGATCACAGTGGACTCCTCTGATTGTGTGACCCATTGAGTACCTGATCCTGACCGAAGATAAAAGGACAGTTTGATGCCGGGTGAATAATCTTCGATCCTGGTCAAACTTTTGCCACCCCAATTTAAGTTATCTCCGGTTAACGTCGATGTAACCCTTATGGCACAAGCTGTCTCGCTTGTTTTTTGCTTCTTCTGCTGGCAGGGCGAAAGGTGCAGTTCGAATGATATTTTGACCTGTGTCAGTTTTTCCCGAGAAAGTTTCGCAACCCTTTGTTTCTAATGGGAATGCTTCTGTAAGTGCGATCTATATCTCGGAAGGGGTATCTGGAATCTGGTTATATATCCGCATTGTGCCGGTAGCGTGCCGCGCCCTTGGCAAACAGGAGTAAAAGGACGATGAGTAAATCAGATTTATACAAGGTTAGGGAAACCCGCATTCTGTTGGCTGCCCTGAATACCGCGAGCAGCAAAGGTGCTCTCGACTTTCGTATGGCCGATGTTGCTCGCGCCGCCGAGTGCTCTGTCGGAACCCTCTACGGTCACTTCATCAGCAAAGAAGATATGATGGCCGCATTGGTGCAGGTGGGTTTGACTCGCCGTACCGAATTCGCCAAGCGTCTGTCCTCGCTGGAACTGAGCGGTATGGAACGATTCGTCAGCCTGCTGGTGCTGGAGCAACAGCGTCTGGCCCATGACGATATCCTGGCCCAACTGGAACTGCTGGTCTGCTACAGCGATCTGTGGCGTCGTGCCGCCGACAAGCGTGTGGCTGCCCTGAGAGATGCCTCCGAAGAGTTTGACCGCCAGCTGGATGAGGCATTGGTGGTCGCTGAGAAAGAGGGGTATCGCCTCAACGAAGAGCAGCGTGCCCGCCTGACCGCCCGTGGCCGTGCTGCGGTGCTGGGCAGTCAACTGCAAACCTCTCGCCAGACCCTGATGCCCTGCGGTGTCATGGCCGGTGAAGGTGAGTTCTTCAATGTGCTGGCGGACATCGTTCGCTGCGGTAATGGTCCTGTTCTGGATGGCAATGAGTGGCTGGGTAAGTGCCAGAGCGCCCTGGAACTGGGTCGTGAAATGATTGCACAACCTGTGCTGGGTCAGGTCGCTGCCTGAACCCCGGCATAGTCGTCAAAGCGCGCCCAGATGGCGCGCTTTTTTTGTGCCTGTGTCTGGCCATGGGTATACTTCCGCCATCGATACTCCCCGGACTGATCATGTACTCCCTTTATCTGGACTCACAGGGCGATGACGCCCAGCGATTGCCCGACATCGCCCGACGTTGGCAGCTGGAGCATAGCGAGACTTCCCCGTTTTCACTGGGCTTTGAGCAGGGGCAGCTCAGCCTGAGACTCAGGGATGAGCCCAAAACAGGCGCCATCAGTGTGGATCTGGCGTCCGGTGCGGCCGCACACAGGCGCAAGTTTGGTGGTGGCCGCGGGCAGGCGATCGCCAAGGCGGTGGGCCTCAAGGGGGGCGTCACTCCCCTGGTGGTGGATGGCACGGCCGGTTTGGGGCGGGACAGCTTCGTGCTGGCCAGTCTCGGCTGCCGGGTGATCATGGTGGAGCGTCACCCTGTGGTGGCGGCCCTGTTGGAAGATGGTCTGCGCCGAGCCTGTGAGGACAGCGAGATCGGCCGCTGGGTCACTGAACGGCTCAGCCTGGCCCCGGGGAACAGCATCGACTCCCTGGGGGCGATTGAGCAGGAGGTGGAGGTGGTCTATCTGGATCCCATGTACCCTCACAGAGCCAAGTCCGCCCTGGTGAAGAAGGAGATGCGGGTGTTTCAGCAGCTGGTGGGCAGCGATGAGGATGCCGATGCCCTGCTGGTGCCAGCGCTCAAGCTGGCCCAGAGACGGGTGGTAGTGAAACGGCCCGATTACGCCGAGCACCTGGATGGCCGCGAGCCCACCATGGCCATCGAAACCAAGAAAAACCGCTTCGACGTTTACGTCAAAGCGGCCTTGTCGTAACACTGGGGCTAGCGAGGACTGGTGGGCAGCCGGTCGTACTTTCGGCGTCCGAATATCTGACGGCGGTCGCTGCTCTCTTCGCCGTCCCTGGGCTGAGTGCGGCGATCCTGACTTTGGCGCCGGTCCTCCCGGCGCCGGTCAAACGGATAGCTGTTCATGGCTCCTCCACGACCCGAGCCTGAGTACCCTATCTATAGATATAGACGCTTTTACCTGGCATACAACCCGGAGAGACCCTATTGGCGGCATTGAGTATCGAAGCCTTGCCGGTACAGGCACTGCCCCTGGCGGACCGCTTCTATCGCGATCAGGGTGAGAAGGATCGCTGCCGGCGTCATGACAGGGTGTGGTTTGGTCGGCTGGCGGGGCGTCCTGTGGCGGCAGCCCGCCTCAGTCCCCAAGGCGGAGCGCTGCAGCTGAGAGGGGTGTGGGTGGCGCCCCAACATCGCCGATCCGGCATTGGGGCTGCCCTGGTACGCCAGGTGGTGGCTGCGGCTGGCGAGCCTGTGTGGTGCTTCGCCCAGCCTGAGCTGGTGGCCTGGTACCTGTCCCTGGGTTTTCAATTGGCTGCGGCCCTTCCAGAGAATCAGGCCGCCATGCTGGCGGCTTATCGACGCAGCCACCCTTCACTTCAGGCCTTGTGCCACCCCTGATCCTCGAGGGGTTGCCGCTGAATCTTTGTTTTTATTGATGATTTGTCCTGTGGATGGGCCAATGTTGTTTACCCTGGTCCAATGGCCACGGTGTTACATCGGCACTCTTCGGAAAACTCTCTATACTTACAATAAGTTGGCCATGGATGGTCGCGACCCACATGGATGAGTCATGCTCAAATCCCCTATTCGTCTCTGGCAGCCCCTGGTGCTGATGGTGGTGCTCCTAAGCCTGCTGATGGTGTTCCTTACCCTGGTTTTCGAGTCTCAGATTCGGCAGATGCACCAGGCGAGGCTGCAGCAACTGGCTCAGCTTGGGGCCGGTCTGGTGCTTCATGCTGAATCCTCTGAAACCGGCCTCCGGTCTGGTGCGCTGGCCCAGTTGCTGGAAGGAAGCCAGGCCCGGCTGCAGATTCTGGACGAGACAGGCCGTATTCTGGTGGACTCCCGGGGCGAGAGAGGAGGGCGGGTTGCGGCCTCTTCTCCTGAGCTGAGGCAGGCCATGGCCAGTGGCATCGGCGCAGCTTTGCGCCACGAAGCCTCCCTGGGTGAGGTGTATTTCCTGGCGCTGTCCCTGAGCCAGGGCGATCAGATCCGCCTGGTGCGCGTCTCTGAACCCAACGCCGTTCTTACCGGGGCCCTGATGACCCTCAGATTCTGGGTGCTACTGACCTGGATGCTGGGGTTGTTCGTGGTGCTGACCTTTTGGCGTTGGTTGCGGCTGACCCTGGAGAACGGCCGCCGGGATGCGGCCGCCAGTCAGGAGGTGCAGGTGGTGGCACGAACCCGGGATCTGGCGATGTTGCAGCGCCTCGGCAGCCTGATGTCCGCCTGTACCACTGTGGATGCCGCCTGCAGGGTGATGGAACCCATCGCCGAGCAGTTGCTTCCGGGGGCGCGCGGCAGCATCGCCCTGATCCGGTCGGCTCGTGGACTGAAGATGGTAACCCATTGGGGAGGAGGGTGGCCCGGGCCCCGTGAGTTTGGCTCTGAGGAGTGTTGGGCGCTGCTTAAGGGCAACACCCACCTGAGCTGTGATGAGGGGATAGAGATCCTTTGCGAACATCAGACTCAGCCGGGCAGTCAGCTCTGCATCCCGCTGCTGGCTCAGGGGGAGGCCCTCGGGGTGCTTAGCCTGATGTTTACCGATGAAGTTCAGATGCTGGCGGGCAGGGCGGTGGCGGAATCGATGGCTGAACAGGTGGGTTTGGCTCTGGCTAACATTCGCCTGAGAGACAACCTCAAGGACCAGGCCATTCGAGATCCTCTCTCCGGCCTGTTCAACCGGCGGCATATGATGGAGTTTCTTGAGACGCAACTGGCTCTCAGCGAGCGGCGTCAGGAGCCGTTGTCGATGCTGATGCTGGACATAGACCACTTCAAGAAGTTTAACGATACCTTTGGCCATGACTCCGGTGACTTTGTGATACAGCGGGTGGCCAAGGAGTTGACTGAGCAGGTGCGCAAGTCGGATCTGGTGTGTCGCTATGGCGGTGAGGAGCTGGCGGTGATCTGCCCAGACACCGATGCCACCGGGGCCCTGGATCTGGCCAACAAACTGATCACGGCGATCGCGGCGTTGGAGTTGAATCACAATGGTCAGGCGCTGGGTCGGGTCACCCTGTCCGCCGGCGTCAGTTGCACCTCGGGCAACCCGGTTACCCTGGAGCTGTTGATGAAGATGGCGGATGAGGCGCTCTACAGCGCCAAGCAGAAGGGACGCAATCGGGTGGAGGTGGCGGAGGGGGTGTTGCCCCAAGTGCTGGCTTCCCTGAATTTCCCGGCTCAAACCACTGAACCCGGTTGATATTTGATGCGTAACTAAGAACAATGTCACCAGTTGTAGTTGAAACCGGAGAGTCCCACCCATGCTATCGAAGACCATGATCGACAAGCTCAATGAGCAGATTAACCTGGAGTTTTTCTCCTCCAACCTCTACCTGCAGATGAGTGCCTGGTGTGAGGACAAGGGTTTTGAGGGAGCCGCTGAGTTCCTGAGGGATCACGCCGACGAGGAGATGCAGCACATGCGTCGCCTGTTCACCTACGTCAGCGAGGCTGGCGGCCTGCCCCTGATCGGTCAAATTGAAGCGCCAGACCACAACTTCGAGTCTCTGGCAGACATCTTTGCCAAAACCTACGAGCATGAGCAGCTGGTGACCCGCAGCATCAATGATCTGGCCCACACCGCCTTCTCCACGCAGGATTACTCCACCTTCAATTTCCTGCAGTGGTATGTGGCCGAGCAGCATGAAGAGGAGAAGCTGTTCAAGTCCGTTCTGGATAAGCTGACCCTGGTGGGTGACAGCGGCCAGGGCCTGTACATGATCGACAAGGAGCTGGCACAGCTGGCCCAACAAGAGGGCGCCAGCATCATGCACGACGCCGAAGGCGGTGCCTAAGCCTAATTCACAGACATTTCCTCCAGACTGTGGTGCAATGCCCTGAGTTCACTCTCATGGAGCCACCATGCCACAGTCTCTTCCCGCCCGGACCCTGATTCTGTTCGGGCTGGTTAACCTCCCTCTCTCCATGCTGATGTCGCCTACGGCGGCGATCTTGCCGAACTTCTATATCGACCACACCGCGGTGACCCTGGGCATGATGGCCACGGTAACCCTGGTGTCGCGGTTGTTTGATGGCGTCACCGATCCGGTGATCGGACTGTTGTCTGACCGGCTGGGCTCCCGCAAGCCGCTGATGCTAGTTGGGGCCCTGGTGTGTGCCCTGGCTGTCTGGCAGCTGTTCAGGCCGGCTCCGGAGGCGGGCCTGAGCTACCTGCTGGGCTGGTATCTGTTGCTGGCTCTGGGCTGGACCCTGGTGGAGATCCCGCATTCGGCCATGGCGGCGGAACTGAGCCGTGACTATCAGCAGCGTAATCGCATCTCCATGTGGCGGCAGATCCTTGGCTTCGCCGGCGGCGTGCTGTTTATGGCGTCTCCCATGCTGTTGGGTCAGGGCAAGTCTTTCACGCCAGAGGTGATGGCGGCACTGGCCGCCTTCGTAGCCATGGCACTGCCGGTTACCCTGGTGTGGATGTGCTGGCGGGTGCCTGAGCCCAGGGTGCATGGTCAGCACAGAATCCGTCCCGGTGACATGCTGCAGGTGTTCAGAACTCTGCCCTGGCTGCGCCACTTCCTGCTGACCCAGGTGCTGTTTGGCCTGGCCACCGGCGCCGTCTCCGCGCTGTTTGTCATCTACGCCAGTCAGTACCTGGAGCTGGGGGATTCCATCTCCCGTATTGCGGTGCCCTTTTCCCTGACCATGGCCCTCTCCATGCCGCTGTGGCTGCAACTGCTCAGGCGGATGGACAAGCACAGGCTGTGGGCGTTGTCGGCGCCGGGGATGATGGTGCTGCTGCTGGTGATCGTCAACATTGAGCCCGGTCCTCAAGCCTTGATGCCCATGACCCTGGCGATGATCCTGTTCGGTTCAATGTTGGGTCTGGCGTCTCTGGTATTGCCCTCGATGTTGGGGGATCTGGTGGACGCGGATCTGGCGCTCAATGGCCGGGACAGGGCGGGAATCCTCTTCGCCTTTCAGGCCCTGGTGTTCAAGCTCAATCAGGGGGTGGGGGGCGCCATCGGCCTGAGCATTCCCGCCTGGTTTGGCTTCAGTGCTCAGGGCGCATTGAGTGATTCTGCGGTTACCGGGCTTAAGCTGGCCTTCGCCGGTTGGCCCTGCCTGCTGCTGGCTCCCATGGCAGTGCTGGCCTGGCGTTATCCGCTGGATCGCAAGACCCACTCGGCGTTGGGCGCTACAATGACGGCACAAAATAGTTAGGAGACAACGTGGCCATAAACGATCTGGAGCTGGTTCGCCGAGTGGATCCCGCCCTGCTGGAGGATTATCGGCTGGCGCGAAATTACTGCCTGGATGTGCCGACCCACGCCCTGGTGCACCTGCGCTCAGTGGCCTACAAACTGGTGGAGATTCTGGCCAGCTGTGTGGAGATCAAATTCAAGAGCAAGAATCTCTACGACCGGGTTGAGGTGCTCAACCGTGCCCGGGCCATCGATGTGCGCCTGGCGCGCAAGCTGCACAAGCTGCGAGAGGGGGGCAACAAGGGCGCCCACCCTGAGAAGTACCGCCTGTCCCAGGAACAGTTGGTGGATCTGGCGAAACGGTCGGTGGAGCTGACGGCCGCGGTACTGGCCGAGTCCTACCATACCCTCAAGGCGGCCCCCTGCCCTGACTGGGCGTTTGAACCCCTGGACCAGGTGGCGGGGCGCGAACTCTGTTACCGGGCGGTGATGGAGGAGGACCCCGAGGCTCAGTACCTGGTGGGGATCTCCCTCAAGGCCAAGGGGCTGATGCAGCGGGAGCGGGAGCTCTCCTTCGCCATGGCCAATGACAGTGCCGACATCAACACCGAGGCCTCCCAGCGCCGCCTGTCTCAGGCGGGAGACTGGTTTGAGCGTGCCAGCGACAATCATGCCGGGGCACGCTTCGAGTATGGGGTCGCCCTGATCCACGGCTATGGCGGCCAAGACGATCCCGCCCTTGGGGAAACCCTGGTGCAACAGGCCGCGGAATCTGGCTTGGCGGAGGCTCAGGCGCTGCTGGGTTACTTCTACCTCTCCTCCAGTACCGCCTTCGATCGCGACCTGTCCAAGGCGCAGCATTACCTTCTGCTGGCGGCGGAACAGGACCAGGCGGAAGCGATGGCCAACCTTGGGGTGCTCTATCACCACCACCTGCGCGATGCGGACAAGGCGCTCAGTTATACCCGGCAGGCGGCACAGGCGGGTTATCCGGTGGCCCAGTACCACCTGGCACTGATGCTGGAGCAGCACAAGGAGCCAGACGCTGCCATGGAGTGGCTGCAGCAGGCGGCGGAGCAGAATTATCCCGATGCCATGGCGGCCCTGGCCAGGCACCTGCTCGATGGTGAGAGGCTGACCCCGGACCCCGCTCGCGCCAGCGCCCTGTACCGCAAGGCGATCCGGTATGCCGGTCTGCCCGAAGCGATGTTTGAATTCAGCCTGGCGATCTTCGATAACGAGGTGCCCGATGCCGATCCTGTGGAGGGGGCGGCCCTGCTGCAGGCGGCCTATCACTATGCCGGGAGCCGGGAGCTCCGGGAGGCGATAGAGCAGCTTAGCCCTACCCTGGTGGCCGCCCTGGAATCGGGAGCCGGCAGTGCTGACCGGCAGGAGAGGCTGCAGTTGGCCCGGCGCCGTTTCGATGAACATGGGCTGCCTCTGCCCTTTGAAAGCCGTTAACAAAGCGTAACTTATCCAGCCTTGTCCCCACGCAGGTCATCCAGTAGCGTGGTGGCTGGGTTGGTCTGCCGGCGAACTTTTGTGGCCTGCAGCCCCCTAACCAAAGAGACATACCTGAACACTTCTCGGGTGTGCCCTATCTAAGATGTTGTGAATCCGTTAATTTTTTTGCTCTGTTGGCCAGTGGCTGGCATGATGCATCACTACTTTTTTCTGTCACAAGGAGCGGTTCGGTGAAACAGTTACTCACGCCGGCTTTGGCGCTCTCCCTGGCGGTGGCCCCTGTGGTAACACAGGCGGCGGATCCGTCCGAGGTGAAGAGCTTTACCCTGGATAACGGCATGAAGGTGTTGGTGTTGGAAGACGACGCCATTCCCAATGCCAACATGTACCTGTTCTGGAAAGTGGGGTCCCGCAATGAGGTGCCCGGTATCACCGGCCTGTCCCACTTCTTCGAGCACATGATGTTCAACGGCTCCAAGAACTACGGCCCCAAGATGTTTGACCGCACCATGGAGGCTGCCGGTGGCGCCAATAACGCCTACACCACCGAGAACGTCACCGTGTACACAGACTGGTTCCCGGCGGAAGCCCTGGAGACCATCTTCAAGCTGGAATCGGATCGCATCGCCCATCTGAACATCGATGCCAATATGGTGGAAAGTGAGCGCAACGTGGTGGCCTCCGAGCGCACTACCGGCCTGGAGAACTCTAATTGGCGCGCTTTGCAGGAGGAGGTGAAAGCCACCGCCTTCCGTGCCCACCCCTACAGCTGGAGCGTCATCGGTCATGAGTCCGACATCTATGCCTGGACCCTGGATGACCTGAAGCAGTATCACAAGACCTACTACGCCCCCAACAATGCGGTGGTGGTGATCGCCGGTGCGGTGGATTACGACCAGGTGAAACAGATGTCCGAGCATTACTTCGGAGCCATCCCAGCCCAGACGCCCCCTGCCGAAGTGCGTACTGTAGAGCCGGAGCAGAAGGGTGAACGCCGGGTCTATGTACGCAAGGAGTCCGTTACCAGCCCCAACCTGATGTTTGCCTACCACGTGCCTCAGACCTCTCATCAGGACAGCTACGCCCTGGATGTGCTGATGTCTCTGTTGATCGATGGCAACAGTTCCCGCCTGAACAAGGCGCTGGTGGATGAGCAGCAGATCGCCCTGGGCGTGGACGGTTACGTGCCCCAGAGCTTTGATCCCAACCTGCTCTACCTGTTTGCCGTAGCCAAGCCCGGTGTCGCCGCTGCCACCCTGGAGCAGTCGCTGATCGCCGAGATCAGCAAGGTGGCCCAGGAGGGGGTGACCCAGGAGGAGCTGGATAAGGTGAAGAACAGCAAGCTGATGGGCTTCTACGACACCCTGGAGACCATCAACGGCCGTGCCAACACCCTGGGGACCTACGAGCTGTTCCAGGGAGATTGGAAGAAGATGTACACCGCCCCCGAGGCCTACGCCAAGATCACCCGCGAAGATGTGCAGCGGGTGGCCCAGACCTACCTGAAGAAGTCCAACCGCACCGTGGGCGTGCTGGCGGCCGAGGAGGATAAAGACTGATGAAAACCCTGACTCAATCCCTGCTCGCCGTGTCCCTGGCCGCCCTGATGGCCACCGGTTGCAGCCAGACCACCCCCAAGGCGGAAGTCAAACCCGTGGAAACCGTGAACGCGCCCAGCTTCAAGATGGCCGAGACCAAGCCCTTCACCCTGCCCGCCTATGAGACGGTCACCCTGAAGAACGGCCTGACTCTGCAGCTGATGGAGAAGCGCAGTGTCCCGCTGATCACCGCCGACGTCACCGTCCGTGCCGGGGCAGTGAACGACAGTGTGCCCGGCCTGGCCACCATGACCGCCGACGGCCTGCTGCTGGGTACCGAGCGTCGTACCAAGCAGCAACTGGAAGCCCTGGTGGACAGCCTGGGTGCCGAGCTGGGCGCCTATGCCGGCAAAGAGGGGACGTCGGTCTCCATGCGCTTCATGAGCAAGGACGCCGAAGTGATGCTGCCTCTGCTGGCTGAACTGCTGCGCAAGCCCAGCTTCCCTGCACAAGAGGTGGATAAGGCCAAAGCCCGTTACGCCGCTCAGTTGAAGCAGCGCAAAGAGAGCCCCCGCCAGGTGGTGGGCGCCTACTTTGACAGCCTGCTCTATGGTGAGCATCCCTACTCCAATGCCGCCGCCGGTGAAGCCGCGGCCATCGAGGGGATGGACAACTATGACCTGAAGATTTTCCACGGCAGCTGGTATCAGCCCCAGAACATGGCGATCACCCTGGTGGGGGATTTCGACGCCGCTCAGATGAAGCAGCGCCTGGAAGGCCTGTTTGATGACTGGCGCGGTGCCGATACCCCGACCATGCCGGCGCTGACCAAGGCGCTGCCTGAGCCGTCCAAGGCGCAGGTGCTGCTGGTGGACAAGCCGGACGCCATCGAGACCACCTTCATCATCGGTGGCCCAGGCATCTCCCGTGACGATCCTGACTACGTGTCCCTGCAGGTGATCAACACCATCCTTGGTGGTCGCTTTACCTCCTGGCTCAACGATGAACTGCGGGTCAATGCCGGCCTGACCTACGGTGCCCGCTCACGTTTTACCACCTACTCAGAAAGCGGCAGCTTTGTCATCAGTACTTTTACCGCCACCAAGAACACCCAGGCGGCGGTGGATCTGGCGCTGAAGACCTATGCCCGCCTGTGGGAGCAGGGGCTGGACCAGGCGACCCTGGACTCCGCCAAGGCCTATGTGAAGGGGCAGTTCCCACCCAAGTACGAGACCTCGGGTCAGTTGGCGTCCCTGTTGGGTCAGATATATCTCTATGGCTTCGGCCCTGAGTTCATCGACGGCTTCCAGCAGCAGGTGGACAGCCTGACTCTGGAGAAGGCTCAGACCCTGGTGGCCAAGGCCTTCCCCAAGGAGAACCTGCAATTCGTGATGATTGGCAAGGCGGAGGATATCCGTGGTGTGGCCGGTCAGTATGGTCAGGTGACCGAGGTGAGCATTCAGGGCGAAGGTTTCCGTTTCTAACTCTGACTCCCTAGCAAAGAAAGGGCCTTTAGTGGGCCCTTTTTTTGATCTTTTTTCGCCTGTTTAGCCGGACTGAATCAAAACAATCTCTGGTGTTTTTTTGTACATTGTAGCGTCGCCTAATGTAGCAGGGATGAATGAACATGAATCCGAGATACTTTTTAGTGCTGCCACTGCTTTATGGCTGCGGTGGCAGTGACTCCTCACCGGCACCACAAGATCCCGGGTTGCCCCAGGCCAGCTTGAGTGTGGCGGTGTCTGATGCCCCTCTGGATGGCGCCGAGTCCGTAGTGATGGCGTTTCATCGCATGGTGCTGACTCCGGTCAATGGTGGGCAGGTGCACAGCATCGATCTGTCCCAGCACAGAGTGAACATGCTCGACTACCAGCAGGACAGGGCGCACTGGCTGTTTGAGGACCATCCTGTGCCAGCGGGACGCTACCACCTGAGGTTGGAGATGCTGCCGGGCAGTGGCGATCAGGGATCCTACGTGGATGACCACCAGGGGCGCCATGCCCTGCACATGGAGCAGGGTCACATCGACCTGGGGGAGATGGAGCTGGGCTCTGGCCAGCATCACGGCTTTACCCTGGAGATGGATCTGCGTCAGGGGCTCTATCATGATCCGGATCAGGGCTATGGCTATGGTCATCATGGTTGGCGCTGGGTGGACAACCAGACCATGGGGCACCTGATGGGCAGCGTGGACGAGGCCTGGATAGAGGCCTGTGAAGCGGACAACGCCGCGAAGGCCGCCGACGGAGGGGTGTTCTATCACACCGCCTATCTCTACCCGGCTGACACCGGCTTTGAGGCGATGGATGATATGGCTCTGGAGGCGGAGTCAGGCAAAGTGCTGCCCATCGCCACAGCCTATGTTCATCAACTGCCGGACGGCAGCTGGGGATTTGGTATGGGCTTCCTGCCCGAGGGGGAGTACCGGGTAGGTTACAGCTGTCTGGGTCACCTGGACCAGCCTGAGACCAACGAGGACGCCGAGTCCGGTTTCTCCTTCTATGGCGATGGCGGGACTGTGACCATCGAAGCGGGCGATAACGGTGGATACCGCAATGAACACCGTTGTGGCGGTGAGGGGGGCGGTGGCCCGGGCCATGGGCATGGCGGCCGCGGTTAGAGCCTGGTGATCGCTTTCGGCATTGAATTGCCGTAACAGAGAAACGGAGCCCTCAGGCTCCGTTTTTTTTGGGGGGGCTACTGGCTGGGAAGCAGGTCTCGACTGGCGGGCAGGCCTCCGGCGGCGGTGGCGGCTTTGACTGCCCGGTGGATCGCCTCTTCGACCACTTCGGCGGCAATCACCCCGACGGCATTGATGTCCTGGACCTGAATCTCTCCGGTGCCGGCGGCGAACAGGGTGTCGCCATCGTACATGGAGTGCACCGGACGAATCGCTCTGGCGTAACCGTCATGGCCCATTTGTGCCAGTTTCAGGGCCTGGGACTTGCTGAGCCTGGCGTTGGTGACGATGGCGCCAATGGTGGTGTTGCGTCCGGCAAACCCTTGGGCGTTGGCGCCGGCGAGGATCAGTTCTGTGCCGGAGACAAAGGCATCGCCGGCCTGGTTTCGGGTGGCGGCCAGCAGTTGATTGCCCTCCAGTACGTCCCCCCAGGCGTTCACCGCCACCACGGCACCGACGATCAGCCCGTTGTCCAGGGTGATGCTGTAGCTGCCGATGCCGCTTTTGGTGGCCCGGGGCATGCCGGCAATCTTACCGACACTGGCTCCGGTGCCGGCGCCGACGCTGCCCTCCTCGAACCCTTTGCGGTGGGCGGCCTTGGCCGCCTGGTAGCCCATCTCGGCATTGGGACGGGCCTTGGCGTCCCCCAGGGCCAGATCAAACAGCACCGCGCCGGTGACGATGGGCACATGGGCCACACCGGTGTCGAAGCCGACCTGCTGCTCTTCCAGGTAGCGCGCCACCCCGCTCATGCTGTCCAGGCCGAAGGCACTGCCGCCGGAAAGGACGATGGCGTGCACCTTATCCACCAGGTTTTCGGGACGAAGCAGGTCGGTTTCCCGGGTCCCGGGTGCGGCGCCGCGGACATCCACCCCGGCGGTGGCGCCCTGGTCAAAGCGCAGGACGGTCACCCCAGTCAGTCCCTTGCTGTCCGATGCCTGGCCTATGGCCAGTTGCTTGATGCCGAAGATGGCGTCGGTCTGGTATTCGCCTGCCATGGCGGTGCCTCCCAGCAGCGCCCACAGCGCCGCAATTGCCCAGTGTTTCATGATGGTCTCTCTGTGGAAGTGTCCCGGCACAACGTCTTAGAGATCAGCCGGGTAGCTTGTGGAATCTCTGAGTGCAGCTTAGCAGAGGCGGCCGGGCAAAAGAAAAGGCGCCCGCAGGCGCCTTAGGGGGTGTGAGCGGGATCAAGGTGTCAGCGACTGCTGCACATTGGGCGGGGCGATCTCATAGCGGCTGAAGGTCATGGAGTATTGGCCTTCGCCTCCGGTCATCGCTTTGAGCCGGGTGGCGTAATCATCCAGCGCCGCCAGGGGCGCCTCTACGTTGATGTCCACCTGGGCGTTGTCCAGGGCTTCGGTGCCGCACACCATGGCCCTCAGGGCGCTGAGGTCCCCGGTGATGTCACCCATTTTTTCCTGGGGAACCTGTACATGCATGTCCACCAGGGGTTCGAGGATCACCGGCCCCGCCTTGGAGACCGCTTCGAGGAAGGCCTTCTTGCCGGCGGCGATAAAGGCGATCTCCTTGGAGTCCACCGAGTGGTGTTTGCCGTCCAGCACGACCACCTTGATGTCCTGCATGGGGTAACCCGCCAGGAAGCCCTGACTCATCGCCTCACGCACTCCCTTCTCTACGGCCGGGATGAACTGGCCCGGAATGGCGCCGCCCACCACCTGGCTTTCGAAGTGGAAGCCGGCACCACGCTCCATGGGCTCGACGCGCAGGGACACCTCACCGAACTGGCCGGCACCACCGGTCTGTTTCTTGTGTCTGTGCATCCCCTCTGCATCTGTGGTGATGGTTTCCCGGTAGGCCACAGAGGGCTTGGCGGTATCCATATCCACATTGAACACCTCATTGGCCTTCTCCAGGGCGATCTGTACGTGGAGATCGCCCAGGCCCTGCAGGACCGTCTCGTTCTGGTTCTCCTGATGATCGATGTGCAGGCTGGGGTCTTCCGCCACCAGCTTGTGCAGCACTTCGGCGAGCTTCTGCTCATCCCCGCGCTTCTTGGGTTTCACTGCCAGTCCAAAGATGGGCTGAGGCAGATCCAGCTTGGGCATGTGGTAGAGGTCTTCGTCGTGGCTGTCGTGGAGAATGGCGTCCACCTCCAGGCCGTCCACCTTGGCCAGGGCCAGGATGTCGCCGGGGACCGCTTCCTCCACTTCGAGTTGCTTGGCACCCTGCAGTTTAAACAGATGGTTTACCTTGAACGGTTTGCGACCATCGCCGATGAGCAGGCGCATACCGGGCTTCAGGGTGCCCTGATGCAGGCGCAGAACGCCCATGCGGCCGACGAAGGGGTCGATGCCTACCCGGAACACATGGGCCAACACATGATCCTTGGCATCCTGGGTGATGGTGACCGGTTGCTCCTCGTCGCCCCAGCCCTTGAGGAAGGCCGGTGGTGTGGCTTCCTTAGGGTTGGGCATCACTTCACACAGCACCTTGAGCAGGGCGGACAGGCCGATGTCCTTCTCCGCACTGGTGAAGCAGATGGGCACCAGGTGACCTTGCCGAAGGGCGGTTTCCAGTGGTTCGTGGAGCTGATCGGGGTTGACCGATTCCCCCTGCTCCAGATAGAGCTCCATCAGGGCCTCGTCCTCCTCCAGCACCGTGTCCACCAGTTCGTCGTGGACTGATGCGGCGTCGTTGAACAGAGTTGGGGTGTCCTGAGGATCGAAATAGCAATCCACCACGCCGTTGCCGTCGGCGTTGGGGAGGTTGATGGGCAGGCAGCCATGACCAAAACGGGTCTGGATCTGGTCTACCAGGGATTCAAGCTTGTCCAGATGATCATCGATGTGGTTGATCACTATGATGATCGCCTTGCCCTGATGGCGGGCGGCTTCGAAGGCGCGTTGGGTAACCGCTTCGATGCCACGCTCGGCGTGAACCACCAGCATCACCGACTCTACCGCGGGCAGCGGCAGCAGGGCACGGCCAAAGAAGTCGGCCAGTCCGGGGGTGTCGATAAGGTGGATGTGGTGTTTCTGATAGTCCAGGGAGAGGAAGGAGGGTTCCAGGCTGTGGTGATGGGCTTGTTCTTGGGCAGTGAAATCGGCGTGATTTGTGCCCTTGTCGACCCTGCCACGATCATCGATGGCATGAGCTCGGAACAATAGGGCCTCAATCAACGAGGATTTACCACTTCCGGTATGGCCCATCAGGGCCAGGTTCCTTATCTGCGCGGTGCGATACTCAGGCATAGTCGCCTCCTTTATCTTTGTTGAATCCGGCAGTCCCTTCCGAGTATAGGTAGCAAATAGGTGGTAATTATTGACCAAGGTCACGGTTTTTGCGGTCGACAATTGTTCGGAATAACCCGTCTGAGTTTTGCAATCACCAAGGATTAACCTGTTGCGATTCTGTAACCACGAGGAGGATCCTTCTGGGATTTCGGGTTGAAACGCCCGCTCTCCAGCAGGCGTCTCCCCACCCGGTGACTCCTGCGGAAGCGGCAAAAATGAAGTGGGTTCTCCCAACATCCAGGGGGCTGGGTCTAAGCCCTGTGTCGTGGCGGGGAGCCGCCAAGAGTTGTTGGTCTCTGTGCCTGTCCGTTCCATACCGGAGCTTCTGTTTTGTCATCGGCGCTACTATCGTCAGGCTGGCTTGTGTAGAGTGGCCATCATCAGCCATAGCGGAGCACCGAATTGAACTACGACTGGATCCTGTTTGACGCCGACGACACCCTGTTCCATTTCGACGACTTTGCCGGGTTGTCCCGCCTGTTTGCCGAGCGAGGCCAGCCCTTCGCGAAGGAGGAGTATCTGGCCTATCAGCAGCGCAACCGTCCCCTGTGGGTGGCCTATCAGAATGGGGAGATTGGCGCCCGGGAAGTGCAGCAGGTCCGCTTCGAACCCTGGCAGGCACGGCTGGCCATGAGCGCCGCCGAGATCAATGCCGCCTTCCTTGGGGCCATGGCGGAGGTGTGTCGCCCCCTGCCTGGCGCGAGAGAACTGCTGATGGCCCTGGAGAGCCGCGCCAAGCTGGGAATCATCACCAATGGCTTTACTGATCTTCAGCAGGTGAGGCTGGAAAGAAATGGCCTGGAGGGGCTGTTTTCCCTGGTGGTGATCTCCGAGGAGGTGGGAGCCGCCAAGCCGGATCCGAGAATCTTCGATCATGCCAAAGCCCGGATGGCCCACCCGGATGCCGATCGGGTGCTGATGGTGGGGGATAACCCTCACTCCGACATCCTCGGTGGCAACCGCGCCGGTTTCCATACCTGCTGGCTCAATCATCACGACGATGCCTGTCCTGAGGGGATCACCCCCCACTACCAGGTGCGCCACCTGAGAGAGCTGCAGGCACTGCTGCTGGCCTGAAAATAGTAACGCCCGCAGAGGCGGGCGTTGAAACGTGCAGTTGTGGTTAGTTCAGGCCGTCCAGTGTGCCCTGCTGCATGGATCGCTTGTAGGCTTCCTCGAATTGAGACAGGTCCAAAGGTGCCAGGACCGCCATGCGGGGGGGAATACTCAGGTAAGAGATGTCTTGGTTCGCCTCGTAAGAGTAGTCGCGATAGACCATGGCCTGTTCAATCACCACCTGGCGCCCATCCTCGAGTTTGCGAATCGAGGTCCACTGCCCTTGAAGCAGCTGGGTTCCCCAGCTCTGGTTGGTGGATTGACCAAAACCATAACTGTGCTCACCGAGCGCTTCCAGCTTTTGCCAACCCTCTGACCAGTTGGAAGCAGAGAAGTACCATTCTCTGGTGCGGTCATGGTTGTCATCCAGGTCTTTGGATTTGATGGTATGGGTACGACCGCCGGCTTCCAGCAAGTAGCCGCTGATCGACTCTATGTGAGCCTGGGTGTGTCCACCCCAGTATTGAGACCAATCGCGCGAGAAGGAGCCCACAACCATGGGCAGCGTCTGAATAAGGCTCTTTTCCAACTCTGCTTGCTCGGGAGTGAACTGAGCCATCCAGCTCAGGTTACTCTGACGATGGCCCGCCTTAGACGCGATGTGCATGACGCTGTAGAGGCCAGAGTTCTCTGCCACCGGCGTGTAGGTCATCTCCCAGCCGGAGTCCAGGTTAAGCTTCAATGATCCGTTCTCGAACTCCCACTGGCCGATGCTCTTCCCCTGGCTGTCCAGGAGTTGGCTGTTGGCTGAAAGAGCCACAACGCGAGTGACCACCTGCTCCACCAACCCACTGGGGTCGGAGGTGAGCATGGGAACGTCGTCCGGTATGGACAGGGCCCAGGCGCCGCTGGGGGATGAGGTCCATAGGCTGGGCTGTTCAGGCAGGGTCTGCCAGATCATAAAGCTCTGCTCGCTGTCGACGTAGCTGGGCAGTTCGCCCTCCCAGGGGACACTTTCAGTGTCCAGCTCCAGGGTGACTTTACGGCCTCGAAGGACCGCCACTTCATCACTGCCTGTCAGCCTGGAGATCCTCAGCGGCTCCTGGGTGATTTTGGTGGTCAGTGAATAGCTCGCCTGTCCTTCGGGCAGGGCGTCGGCGACGGCTTGGCCCCAACGTTCAACCACCTGTTCGTAGTTGAGGCGGGAAAAGAGTGTCTCAGGCTCTTGGGCCACTGCGATCTCCAGCGTGCCTTTTTCATCAAGTCGCCATGTACCACTGACATCTTCTTCGATAAAACGAGGAGTGCCACCGTTGTAGTTGAGCATTGCCTTGCCATCTTCAGACAGCTGGGCGACATAGCCCATATTGGCTACCCAGCCTTCGGCCGGCGTAAAGGAGAACAGGGAGGTGCCCACCAGAGAATCGTTGGTAAAACTTGCTTGAATGCCATCGTCATCCAGCAGGGTCCAGCGTGCGGTTTCCCGGGCTTTTTTGAACTCCGGGTCGATATTGCCCGCGTTGCCCATCCAGCCCAGGTTCACCAGGCTTCGTTCTATCTGCGAGTTGAGTGATTGGGGTGCGGCGCTGAACAGGGACAGGGTGGTGCCCTCTGCCGGCGTAAAGTCCGGGTTTTCCGCCAGGGTTCTGATGGTGGCCGCCAGGTCCCAGACTCGTTGACTGGACAGGTGTGCTTCCGCGCGAGTCAGTGCTGCATCACTGTCCAAGTCCGTTGCGCTGTTCTTGGCCCACAAAAGGGTGGCGGTGCCCAGGTGGCTCAGTTGACTGCGATGGGATTCATCGGTGCTGAGCACCAGATCCTCGCCAGCCTGATTCTTGATGGTACCGAATGAGCCCAAAATGGCGGCCAACTCAATGTGAGACTGACTGCCCTGGCCTTTGGCGGTGAGCTGGACCATGTCGCTGTCCGCCAGGGTTCCGGCGTCATATTCCATGGCCAGGCTGAAGTGGCCGCTATCATCGGTGTTGGCGGTAAAGCTGTCATCGCCTAAGGTGGCGGTCACCAGGGCGTTGGCCAGGGGAGTGCCCAGGGTTTCGCCCTCGATGGTGAAGTGCTCTTTGACTGTGGCAGGTGGTTCGGGCGTGGGGGGCGTCGGAGGTGTGGGCTCACTGCCGCCCCCGCCGCCACCACATGCGATGAGACCAAATAGAGAGAAGGCGACCAGGCTGGATGTCTTGAAGCGCATCCTTTTGCTCCTTGCTGAAGATTGTCCGTAATCTTCCGGTGTGTTTGAGGCTGACCTTAACCTTCCGACATTGCTCTGAGTCAGTGCCGGATACAACGGGGCGACAGACGATGGGTCAGATTCTGGTTGGTCAAATTATCAGCAAGCCCATATACCGTCAACGATACAACGTTGAAATTACGAAAGAATGCTCTTCAGATCACAGGGCGCCTGCAAACCCCTGCTGGCGCCAGGCTTCGTAGCTGACGACGGCCACGGCGTTGGAGAGATTCAGGCTGCGGCTGGTGCCCTGCATGGGGATGCGGATCCGCTGGGACTCGGGGATGGCATTGCGCACCGCTTCCGGCAGACCGCGGGTTTCCGGGCCAAACAGCAGCACGTCACCGGGCTGGTACTGGGGCTCGATGTGGGGGCGGCTGCCCTTGGTGGTCAGGGCGAAGATGCGCCTGCCGGTCATCGCCTTCAGGAAGCTGGGGTAGTCTGCGTGACGGGTGACCCGGGTGAGATCCCCATAATCCAGGCCAGCCCGGCGCAGCTTCTTCTCCTCCAGATCGAACCCCAGGGGTTCAATCAGGTGCAGGTGGCAGCCATTGTTGGCACAGAGGCGGATGATGTTGCCGGTATTGGGGGCGATCTCCGGTTCATACAGGGCGATCTCAAACATGGTTTTCACAGGCTGATGGTCAGGGCGGGCCAGTATGACAGCGGTCCCAGGGGCCCGCAAGTCTCACTCTGTGGGCAGGGTCAGGGTGACACAGAGGCCACCGAGTGGACCAATCTCTGCCTTGATCAGGCCCTGGTGGGCGGTAACCGCCCCCTGAACGATGGCCAGGCCCAGCCCCCAGCCGCCGCTCTGGCGATCCCTGGCCTTGGAGACCCGGTGGAAGGGCTTGAAGATGTCATCCAGTTGGTCGTCGGGCACGCCGGGGCCATCATCTTCGACCCGCAGGCAGACATTCTCTCCCCAGCGCCAGGCGCTCAGCCTGACCCGTTCATTGCCGTAGCGGATGGCATTGCGCAGCAGATTCTCTACCGCGCGCTGCAGCAGGGTGTCACTGCCGTTGAGCGTCAGCCCCTCAGGCAGGTCCACCTCGAGGCATTTGCCTGCCTGCTCCGCTTCGAAGGCGGCGCCATCCACCACCCGTTCCAGGGTCTTTTCCAGGTTCAGCCATTTCTTGGTGTCGGTGACCTGGCTGTTGAGCCGGGAGAGTTGCAGCAACTCCTGGATCATCCCCTCCATCTGCGACGCCTGCTGCTCCAGTCGGGTCAGCTCATTACTCTCTTGACCCTTGCGCTTGGCCAGCGCCAACGCCAACTGGATCCGGGTCAGCGGGGTGCGCAGTTCATGGGAGATGTCGGAGATCAGTCGCTGTTGCTCGCGCACCAGGGTACTCACCGAGTGCGCCATGGTGTCGAAGCTGCGGGCCAACTGGCCAACTTCATCTCGTCGGGAGAGGATCTTAGGCTCCACCCGGGCGTCCAGATCGCCCTGTCCCAGCTGCAGTGCGGTCAGCCGCAAGGCGTTGAGTGGTCTGCCGAAGTGCCAGGCCACCAAGCCAAAGATCACCCCGGACACCAGAGCCACCATCAGTACGAACACGAAGGGGTTCTCCTGCAGGTAGATGATCCAGCTGCGCGGATGGGAGGCTTTCATCTCCACCAGCAGCAGGGTGGGTTGCCCGGCCAGGGTCAGCGGCTCCGGGCCAAAGATCACCGAGCGAACACTGTAGAACGCCATGGGGGAGAGGGTGTCGTTTTCCAGCAGGAAACGCCGTGCCGCCCTCGGCAGGCGCTTGGCTTCGTGGCCCAATGGGCGGCCATCCAGGGTCAGCAGGTGGAAGCGGAAGCGTTCGTCGCGCAGGGGACCAGCCCCGGGCCCGGGTGGCCGACGCTCTCGCCCCTCCTTGGGGTGGATGCGGTGGCGCATCATGTCGGCAAAGCGGTTCAGGTCTCTAATGGGCAGGGCTTCAATGCGGCGGGCCGACTTGAGTAGAAACTCCTGCTGCCAGGTTTTTAGGGGCTGCAGCTCCTGGGGTTGCAGAATTTTGGGCAGCAGGATCACCGATCCAACGATCAGGCTGGTGGTGATCCAGAATGCCAGTAGCAGCTTAAGGAAGAGTCGGTTGGGAAGGGCGACCTCTACTCGAGCCATATATAGCCTTTGCCCCTGACGGTCTTGATGCGGGGACGGCCATCCTGGCGCTCGGGCAGCTTACGCCTCAAATTGGACAGGTGCATGTCCAGGCTGCGGTCGAAGGGCATCAGTTTCTTGCCCAGCACGCTGACACTGAGATCCTCCTTGGCCACCACTTCGCCGGTATGGTTGAGCAGGGCCTGAAGCAGGGAGAACTCGGTGGAGGTCAGGGGAAGCAGCTCTTCACGGTACCACACCTCCTGACGGCCGGGGCTGACCACCAGATCGTTGTCGGTAATGTGGTCGGAAGGATCCCACTCCTGGGTGCGGCGCAGGATGGCACGGATGCGGGCCACCAGCTCCCGATCATTAAAGGGCTTGGGCAGGTAGTCGTCGGCGCCGATCTCCAGCCCCACAACCCGATCGATGTCGTCACCGCGGGCGGTCAGCATCAGCACCGGCATGCGGCTGTGTTTCCTCAGCTCCTTCAGGATTTCGAAGCCATTCATCTCTGGCAGCATGACGTCCAGCAACAGCAGATCAAAATTGCCGCTCATTGCCAGTTCCAGTCCCTCCCGGCCGTTTTGGCAGCAGGTGGGTTGATACCCCTCCATCTGCAGCAATTCGGTCAGCAGTTCACACAGATCCAGATCGTCTTCTACAAGAAGAATCTTGCCCATTTTTGCCCTCCAAAAAACCCTTGAAGCCGTAAGCCTAACGCGGCCTGAGAGTCCGTTTGACTCTACTTTACACAGTTTTACTCACGACTGCAGTTGCCTGACCTCCGGAGGAATAGACTGAAAGCGTACCAAGACGACCAGACACCCAGATGAACAGAAGGACAGACTCATGAAATTGACTAAGACATTGACCCTGGCCGCCGTAGCGGGTCTGGTGCTCTCCATGACCGCTATCTCTTCTGCCTCAGCCAAGAACCATGGCCAGGGCTACCATCAGGAGCAGGGGGGAGAATTCCACCATGGTCGAGCTGGCGGCAAGCACATGAAGCGGATGCTGCGTGGCCTGGACCTGACCGATGAACAGAAGCAGCAGGTGAAGGATATCCTGGACAAAGCCAAGGCAGACCGCCCAGAGCGCGACCCCGACACCATCAAGGCGCAGATGGAACGTCACCATCAGCTGATGCTGGCGGCGGAGTTTGACGAGCAGGCCGCCAGGGAGATGATCGCCGTTCGCCAGGCTAAGATGGCAGAGGTGCAGCTTAAACAGATGAAGGTGAAACATCAGATCATGCAGCTGCTCACCGCCGAGCAGAAGCAGAAACTGGAGGAGCGTCGCGCCGAGCGCATGAAGCGCTTCGAAGACCGTTTTTAGTTTTCATTGTTAATCAACAAAAAGGGTGGCAATTGCCACCCTTTTTTCATTGGGGTCTCCGCGGCAACTGGTACACTTGCCACAGTTCACCCCTCGTTTTATGGACAGACCATGCCACAACCTGTCAGTGACAATTACAAGTTTTGGGTCACCTGGGCCAGCCGTGCCTCGGTGGCGACCGCCTCGGTGCTTATTCTGGCCAAGCTGATCGCCTGGTTCTACTCCGGTTCTGCCAGCATGCTGGCCTCTCTGACCGACTCCCTGATGGATGCGGCGGCCTCGCTGATCAACCTGATGGCGCTGAGGTTGGCGATTCAGCCCGCCGATGACAAGCACAGGTTTGGTCATGGTAAGGCGGAGCCCCTGGCGACTCTGGCCCAGGCTGGCTTCATTCTGGGATCCAGCTTCCTGCTGGTGTTCCATGGGGTGGATCGCATCCTGAAGCCGGCGGCCCTCACCCATGGCAATGTGGGCATCGGGGTGTCGGTATTTGCCATTGTCCTGACCCTGGCCCTGCTGGCGGTGCAGCGTCATGCGGTGAAGGTGACCGGTTCCACCGCCATTGCCGCCGATGCCCTGCATTACCGCTCGGACCTGCTGCTCAACCTGGCAGTACTGGTGGCCCTGATGCTTGCCGGTCAGGGGATGTTGTGGGCGGACGGGGTGTTCTCCGTGCTGATCGCCCTGTATATCGGCTATGGCGCGGTGACCCTGGGGTACGAAGCGGTCCAGCTGTTGCTGGACAGTGAAGCGGAGCCAGAGGTGCGTCAGAAGGTTGAGGAGCTGGCCCGCGAGGATGAGCGGGTGCTGGGGCTGCATGACATGCGTACCCGTCGCTCCGGCCATATGCTGTTTGTCCAGCTGCACATCGAACTGAACAGCGACCTCTCCCTGAGGGAGGCCCATGACATCGCCGAGTCGGTGGAGGATCGCATTCGCGATCACTTCCCCGACAGCGATGTCATCGTCCACCAGGATCCCCAGGAGGTGGTGCCCGGGTTTCAGCCCGGGTCGGGACTAGAGTCCTAACTCCTTCAGCTTGCGGGTGAGGGTGTTGCGCCCCCACCCCAGCAGCTTGGCCGCCTCCTGCTTGTGGCCGCCGCTGTGCGCCAGGGCGGTTTCCAGCATCACCTTCTCAAACTGAGGCAAGGCGGTGGTCAGCAGCTCCCGCTGGCCCGACGCCAGGGCGTCTCGGGCCCAGTTGGCCAAGCCACTCTGCCAGTCTGCCCCCACAGGCATGGGGGCCGCCTCGCCGCCGGGATGGAGTTCCGGCGGCAGGTCTGCCGGCAACACTTCCTGACCCGACGCCATCACCGTCAGCCAGCGGCAGCTGTTCTCCAGCTGACGCACGTTGCCGGGCCAGGGCAGCGCCACCATTCTTTCGACGGTATCCGGGTGCAGACGCTTGGGCTCCACCCCCAGCTCGGATGCCGCCCGGGCGAGGAAGTGACGACACAGGGCCGGAATGTCTTCGCGTCGGTCTCTGAGGGCTGGCAGATGGACCCGGATGACGTTGAGCCGGTGAAACAGATCCTCCCGAAACTCGCCGGCGGTGACCCGGCTCTCCAGATCCTGGTGGGTGGCGGCGATGATGCGCACATCCACCTTCACGGGCTGGTGACCGCCGACCCGATAGAACTGACCGTCTGCCAGCACCCGCAACAGCCGGGTCTGCACATCCAGCGGCATGTCGCCGATCTCATCCAGGAACAGGGTGCCGCCGTCCGCCTGCTCGAACCGTCCCTGACGGACCCCGGCGGCGCCGGTGAAGGCCCCTTTCTCATGGCCGAACAGCTCAGACTCGATGAGATCCTTGGGGATGGCGGCCATATTCAGGGCGATGAAGGGACGGCTGGCCCGGGGGCTGTGTTTGTGCAGGGCATGGGCCACCAGCTCCTTACCGGTACCGGACTGGCCGTTGATCAGTACGCTGATGGTGGAGCGGGACAAACGACCGATGGCGCGAAACACCTCCTGCATCGCCGGCGCTTCGCCAATAATCTCAGGAACGGGCACCGTCTCTTCGGCCACCGTGGGTTTGTGGCTTGCGGCCTGCTCCAGGGCACGCTGTACCAGGGTGACCGCCTCGTCGATGTCGAACGGTTTGGGCAGGTATTCGAAGGCACCGGCCTGATAGGCGCCGACGGCACTGTCCAGATCCGAGTGGGCGGTCATGATGATCACCGGCAGATCCGGGTATTGCCGCTGAACCTTTTCCAGCAGAGTCAGACCGTCGGTGCCCGGCATACGAATATCGCTGATGATGGCGCTGGGCTGAGACTCGCCCAACGCCTCCCACAGGGAGTCGGCACTGGCGAAGCTGGCACAGCTGATCCCTTCGGCCATCATCGCCTGTTCGACCACCCAGCGGATGGAGCTGTCGTCGTCCAGAATCCACAGTTGCTCGGTCATTTCTCCTCCTTGGCAGTAATCAGCGGCAGGACCAGGGTAAAGGCGGTGTGACCTGGCCAGCTATCAAGATCAATTCGTCCCTGGTGCTGGGCCACGGCATTTTGGGCAATGGAGAGTCCCAGCCCCGAGCCCTCTGTGCGCCCGGTGACCATGGGGTAGAACAGGGTGTCTTTCAGTTTTTCGTCGATACCCGGGCCGTCGTCGATGATGCTCACCGCGACCGCCATGCGGTGGCGCTTGCCAGCGATGGTGATCTGACTGCAGGTGCGGGTCTTCAGGGTGATGGTGCCTCGACCCTCCAGGGCCTGGGCGGCGTTGCGGACGATGTTGAATACCGCCTGCTGCAGCAGGTCCCTGTCCATGTCGAAATCCGGGATTGAGGGATCGTAATCCCGGACAAACTTCAGCTGGTCGGAAAACTCCAGGGCACAGAGGCGGGCCACCTGCTCCAGTATTCGATGGATGTTGCCCTGCTCTCTCTGACCGGGCTTCTGCGGGCCCAACAATTTGTCCACCAGGCCGCGCAGCCGGTCCGCCTGTTCGATGATGATGCCGGTGAACTCCTTGAGCCTGGCCTCCTCGAGCTGCCGTTCCAGTAGCTGGGCGGCGCCCCGCAGGCCCCCGAGGGGGTTCTTGATTTCATGGGCCAGTCCCCGAACCAGCAACTGGGCGGCGTGGTGCTGGGCGTACTGGTGCAGCTCCTGGCTGATGCGTTGCTGCTGGTCGATCACCCGGATCTCCAGCAACCCTTTGCCGGGTGAGAGGGGCGTCAGAAACAGGTCCACCGTATGGTGGTGCCCCTCCAGGGTCGCCAGGCTCATGGCGTAGAAGGCGGCAGCCTGATTGTCGGCCAGGTTCTCTTTGAGCTGAGCGGCTTTCACCCCCAGGTGGGACACGCATTCACCCAGGGTCAGTTCGCCGAGGCGTCGCTGGCTGAGGCCGAACAGCTGCTCGCTGGCCTGGTTGGCGTACTCCACGCCCAGGGTGCGGTTCACCACCAGCAGGGCGGTGTTAAGGTGATTGAGCAGGTTTGCTTCCTGAATATCGGCCATTTTCGGTGAAACTCCTTGGGCATCCTTAGGCTAAGATACCATTGCACCAATCTGGTGCAAACCCTGGGGTGGTGTCTGCCCCAAATTGGGGAACCTGCCTGTTCAGGGCCCCGGGTGGCGTGGCTTTGCACTGATGGTCAGAGGTGTTGCAAGAGCCCTGCCAATTATCCATTCAGTCCAGGGCACCGGGCAGATTAACAAACATCAACAGCGAGAAGCGGAGGGGGCCCTAAATCGAGACAATTTCGCTCTAGGGCAGCGGCTGTTGATGGCGAGGTTTGCCAAAGAGTTTGGACTGGCGGTGCAGGTGGATGGTGACCGGTGGGCTTTGAGCCAACATTGCCCCCCGGTGATCCACCACCACCGCCTGCAATTGGTGGGTGCCCCTGTCCAGGTTGTTCAGGGTGAGGCTCTGGCCCTGGACCGGGTGCGCCTGGCCGTCGACCAGCAGGTGCAGGTTGTGGTCCGGTGCGGGTTTGGGGTCGGCGGCCACCCTGATGGTCAGCTTGCCCACGTTGCTGCGTACCGTGGCGTCTTGCTGCGGGCTGAGAATGGCCAGGCTGTAGCTTGGGGCTGCCGCCTCGGCAGAGCGTTGTCCTTGGTCCGGGATGGAGGAGGCGCGCAGAGGGACGCGGCTGCCAGGGGGGATCGGGACTGGGCGGGCCTGATCATTGGGGGGGAGGTCGCTGTAGTGGGCCACCCCATTGGCGTCCACCCACCGGTAGACGGCAGCCTGGGCAGAGGCGCCCAACAGCAGTAACAGCAAGAGGGTTCGCATCCTTTCTCCTCCTCGAGAGCCTGCTTCTCAGTGTAGCAGCCACAAAAAAGCCCACCTGAACAGGTGGGCTTTCTCAGACCGCTGGGTTTAGCAGCTGTAGTACATTTCGAACTCAACAGGGTGAGTGGTCATGTCCAGGCGCTCGACTTCGGCGCGCTTCAGCTCCAGGTAGGAGTCGATGTAGTCATCGGAGAATACGCCACCGGCAGTCAGGAATTCGCGGTCTGCGTCCAGGCACTCCAGGGCCTGGGCGAAGGAGGCGGCAACGGTTGGGATCTCCGCGGCTTCCTCGGCAGGCAGGTCGTACAGATCCTTGTCCATGGCTTCGCCGGGGTGGATCTTGTTCTTGATGCCGTCCAGGCCAGCCATCAGCATGGCCGCAAAGGCCAGGTAGGGGTTGGCGGTAGGATCGGGGAAGCGCACCTCGATACGACGGCCTTTCGGGCTGGGTACCACAGGGATGCGGATGGACGCGGAGCGGTTACGGGCGGAGTAGGCCAGCATGACCGGGGCTTCGAAGCCGGGAACCAGACGCTTGTAGGAGTTGGTGGACGCGTTGGCAAAGGCGTTGATGGCACGGGCGTGCTTGATGATGCCGCCGATGTAGTACAGGGCGGTCTCAGACAGGCCGCCGTACTTGTCGCCAGCGAACAGGTTGACGCCATCTTTCAGCAGAGACTGGTGGCAGTGCATGCCGGAACCGTTGTCGCCAACCACAGGCTTGGGCATGAAGGTAGCGGATTTGCCGTAGGCGTGGGCCACGTTGTGCACTACATACTTGTAGATCTGAATTTCGTCAGCCTTTTCAACGATGGTGTTGAACTTGGTGGCGATCTCGTTCTGGCCGGCGGTGGCCACTTCGTGGTGGTGAGCCTCGACCGTCAGGCCCATCTCTTCCATGACCAGACACATGGCGGAGCGCAGGTCCTGAGAGGAGTCTACGGGGGCCACTGGGAAGTAGCCGCCCTTAACGCCGGGACGGTGACCCATGTTGCCGCCTTCGTAATCTTTGGCGGAGTTCCAGCTGGCCTCTTCGGCGTCGATGCGGTACATGGAGCCGGCCATGTCGGTGTGGAACTTCACGTCGTCAAACAGGAAGAACTCGGGCTCGGGACCGAAGAACACCTCGTCGGCGAAACCGGCGCTGCGCATGTAGCCTTCGGCACGCTTGGCGATGGAGCGGGGGTCGCGGTCGTAGCCCTGCATGGTGGTGGGCTCGATGATGTCGCAGCGGATGTTCAGGGTCGCTTCTTCGGTGAAGGGGTCCAGAATCGCGGTGGCCGGGTCGGGCATCAGGACCATGTCGGACTCGTTGATCCCTTTCCAACCGGCGATGGAGGAGCCGTCGAACATTTTACCCTCTTCGAAGAAATCTTCGTCCACCTGATGGGTGGGCAGGGAGACGTGTTGCTCTTTACCCTTGGTATCGGTGAAGCGCAGATCGACAAACTTCACATCATTTTCTTTAATCAGTTCTAATACGTGTTCGACAGACATCCGATTTACCTCCAAATGGCGATTGCGCCCCTAAGTTTCTGTCACCTCTTATGCCAGAGGTGTGCCAAAAAAATAAGTGGCTGATTATGAAGAGTTTGTTACAGGAGAGGGGGATGGAGGGACGCGTTATTGCACTGAATTGGTGCATATCATGGTCATTTTTGGTGCATTGCACCCGAGATAAGGCAGCGGCGTCCATGGCTTGCGTCCGTTGGTGAAAAAAAGCACTGTCCTGATGCGTGATGACAGAGTAGAATGGCCGCCTTTTTGATGCAACCTAATATGGAGCCAGGCAGAACAGTGCTGGATAAATTAAGAAATATTGCGATCATTGCGCACGTTGACCACGGTAAGACCACCCTGGTGGACAAGCTGCTGCAGCAGTCCGGAACCCTGGAGAGCCGCACCGAGCTGGATGAGCGGGTGATGGACTCCAACGATCTGGAAAAAGAACGCGGTATCACCATTCTGGCTAAGAACACTGCCATCAAGTGGAACGACTACCGCATCAACATCGTGGACACTCCCGGACACGCCGATTTCGGTGGTGAGGTAGAGCGGGTAATGTCCATGGTGGACAGCGTACTGCTGCTGGTGGACGCCCAAGAGGGCCCTATGCCCCAGACCCGCTTCGTAACTCAGAAAGCCTTCGCCCAGGGCCTGAAGCCCATCGTGGTGATCAACAAGATCGACAAGCCCGGTGCCCGCCCCGATTGGGTGATGGACCAGGTCTTCGACCTGTTTGACAACCTGGGAGCCACCGACGAACAGCTGGACTTCCAGGTGGTGTACGCCTCCGCCCTGAACGGCTGGGCGTCCAACGATGCCGACGAGACCGGTACCGACATGACTCCCCTGTTTGAGACTATTGTCGAGCAGGTGGAAGCGCCCCAGGGCGACGTCGACGGTCCTTTCCAGATGCAGATTTCCCAGCTGGACTACAGCTCCTACGTGGGCGTAATCGGCGTGGGCCGTGTGAGCCGCGGTAAGGTGAAAGTGGGTCAGCAGGTGACCATCAACTGCGCCAACGGCACCATCCGTAACGGCAAAGTGGGCCAGGTGCTGGGTTACCTGGGCCTGGAGCGTCACGAAGTTGAAGAAGCTCAGGCGGGCGACATCATCGCCATCTCCGGCCTGGGTGAACTGAAGATCTCCGACACCGTGTGTTGCCCCTCCGAGGTTGAGGCGCTGCCTGCTCTGTCCGTGGATGAGCCCACCGTGACCATGACCTTCCAGGTAAACACCTCTCCATTCTCCGGTCAGGAAGGCAAGTTTGTGACCTCCCGGAATATTCTGGAGCGTTTGCAGAAAGAGCTGGTGCACAACGTGGCCCTGCGCGTGGAAGAGACCGATGATCCGGACAAGTTCCGCGTGTCCGGCCGTGGTGAACTGCACCTGGGCGTTCTGATTGAGAACATGCGCCGTGAAGGTTACGAGCTGGCGGTATCCCGCCCCGAGGTGATCCTGCGTACCGTTGACGGTGTGCTGGAAGAACCCTACGAGACCGTAACCGTGGACGTAGAAGAGGAGCACCAGGGCAGCATCATGGAGAAGCTGGGTCTGCGTAAGGCTGAGCTGACCGACATGGCCCCGGATGGCAAGGGTCGCATCCGCATGGACTTCATCATGCCCTCCCGCGGCCTCATCGGTTTCCAGACCGAGTTTATGACTCTGACCTCTGGTACCGGCCTGATCTACCACACCTTCTTCAAGTACGGCCCTCACAAGGGCGGCGAGATCGGTCAGCGCATCAACGGCGTACTGATCGCCAACGCCACCGGTAAGGCCCTGACCAACGCCCTGTTCAACCTGCAGGAGCGCGGCCGTCTGATGATCGGTCACGGTGTTGAGGTGTATGAAGGCATGGTGGTGGGCATCCACAGCCGTGACAATGATCTGACCGTAAACGTGCTCAAGGGCAAGCAGCTGACCAACGTTCGTGCCTCCGGTACCGACGATGCTCAGGTTCTGACTCCGCCCATCAAGATGACCCTGGAGCAGGCTCTGGAGTTCATCGATAATGATGAGCTGGTGGAAGTGACCCCAGAGAGCATCCGCATCCGCAAGAAGCTGCTGACCGAGTCTGATCGTAAGCGCGCTTCCCGGGAAGCGAAGAAGTAATTCCGCTTAAGGAATCAGAAAGGGCCGCAGAAGCGGCCCTTTTTTATTGGTCGGTATTTGCCCGAGATTACTCCGCCTGAGGCAGCAGGGTCAGGGTCTCCAGCTGGGGCAGAATGGACTGGCGGATCTGCTCCGGTGTGCTGCTCTGCCAGTAGCCGCTGAGGTAGCTGAGCAGTGGCACCACGGCGACAAACATCAGCAGCATGAACAGGATCACCGAGGGTTTCAGTGGCAGGTAGCGACCAGGCAGTGACAGGGTCAGGGCGCCCTTCTGTGGGCAGGCCTGGGCACAGCGGTGGCAGGCGTGGCACTCATCCACATTCACGGTGTCCAGTCGGTGCACCGGGATCTGGGAGGGGCAGGCCTGGTGACACTTACTGCAATCCTTACCCTCACTCTCCCTCAGACAGGTGGCGCGGTCCCGACGAATCTTGAAGGGACTCAGCAGGGACAGGGAGCCCATCAGGGCGCCATAGGGGCAGAAGTAACGACAGAAGGCGTTACGCTTCACCATGGACAGCAGCAGCAACATGGTCAGCAGCACCATCATCACCACATTGGGGTGGGTGAACTGCTTCCACATGGAAAGGTCGGCCATCAGGTGCTTGTCGCTGTCCAGGTAGGAGGCCAGTTCGACTGAGGGGATCTCCAGGACCAGAGTCAGCAGCCAGATGAGCACGCCGTATTTGGTCATTCTCAGGCCGCTGTCGAGCCAGTTGGGTACCCGAATGCTGGGCTTGACCGCTTTGTGACCGCGGCGATAGATCAGCTCGGAGATAAAACCGACGGCGCAGATCCAGCTGCAGAAAGCGCGCTTGGTCACCAGTGCCGAGGCCATCAGTGCCAGGAACATCACCAGGGCTGCGGGGTGCTGGTGGTCCAGTACGCCTTGTTCAATCCAGGCTCGTAATGAGATGCCAGCGGTGACCGGCAGGTAGATGTCCACCACACTGGGGCGGGTCAGCCAGACGCTGCCTGCCTCCATCTGCATGGCGTACAGTCCGTATTGGACGGCGATCACCACCATGGCCACGGCAAAGGCATTCTGGGTCAATTGCCGCAAACGGTCGAAATGATCCAGGGTTCGGGAGGGCCGCCGGTTGGGCATCAGCTGGCGGCCGGCGCCCAGGGTCATCAGGAAGCACAGCGCTGCCAGCAGCAGCAGAGCATCCCTGGCCATCAGCAGTCCCAGTCCCGCGGTCAGCACAGTGGTGACCGCCCCGAGTGTGCGACTCAGGGTAATGAGTATGCCCAGGGCCACGGTGCAGCCTGTGAGCAAAAGAAGGGACTCGAGAAAGGACATGGGCCATCCATATGGATTCAGATGGCCATAAGTATCTCAGCCCTTGCCCGCTAAAGCAGGGGCTGATTTGTGGATTTTAGACCCATTTAACAGTTTGGCGTGGAAACCAAATCTTTATTGTCCCAGGGTCTGAATGAACTGATCAGATTCCGCAATGGCACGATTCATCTCGGTTATAAGGGACTGAATCTCCTGCTTGAGGTCGCCGAACTCATTGCCGATGGCGATGACGGCCCGGGCGTTCAGGTTGTGCTTCAGATAGAGTTCGTTGTCCTTCAGCCTGGCCAGCACCGGTTCCATCTTGGTTTCGGCACGGCGCATGCTGCTGAGCATCTTGTCGTACTGGCGCTGGGTGGAGCGCAGTTGCTTCTCGCTGTTACGGCGCAGGGAGGATGACTGGTACTGCTCCAGCTCATCCTGCCATTCGTCGAACATGGCGCCGGCCACATGATCAATGGCGTCGATGCGTTCAGACACCTCGTTGGCGGCTTTCTCCGAGGCCTCGTATTCGCCACGCACCTGGTCGTACACGGCTTCCAGGTCGCCTCCCTCGAAGTCCACCAGGGTCTTCAGCTGTTCCAGGGCCGAACTGAACTGCTCCTGGGCCTCTTTCTGGCTCTCCTGAGCGCTCTCTACCCGATCGGTGAGGATTTCACGCTTGTGGTAACCCACCTGCTCCGCGGCGGCGTAATAGGCGGATTGGCAGCCACTGAGCATCAGGGCCAGGGCAAGGATAAGAAAACGCATGGAAGCTCCTTAACTGCGGTAGCGGGCGGCGTCGATGATGCACCACAGGTGCAGCACGGCGGCAATCACCGCGGGCACGATCAAAAAGTAGAAGAAGTAGCCTGAGCTGATAAAGACGAAAAACAGCAGCGCCGGCAGTATCCGTCCCTGCACCAGCTGACCCAGGCCGGGAATGAAGAAACTGCAGATGGCGGCGATGACATTGCCGGCGGAACCCTGTCGGGACATACAAACCTCCTTGCTTCCCTCGTCCTGAGGGTGCTGATAACTCAGTAATTTAGACAGTTATGTTAACACCGAAGCAACCTGGAGCAAGGCGAGAGTGTTAGCGAGTGCGTCCCAGGAGATTGAACAGGGCGCCGCCGAGGATCAATCCTCCCCCGATCAGGGTCCATTGGGTGGGAATTTCTGCGAAGACCAGCCAGCCCAGGGCGATGGAGAACAGGATCTGCACATAGGAGTAAGCCACCACCCGGTTGGCCACTTCACCCTGCAGCGCCTTGGTCAGCCCCACCTGGCCCACCTGGGTAAAGACGCCGACCAACAGCAACAGCCCCAGGGTCTGCCAGTCCGGGAGCACCAGATTGTCACCCAGCAACACCAGCGACAGGGGCAGGGCCAGCATCGGGAAGTAGAGGATGATCACCGAACTGTCCTCGGTCTTGCTCAGTTTTTTCACCAGAATGTAGGCAATGGCACTGCCGCAGGCGCCCATCAATCCGGCGGCGATGCTCAGCAGGGGCAGAGGGCTGCCGGTGGTGGACCACACCGGCACCATCATGGCGCTGAGGCCGGCCAGAGAGAGGGCGATGCAGACCAGGGTAAAGCGATGGATCCGCTCCCCGAGGAAGTGGAAAGCCAGCAGGGCGGTGAAGACCGGATGCAGGTATTGCAGCAGGGTGGCTTCCGCCAGAGGCAGGGTGGTGACGGCGTAGTAGACACAGATCAGCGCCAGGGTACCGGTGGCGCCACGGGCCAGCAGCAAGGGCTTGTTGTTGCCCAGAGGTGCCAGCCCCTTACGACGGATATCCAGGTAGCTCAGCAGCACCGAGACCAGGGCCCGGGCGGCCACGATCTCCAGCACGGGAATGCCCCGGGCGCTGGACAGCTTGACGCAGGCGGACATCAGGGCGAAACCCAGGGCCGACATCAGGGCGTAGTAGACGCTGAGGTTCTCATGGGGTGCGCTGGGGTTGGGCATGGGCCTGACGGTCTCCGGGTGTAAGAGTGGCGCACTATAGGGTGGGGATTCTGCCGGGTCAACTGACGCAACCCTGTACAGGTTTGCTCCCGGTGTTATGATCCATTTATGGAGATAATACTAAGTGCATTAATTATTTGCTCCATTCAGAACGTCTCACTGCCACTGAATGTAGGCGTCACCGCGAAGGAATCGGGGCCTCGTTCGAGTGGTGGTACAAAAACAGGATTACTATGAACATCATCACCCGGGCGCGGTTGCAGTGGCAAAGCTTCCCCTGGCGGCGGATCCCCGCCTATTTCCACTTTCTGTTTCGGCGCAGCATGGAGAATCGCCTGCAGGTGACATCCGGCTACCTGGCCTACATGACTCTGCTCTCTCTGGTGCCCATGATGGCGGTGGTGCTGTCCATTTTTTCGGCGTTTCCCGGCTTTGTCGGGGTGAAGGAGCAGGTGGAGCAGTTTGTCTACACCAACTTCGTTCCCACGGCCAGTGGTGTGGTGCAACAGTACCTGACCGAGTTTGTTGCCAATGCCTCCAAGATGACCGCCGTGGGGGTGGTGTTCCTGGCGGTGGTGGCCCTGGCTCTGATCTCCGCCATCGATAAGGCACTGAACCAGATCTGGCGAATTCAGCAGCGGCGTCGCTGGGTTTACTCCTTCTCCATGTACTGGATGATCCTGACTCTGGGGCCGATCCTGATGGGGGCCAGTATCGCCATGACCTCCTACCTGGTTTCCCTGAAACTGCTCTCCGATGTCGGGTTGTCCGGGATGGTGCCCTTTTTTATGGCCAAGTTGCCCTTCCTGCTGTCGGTGCTGGCCTTTGTGCTGATCTACTCCCTGGTGCCCAATGCCCAGGTGCGCTTTCACCATGCCCTGACCGGCGCGGTGGTGGCGGCCCTGCTGTTTGAGGCGGGTAAGAAAGGCTTCGCCTGGTACATCACCACCTTCCCCTCTTATGAGGCGATCTATGGTGCGCTGGCCGTTATCCCGATTCTTTTCGTCTGGGTCTATCTTTCCTGGATGATCCTCCTGCTGGGAGCCGAGGTCACCGCCTCCCTGCCTGAGTTTTTTGCCGTGACCGAACCACAAAAGGACGTGAAATGATGAAACACTGGATGGCAATGGTGATCCTGATGCTGATGACTGGCTGTGCGGCTACCGGTCAGTCTCAGGACCGCATCGACTTGAGCGGCAAAACCAATGAGCAGGCCACCGAGACGCTGCTGGAAGCACTGCAGGCGGAGGCCTACCAGGTGAAGCGAGCGGCCGCTGACCGGTTGCTGGTGGAGTATGATGGCAGCCACTTCATGCTGCAGCCCAGAATGTTGCCTGACAGCCTGGACCGGGTGGTGATCACCAAGTATTACCTGCTGCACCCCGATCTGGCTCAGACACCGGAGCTGTTGCTGGTGATCGGCAAGCTGAATCAGCAACTGGACTTTGCCAAGTTCATTGTCCGTCAGGAGGGGCGGGCCATCGAGGTACGCGGTTCCGCCACCTTCGTGGATGAGATCAGTTTGCTGGAACTGACCCGCTTCATGGCCTGGACCAATCAGGGACTGGCTCTGGTGCGTCAGCAGTTCCCTCAGGCCCAGCCCATGGCCAAAGAGGTGAAGCTGGGCGACCTCTAAGGTCCCGACAGTGCCTCTTGAGTTGAGGGGCGCTCTTCGCCACACTGATGCGCTTTGTACCTGGTGCAATTGGTTTTAGACGAGGTAACAGATGATCGCATTAGTGCAGCGGGTCTCCACCGCCAAGGTGGAAGTTGAGGGGCGCATCACCGGCCAGATAGACCGGGGGTTGCTGGTGCTCCTGGGGGTGGAACAACAGGATGATGGCGAGCGGATGCGCAAGCTGGCGGACAAGGTGATGAAATACCGCATCTTCAGTGACGATGAGGGCAAGATGAACCTGAATGTCCGCCAGGCCCAAGGCAAGCTGCTGGTGGTGAGCCAGTTCACCCTGGCGGCGGACACCGGCAAAGGGCTGCGACCCAGCTTTTCTGGTGCCGGCAAGCCGGATCAGGCCGAATCGCTGTATGAGGCGTTTGTCGCCTACTGTCGCAGTACCGGCATGGCCGTGGAGACCGGGGAGTTTGCCGCCGATATGCAGGTGTCGCTGACCAACGACGGGCCGGTGACTTTCCATTTGCAGGTGTAGTGCCGTGTCGACAGTGGGCTGAAACGAAAAACGCCGCGGACTCCGCGGCGTTTTAGTGTGTGCTGATCCGGCTCAGTCGTGGTTGGCACCCCGGGCGATGGCCGACAGCAGCGCTTCCGGGTCGAACTTGCACAGACCTTCGTTGGCACCGCTGTTTTCGGTGTAGCGGCGGCACACGTCGCTGTTCAGCGAGGTGTGCAGGATGATGTAGGTTTCCTTGAGACACTCTTCACCGCGTACCGTGGTGGCCAGTTGATAGCCATCCAGCTCTGGCATCTCGATGTCGGACACCAGGATCTGAATCGGCTGGCCCACATTGGCCTGGTGTTGCAGCGTCTCCAGGGCGGCTCGGCCATTGGGGGCGCTGTGGTAGTCGATGCCATGCTGCTCCAGCACCATGGCCAACTGACGGCGGGCGAAGCGGGAGTCGTCGCAGATGAGGATGCGCTGGCCGCGGATCTCGGCCAGGGTCTCAGGGGTCAGGATGAGATCGTCCACCTGCTTGTTGGCATTGAGGCCCACGGTCTCGTTGAGGATGCGCTCCAGGTCCAGTACCTGCACCAGGTCGTGTTCACGACGAATTACGCCGGAGCTGTAGCTGGACTCCCCCAGCTTGGTTGGCATGGCCGCCACATCGTCGCTGTTGCAGTAGTGGATGGTGTCGATGCCGGTCACCAGCAGGCCGAAGAACTTGCCCTGCACCTCACAGACCACCACCTGTTTGCAGTCATCGGGCCGCATGCCGATGGCGCTGGCCAGATCGATCACCGTCAGGGTGTGGCCCCGAAGGGGCATGGTGCCCACGACGCAGGGATGGCTTCCCGGAATCTGGTTGAACTGACGGGTGGTAACAATCTCCCTCACTTTCAGGGTCGTGATAGCAAAGGCGCGCTTAGGGCCCAGGGTGAATACCAGAAACTCCTGGCGATTGTTCTCTTGAGTCATCCCACAAATTCCAACAGACGGCAGATTATTAGTTATATCGACCACCGCGGCACAGGCTTGAATCCGCGGTTCGCTCAAGATGCCTTGGTCGGGTCAGGGTGTCCAGTTTAACTGTGATATTCTCACCGCTAATTTGCTCTGAAACAGGTTATGGCCCCCGATGAAGCTGCTTGCCCCCACCCCAGACCAATTGTCACAGGCATTCGAGTTGAGATACCGATTGCTCAGAGCCCCCTGGGGACAGCCCAGGGGCAGTGAGCGGGATGAATTGGAGGCCGAGGCGATACACCGCGTTCTGGTGGATGATTTGGGCAGGGTGGTGGCCACGGGGCGCCTGCATCGCCTGACCCCGTTACGAGGGCAGATCCGTTATCTGGCGGTGGAACCCGAGCTCCAGGGGCAGGGATTGGGGGCCCGGCTGTTGACGGCTCTGGAGCAGGCGGCAGATGAGACGGGCATGGAAGCCCTGGAGTTACAGTCCAGGGAGGACCAGACCGGTTTTTACCTGGCCAGGGAGTACCGGGATCTGGGGCCGGGGCAGACCCTGTTTGGCACCATAGGCCACAGGCGCATGGCCAGGCTCTTGCCGGGGGCGGTTGCCCGACTGACCCAGACCTGGCATCAGACCATCCCGGTGTCCGAGTTTATGCGGGTGGAGGGGCTGAGCTTCGACGGCCAGAGGTTTGAGACCCGGGCCAGCTTCGAGCGTGGTTGTAACCTGCATGGCACTCTGTTTGCCGGCGCCGGCTATACCCAGGCGACACTGACCGGTTGGGGCCGGGTCTGGCTGGAGTTGCAGCTTAAAGGTGTGGAGGGGGAGATTGTCCTGGCCAGGGCCGAGGTCAAATACAGCAAGCCGGTGCGCCACACCCCCCATGCCTGGGTTCAGGCACAGGAGCTGGATCTGTCGCGCCTGGCGCAGGGGCGCAATGCCAAGGTGCCTCTGACCATTGAGCTGGCGGACGGACTGACCCTGGAAGCGCTGTTTGCGGTATTGCCGCCCAAGGCGTGATGGCCAGACTCCCTCCCGGCCTCAGAAACAGCAAAGCCCCGCAGTGCGGGGCTTTGTCTTTTTGCGGGCACTCAGTCGTTCATGGCGGCTTTGAAGCGGCGTAGGGTGGACTTGAGCTTGCCAGCGTTTTCCGGCCCCATGCGCAGCATCAGTTTCTCGGCATCGCTCATCGCCTCCAACTGCTCATCCTGGAAGGTGTAGTTCACCGAGTGGCTTTCCAGGGCGATGGCGGTGTCCATCTCCGGGGCGGCCAGCATCAGGTTGACGGCGTCCATCATCCGGTCGCGGAAGCCGTCACTGTATCCGAGCTCGGCGTAGGCCTGCTCGAACAGGGGCTCCATCAGCAGGTAGCTGTCGCGCAGTGCCTGTTCATCCAGGCGGTAGAGGAAACTGGTGTAGGCATCGAAACGGTGGAAGCCGTCGGGGTCCAGGTAGAGCTGGCCATTCACGTCCACCGCTTTGAACTCTTCGGTGAGCTTCTTGAACGGGCCCTGGGTGCGCAGCACGTTGCCTTCGGCCAGGTTGTCCACCAGGCTGACGAAGCGACGGACCAGGCTGTCGGAGACCAGAAACTGGCCCAGTTGCATGCCATCGGCCAGCTTGTTCAGCTCACCCTTGGCGAAATCATCGGATTCGCCCAGGCTGGGCAGCACGATTTCGGGTTCGGGCTCAGGCTGGGGTTCGGGTTCCACAACGGGCTCGGGCTCGACCAATGGCTCTGGCTCCGGCTCGGGCTCCACCACGGGTTCGGTGGGCAGGGGTTCGGCAGGGACCTCCACCGCAGGTTCAATCACCGGCTCAATGGGGTCGGCGGTGACCTGGGGCGTTTCCGGCTCGCCGGCCAGATAGACCCAGGCTCCGACGCTGAGCAGGATCACCAGCGCCACGGTCCCCATCATGAGGGTATTGTTGCTGGAACTGGAGGTATCGCGTTCGTTGGAATTCATCTGGTCTCTCTACTCCTGTGCCGACCCGAACTTTCATTGTGCAAAATTAGCCCGGGCTGTCTAGGCTTGGCTGTAAATCTCTCGCCCTTTTAACCACCTGTCTATAAGCGGCTGCACACTTTGGGGGTGATTCCGCATCAGGTGTTCCGCCAATCGCTTCACCTGGGGGATGAGGGCGCCATCCCGAACCAGGTCGGCTATCTTCAGATCCGCCAGGCCGGTCTGCTTGGTGCCCAGTACTTCGCCGGGCCCGCGAATCTCCAGATCCCGCTGGGCGATGACGAAGCCGTCGTTGCTTTCGCGCAGGACACCGATGCGGGCCTGGGCTGTCTTGGACAGGGGCGGATGGTAGAGCAGCACACAATGACTGGCGGTGCTGCCGCGGCCGACCCGGCCTCTGAGCTGATGCAACTGGGCCAGACCCAGTCGCTCCGGGTTTTCTATGATCATCAGGCTGGCGTTGGGGACATCGACCCCAACCTCGATCACCGTGGTGGCCACCAGCAGATCCAGGTCGCCCGCCTTGAACCGTTCCATCACCTGCTGCTTTTCTGCAGGTTTCATTCGGCCATGTACCAATCCGACCCGCAAATCAGACAGTTGTTCCCCTAATTCCACGGCGGTGTCCTCCGCCGCCTGGCATTGAAGCACCTCGGATTCATCGATAAGGGTACAGACCCAATAGGCTTGCCGGCCCTGCTCTTTGCAGGCCTGTCGCACCCGCTCCACCACCTCGTGGCGGCGGTTGTCGCCGATGGCCACCGTGGTGACCGGTGTACGGCCAGGAGGCAGTTCGTCGATGATGGAGGTATCCAGATCCGCATAGGCGGTCATCGCCAGGGTTCGGGGAATGGGGGTGGCGGTCATGATCAGTTGATGGGGGTAGTTGCCCTCTTTGAGCCCCTTTTCCCTCAACTCCAGTCGCTGATGCACCCCGAATCGGTGTTGCTCATCGATGATGATCAGTGCCAGATGATCGAAGCTAACCTGATCCTGGAAGATGGCGTGGGTGCCGACAATCATCTTGGCGGTGCCGTCGGCCACGTGAGCCAGGGTCTGCTCCCGGGCCTTGCCTTTGAGCTTACCGGCCAGCCAGGCCACCGGATACCCCAGGGGTTCCATCCAGCTGGCAAAGGCCAGGGCGTGCTGTTCCGCCAGCAGTTCCGTGGGGGCCATCAGGGCCACCTGACGTCCCTGGCTCAGGGCGGTCAGTGCCGCCAGGGCAGCCACCAGGGTTTTGCCTGAGCCTACGTCTCCCTGCACCAGGCGCATCATCGGCTGGCTGGCGGCCAGGTCGGCCCGGATCTCCGTCACTACCCGCTTCTGGGCGTTGGTGGGGTCGAAGGGGAGCCGGGCCAGGAAGTCGTTCTCCAGGGCGGCGTCCACGCTCAGGGGCAGGGCGCTGTGCTCGTCGGCACTCTGACGCAGCTGCAACATGGAGAGGTTCTGCGCCAGCAGCTCCTCCATGGCCAGGCGCTGCTGGGTGGGGTGTTGCCCCTCGGCCAGCAACTCGACGTCGGCCTCCGCCGGAGGCCGGTGCACATACTCCAGGGCCTGCTCCATGCTCATCTGCTGGTCGTAGAGTCCGTCAGGCAGCAGCTCGGGGACCCTGGCATTGAGCAGCTTGTCCACCGCCTGCTCCGCCAGCTTGCGCAGGCTCAGCTGTTTCAGTCCCTCGGTGGTGGGGTAGATGGGGGTGAGGCGCTCCTCCAGCTCCAGGCCATTGCCTTCACCGGGCAGGCTGTATTCCGGATGGATGATCTCCAGCCCGTGGAGGCCACGACGGATCTCGCCGAAGGCGCGGATACGCTTACCGGTTTGCAGGGTGTTTTTCTGGGCCATGGCGAAGTTGAAGAACCTCAGGGTGAGGCTGCCGCTGGCGTCCATCATCTTGACGGTCATCATCCGCTTGCGGCCATAGGTCACCTTGCTGGAGAGGATCTCCCCTTCGACGGTGCCGTGGATGCCGGGCATCAGCTCGGCGATGGCCCACAGCCGGGTGCGGTCTTCGTAGCGCAGGGGCAGGTGGAACAGCAGATCCTGAACCGATTCGATGCCAATTTTGGCCAATTTCTCTGCTACTTTGCTGCCGACACCCTTGAGGGAGGTGATGGGCAGAGCCGCCAGATCCGTCACTCTGTTGTCCACAACTACTGTAAATATGATCAGATAATAGCAGTCCTGCCTACGGGAATCAGCCCCTTATGGTTCGGGGCCCCATGGGCCCCCGAGTGGTGCGGTGCTTGCTAGCTGGCCTTGGCGGCCTTGGAGAGCTGGTCTTCCCACACCACCATGTCGTCACGCATGTGGCCGATCATCGGGCCGTAGCGCCTCTCCAGTACGTGGCGTTTGATCTTCAGGGTGGGGGTGAGGACGTCGTTCTCCACTGTCCAGGGTTCGTCCACCACCAGGATCCCGCCCAGGGTGGAGTGGCTTTCCATGGTGCCGCTGACCTGACGGCAGACGCTGCGCAGGGCGATCTCCACCTCGGTGCGGGTTTCAGCGCGAGCCGCTTCCGAGAGCTGCACCAGGGCAACCGGATAGGGCTGGCCGGAACCGATGACACACAGCAACTCGATGCGGCTCTCCTGAGCCAGTTTGCGCTCCAAGGGCACCGGGGCCACAAATTTGCCCTTGGCGGTCTTGAAGTTGTCCTTCACCCGGCCGGTGATGGTGACGTACCCGTCGTCGTCCAGCTCTGCCTGGTCTCCGGTACGGAAATAGCCATCTTCATCAAAGGCTTCGGCAGTGGCTTCCGGTTGCTTGTAATATTCCCGGAACAGGCCCGGGCTCTTGAACAGCAGCTCATGGTCGTCGCCGATCTTCACCTCACAATCGATGCCGGGCGCGCCGACACTGCCGATCTTGTCGGCGCGATAGGGGAAATTGAGGGTGGCGTAGGCGGCGTTTTCGGTCATGCCCCAGGCCTCGGTGATGTCCATGCCGATACGGCGGTACCAGTGCAGCAGAGCCGGAGAAACCGGTGCCGATCCACAGCCGAGGATGCGGGCATTGTTGAGCCCCAGTTGCTTGCGGATCTTGCGGGCAATAAAGGCGTTGAGGATGGGGATGCTCAGTAACAGGTTGAGTTTACTCTCCCCCACCTTGGCGATGATGTTCTTCTGGAACAGGGTCCAGAGTCTGGGAACCGACAGGAAGAAGTCGGGGTTGGCCACCTGCACATCCTCCACGAAGGTGTCCAGGCTCTCGGCGAAATAGACGGTACCGCCACCGGCGATGGAGCTGCCAAAGATGTAGGCGCGCTCGGTGATGTGGGCCAGGGGCAGGTAGGAGATGACCCTGTCCTTCGGCGTGCCGCCCAGGTGCTTGGTGAGGCGATCGGCGGCCCAGCTGAAGGCACCAAAGGTCATCACCGCCCCCTTGGGGTTGCCGGTGGAGCCTGAGGTGTAGATGAGGGTCATCACCTCATCGGCGTCCGGGTAGTGGGTCTCCACCGGATCGGCCATCTCCAGCAACTGCTGCCAGTGGTACTGGGTGGTGATCCCTTCGTAGCCCATCCCCATACGGATGATGTGAGCGGGGATGGCGGGCTCCTGCTCGGGACCGTCATCCAGTTTGCCCACCAGAATGCCTTTGGCTCCGGAGTGATCGAGCACGTAGCTGATGGTGTCCACATTGGCGGTGGGGTAGATGGGGACGCTGATGAAGCCACCCACCATCAGGGCCAGGTCGGTGATAAACCATTCGGCGCAGTTCTTTGAGAGGATGGCGATCTTGTCTCCCTTCTCGAAGCCCAGCTTGTACAGGGCACCGGCCAGACGGTGGGCCATCTGGTGAACCTGGCACCAGGAGTAGTCGTGCAGTTTCCGCTGCTTGGGCTGACGCAGATAGATCTGGTCGCCCTGTACCCTGGCCCATTCATCCAGCAGTTCTACCGGAGTCTTGAAACTTTCAGCCATCAGATGTCCCTCTTCTGTATTTTTTGTGCCACGCGCCTGGTGGGGATTATGGATTCCGCTCTCCCGCCGGAATACGAAAAACCGGTCTAACCACTTGAAAATAGCAGGAAACGGTCAATTTTAAAGCACCCTTTGTGTGATCTCTGCGCCTTTGTGGGCGGATGCGACCTGTGAAGGTGTCGCGATAGTCTGAATTTGTGTGATCTCTGTCGATAAAGGGCCGAATATACAGAGAGTTCGTTTGGTGCTGTGGCAGTAGCCCGTGGGTAACCCTGTTTTTTGCTGTTTCACCGCACCAGTGAGAGGAAGTCGCGGCCGGCGCCCTGATCGGGTAAAAAATGAGCAGGGTGGCGGGTGAAAGCTTGGGAAGAGTGCGGATTGAAGAAGGCAGGGCCGAAGGGCGCTGGCTGCGCCCCGGAATCGGCGAAATCAGTCGTCCAGGTGCTCCCAGGAGTCCTTGGTCATCTGAATCTTCTGCCACCACTCATCGGGGGCGTCGATCTGGCCCTCTTCATCGACACGGGGATAGGGGATCCCCTTCTGGCGGCAGATCTTGGCGAAGATCGGGTGCCCCCCTTCGAACAGCAGACGCTGGCACTCACTGTTGTCCAGGGTGCGCGCGTCGTACATGCCCGCCTCCTGACGCTGGCGCTGGGCTTCGTAAAGCATCAGGGCGGTGGCCACGGACACGTTCAGGGATTGCACCATGCCCACCATGGGGATGATCACATCCTGATCCGCCAGGGCCAGGGCTTCCTGGGTGATGCCAAACTTCTCCTGTCCCATCAGGATGGCGGTGGGCTTGGTGTAGTCGATCTCGCGAAAATCCACAGCGGTATCGGAGAGGTTGGTGGCGATGATCTGCATCCCCTGCTCGCGCAGCGCCAGGATGGCGTCGGTGATCGACGCGTGGGACTTCAGGCTGACCCAGTTCTGGCTGCCGGTGGCGGTGCCGCCGGAGAGCTTGGTTTTCTGATCCGGCCAGATGGCGTGCACCTGATGAACCCCGACGGCGTCTGCCGTGCGCACCATGGCCGCCAGGTTGTGCGGCTTGTGGACCTCCTCCATGCAGATGGTCAGGTCCGGCTGGCGTTTGTCCAGCATGGCGTTGATTCGGGCTAAGCGTTCGGGGCTCATGGGGATTCCTTAAGGTTAGAAACGAAGCCGGGGGCGCCCATGCGCCCCCGAAAGTATAGGTGTGTATGGGTCTGCGTCAGAGCACCATCACCGCATCCATCTCCACCAGGGAGCCCTTGGGCAGCTCCTTGACGCCGATGGCGGCTCGGGCGGGGTAAGGTTGTTGGATGTACTGACCCATCACCTCGTTGACCTTGGCGAAGTTGGCCAGGTCCAGCATGTAGATGTTCAGTTTCACCAGCTTTTGCAGGTCACCACCGGCGGCTTCGCAGACCGCTTTCAGGTTGTTGAACACCTGAACGACCTGAGAGTCGAAGTCGTCACCCACCATCTCCATGGTCTCGGGAACCAGAGGGATCTGGCCGGAGATGTAGACGGTGTCCCCGGTACGGATCGCCTGGGAGTAGGTGCCGATGGCGGCGGGAGCGTTGTCGGTGGCAATAACGAGCTTGTCGGTCATGGTGTCCCCACAGAGTTTATCAGTTACGGTTTCGCGCGACTTTCAGTACTTCCGGCTGAACGCGCAGCTTGCGCATCACATTGGCCAGGTGTACCCGGTTCTTCACCGTGAGCGTCAGGGTGATGGTGTAGACCCGCCCCTCTTTCTCCTCGGTGTTGAGATTATGAATATTTGCGTCGCAGGCCGCAATGATGGAGGTGAGTTTGGCCAGGATCCCCTGATGGTTGATGATGTCCATCCTCAGGCCGGTGACGTACTCCTCCCGGTTGTCCTGATCCCACTCCACATTGAGGAACTTCTCCGCTTCCACCTCTCGGGCGCGGTGGATGTTGCGGCAGTTGTCTCTGTGCACCACCAGCCCCTTGCCCGGGCTGACGTGGGCGACGATGTCGTCGCCGGGAATGGGCCGACAGCACTTGGCGAAGGAGAGCAGCACGCCTTCGGCGCCACGAATCGGCAGCTTGTCACGGCCTTCGGTGGACTCCAACTCTCCCTTGAGCTTCTGGGCGACCACCAGGCTCATGGCGTTGCCCAGGCCGATGTCCGCCAGCAGACCATTGAAGTCGCTGTGACGGTATTCGGCCACCACCTGCTCGATGCGCTCGGCGGAGATATCCTCCAGGGTCATGTCTCCCAGGGCGTGGTTCAGCAACCGCTTACCCAGAGCGGTGGCGTCCCTGTCCTGCAGGTTCTTCAGCACGTGACGGATCTTGGCCCTGGCCTTGGCGGTCACCACGAAGTTGAGCCAGGCGGCGTTGGGACGGGCGCCCGGGGCGGTGATGATCTCCACGGTCTGGCCAGATTTCAGCGGCTGGCTCAGGGGGTAGGCATGGCGATTGACCTTGGCGCCGACGGCACCATTGCCCACATCGGTGTGCACCGCATAGGCAAAATCCACCGGCGTGGCGCCCAGAGGCAGCTCCAGAATCTTGCCGGTGGGGGTGAAAACGTAGATCTCATCGGGGAAGAGATCGGTTTTGACGTTTTCGATGAATTCGAAGGAGTTGCCGGCACTCTGCTGCAATTCGAGCAGACTTTGCATCCACTTTCGTGCCCGGACCTGGGCGGTGGTGGCGTTGGCCTCGGCGTTGCCCTTGTAGAGCCAGTGGGCCGCCACACCCTTATCGGCCATCTGATCCATGTCTTCGGTGCGGATCTGCACCTCAACCGGCACCCCATGGGGGCCATAGAGGGAGGTGTGCAGACTCTGGTAGCCGTTGGCCTTGGGGATAGCGATGTAATCCTTGAAGCGATCCAGGCGGGGCTTATACAGGGTGTGCATGGCACCGAGCACCCGGTAACAGGTGTCGATGTCCTTGACGATCACCCGGAAGGCGTAGATGTCCATCACCTCCTGAAACTGAAGCTCCTTGTTCACCATCTTGTTGTAGATGGAGTAGAGGTTCTTCTCCCGGCCGGATACGTCACCGTCGATGGTGACGTCATCCAGGCGACCGATGATCGCTTCGCGGATGGAGTTCATGATCGCCTTGCGGTTACCGCTGGCGGCCTGCAAGGTGTCCCGCAGCACCCGGTGGCGCATGGGGTAGAGCGCCGAGAAACCCAGGTCCTCGAGCTCATTCTTGATGTTGTGGATGCCGAGACGGTTGGCGATGGGGGCGTAGATCTCCAGGGTTTCCCTGGCGATGCGGCGGCGCTTGTCCGGGCGCAGTGAGCCCAGGGTACGCATGTTGTGGGTGCGGTCGGCGAGTTTAATCAGGATCACCCGAATGTCCTGCACCATGGCCAGGACCATCTTGCGGAAGTTTTCCGCCTGGGCTTCCTTCTTATCGCGGAACTTAAGCTTGTCGAGCTTGGAGACGCCCTCCACCAGCTCGGCCACAGAGGGACCGAACTGTTCGGCCAGGTCCTCTTTGGTGAGCTCGGTGTCCTCGATGACATCGTGCATCAGGGCGGCGGCCAGGGTCTCGTAGTCGAGACGCATCTCCGCCAGGATGCGGGTGACCGCAACCGGGTGGGTGATGTAGGGCTCGCCGCTGGATCGGGTCTGCCCATCATGGGCATCTCTGGCGGTGATGTACGCTCGAGTGAGATTCTCGACCTGCTCAGGATCCAGATAGCTGGATACCAGTTCCCTCAGGCTTTCAAACAGATACAACGACGACCCCCGGTGCTGGAATTACAGAGTGCGTCCTTCAGCGATGGCAGCTACCGCAGCCAGCTCGGCCGCTTCCTGCTCGCGCTGAGCTTGCAGCTCTTGCTCATCCAGAGTCTTGGCATCGATCAGACCCGCTTCGATTTCGCGCAGGGCGATGACGGTGGGCTTATCGTTCTGCTCCTCGACCAGCGGTTCCTTGCCGTTTACAGACAGCTGACGCGCACGGCGAGAGGCGACCAGGATCAGGTCAAAACGGTTGCCAATCTTATCTACGGCGTCTTCAACAGTTACGCGTGCCATGAAAAGGAACTCCTGTGTTTGAGCTTAAAAAAATGACGCAAAAGTGTACATGAAGTTGACTAGCCTGCCAACAGATCATCTAGCATATCACCGTGGACAGATTTTTGCCCAGCCAGATGCAGTCGGTTGGCCAAAACAATGGCAGTGAGATCCGCCAGTGCCGTGTCGAAATCTTCGTTGACGATCAGGTAGTCATACTCATCATAATGACTCATCTCATCCACCGCATCCGCCATGCGGGCGGCGATGGTGTCGGCGCTGTCCTGGCCGCGGCTGTTGAGCCGACGCTCCAGCTCCTCCCGGGAGGGGGGCAGGATAAAGATGCCAATCGCTTCGGGCATCAGGGCTTTCACCTGACGGGCACCCTGCCAGTCGATGTCCAGGAAGACGTCGATCCCATTATCGAGGGTCTGCTCGATGGTGACGCGGGAGGTGCCGTAGTAGTTGCCGAACACTTCGGCCCACTCAAAGAAAGCGCCCTGATCGATCAGCGTCTTGAAGGCCTCTTTCTCGACGAAGTGGTAATGCACGCCGTCGCTTTCGCCGGGACGGGGGGCTCGGGTGGTGTGAGAGACCGACACCTGCATATCCGCAGGCTTGTCCTTGAGCAGGGCGCCGATGAGCGACGACTTACCTGCCCCACTGGGGGCCGATACAATGAAGAGGTTTCCACGACGGGCCATGGCTGATTCCACCCTGAAAAAAAGTTAAAACCGGGCCGCCGCCTCTGCAGAGCAGGGTCGGGGGAAACCGGTGTCTAAGTTCTAGTGACAGTGGCGGCAAGAAGCAAGGGCCGGCCACCTGATTCTGAGGCGGCGTAAATTACCATGAATGGGTGGATAAATCACCCGTTTGGGGCAGGAAAACGGGAGCGCATCCATGGCCGTGGCCATTTCCTCTTGATCGGCACCAGTGCCGGTGTGACTCTAGCTCAATAATTGGAGCCGACCACCTCGTGATGAACCTGAAACAACAGATCGCCCAGAAGTTGATGATCGACCTGCGCTATTTTGGCGATTCGCCCACGGCGCGCACGCCCATGACCCGGCTGCCCGGGGCGGTGGCTGACTGGATTGCCCGCTGTGGATTGGGTGGGGTGATTCTGTTCTCGGAGAACCTGGAGAGTCCGGAGCAGATTCGCACCTTGACCTCAGCGCTTCAGTGGGCGGCGGCGCGCTCTTCCCTGGGCGCTCCGCTGCTGATCTCGGTGGATCAAGAGGGGGGACGGGTGTGTCGAACCCCCAAGGCGCACACCACCGCCTTTGCCGGCAACATGGCCCTGGGGGCGGCGTCTTCCGTCCATCCGGAGCTGGCCAACGAGGTGGCCGTCGCCATGGGCAGGGAGCTGTTGGCCCTGGGCATCAATGTCAATCACGCGCCCTGCATCGATGTGAACAATAACCCGGACAATCCGGTGATCAACGTGCGTGCCTACGGTGACCATCCTCAATTGGTGGCGCGACTGGGGCTGGCCCAGGTCCAGGGGTTTGCCTCCGCGGGTATCCTCTCAACCCTCAAGCACTTCCCCGGCCATGGGGATACTCACAGTGACAGTCATACCGGTCTGCCCAGAGTGGAGTATGACCGTTCCCACCTCGACGGCATGGAGCTGGCCCCCTACCGGGCCATCCTGCAGCAGATCCAGCCGGACATGGTGATGACCGCCCACATTCAGTATCCCGCCCTGGATGACACGACCCTGATCGGTCGGGACGGGTTGGCGCATCTGGTGCCGGCCACACTGTCCCGCAAGATCATTACCGGCCTACTGAGGCAGCAGCTGGGCTATCAGGGGGTGGTGATCACCGATGCTCTGGATATGGCGGGCATCAGCGGCTGGCTCTCCCTGACCCAGGCGGTGATCCACAGCTTTGCTGCCGGGGTGGATATCGCCCTGATGCCGGTGCGAATCCGCTGTGAGGCGGACCTGGTCAAGCTGGATGAACTCATCGATGCGGTGGCCGAAGCGCTGGCCGCCGGGAAGCTGGACCCCGGGGAGTGGCAGGACTCTCTGACGAGGATCGCCGACCTCAAGCGGCGGCTGGCGCCTGATCTGCTGCCCTCCCCCGAGGTCCTGGGCTGTGACGCTCACCGCTCCCTGGAGCGCAAGCTGGCGACCGCGGCTGTTACCCAGCTGTGCCCCAACACCCTGCCTCGGCCTGCCACTGCACATCGACACTGGCTGTTGATGCTGCCCGATCTGGAAAAGGCCAACGCCCTGGCGGCCGCTCTCAAGGAGCTCAAGCCTGAGCTCGAGATACGTTGCGCCAGCCTGCTTCAGCCAGAGGCGGAACTGCACCAGGCGATGGCGCAGGCCGATCTGGTGATCAGTGGCTTTATCTCCCCCCGCCAGAGCGCCGCCGAGTTGGGAGGGATGGAGGATGTGTCTGCCCTGGACGAGCAGGCGCTGATCCAGGCCCATCAGCCTGAGCGACTGGTGCCTCTGCTGAAGCAAGCCAAGGCGTCCGGTCGCTCGGTGATTCACCTGAGCCTGCGCGCCCCTTACGAATTTTCACTGGTCAGTCCCTGGTGTCACTGGGGTCTGGCCAGCTTTGCCTATCACCTGGATCGCCCCGGACGGGGGGCGAGTTACGATTCGTTGGCCAGAGTGCTGCTGGGCCTGGCTCCGGCACCCGGCCTTATGCCCCTGAAGGAGGGAGAGTAATGAGTAAACGCTACCTGGTCAGTCAGCTGTTCGATGGCCAGCAGATGTTTAAGAACGTGGTACTCACGGTGGAGAACGGCCGGGTGGCCAGCATCGACAAGGAGCGCAATCGCTGGGATGAGAAGCTGGTGGGCATCCTGGCGCCGGGCTTTGTGGATCTGCAGGTCAACGGGGGCGGCGGTGTGCTGATCAACAATGCGGTCGACGCCGATCAGGTGCTGACCGTGCTCAAGGCTCACGGCCAGTTTGGCACCACGGCGATGCTGCCGACGGTGATCACCGATGATCTGGCCAATATGACCCGGGCCGCGGACGCGGTGGCCCGGGCGAGGCAGAACTCACCCTATGGGGTTCTGGGCATCCACTTCGAGGGACCCCACCTGGCACCGGCCAAGGGTGGTGTGCATAACGCCGAGCATATGCGCCCCATCAGCGAGGCGGAGTGGCAGCTCTATGCCCGGGACGATCTGGGGGTCAAGATGATCACCCTGGCGCCGGATGTGGTGTCGGAGGCGGAGATCCGCACCCTGGTCTCTCTGGGGATGATCGTCTTCCTGGGCCACTCCAACGCCAGCGCCGATGAGGTGGACGCTGCCCTGGCCGCAGGGGCCGTCGGGTTTACCCACCTGTTTAATGCCATGTCGCCCCTGGCGTCCCGGGCGCCGGGTATGGTCGGCAGTGCTCTGCTGGATGAGTACAGCATGGCGGGGATCATCCTCGACGGTCACCATATGGATTACCGGGCGGCCCGTCTGGCGCTGAAGTGCAAGGGACAGGACAACCTGATGCTGGTCACCGATGCCATGCCACCGGTGGGCAGTGATCAGCAGAGCTTTGAGCTGGTGGGGCGTCAGGTCACCCGTCACCAGTGTCGGCTGGAGGGACCCGATGGCCAGCTGGCGGGCTCGGTGCTGGATATGAACCAGGCGGTGCTCAACGCCATCGATGGCCTGGGTGTGGCCCCGGGTCAGGCACTGCGCATGGCGTCGGCCAACCCGGCCAGGGCCCTGGGTATGGAGGAGGTGCTGGGGCACCTCAAACCCGGCGCATTGGCCAATATGGCGTTGTTGGGACCGGGGATGCGGGTGAGCCGCACCTGGGTGGCCGGTGAGACCCTGTGGCAGGAAGAAGTGTGATCTGCGCCCATCCTGAGCGCCTGGCGAAATCACCAACTGGCGTTCAAAACGACAAAGTCGATTAGGGCGATAGCCACACTCCGTTATACCAAGAGGGTGAGACTGGGTAGTCTGTAACCAATGGCCCACAGCACCAAGGCCCAGAGTACCGAGTTTCATCATCATCTCATATCGTTTTTGTTGAGGGCCTGTTGGCCCTCTTTTTTTGCCTGAGTTTCAGCCTGGCAGCATCGACAGAAGCACAGGAAAAGCCGGAGCGGGATTCAAAGCGGCAAAGTCGATTAGTGCAATAGTAAGAGTGCGTTATACGACATCGAAGGGGCTGGTTATGCTGTAGTCAATGGCCCACAGCACCAAGGACCAGAGTCTCCAGTTTCACGACCTTATCTTATCGATTTCCTCGAGGGCCTGATGGCCCTCTTTTTTTATTCCAGTGCCAGTTGCACCCGATTGTTCCTCACCCTCACCGGAAAGGTGGCCAGGGAGATCTCCCGCTGCTCCAGGTTGCGACCGCTGTGCAGACAGTAGCGCCGCGGCTGGCCAGCGGCCTCCAGGGCCAGGGTGCGGGACTCTTCATCGACCCGGGCGCGAAAAATCGAGTTGGCTTTGCCCAGGGGATCGTGATTGTCCAGAGCAAACAGCTGGCCTGAACGCAACAGAAACAGTGCCAGTTGCTGATCCTGCACCAGGGCACACACCCCCTCTCCCGGAATGAGTTCCGACAGGGCACAGATATCCTGCCAGTCTGGGCAATCACGGCTCATAAGCACCTCCTTTGCTTCCCGTCACGATAACGGGTCGTCATGACCCTGACATGACAGAGCAAGAAGGGGGCCGGGTCATTGAAACATCAAAGTCTAATTAAGTATTTGGTTTTTAATCAGAGTCTTAAGTAGAAAAAGCTGAGATTTTGGTCTGAGCAGAATCAAGGTGGTCGGCTGCTATACTGCGCGGCACTGGCGCACAGTGCCCTGTTTTGGCGCGGCCATCCTATTGAAAAGGTGAAGATTGAGATGACTCAGCCAACCCCTCCGACTCTGCTCTGCTGTTGCCTGCGATTGACGCAGCAGGATGTGGACGAAGTGATTCTTGCCGGTGCCACCAGCGCCGATGAGGTGGCCAACGCTTGTGGTGCCGGCACCGGTTGCGGCTCCTGCCGGTCGGAGATCACCCAGCGATGCCGCACTCTCACCGCCGACACTCCTGGTGATTCATAAAGTAGATTGCGGCAATGCCTATTGCTCGCTTTATCAGATTCAAGACTGGGGCTATTCTAGACTCAATCGCCACACAGGGTGGCCCGAAATTGAGATAAGGGGATAGCCATGAACAACACCAACCTGATTGGGCTGAACAGCCAGGGTGCCGAGCAACTGGCCGGTCAACTGAATGACTTGCTGGCCAACTACCAGATTCTGTACATGAACGTCCGCGGTTTTCACTGGAACATCAAGGGGGCCGATTTCTTCGAGCTGCACACCAAGTTTGAGGAGATCTACAACGTTCTGCTGGAGAAGGTGGATGAGATCGCCGAGCGGGTGCTGACACTGGGGCATCAGCCGCTGCACGCGTTTTCCGATTACCTGCAGCACAGCGAGATCCGCGAGGCGGTGCAGGTGAGCAGCGGCAGTGAAGGCATTGACCTGTTGCTGGACGGCTACATGGTGTTGATCGCCAAGCAGCGTGCCATCCTGGAGTCTGCCGGTGAGTTGGGGGATGAAGGCACTGCCTCACTGATGAGCGACTACCTGTCCCAGCAGGAGAAGGAGAGCTGGATGCTGGCGGCCTACCGCGGCCGCAGCGCCTGATACAAAAAAGCCCAGCCGATTGGCTGGGCTTTTTACCGGCTGAAGATCAGAACAGCTCCATCAGCTGCTGGTAGAGCTGGGCCTTGCGAGCATCCGAGGCAAAGCTGGCGTCGATGGCGTTGGCACTCAACTTCAGCCACTGCTCTTTGCTCAGATTCAGCGCCTCTTGCACGTTCACGTAATTTTCCAGCATATAGCCACCAAAATACGCAGGATCGTCCGAGTTCAGCGTTACTTTCAGATCCTTGTCCAGCAGGGTTTTCAGGTTATGGTCCGCCATGGTGTCGAACACCCGCAGGCGGACGTTGGAGTTGGGACACACCGTCAGCGGGATCTGATGCTCCGCCAGGTGGGCCACCAGCTCGGGATCCTGCAGGCAGGCCACCCCATGGTCGATGCGCTGCACCTTGAGCAGATCCAAGGCCTGCCAGATGTACTCCGCCGGACCCTCTTCGCCGGCGTGGGCCACCAGCTTGTACCCCTGAGCCTGGGCGGCGGCAAAGGCCCGCTGGAACTTCTCCGGTGGATGACCCAGTTCGGAGGAATCCAGGCCGATGCCAAGGATCTTCTCCCTGAAAGGCTTGGCCTGCTCAAGGGTCTCCAGGGCGGACTCCTCGCTGAGGTGACGCAGGAAGCAGAGAATCAGGCCGTGGCTGATGCCCAACTGCTGTTCTCCCTGCGCCAGGGCTTGGGTCAGTCCGTTGATCACCGTTTCGAAGGGGATGCCGCGGTCGGTGTGGGTCTGGGGGTCGAAGAAGATTTCGACGTGTTCGACGTTCTGTTCGTGGCAGCGCTGCAGGTAGGCCCAGGTGAGGTCAAAAAAGTCCTGCTCCGTCTGCAGGACATTGGCGCCCTGATAATAAAGGTCCAGGAAGGACTGCAGGTTGCTGAAGTCGTACGCCTGGCGCAGGGCATCCACGGAATCGTAGGGCAGGGTGATGTTGTTGCGTTGTGCCAGCCGAAACATCAGCTCCGGCTCGAGAGAGCCTTCGATGTGCATATGGAGTTCGACTTTGGGCAGGGCGTGGAGAAAATCGGTGGCCAGGGTCATAGGCATAATCTCTTTGTAGTCATTGTTAGGAGGTTATGCCCATCTAGTCTAACTCAATTCCCGTATTTGAGTTAGAAGTAATCAGGGGATTGGGCGCAGGGAGGCAAAATGAACTGGTTGAAACGCTTATTGGTTTGTTTGTGTCTGTGGGCCGGACCGGCGAGTGCCGGCTGTGAGGGGCCGCCCAGCTTTCAGTTCGACCAGCGCATACCGGATGGTGAACGGGCCAAGCTCCGCCGTTGGCTGGGGGAGGCGGCCCAGACGGTGGCGGAGCTGGCGGGACAGCACCCGGTGCGCTGCGCCCGCATCCGGGTGTACGACGGTGGCCGGGGCCGGGGAGCGGTACCCTGGGCTCAGATAGACAGAGGCGCGGCGGAGGGGATCCGCTTCTACGTGGATTACCGTCTTCCTCTTCACTCCCTGAGGAGTGACTGGACCGCCATGCACGAGTTCAGCCATCTGCTGATCCCCTTTCCCGGCAACGACCAGCCCTGGTTCAGTGAGGGGCTGGCCAGTTATCTGCAGTATCTGTTGATGGCCAGGGCGGGCATCCTCTCTTCCGATGAGGCGATGAAACGGTTGGATCGGGGCTTCAGGCGTGGCGTCGAAGACGATGACCATGGTGCCATTGCCCTGGAGGAGCTGTCCCGGGACATGTGGCGCCGTCACGCCTATCGGCGGGTGTATTGGAGCGGCGCCGCCTACTTCCTGGCGGTGGATACCGAGCTCCGGCGGTCGGGCAAGGGGTCTCTGACTCAGGTGCTGGCTCAGTTTGTCGCCTGTTGCCGTCAGCAAAGCCGCCACTGGACGGTGGACAGCCTGGTGCAGGTGTTTGACCGCCTCAGCGGCACCACCCTGTTTGCCGACACCAAGGCGGCGCTGATGCCTCGAACCGGCTTTCCTGATCTCAGCCGACCCTACGAGTATCTGGGGTTGGTGCAAACCGGTCATGGGGTGCGCCTCAAAGCAGGCTCTCCCTGGCGGGAGCGGCGGCAGCGTCTGGTGGCCGATGTGGCGATCGGTCGTCGCCGTATCTCGACGGCCGGCACGAAAAAGGGGAGCTGTGCTCCCCTTGCTTCTCTCTTTCCCTGGGGCCTAACTGAAGTAGGCCACCTGTTTGTCCAGGTTATCGGACAGCTGCTGCAGCTCGACGGCACTGTCGGCGGTTTGCGCCGAGGTGTCGCGGGTCATGCGATTAAGATCGCTGACTGAGGCTGCATTGGCTGCGATCTCCTGGGAAACCTGGGCTTGCTGTTCGGACGTGGTGGCCATGCTCTGGGCCATATCCGCAATGGCATTGATCTGACCGGTGATGTTGTGCAACGCCCCGCCGGCTGCCTGGGCTTTTTCCTTCACCGACACGCTGGTGTTCTGGCTGGAGTTCATCATGGACACCGCAGACTCGATGCGCTGCTGCAGTTGGCTGATGATGGACACTACCTCCTGAACCGAACTCTGGGTGCGGTGGGCCAGCTGACGCACCTCGTCGGCCACCACCGCAAAGCCCCGCCCCTGCTCACCGGCACGGGCCGCTTCGATGGCGGCGTTCAGCGCTAGCAGGTTGGTCTGTTCGGCGATGGTGTCGATCATGGTGGTGACACTTTCGATGTTGCGGCTCTCCTCGTGCACCTGACGGATGGCGTCGGTGGAGTCGTTGAGCTGATCGCTGAGGCTGTTGATCTCCTGCTCCATGTCGGTCACCAGCACCGAGCCGGCGTTGCTGTCCTGGTTGGCGGTCTGGACACTGTGGGCCACCGCTTCCACCTGCTCGGCAACGGCGTTGGCGGAGGAGGCCATCTCCTCAATGGCGGTGGCCATTTGATCCACTTGCTGCTGTTGCTGCTCAGACTGACCCAGGTTGGACTGGGCATGCTCGGCCACCAGACGCGCGGCGGCATTGGAGTCGTTACTGGTGGTCTTGATCTCCCCCACCAGCTGGTTCAGCCGCCTGGCCATCTGACCCATGGCGAACATCAGGCGGGTGATCTCGTTGCGACTGTCTCCACAGACCTTAGGGATGTCAATGCTGACCCGGCCTTCGCCCAGGGCGGTCATGTAGTCACTGGCCTGGCCCAGGGGGCGTAGGATCCGCTGCAGTACCCAGGTGACCACGACGATGGTGAACAGCCCGGCCAGGGAGGCCACCAGAACGATGGTGGTCAGCAGGGAGCGGGTCTCCTTGGTGACCTCATCCAGGAAGGTGCCGCCGGACAGCACCCAATTCCATCCGGGTACCTTGGCAAACACCAGGTACTTTTCACCGGTGACGCCGTTGTAGGTGTGGGGGTAGCGCACCACGCCGGTGTCGCTCTCAAACAGCTTCTGGAAGGGTTTCTCTTCCGTGGCCAACTGAATGATGTTCTTGGCCAGATTCTCTTTCAGGGGGTGATGGATGTACATCCCCCGCTTGGCGTCGCTGTCGTCGAAGACGATGGAGTAGCCGGTGTCACCCCACTGGATGGTGGCCAGGTTGTCGAACAGATCCTGAGACGCCTGGTCCACTGGCAAGCCCACAAAGGAGGCGCCCACCTGGGAACCGTCCGCACTTTTTATGGGGGCGTAGTAGGTGAGGTACTGCTTACCGAACAGGGTGACCTTGTTGTAGTAGCTGTCACCCCGGCTCAGGGCCCGGTAGGCATCGCTGGTGCGGTTCAGTTCGGTGCCCACCACCCGTTCGCCATTGAGGTTGGTCAAAGAGGTGGAGAGGCGAACATAGTCGCGGTCCTCTTTGACAAACACCGTCGCCACCGCACCGGTATCCCGGGTAAAGGCATCCACCAGCCGATTGTCGCTGACTCGCTCACCATGAGCGCTGAGATCCTGCAAGGCGCGCCCTTTCAGTTCCACACTGGAGCCGGCTGGCTGCAGACCCTCCAGATATCGGTTCTGGAAGGCTGTCTCCAGCACCTTGGCTTCCTTCAGGTAGCCGTCAAAACTCTGTTTCAGGGTGGCACTCAGGGCCTGCACCTTGGATTGGTGCTCAGAGAGCGCCTTATCCATCAGAGTCTGATAACTCTCCCGGTAGACCAGATACCCGGTAAGTGAAAAGGCAATAACGATAAGGACAGTAATAATGGAGCAAAGCTGAAAGCCGATGCTTTTATTCTGCACATTGAAGGTGGACATATTATTTATCCGTAGTTAATGACGCCGTTTAAATAAATCTAAAGTGCTTCTGCCCCATGGTCAGAATAGGCTTGGCGTCAAAGAGCGCCGATGTGTCAGGCCGTTGCGCTAGGAGCTGCCATCGATGGGGCTGGTAATAAAATCAAACGTATCAATAAGATGTCAATTGGCAGATCTCTGAAGTTAGGGGATATGTGACCGGAGAAGAAATTTCGAACAAAAGAGACAAAATCGTTAAAGAATTAAAATTTGAGTAAATTGGTGAAATAGAAAGAAATGTGACTGGTGAAATGTCGCGCAGAAGTTATTTGGTGACAAACGTCATATTTTCATGGGGGGAATATATCTAATTTGACTTAGTTAACTCATCTAAATATAGCCGTGTTGTTACCTTGTGACACTGTCCCCAATCCAGAATCAGTGCCCTTGGCTGTGATGAGTGATGGCTAACCATAATCATCGGGCGCATAGAATTCGACAGGACGGGGAGAAAGGGGACCACCTTTCATCAGCTGATGACATTCCACCGCTGGGTGCAGCAGGGCGGCCCTGTCCTGTCCGAAGGGACTGCAACATCAAGCATCGCATTTTTGCCTCCGAGCCGTTGGCCGGTCGGCAGCTCCGCGGCCCTCATGGGTTAGCCGGTGACGCTTTGGTCCTCCAGCGCCTCGCTGACCGGGTGGCTCCAGTGACCCTCGGTGTCTGAGGCGAACTCCCAGTTCATCAGGCCTCCCAGGCAGTGGGCGGCCTTCAGGGGCTGGACGATCTCCGTGACGATGCGCTCCACCGGAATGTAGCTGCTGGCCTGAGCATTGTGGCGACTGACCGGCAGGCCCAGTATCGCCTTGTCCGGACTCATCCCCGGCAGCCGGCAGTATCTCTGGTAGGACTCCACGATCCGCAACGGGTCGCCGCTCCAGGGACGATTGTTGTAGAACTGGATGTTCAGCATATCGATGGCGCTGCCGGCCTGCTCCAACACCTTCAGGTAGCCACTCATGCGATAGCCGGACTCCAGGTAGGGAGGCTGGGGGGCGTGAGATATCAGGTAGCGGTCACTGGGCAGCTCCCGCCTCAGGGCCAGGGTCAGGTTGACCAGAAACTCGATGCCGTCATAGCCGCCCTGACCGACAAAGGCGGCGCTGTCCTCCCAGTCGATGTCGATGCCATCCAGTTCGTTGTGGGTGACAAACTGCGCCAGGATGTAGGCCAGGTAACTCTCCTGCCCCACCAGTTGCCGGTAGGCGGCGCTGGTCATGGTGGCACCGCCGAAGCTGATCATCACCTTGATCCCCTGTTGTTGCAGCTGGCGAATGGCCTGCTTAGTGCCCTGGGTCAGTTGGGGCGGAGAGGTTTGGGCGGCGATGGCGCCGGACAGCTCCAGGGTGAAGGGGCTGTGTTCACTGCAGCTGAGGAAGGCGAGAATGAGGTGGGTATAGGGGCGATCCAGTGCCCGCCCCAGCGGAATGTTGCCACTGGAGAAGTAGCTGACCAGCTTAGGTTGGCTCATAACCTGTTCCTTGTGTTGCCGAGTCTCGGGCGGTTCCATGCCCAATTGCAACTATAGGAGAGAGCCGGCGGTTTCGTCAAAAAGCACTTAAAAAACAAAAGCCCCGCGATGCGGGGCTCGGCTGAGTGCGCTTGGGCTTACTCGATGTTCTGGATCTGTTCGCGCATCTGCTCAATCAATACCTTAAGCTCCACCGCGGCGGCGGTGATGTCGGTGCTGATGGACTTGGAGGCCAGGGTGTTGGACTCACGGTTGAACTCCTGCATCATGAAATCCAGGCGACGGCCGCAGGCACCGCCCTTCTTCAGCACCTTGCGGGTCTCGTTCACGTGGGTATCGAGGCGGTCGATCTCCTCGGCCACGTCCATCTTTTGGGCCAGCAGAATCATCTCCTGCTCGATGCGGCCGGGGTCCATGTCCTCTTTCACTTCCGCCAGGCGGTCGTTCAGCTTCTGGCGCTGCCACTCCATGATCTCCGGCATGCGGCCGCGAACAAAGGCGGCCTGCTCGGTCACGCCGTCCAGGCGATCGCTGATCATCTTCTCCAGGGCCTGGCCTTCGGAGCCGCGGGCTTCCAGAAACTGATCCACGGTGTCGTCGAACTTTTGCAGCAGCTCCTTGCCGATGGCGTCCATGTCGCGCTCACTGGCTTCCAGAACGCCGGGCCAGCGCATCAGTTCCACCAGGTTCAGCTGGCCGATGCCGGCCATAGTGTGCAGGTGCTGGGCCTTCTCGATGAGCTGGGCCGCCAGTTGCTCGTTCATCTGCACGGTGTCGCCGGCGTTTTCGGTCAGTTCGAAGCGCAGGTTCACCTCCACCTTGCCGCGCGCCAGGCGCTTACGCAGGCGCTCCCGCAGCATGGGTTCCAGGGAGCGGAACTGCTCGGGCAGTCTCAGGTAGGTCTCCAGGTAGCGCTGGTTGACGGAGCGGATCTCCCAGGAGGCGCTGCCCCAGTCAGCTTTAACGTCGCTGCGGGCATAGGCGGTCATGCTGTGGATCATTGGAAGTGGCCTTGTAAAGTGTCAGTGGTCCGATTATACCCACGGGCGAGGGGAGACGGCAAAGCCCCCGGACATTCCAGGGGTTTAGGGTCATTGCCCGTCGGCTGCTTTAGGAGTCCCAAGCCAGCGCAGCTGGGTGGTGTCGGTCATCGCCACCCCGTGCTGCTCCAGTATGGTGAGGATGGCCAGATTCAGCTCCTCTGCCGCCTCCAGGTATTCAGGAAAGGCGGTGGTCTGGATGTAGCTGAGCACATTGAGCTGCAGGGCGTTGGGGCCAAACTTGTGGAAGCGCACCCTCAGCGGCGACTCATGAGTCATGGGGTGATCCTTCAGCGCCTGGGTGATCTCGTCCATCACTCCCCGCAGTTTGCTGACCGGGGTGTCGTAGCGCAGGTTGAGCGACGGGCTGTAACGGATCTTCTCCCGTTCGGAAAAATTCTCCAGCTGCAGGTCGACGAAGGTGGCGTTGGAGATGTGGATCACCGTCCGATCCAGGGTGCGCACCCGGGTGTAGCGCAGACCGATCTCCTCCACCACCCCCATCTGGGTGCCGAACTTGCAAAAGTTGCCCACCTTCACCGGCGAGGAGAGGTAGAGGGTGATGGCGCCGATGAGGTTTTCCACCGACTTCTGCGCCGCCAGGGCCACCGCCAGGCCACCGATCCCCAGGCCCGCCAGTATGGTGGTGGCTTTGAACCCCAGGTTCTCCAGCCACATCAGCAGGCCGATGATGATGATCAGGATCTTGCCTATGGTGAACAGGGGCTTGAGCAACTGAGCCCCCTGATCCTTGCCCTTCTCCTGGAAGCTGCGGTTGAGCCGCTCCCGGGCCAGCTCCATGCCGGAGACCATCACCCACACCAGCGCCAGGATCATCAGGGCGTGGCCTTCGGCAATGGCCCTGGCCTCGATGGAGGGGCGCACCAGGGGGAAGGCTTCCCGCACCACCAGCACCACAAACAGCAGCCTCAGAGGACCACTGATAAAGCGCTGCAGTTGGGTGTTGTCCGGGTAGTGCCGCCGCACCAGCCACTTGCTGATGGCAAACAGCGGCAGGCTGATGAGGTAGGCGAGGAGGAACATCAGCAGCACCGCCACAAACTGCCAGCTTTGCAGCCCGAGGATTTCGAACTCGGGCAGGTGGTCGCTGAGGTATTCGCCGATGGGGCCGTCGCCGTACTGCTGGTAGAGGTTGGGGACCTCACCCAGGGTGGCATTGGAGATTTTCCAGATATACTGACCGTCGCCCCGGGGCACGCGCTGCAGGTAGACACTGACCTGGCGGGATCCCAGGGGAACTCGCCCCACCAGGTCCCGATAGGGCGGCAGGCCGTCGCCGGTGAGGCCGTCCTTCGATTCGCTCAGGGTGTGCAGATCCACCCACAGGGTGCGGTTGAGGATCAGCTTGAACTCCTCGGCCAGCAGCGACAGCGGCAGGTCGGCCACCCCCTTGGGCAGGTTGCGCCCATCCAGGTAGTGAGCGGCCCGCTCGAAGTCGTTGTGGCGCAGGGCGTGCAGCAGTCCCTCCATGGAGGAGCGGGGCGAGCCCCGCTCATATTCATCCACCACAGTGGGCTCCGGGGCGGGTTTGTCCGGCGCCGCCTCCTCGGTTTCCGCCGGGGTCTCCTGCTCCATCATGTTTTTCAGCGTCGGGGGTTCGGCCTGCAGGCTCAGAGGCAGCAGCAGACAGAGCAACAGCAATCCATGTCCTAGTCGCATCATCGTCGTCTGTTTTTTGTTCGGGCTATGGTTCAGTTATATCAGATACTGCTGGTTAAACAACCAACTGAGCCGAGGCGGACAGAGCCTCGCGTCCAGAGGGCCGGATCGGTATAATGTGCCGCACATTTTCAGAGCCAAGGCACTATTCATGCGTCCAGACAACCGAGCCCCCAACCAGACTCGCCCCATTACCCTGACCCGTAACTACACCCGTTATGCGGAAGGGTCCGTACTGGTGGAGTTCGGCCACACCAAGGTGCTGTGTAATGCCACCGTCGAAGAGGGTGTACCCCGTTTCCTCAAGGGCAAGGGCCAGGGCTGGGTTACCGCCGAGTACAGCATGCTGCCTCGCGCCACCCACAGCCGCAGCGGCCGGGAAGCGGCCCGGGGCAAGCAGGGTGGCCGCACCCTGGAGATCCAGCGACTGATCGCCCGCTCCCTGCGTGCGGCGGTGGACCTGGAGAAGCTGGGTGAATACACCATCACCGTGGATTGCGACGTGATTCAGGCGGATGGCGGCACCCGCACCGCCGCCATCACCGGTGCCTGCGTGGCCCTGGTGGACGCCCTCAACGGCCTGCAGCGCGACAAGAAGCTGACCGTGGATCCGCTGAAGTTCATGGTGGCTGCGGTCTCCGTCGGCGTGGTGGACGGTCAGGCGGTTTGCGACCTGGAGTACGTGGAAGACTCCGCTGCCGAAACCGACATGAACGTGGTGATGGCGGAGGATGGCCGCATGATTGAGGTGCAGGGCACCGCCGAGGGCGAACCCTTCACCCACGAGGAGCTGCTGGAGATGCTGGCGCTGGCCAAGTCGGGGATCCACGACATCGTCGAGGCCCAGAAGGCGGCGTTGGCCGAAGGATAACTGTTTTATTGAAGGCGACTGAGAGGTCGCCTTTTTTGTACCCACACAACGAGAATAAGGTCGGAATAGAGTGAAAGCTTACCAACGAGAATTTATCGAGTTTGCCCTGGAACGTAATGTGCTGCGTTTTGGCGAGTTTACGTTGAAATCTGGCCGCAAGAGCCCCTACTTCTTCAATGCGGGCCTGTTCAATACCGGCGGCGATCTGGCGCGTCTGGGCCGCTTCTACGCGGCGGCGCTGGCGGACTCCGGCATCGACTATGACCTGCTGTTTGGCCCCGCCTACAAGGGGATCCCCATCGCCACCACCACCGCGGTGGCCCTGGCGGACCATCACGGCACCGACAAGCCCTACTGCTTCAACCGCAAGGAGAAGAAGGATCATGGTGAAGGCGGCAACCTGGTGGGTGCCGAGCTCGCCGGTCGGGTGATGCTGGTGGACGACGTGATCACCGCCGGCACCGCCATCCGTGAATCCATGGAGATCATCCAGGCCAACGACGCTTCTCTGGCCGGGGTGCTGATCGCCCTGGATCGCCAGGAGAAGGGCAAGGGCGAACTGTCGGCCATCCAGGAGGTGGAGCGGGATTACGGCTGTTCCATCATCGCCATCGTCACCCTGGGGGATCTCATCGCCTATCTGCAGGAGCAGCCGGGCCGTGAGCAGGAGCTGGAACAGGTGAGCGCCTACCGCGCCCAGTACGGCATCTAAGCTTCAGGCTTTCCTGAAATTCAACGAAAAACGGCGCCAGATGGCGCCGTTTTTGTCTCTTTTCGCGGCCGTTTAGCTCTGCAGCAGCTGGCGCTGGATAAAGGCCCACTGCTCGCTGAAGCGCTCGGTGGGCAGCACCTTGAACTCGCTGCGCACGTACTGGGCGATGCGGCCCTCGGCGTAGGAGAGCAGCAGGTTGGCCAGCATCCCCTCCTCCAGGTAGAAGCCGGAGCCTTCCCGAATCGCCTTCTCCCGCAGGGCCTGCTTGAGGTTGGTCTCGATGCGGGCAAACAGCTTGTTCATCCGCTCACGCAGGCGCTGCTGTTCACCGGTGAGGGCGTCGCCGGTCAGCAGTCGGGTGATCCCCGGGTTGCGCTCGGCGAAGGTCAGCAGCAGCTGCAGGATCAGCTGACAGCGCACCATGGTGTCCTCCTCCTCCTCCATGATCAGGTTGATCCTGGAGAGCAGGGCGTTTTCGATGAACTCGATGAGTCCCTCGAACATCCGCGCCTTGGAGGGAAAATGACGATACAGGGCCGCTTCAGACACGCCCACTTCGGCGGCCAGTTTGGAGATGGTGATCCGCTCCCCGGGGGAGGTCTCCAGCATCTTGGCCAGGGACTGCAGGATCTGCTCGCGACGGTTGCTTTTGTGATTACTGCTCATGGTCGTGACTCCGGAGTTACTTGGTACCGGAGTGACCGAAACCGCCCTCGCCGCGCTCACTGGCGTCGAAGGACTCCACCTGGGTAAAGGCGGCCTGGACCACGGGCAGGAACACCAGCTGGGCCACTCGCTCACCAGGCTCGATGGCGACGGTCTGGCTGCTGCGGTTCCACAGGGAGCACATCAGTGGCCCCTGGTAGTCGGAATCGATGAGGCCCACCAGGTTGCCCAGCACGATCCCTTTCTTATGGCCCATGCCGGAGCGGGGCAGGATGGTGGCCGCCAGGCTGGCGTCGCCGATGTGGATCGCCATGCCGGTGGGCACCAGTTGGCTCTGACCGGGCTCCAGCACCAGAGGCTCGTCCACCATGGCGCGCAGATCCATGCCGGCAGACCCCGGGGTGGCGTACTCGGGCAGGGGCCACTCGCTGCCCAGGCGGGCGTCCAGAATTTTAAGCTCGATGGGTGTTTTCATTCTTGTCTCTTAGTTCGTCAGTTTCTCTGCGATGGTCAGCAGCAGTGCCTCAGCCTGGGTGGCCTTGTCGCTGTGGCCCAAATCCTTGCTGCCTCCGGGCCAGTACAGGGTCAGGGCGTTGCTGTCGGCATTGAACCCCTGGCCAGGCTTGGAGACGTCATTGGCGGCGATCATGTCCAGCTTCTTGCGGGCCAGCTTATCCAGGGCATAGTGCTGCACATCCCGGGTTTCGGCGGCAAAGCCGACAGTGAACGGTCGCTTACTGTGGCCGGCTACTGTAGCAAGGATGTCCGGGTTTCGCACCATCTCAATGGTCAGAGTTTCCTGGGACTTTTTGATCTTGTCCGAGGCGGCACTGACTGGACGATAATCGGCCACGGCGGCGCAGCCGATGAAGATTTCATGGTTCTCTACCTGGGCCATCACCGCGTCCAGCATCTGCTGGGCGGAATCCACGTCGATGCGGGTGACGCCATCCGGGGTGGCCAGGTTGACCGGGCCGCTGACCAGGGTCACCTCGGCGCCGAGGCGGGCGGCCTGCTGGGCCAGGGCGAAGCCCATCTTGCCGGAGCTGTGGTTGGACAGGTAGCGCACCGGATCCAGGGCTTCCCGGGTGGGGCCGGCGGTGAGCAGCAGCTTTTTGCCCGCCAGCGGGCCGGGCTCGGCGTCCGCCTGGGCGGCGGCCAGGGACAGGGCGGTGATCTCTTCCGGCTCCGGCATGCGGCCGGGGCCCACTTCGCCGCAGGCCTGATCGCCGCTGGCGGGTCCCCACAGGGTAATGCCCCGGCGTTTCAGGGTGGCCAGATTGTCTTGGGTGGCCTGGGCCAGGTACATCACCTGATTCATCGCCGGGCAGACCCGGATCGGCGCTTCGGTGGCCAGACAGACCGCGGTGATCAGCTCATCCGCCATGCCGTTGGCCATGCGGGCGATGAAGTTGGCGCTGGCGGGGGCGATGATCACCTCATCGGCCCAGCGGGCCAGTTCGATGTGGCCCATTCCCAGCTCGGCGGCCGGGTCCAGCAGGTCATGGGCCACTGAGTGGCCGGAGACCGCCTGCAGCGACATGGGAGTCACAAACGCCTTGGCGCCACCGCTGAGGACAACGCGGACGTCGGCGCCGGTCTCCTTGAGGCGGCGAACCAGGATGGGGGCCTTGTAGGCGGCGATGCCTCCGGAGATCCCCAGCACGATATTTCGGGTGATTTTGCTCATGGCCATTGGTCGTTTTCTGAGAGAGGCGCCTAAGATAACACATGGCGGACCGGGTCGGTGACGACCGGGTCACTAACTAAATAGGCATCAGGGAGGGAACCCTATGGCAATTGGAGACTGGCCGGCGTCGGAGCGGCCAAGGGAGCGGCTGATGGATTGCGGGGCCCAGGCCCTCAGCGACGCAGAGCTGCTGGCGATCTTTCTGCGCACCGGCCACAGCGGCGTCAGTGCGGTGGAGCTGGCCCGGCAGGCCCTGGGTCAGGCGGGCAGCCTCAACGCCCTGCTGGGCATGAGCCCCGACAGCTTCACCGCCATCCACGGCATGGGGCCGGCCAAGTACGTGCAGTTGCAGGCCGCCCGGGAACTGGGGCGGCGTTGCCTGGGGGAGCGCAGCCAGGCCAGGAGTGCCCTCAACAGCCCGAATGCCGCCCAGGAGTATCTTCGGGCGACCCTGGGTCATCGTCATCACGAAGTGTTCGCCATGCTGTTGCTCGACAGTCAGCACAGAGTAGTGGAACTTACCGAGCTGTTTCGTGGTACCATAGACGCCGCTAACGTGTACCCCCGGGAAGTGGTGAAGACGGTGTTGTCCGCCAACGCCGCCGCGGTGATCCTGGCCCACAACCATCCCAGCGGGGTGAGTGAGCCCAGCCAGGCCGATCGCGCCATCACCAAACGGATACAGAATGCCTTGGCACTGATCGACGTATCGGTGCTTGATCATTTGGTCATCGGCCACGGCGAGTGCTGCTCATTTGCCGAAAGAGGATGGCTATAAGCTCAGTTTGCTTGATCTTTGCTTCTTTATCTTGTATAAAATGCGCCCTTCGTGTGCCTCGGGCGACGGCCATACGAGGTACAATGATGCTCGAGCAATATTTTGGAGACTGAAATGTCTAAAGTATGTCAAGTTACCGGCAAGCGTCCGGTAACCGGGAACAACGTTTCCCACGCTAAAAACCACACTAAGCGTCGTTTTCTGCCCAACCTGCAGACCCACCGTTTCTGGGTTGAAGGCGAGAAGCGCTTCGTGAAGCTGCGCGTATCCACCAAAGGTATGCGTATCATTGATAAGAAGGGTATCGATGTAGTTCTGGCTGAACTGCGTGCCCGCGGTGAGAAGGTTTAAGGAGATAAATCATGGCAGCTAAAGGTGGTCGTGAGAAGATCCGTCTGGTATCCACTGCTGGTACTGGTCACTTCTATACTACTGACAAGAACAAGCGCAACATGCCTGAAAAGTTCGAAATCAAAAAGTTCGATCCTAAGGTACGTCAGCACGTTCTGTACAAGGAAGCCAAGATCAAGTAATTGATCGGCACCTTGAAAAAACCCGGCATCTGCCGGGTTTTTTTATGCCCGCCAAAAACCTACAATCGATCTCAATACTGGCTACCCTGAGGCTCGCCATGGCCAAACGACGCTCCTGGAACAACGCGCTGATCATCGCCCTCTCCCTGTTTGGCATGCTGTTGCTCTATGTCACCAGTCTGGTGAGCCCGAAATCCAGCAGCTACCCCTTGTTGCCCGAGGGCAGCGCCATCGAGGCACTGGTGTTCCATCAGCTGGTGGTGCGCCGCGACGGCAACGGCTGGCGATCTGCGCCTGCGCTGGCGGCAGAGCGGCTCGATGGGTTGATGGCCCTGTGGAGTGACGCCCGGCTGCTGCCCATCAACCCGCCGCAGCCCTTGCCCCGGGGACCGGTGCAGGTGGATCTTTACCTGGACAACGGTGAGGCGCCGGTGACCGTGCTGCTCTATCCGGAGCTGGGTTACCTGAAACTGCTGGGACAGGAGCAGTGGTGGAAGCTGCTGTCGGCCCAGGGTGAGGCGATGTTGAACCAGGAGGCGAAGGGTGCCTGAACTGCCGGAGGTTGAGGTCACCCGTCAGGGGGTGACCCCTCACCTGATGGGGCGCACCGTGGCCAAGGTGGTGGTGCGCCAGCCCAAGCTGCGCTGGCCGGTGCCGCCGGAGATCCTGCAACTTGAAGGGCAGGTGATCACCGCCGTCAGCCGCCGGGCCAAGTACCTGTTGGTGGAGAGTGCCGCCGGGGTGTTGATCCTGCACCTGGGGATGTCCGGCAGCCTGAGGGTGCTGTTGCCGGCTCCGCCGCCGCAGAAGCACGACCATCTGGACATCGAACTGGACAGTGGCGCCGTGCTGCGGCTGAACGACCCCAGGCGCTTCGGCGCCGCCCTGTGGTGGACCCTGCCGCTGGAGGCCCATCCGCTCATGGCCAAATTGGGCCCTGAACCGCTCTCTGCGGCCTTCAATGCCCAGCACCTGGCAAACTGCCTTAAAGGACGTACCAAGGCGGTTAAACTGGCGCTGATGGACAATCACGTGGTGGTGGGGGTCGGCAACATCTACGCCAATGAGGCGCTGTTCAGCGCCGGCATCGATCCCCGCAAGCCTGGGGGAGAGCTCAAACCGGCGGCCATCGAGCGGCTGGTGGCCGAGGTGAAAGGGGTGCTGCAGCGGGCCATTACCCAAGGGGGCACCACATTGAAGGATTTCACCCAGGCCGATGGCAAGCCCGGCTACTTCGCCCAGGAGCTGCTGGTGTACGGCAAAGGGGGTCAGCCCTGCCCGGTATGCGCCGATGAGCTGAAAACGGTGAAGCTGGGACAGCGCACCACCACCTATTGCCCCAGCTGCCAAGGCTGATTACTGGCGGCTGGCCATCTCCTCGGCCACCGCCTGCTCCACGATGGGATGGAGGAAGTTGCTGACGTCACCGCCGTGGAAGGCCACGTCCTTCACCAGGGAGGACGAGATGAAGGTGTACTCCTGGGCCGGGGTCAGGAAGATGGTCTCCATCTCCGGATGCAGGTGACGGTTCATCCCCGCCAGCTGGAACTCATACTCGAAATCCGCCACCGCCCGCAGGCCGCGGATCAGCACGTCGGCGTTCTGATCTTTGGCAAAATCCACCAGCAGTCCGGTGAACCCCTGAATCTCGACATTGTCCATCTCGGCGGTGACCGCCTGAGCCAGTTCCACCCGCTTGGCCAAATCAAACAGCGGTCGTTTGCTGGCGCTGGCGGCGATGCCCACCACCACCTTGTCAAACAGCTTGGCGCTGCGCTTGATCAGGTCCAGGTGGCCATTGGTGATGGGGTCGAAGGTTCCGGGGTAGATGGCAATTCGCTTCATAGGTATTCAATTGGAAAGGATTGAAATATTGATGCTATGTCAATTGGCGCCGGAGATCACCCCGGGACGGGAAAAATTGGGCTGGGTCAGGGTGGCGAAGATCACCTTGGGCGCCGTGCCATTGGTGCGGAAAACTTGGGCAGGGTATACTGCCCCCAGTTGAATTTGGCCCCCCGTCGGCATGGCGTCGGCGGCGCGGTGGCCCCGAACAGAGGTTTGGACAGAGATCATGATTATTGTGACCGGTGGAGCCGGGTTTATTGGCAGCAACCTGGTGAAGATGCTCAACAACCAGGGACGTACCGACATCCTGGTGGTGGATGAGCTGGAGGATGGCACCAAGTTCGTCAATCTGGCGGATTGTGATATTGCCGATTACCTGGAGAAGGATCGTTTCCTGGAGCTGGTGAAGGCGGGACACGACTTCGGTGACGTGGAAGCGGTGTTCCATGAGGGGGCCTGCTCCTCCACCACCGAGTGGAATGGCCGTTACATGATGGAGAACAACTACGAGTACTCCAAGGTGCTGCTGCACTACTGCCTGGACCGTAAGATCCCCTTCCTCTACGCCTCCTCCGCCTCGGTGTATGGCATGGGACCGGTGTTCAAGGAGGATCGTGCCCACGAGAAGCCTCTGAACGTCTACGGCTTCTCCAAGTTCCAGTTCGACCAGTATGTGCGCCGGCTGCTGCCCACCTTCGACAGCCAGGTGGTGGGTTTCCGCTACTTCAACGTCTACGGTCCCCGTGAGCAGCACAAAGGCGGCATGGCCAGCGTGGCTTTCCACCTCAACACCCAGATCCACCAGGGTGAGAACCCCAAACTGTTCGGCGCCTACGACGGCTACGAAGCCGGCGGCCAGACCCGTGACTTCATCTACGTCGGCGATGTGTGCCAGGTAAACCTGTGGGCCTGGCAGGAGAAGGCCGAGTCCGGCATCTACAACCTGGGCACCGGTGCCGCCGAGCCTTTCCAGGCGGTGGCCGATGCGGTGATCGACTTCCATGGCAAGGGCCAGGTGGAGTACATCGACTTCCCCGATAAGCTCAAGGGGCGTTACCAGAGCTTCACCGAGGCGGACATGGCCAAGCTGCGTGCGGCGGGCTACGACCGCCCCTTCAAGACCGTGGCCCAGGGGGTCGCGGAGTACCTGGCCTGGCTGAATCAGTAGGACGGCGTCGATGAAATATCTGGTAGTGGGGCCCGCCTGGATCGGCGACATGGTGATGGCTCACAGCTTGCTGCGCCAGTTGCGCAAGCAGGATCCCGAGGCGGTGATCGACGTGCTGGCCCCCACCTTCTCCCTGCCGGTGGTCCGGCGGATGGCGGAGGTGCATGAGGCTCTGGACCTGCCGTTCAAGCACGGGGAAACCGCCCTGGGCCCCCGGGCGCAGCTGGGCCGCAGCCTCAAAGGCCGCGGCTACGACAAGGCGATCATCCTGCCCCGTTCCTTCAAGACCGCGGTTACCCCGTTTTTTGCCGGCATTCCTGAGCGGGTGGGCTTCAGTGGCGAGCTGCGCAGCTGGATGCTGACCGACGCCAGGAAGCGTCTGCCCCGGGAGATCGATGGCCGCATCGCCGATCAGACGGTGACCCGTTTTATCTCACTGGGCCTGACCGCCGAACAGGCGCGCCAGCCCATCGAGGTGCTCAACCCGGTTCTGGGCATCGACCAGGCCAACCTCGATCAGGTGGTGGCCAAACTGGGGCTGGATCTCAGCCGTCCGGTGGTGTGTCTCTGTCCCGGTGCCGAGTATGGTCCGGCCAAGCAGTGGCCGCTGGAGCGTCACGCCGAGCTGGCACGAACCCTGGTGGACAAGGGCTATCAGGTGTGGGTGATCGGCTCGCCCAAGGAGGCCGCGGCCGGTGACACCATCGCCGCCGGCGACCACCCCCACATTCTCAACCTCTGTGGCAAGACTCAGCTGGTGGATGCCATCGATTTGTTCAGCCTGGCCACCGCCGTGGTCAGCCATGACTCGGGCCTGATGCACGTAGCCGCCGCCACCGGGGTGAAAACCATCGGCATCTACGGCTCCTCCAGCGCCGAGTTTACCCCGCCCCTGAGCGATCAGGCGGTGGTGGTGTCGGTGCCCACAGACTGTGCCCCCTGCTTCAAGCGGGAGTGCCCCTATGGCCACTACAAGTGTCTCACCGGCATCAGCGTCGACCGGGTGCTTGCGGCGGTGGAGAACCCAGCATGAGCCGCAGCGTACGCCTGGCCTGTGCCATGATCACCAAGAACGCCGGTCCCCGCTTCGCCCAGGTGCTGGAGAGCGTCAATTGGGTGGATGAGATAGTGATCCTCGACAGCGGCAGCACCGACAACACCCTGGAGCTGGCTCAGCAAGCGGGTGCCAAGGTGTTCCACAGCAGTGACTGGCCCGGCTTCGGCCCCCAGCGCCAACGGGCCCAGACGCACGTGACCGCCGACTGGATTCTGTGGCTGGACACCGATGAGGTGGTCACCCCACAGCTGCGCACCGCCATCGAAGCGGTGCTGGTGGATCCGGATCCACAACTGGCTTACCGGGTGAACCGGCTGAGCGACTTCTTCGGTCGCTTTATCCGCCGCAGCGGCTGGTACCCCGATGCGGTGGTGCGGCTGCATGCCCGGGACAGCTACCGCTACAACGACGCCATGGTGCATGAGGCGGTGGCGGTGCCCAAGGAGAAGGTGCGAGCCCTCAAGGGGGATCTGCTCCACTACACCTCGGACGATTTCCAGGGCTACATGGGCAAGTCCCTGAACTACGCCACCGCCTGGGCACAGGCGCGCCATGCCAAGGGCAAACGCACCAGCGTAGCGGGGATCATCGGCAGCAGCCTGTGGTGTTTCATCCGCAAGTACCTGCTGCAGCTGGGGTGCCTGGAGGGGCGCCATGGCCTGCTGCTGGCGTTGCAGTCCAGCCACTACGTGTTCAACAAGTATTTCGCCCTGTGGGTGATGCAAAACCGGCGATAGGCCGATGGAGCAGCACAGAAAAGGCGCCCTGGGGCGCCTTTTCTTTTGTCTGGGAGATTCAGCGCCGCAGCAGCCGCTCGAAGTAGGCCTTGGTCTGCTGGGCCGATTGGTCGGTGTGGAAGTGCGCCTCGATGCGCTCTTTGGCCAGACGCCCCATCTCCAGGGTCTGCTCGGGGCTTTGCCACAGGGTCTGCATCGCCTTGGCCAGGCCGGCGTCGTCGCCGGGTTGCACCACCAGGCCGCTCTCGCCATCGACGATCAGCTCGGCGCTGCCGCCGGTGTCGGAGACGATGGGGGCCACCCCATACACCATGGCTTCAATGACGGTCTTGGGCAGCCCCTCCCGCTTGGTGGAGGGCAGGATGGAGGCGCTGCAGGAGGCGATCAGCGCCGGGGCGTCGGTGCGGAAGCCCGCCAGGTGGATGCGGTCTTTCATGGGGCTGGCATCGATCAGGGCGCGAACCTCGTCGGTGTCCATGCCGCCGCCCACCAGCAGCAGGTGGATGTTGCTGTCCGCCGGCAGGTGATGGGTGGCCGCCAGCAGCACCGGCAGGCCCTTGCGGGGACGGGCATTGGCCACACAGCCGAAGGTGAAGGCGTCCTTGGGCACGCCAAACTGACCCAGGTCCGCAGGGGTATCCTGGTACCACTCCAGACTGTGGCCCTTGTAGACGGTGGCCACGTTCTCCGGGTTGATCCAGACGTGGTGACGCAGGTCATCGCGCACCGCGTTGGCCACACAGAGGATGCCATCCAGACGGGGGTGCAGGTGGGTCAGGTAGCTGCTGGGATCCCAGCGACTGATGTTGCCGGTCTGGCCCCGGTAGCTGACCATCTTCACGTCCAGGCCGATGGCGGCAAACAGGCCGTTGGTGATCGCCTTGTTGTTGAACATGTAGACGGCGTCGTAGCCTCCCTGTTTCAGCTCCTGGCGAATCCGTTTGACCGCGCTCCACTGGAACTTCTTCTTGGGGTGGAAGTCGATCACCTTAACCCCGTTTTCCCGGAACCTGGGCACATAATCCGCGTCTCCCTGGGTCATCAAGGTGACGTCCACTCCCAGCTTGGCCATGCCAATGAAGATCTCCGCTTCGGGGCGCACACTGTTCCAGGTGTCCTTGTAGGAGCTGATGATAAGGAGTTTGAATGACATGGCATTACCTTGGCTTAGGGGGTGGAGAAGGGCGCATTATATCAATGAAAATGAGCGGGGTAGAGGGAGATTGATGAATGTTGACTGAACCTGAAATCAGGGAGCATGGGATCGGCCCAAGATACCGTGGTACACTTTTCCTCTTTTCCCGTCACCATTCGAGTCTGCCGTGTATTTAGAGTACTGTCACAGTAAGCTGGGTAACTTTGGGGATGATCTCAATCCCTGGATGTTCCCCAAGCTGATGCCCAAAGCCTTTGAAGATGAATCCGACAAGGTTGCCTTCCTTGGAATCGGTACCATTCTCGACCAGAAGCGCATCGATCGCAGCAATCTCAACGCCAATCGGGCCAATATTGTCTTCAGCTCAGGCGCAGGTTTTGGTACGCCACCAACCATCAATGACAGCTGGCATATCTACTGTGTCCGCGGTGAGCACACCGCCCGCCAACTGGGGGTGGACGCCTCCAAGGTGATTGCCGACGGCGCCTACCTGCTGCGCAATTTGGTGGAGTACCGCAACCCGGTCAAGAAGCACAAGATCGCCTTTATTCCCCACCACAGCAGTGAGGACTTTGCGGATTGGCAGGCGATCTGCGACCAGTGCGGCATCAAGATGATCACCGCCCGCCAGCCTGTGGACAGCTTCCTGGAGGAGCTGCTGGCCTCTGAACTGGTGATCACCGAAGCGATGCATGGCGCCATTGTGTCCGATGCCCTGCGGGTGCCCTGGGTGCCGGTGAGCTTCAGCCCCAAGTTTATGCCGGAGAAGTGGCGTGATTTTACCCGGGCCCTGAAGATGGATCTGGAGGTGACCCCTCTGCCTTTCGTGGCCCACTACCCCCTGAACCTGGGGCAGAGCGTGGAGCACGGCTTCAAGCGGGGCATGAGCAAGCTGGGGGTGGGTCCCAGCAAGTGGGCGCGTCTGCCCAATGCCTACACCAAGGCCACACCGGCGCAGATTGACGAGCTGTGTGAGGGAATCATGGCGGTCAGCCGAGACGGCAAGGTGCATCAGAGCAGCGATGCCGTGGTGGAGGAGGTGACCGAGCGTCTGGCTCAGTGTCTGGACGGATTGTACGGGGACTTCCTGGCAGGCAAGTTCCACAAATAATGATCTTGCCGGCACGCCGGCGCGCAAGTGAACGACGGGAATAGACGATGCATATTTGCCATGTGAACCTGGCAAAAGGATTCAGCGGCGGCGAGCGCCAGACCCTGAACCTGATCCGCACCCTGGCCAGCCAGGGTGAGGTGCGACAGAGTGCGGTGATCCGGGCAGACTCGCCGCTGAATCAGCACCTGGCGGATCTGGATGTCACCATCATCCACATCAACCACCACCTGACCGGCCACCTGCGGCGTCGCCTGCCCCAGGGGACCCTGCTGCACGCCCACGACGGTAAGGCGGTCTACTGGTGCGCCCTGCAAAATCTGCTGCACGGCAACCCCTATGTGATCACTCGCCGGGTGGACAACCCGCTCAAATCCAACCGGCTGACCCGAATGGGGTACAGCCGGGCCCAGCGGGTGGTGTGCCTGAGCCGGGCCATTGCCGCTCAGGTCGGCAAACTCTCCGGTGAGATTGCCACCAGCATTATCCCCAGCAGCTACTCGGCGTTCGAGGCCGATGCCGACAAAGTGGCCGAGATTCGCAGCCAATTCCCTGGAAAGGTGATCGTGGGTCAGGTGGGCAAGCTGATCCACCACAAGGGGTATCAGCTGACCATTGAGGCGGCCTCGCGCCTGGGCAACAGCCAGCCGCAGATGCAGTTTCTGTTCCTGGGCGCCGGCGCCGATGAGCAGGAACTCAAGGCTCAGGCCGAGGGGCTGGAGAATGTGCGCTTCCTGGGACATCAGGCCGAGGTGGGCCACTACCTGGCGGCGATGGATCTGATGGTGTTCCCCTCCCTCAACGAGGGACTGGGCTCCACCGTGCTGGAAGCCTGGCAGCATGGCACCCCGGTGATCGGCAGCGACGCCGGCGGCATCCCGGACATGATTGACGATGGGGTCACTGGACTGCTGGTGCCCGCCGGTGACAGCCAGGCCCTGGAGCAGGCGATCGTGCGCCTGGCTGGCGACGCCGAGCTGCAAGCCCGGCTGGCCGCAGGAGCCAAGGCGCGGTTGGTGGACTTTACCCCCCAGAGCGTGGCCCAGCGGTACCTGGCTCTGTATCGACAGCTGTTGAGTTAAGTTTCGATTTGAGTCCGCCGGAGTGGGCGGGCCCTTAACCCGGTCAGGGATGGCCAAGACTAAAGGACTGCGTTATGAAGCAGAGTATTCTTCGAGAGCTGACTGAAGCGGCCCAGGTGCTGGACAGCTTCCTCAACGACGAGGCCCAGCTGGCGGCCATTGAAGCGGCCGCTCGGCTGATTGCCGACTCCCTCAAGCTGGAGGGCAAGGTGATCTCCTGCGGCAACGGTGGCTCCCACTGTGATGCCATGCATTTCGCCGAGGAACTGACCGGCCGCTATCGTGACAACCGTCCCGCCTATGGCGCCATCGCCGTGTCCGATCCCAGCCACCTCTCCTGCGTCAGCAACGATTATGGCTACGAGCATGTGTTCTCCCGCTTCATCCAAGGGGTGGGGCGCAAGGGGGATGTGCTGTTCGGCATCAGCACCAGCGGCAACTCCCAGAACATCCTCAACGCCATCGAGGCGGCTCAGGCCCAGGGGATGAAGACTGTGGTGCTCACCGGCAAGGATGGCGGCAAGATGGCCAACCTGGCGGACGTGGAGATCCGCGTGCCCCATTTCGGCTACGCCGACCGCATCCAGGAGGTGCACATCAAGGTGATTCACATCCTGATCATGCTCATCGAGGAGCAGATGGCGGACTGAGCTCCGTGTTAAAAACAAAAAAGAGGCGCCTTGGCGCCTCTTTCTGTTTTCTGGCAAGGAGATCAGTTGCTGTTGATCTTCTTGATGATCTCCGTAGTGGAGACCCCATCTTCGAAGCCGAGGATCTTCACTTCACCGCCGTTGGCGATCACCTCTTTGTGGCCGGCAATCTGCTCCACCTGGTAGTCGCCGCCCTTGACCAGCAGGTCGGGCAGGACTTCGGCGATCAGCCGCTGCGGAGTGTCTTCGCCGAAGGGCACCACCCAGTCCACGGCGCCCAGGGCCGCCAGCACACTCATGCGACGCTCCAGGTTGTTTACCGGGCGGGCTTCCCCCTTGAGGCGCTTGACCGAGTCGTCGCTGTTGACCGCCACAATCAGGCGATCCCCCAACTTGCGGGCCTGCATCAGGTAGCTGACGTGGCCGGCATGGAGGATGTCGAAACAGCCGTTGGTCATCACCACCTTCTCCCCCCGGGCCTTGGCGTCAGCCACGGCGTAGAGCAGCTGGCTCTCGCTCATCACTCCGAAGCCACTCTCGTCGTGCATGGAGGCCACCATGGCTGCCAACTCCACGGCAGAGATGGTGGAGGTGCCACGTTTGCCCACCACCACCGAGGCGGCGGCGTTGGCCAGGGCACAGGCCTGGGCCAGATCGCTGCCCGCGGCCAGTGCGGCGGCCAGGGTGCCGATCACCGTGTCGCCGGCGCCGGTCACATCATAGACTTCCCGGGCCATGGCGGGCAGGTGCAGCTCCTGCTGGCCGGGGCGCAGCAGGGTCATTCCCTTCTCGGAGCGGGTCACCAGCAGACCATCGAATTCGAACCGTTCAATCAGGGCCAGCCCCTTGCTCACCAGATCCGCTTCGTCGGTCACTTTGCCCACCACGGCTTCGAATTCGCCCATGTTGGGGGTCAGCAGGGTGGCGCCGCGGTACTTCTCAAACTCGGTGCCCTTGGGGTCCACCAGGCTGGGAACCCCGGCCTTGCGGGCCAGTCTCAGGATCTCCTGCACGTCGGACAGGGCGCCCTTGGCATAGTCAGACACCACTACCACCCCGGCCCGTTCCAGCGCCTGCTCGGTCCTGTCGTTGATCGCCTGCTCACCGCCGGTGCCGAATGATTCTTCGAAGTCCAGGCGGATCAGCTGCTGGTTGCGGGACATTACCCTGAGCTTGGTGATGGTGGGGGCACTGTCCAGGGCCACCAGGTTGGGGGTGACCCCCAGGCCTTTGACCTTGTTGACCAGGGTGTCGGCGGCTTCATCCTGGCCCACCAAGCCGATGAGTTCGCTCTGGCCTCCCAGGGCGGCGATGTTCAGGGCCACGTTGGCGGCGCCGCCGGGGCGGTCCTCAATCTCATTGATCTTCACCACGGGCACCGGGGCTTCCGGAGAGATGCGGCCGGTGGGGCCATCCCAATAACGGTCCAGCATCACGTCGCCGACGACCAGTACCCGGGATTGATTAAAAGAGGGCAGGGATACTTTCATTGCCTGGGAACCCTTAGTTCATTGAATTGGAAAAATCTTATCATGTTGACGCCTCAGAGGCCCGGTTAGCCGTAGAAGCGGCGATACCAGTCGGCGAATCGCTGCAACCCTTCGGCCAGGGAGGTGTCCGGGCTGAAGCCCACCGCCTGCTGCAGGTTGTCGGTGTCGGCGAAGGTGGTGTAGACGTCACCGGGTTGCATCGGTTTCATGTTCAGCTTGGCCTTGACCCCCAGGGCCTGTTCCAGGGTCTGGATGAAGGTCAGCAGCTCCACCGGCTGATGGTTGCCGATGTTGAACAGCTGGTAGGGGGCGCTGGACTGGTCCGGAGTGGCGCAGTGGTTGCTGTCGTCCCGCTCAGGGATCGCCTCCATCACCCGCACCACGCCCTCGACGATGTCGTCGATGTAGGTGAAGTCCCGCGACAGCTTGCCGTGATTGAACACGTCGATGGGCTCACCGGCGAGAATTTTGCGGGTGAAGCTGAAGTAGGCCATGTCCGGACGGCCCATGGGGCCGTAGACGGTGAAGAACCGCAACCCGGTGGTGGGCAGGCCATACAGGTGGCTGTAGGTGTGGGCCATCAGCTCGTTGGACTTCTTGGTGGCGGCGTACAGGCTCACCGGATGATCCACGGCGTCGCTCTCGCTGAAGGGCACCTTCTTGTTCATGCCGTACACCGAGGAGGAGGAGGCGTACACCAGGTGCGGCACCTTCTGCTGGCGGCAACCCTCGAGGATGGTCATCATCCCCGCCAGGTTGGAGTCCAGATAGGCCATGGGGTTGTCGATGGAGTAGCGCACCCCGGCCTGGGCGGCCAGGTGAACCACCCGGTCGAATCGGTCGTTGGCAAACAGCTGGGCCATCCCCTCCCGGTCCGCCAGATCCCGCTCTACGAAGCTGAAGTTTGCTTCCGGCAGCAGTTGCTCCAGGCGGGCCTGTTTGAGGGCTACGTCGTAGTAATCGTTGAGGTTGTCCAGACCCACCACCTGATGGCCCATGGCCAGCAGTCGTTTGCTGGTGTAAAAGCCGATGAAACCGGCGGCGCCGGTAACCAGAATTCTCATAATCTTTTCCTTTGTCCCCTAGGGACGTATCGTCAGGCCTGCGCCAGCAGGGCGTCCACCTTATTGATCACTTCATCGACCTCAATGCTGTGCATCAGTTCCTGGCCCTTGGCCCGGGTACCCCAGGGGATCGCCGACAGGGGTTTACCCTGTTGGGCTTCCACATGGCCCTGATAGGCACTCACCACCAGCGGCTGGCTGGTGTAGGGGCCGGTGCGTCCCGGGTTGGAGTGGGCGTACAGGCCCACCACCGGGGTGCCCTGGGTGACCGCCATGTGGGCGGGGCCGGTATCCGGTGCCAGCACCAGGGTGGCACGGCCCAGCAGGGCCAGCAGCTGCTTCAGGCTGGTCTGGCCCACCAGATTGATGACGTCAGCTTCAGCATAGTGCTGAATCTCCTGGGCCAACAGCTTTTCCAGGGGGGCCGGGCCGCCACACAGCAGCACGGTCAGCTGGTGACGGACGGCGTGATCGGCCACCGCCGCATAGCGCTCCGGCAGCCAGTTGCGTTCGCCCTTGCTGGCGGCGGGGCAGATGATCAGGGTCCGCTGCCCCTGGGGGATCCGCTCCTCGGCGAAGGTCAGGTCCTCGTCCGACAGCGGCATCTGCCACTGGGGTGAGGTGTCGGTCACCCCAAGCTCACGGGCGAAATTCATAAAGCCGTCGAGCACATGGGGCTCGGCCTGGGGTTGGATCCTGTGGTTGGTGAACAGCCACTGCCCCTCTTTGGCTCTGGCCTTGTCGAAGCCCACCTTCACCCTGGCGCGAATGCCCAGGGTGGCAATGGAGGCGCGCAGCGCCACCTGCATATGCAGCAACACGTCGAACCGGCGGCCTTTGAGTGTGCGCCACAACGCCTTGTAGCCTTCCCAGCCTTTGCGCTTGTCGAACACCACCAGCTCGACGCCGGGCAGGCCTGCAAGCAGAGTGGCTTCCACCTTTCCCACCACCCAGGTGATGCTGGCCTGGGGGTGGCGGCGCTGCAGGGCCTGCACCATGGCGACGGCATGGCAGACGTCGCCGATGGCGGAGAGGCGCATGATGCAGATGGAGCTGGGCGTTGATGGGATTGGCGAACTGGAGTGCATAAGCAGGGCGGATTCCGGCCGATAAAGCGGCAATTTTAATGAAATTCCCCGCTGTGACCAAGTCTCTTTGTCCGCTGTGTTGCCATCGCCTCGGACCAGGGTCACAATGAGCGCACTTTTTCTGGCCATCAATACGGAGGCGAGCCCCATGCAGCTGATTCAGCACCACCACACCAGCCTGCTGCTGGCAGACGGCAGCCCGGCCGATGCCTCCTGGTTTGATCGGCAGGCTTTGAAGGCCGCCGGCCGGATTGAGGGGCACTCCGACGCCAGTGGCCGCAATCCCGCCTGGTTTCTCAATGTCGACGGGCTTCGCTGCGTATTGCGCCACTACTACCGTGGAGGCCTGCCCGGCAAGCTGATCAAGGACCTCTACCTGTGGCCTGGCCTGGAGCAGACCCGGGCCTATCGGGAGCTGGCGCTGCTGGAGCAACTGGTGGCCCTGGCGCTGCCGGTGAGCCGGCCGGTGGCCGCTCAGGTGGTGCGCTCCGGTCCGGTGTATCGGGCGGACCTCATCACCGAGCGTCTCGAGGGTTGCCAGGATCTGGTGAAGCGCCTGGTCAAGGGGCCTCTGCCTGAGGCGAAGTGGCGTCAGCTCGGCGCCCTGCTGGCCCGCTTTCACCGGGCCGGGGTCTATCATGCGGATCTCAATGCCCGCAACATCCTGATGGACGACGAGCAGTTCTACCTTATCGATTTTGACCGGGGCGAGATTCGTACGCCGGACAGCGGCTGGCAACAGGGGAATCTGCAGCGGCTGCTGCGCTCCTTCCGCAAGGAGCTGGGACGGGTTGAGGGACTCCATTGGCAGGAGTCCCACTGGCAGGCGTTGTTAGCCGGGTATCACGCCTAGGATCACGTCCGCCTGACGCTGGGTGGCGCCCCGGTTGCGCGCCACAAACCGCAGCGCCGCGTCCTGGATGTGCCGACGGCCATCAGCATCGCTCAGCAGCTGATCCAGGGCTTGCACCAGGCTGTGGTCATCCACCACCACCAGCATCACCCCCTCCTGCTTGAGCTGGTCGCCGATCTCCTTGAAGTTGAAGTAGTGGGGCCCCATCAGCACCGGCTTGCCAAAGGCCGCCGGCTCCAGCGGGTTGTGGCCGCCCCGCTCGATGAGGCTGCCGCCCACCAGGGCGATGTCACTCATGCCGCACAGGGTTTTCAGCTCGCCCATGGTGTCGCCAATCAGCACCTGGGTGGACTCGGGGATGGGGCCGCCGTCGCTGCGCCGGGCCAGAGTCAGGTCCGCTTCCCGGCTGAGATCGGCGGCGCGGGCAAACTGCTCCGGATGTCTGGGCACCAGCATCAGCAACAGATCGGGGAAGCGTTGCAGCAGTGTTTTGTGGGCCGCCAGGGCCAGCTCAAATTCGCCCGGGTGGGTGGAGGCAGCCAGCCAGCAGGGGCGCTCGCCCATCAGCTGCAGGCGCAGGGCGTTGGCCTGGCTTCGTTCGGTATCGTCCACCGCAATATCAAACTTGAGGCTGCCACAGTCGGTCATGGCGGCCGGGGCGACCCCCAGCTTCACCAGGCGGGCGCCGTCGGTGCTGTTCTGGGCGGCCACGGCGGTCAGTTTGGCCAACATGGGGCCCACCAGGGCGGGGAAGCGGCCGTAGCCCTTGGCGGAGCGCGCGGACAGGCGGGCGTTGGCCAGGATCACCGGAATCTGCCGCTTATGGCAGTGGTGTACCAGGTTGGGCCACAGCTCGGTCTCCATCAGCACCACCCCGACTGGCTTAAGCCGGTTCAGGAACCAGGCCATCACCGGACCCAGATCCAGGGGCAGATAGCAGTGGTGCACCAGATCGCCCAAGTGCTGTTTCACCTGGGCGGAGCCCGTCGGGGTGGTGGTGGTCACCAGGATGGGGGTGTCGGGACGCTGGCTCTTGAGGGTGCGAATCAGTCCCAGAGCAGCCAGGGTTTCTCCCATGGAGGCGCAGTGAATGACCAACGGGGCGCGCACTGTGGGCAGGCCCAGGGCGAAGCGTTCGCCGAGGCGGCCGCGATAATCTGCACTGCGCAGGGCGCGCCAGCCCAGGTAGGCCAGCACCAGGGGAGTGAGCAGGATCAGCAGCAGGCTGTAGAGTATTCGGTTCATGGCCGGGTCTGTGACTGGTCGGAGCCCGCATCATAAGGCAGGGGCAGGGCTGTTTCAAATCCACCGGTGTCTGTTAAGCTAGGCCAGGTCAGAGAGAAGATAAAACTATGAAGACTAAAGACAGAATCATTCTTGCCAGCCGTGAACTGTTCAATGAGCATGGTGAGCGAGCGATTACCACGAACCACATCGCAGCCCATATGGGGATCAGTCCCGGCAATCTCTACTACCACTTCCGCAACAAGGAAGAGATCATTCGTTGCATCTACAAGGAGTATGAGAACTACATCGTTGAGGCGTTCCGTCCTCTGGATGTGGAGAACGAGAGTGATCTGGAGTTCCTGGTCCGTTACCTCGACGGCATGTTCCAGGCGATGTGGCGCTTCCGCTTCTTCTACGCCAACCTCACCGACATCCTGGCCAGGGACAAGGAGTTGCATCAGCGTTACCTGGAGGTGCATCGCAGCATGACCAAGGTGGCGGCGGATAACCTGAGGTTGCTCCGGGACAACGGCACCGTGGTGGTCGAAGACAAATACATCGATGACCTGGCTCAGACCCTGAAGCAGATCGTCACCTGCTGGATCTCCTATCGCAATGCCCAGATGCTGGAGAGCAGCATCACTCAGAGAGAGATCTACAAGGGGGTGATTCGGGTGCTTATTACCTTCCGGGGAATCGTATCCGAGGCGGCGATGCCTGAGTTTGATCGCATCGAACGCAAGTACCGTGAACTTTACGACAGCTTGGGTGGCGAGCCGACTTAGGCCGCATTGACCTCGGCTGGCTGTATTTGCGCCAGCCCACCCTTTACAGCTTTAAATACCCCAAGGGGCAGATTGCTGCTGCAAGCTGCCCCATCCCCCGTTAGAATGTCGCCAATAATTAAGGCGGGCTGTCGCGTCGCACGTCCTCTCCATTCCCTCCGTTAGCGGGACCAGAGTCTGGGGAGTGTCTGTGTTCACCAGCGCGGCGCGTCCCACAATAATCAAGGATGCCAATGGGAGGCAGCATGTCATCTTCAGCGTTTTACGCCCAGATCCAGCAGCAACTGGAGGACGTAAAGGCCGATGGGCTTTACAAGCACGAGCGAGTCATCACTTCACCCCAGCAGACCGCCATTGAGGTCAACACCGGTGAGCAGGTCATCAACTTCTGCGCCAACAACTACCTCGGCCTGGCCAACAGCCCGGAACTGGTTGCCGCGGCTCAGCAGGGGCTGGCGGATCACGGCTTCGGCATGGCATCCGTCCGCTTTATCTGTGGCACCCAGGACATCCACAAGGCGCTGGAAGCCAAGCTGTCCGCATTTCTGGGCATGGAAGACACCATCCTCTACTCCTCCTGTTTCGACGCCAACGCCGGTCTGTTCGAGACCTTGCTGGGCCCAGAGGACGCCATCGTCAGTGACGCCCTGAATCACGCCTCCATCATCGACGGTGTGCGCCTGTGTAAGGCGAAACGATTCCGTTACGCCAACAATGACATGGCCGAGTTGGAAAACTGCCTGACTCAGGCCCGTGAGGCCGGTGCCCGCAATATCCTGATCGCCACCGACGGTGTGTTCTCCATGGACGGCGTCATCGCCAACCTGGAGGGGATCTGTGACCTGGCGGACAAGTACGGTGCCCTGGTGATGGTGGACGACTCCCACGCCGTGGGCTTCGTCGGTGAAGGCGGTCGCGGCACTCACGAGCACTGCAAGGTGATGGAGCGGGTGGACATCATCACCGGCACCCTGGGTAAAGCCCTGGGGGGGGCGTCCGGCGGTTTCACCTCCGGCAAGAAAGAGGTGATTGACTGGCTACGTCAGCGCAGCCGTCCCTATCTGTTCTCCAATTCTCTGGCACCGGCCATTGTTGCCGCCTCCCTGAAGGTGCTGGATCTGATTGCCGAGGGGCAGGCATTGCGTGCCCAATTGTGGGATAACGCCAACCACTTCCGCAGCCGCATGAGCGACGCCGGGTTCACCCTGGCCGGTGCCGACCACGCCATCATCCCGGTGATGATCGGTGATGCCGCCCTGGCCTCCGAGTTTGCCGACCGCCTGCTGGCGGAGGGGATCTATGTGATTGGTTTCTCCTTCCCCGTGGTGCCCAAGGGGCAGGCGCGCATCCGTACCCAGATGTCTGCCGCCCACACCCGCGAACAGCTGGATAAGGCGATCGACGCCTTTATCCGCATCGGTAAAGAGCTGGAGATCATCTGATGACCACCATGAAAGCGCTGTCTAAACTCAAGCCCGAGATGGGGATCTGGATGGTGGATGCCCCCAAGCCTAAGCTGGGGCACAACGATCTGCTGATCAAGATTAAGAAGACCGCCATCTGCGGTACCGATGTGCACATCTACAACTGGGACGAGTGGTCCCAGAAGACCATCCCCGTGCCCATGGTGGTGGGCCACGAGTACGTCGGTGAAGTGGTGGACATGGGCCAGGAGGTGCGTGGGTTTGAGCTGGGCGACCGGGTTTCCGGTGAAGGCCACATCACCTGTGGTCACTGCCGCAACTGCCGTGGCGGCCGCACCCATCTGTGTCGCAACACCTCGGGGGTGGGGGTGAATCGTGACGGTGCCTTTGCCGAGTATCTGGTGATCCCCGCCTTCAACGCCTTCAAGATCCCAGATGACATCAGCGATGATCTGGCGTCCATTTTCGACCCCTTCGGCAACGCGGTGCACACCGCCCTTTCCTTCGATCTGGTGGGTGAGGATGTGCTGATCACCGGTGCCGGCCCCATCGGCATCATGGCCGCCGCCGTGGCGCGTCATGTCGGTGCCCGTCATGTGGTGATCACCGACGTCAACGATTACCGCCTGGAGCTGGCTGCCAAGATGGGTGCCACCCGCACGGTCAACGTGGCCAAGGAGAAGCTGGAAGACGTGATGGCGGAGCTGAAGATGACCGAAGGCTTCGATGTGGGCCTGGAGATGTCCGGTGTCCCCAGCGCGTTCAACTCCATGCTGGAAACCATGAACCATGGCGGCAAGATCGCCATGCTGGGGATTCCTCCCGGTTCCATGGGCATCGATTGGAATCAAGTGATCTTCAAGGGTTTGATTCTTAAGGGTATCTATGGTCGTGAGATGTTTGAGACCTGGTACAAGATGGCCAGCCTGATCCAGTCCGGCCTGGACATCACCCCCATCATCACCCACCACTTCCACATCGACGACTTCCAGGAAGGCTTCGACGTGATGCGCGGTGGCCAGTCCGGCAAGGTGATCCTCAACTGGGACTGATGTTGTTGTCATCGTGGAGAGGGCCGGTCTACCGGCCCTTTTTTATCCGCCAGGGTTTTTCGATACACTGAGGCTCTGGCGCTCTGTGGTGCAAGGTTAATCAACAGGGTTCGGCAGGTCCAAAGGAGAAGTGTGTGGCCAACTATCAGAACATCGACCTTGGGGCGCTCTCCCAGCTGCAGCAGCAGGGAGAGGTGCAACTGGTGGACATCCGTGACCCCGAGTCCTATGCCCGGGGACGCATTCCCGGTGCCCTGAGGTTGCATCAGGGTAACCTGGCTCAGTTTATGCTGGAGGGGGAGTATGACGATCCCCTGGTGGTGGTGTGCTACCACGGCATCAGCAGCCAGAGTGCCGCCCAGTACCTGGCGGAGCAGGGGTTTGAGCAGGTGTACAGCCTGATGGGCGGTATGGAGGCCTGGGCGCAGTCCGGGGCCGAGGTGGAAGCGGGATGATTGCCCTGGGTGTACTGAACAATCCCAGGGCGGCGCAGGCGTTCGTCGATTATCTGGCGGGGCTGAAGATCACTGCTCAGTTGAGTCGCAGTGAGCAGGGTGTCGAGATCTGGGTGCCTGAGGCCGATCAGCCCAGGGCACAGGTGGAGTTTGAGCGATTCCTGGCCGATCCCCTGCATCCCAGGTATCACGAAGCGTCCTGGAACAACGGCAGCACCGACAATGGCCTGAGTTATGGTAAGCCCCTGAAGCAGATGATGGGGAGCCTGTTCAGCCGGGCGGGCCCGGTGACCCTGCTGGTGATGCTGATCTGCATCGCCATCTACATCCCCTGGGGCGTGTTGCGTTGGCAGCAGCCGCTGTTCTACGCCCTGCACTTCTTCGAGAGCTGGGACGCCTTCTCCCTGGAGCAGGGTTGGCGGCTGTTCTCCCCCATACTGCTGCACTTTGATCCCATGCACATCGTCTTCAACCTGCTGTGGTGGTGGTTCCTGGGGGGACAGGTTGAGCAGCGTCTCGGCAGTGGCAAGCTGTTTGTCCTGTTGCTGGCGGGGGCGGCCCTGCCCAACCTGGTACAGTTTGCCATGGTGGGGCCGGCGTTCGGCGGCCTTTCCGGCGTGGTGTACGCCCTGGTGGGGTACTGCTGGCTGATGGGCCGACTGGCTCCCCAGCGCGGCATTGTGCTGCCCGATTCCTACATGACGTTCCTGATCCTGTGGCTGGTGATGGGGTTCATGGGCTTTATGAATATGGCCAACTGGGCTCACCTCGGCGGCCTGCTGGTGGGACTGGCCCAGGCGCTGATGGACAGTGGTGGCCGGGTTCGTCGGGCATAAAGAAAGGGGAGCCGCGGCTCCCCTTTTCTCTGGTGGTTACTGATACAGGAACTTGGTGAACAGCAGGTTGACCAGCAAGGGCTCCCCCACCTCCTGCTCCAGCAGTTGGTTGACGGTTTCAAAGCAGTAGCGACGAATCTCCTCTCGGCCAGTAAGAGACTGGATCTTCTCTTTGTTCTGTTCGCCGAGGATCTCAATGATGGTACTGCGGATCAGGGGAGCGTGGTGTTCCACAATGGCCAGGTTATTGGCGTCTTCGAGCATCAACTCGATGCTGACCCGGATATAGCCCAGGCGATTGCTGTCGGTGACATAGTTAGTGACGATTTCCGGCTCCAGACCGTAGTAACCGTATTGATCGGTGATCGCACTTTGTGCCCCCTGCTCCGGTGTCTCTTCGGCCTTGGCCCAGGGTGACAGCACTAAAAGCAGGACCAGCAGGTAATTGGCTGAACGCATTATCCCTTGGGTCTCCATATTCACACGGGCGAGTGGTTAGCATATCAACTCTAATACAGAGTATCCCTTGGCTCCAAATCTAGTTTTGATACTATGTCGAAGGGTGTGTTGATCTTTGCTGGACATTTTTGCGCCAGCCTGTGTCGGCGGTGGCATCAAGGTGCCTAGAGGCAGCTTACGGTGGACCCATTGCCGGCCATCTTGTTGGCGTCCTGCGGGTTCAAATGCGGGCCACCAAAGGCAGACACACCCTGACCTACTGTATAGGAGTCGGAATGACGGCAACCACCTTAGAAGCCCTCAACCAGGCGGACGTGCATCCGGTCATGGAGATGACCCAGCCGCCGGCCAAGCTGCTGCCCTGGCTGCGGGATAAGGGTTCACTGACACTCAAGCTCAAGGCGCTCTGCCGACGCTTCGAGGTGGAGCTGCTGCAGGAAGGGGTAGGGCCCGCGGTGCAGCCCGGTCCCGGCTGGGCGGTGGGTCAGCCCATCTGGCAACGGGTGGTGTTGCTGAAACTTGACGGTGTCCCCTGGGTGTACGCCATCACCGAAGTGCCCAGGGTGACGCTGGAATGTTCTGAAATCGATTTTCCCAACCTGGGCAACCAGCCCCTGGGAGAACGGCTGTTTGCGTCCGGTAACCTGGTCAGAGGGCCACTGCAGGTGTGCCGCTATGGGGAGCGCAGCAGCGCAGGCATTCAGGCGAAAAAGCTGGGGTATCCGGTGGCCGAAGGCCTTTGGGGCCGCCAGCGGGAGTTTGAACTGGCTGGACGAAGTCTGCGTGTCTCCGAGGTATTCCTGCCTCCTGCCTATGAGACCTTGTTACTCTCAGCCTGATTCTATAGGCTTTTTTCTGTTCGCTAAATGTGAACCCGCACTCATTCTCATCTGCTCTATTCGGGCATAATATGCGCAATGTCTAATATAAGGGGGTGAGGGTGACTCGCTGCTCCATACCGATGATGTTGATGTTAGTGCTGACCCTGGTGTGCCAGGGGGCGGTCGCGCGCATCCATCTTATGGCGCCGCCAACGGGGCATCAGCAGCATGGCCATCATGTGGTGATGAACCAGTCCGAGACCGATTGTCACCCGACTCCCTGTCATGGTGTGGAGCACTACTGCGAAGGCGAGTGCGGTCACTGCCAGATCCTGATTCCGCCCACCAGCCTAGTGACCTCCCAGGGGGCCATGGTGGTGGCCAGGCATTCGCCGCCTCTGGCGCCCCCCCCGATGCATGTGGACTCCTGTCCACCGGAACGGGCACTGCGGCCTCCCATCGGTTAACTCCAGTTCTCAGCTCGACAGAATGTCACCGATTTAATTGAATTTTGGAGTATCCATGAACAAGTTTTTTGCTGCAGTGGCCCTGATGGCCGCTCTGATCGCCACCCCATTTTCTGCCCAGGTTCAGGCCCACGCCGAGGGCCATGGCGCCCATGCCGTGGCCGAGGCCACCCACGCCTGCCCCATGCACCCCAAGGTGAAGGGTGTGGCCGGGGATGAGTGCCCCAAGTGTGGGATGGCACTGACTCCCGTGGCCGGTAAGGGTCATCATAAGCATCAGCACGCCAAGCACGACTGCGATAAGGCCAACTGCCCCCACAAGGGCAAGCACGCCAAGCATGACTGCAAGAAGGCCAACTGTCCCAACAAGGGCAAACAGGCCAAGCACGATTGTGACAAGGCGAACTGCCCCAACAAGGACAAGCATGCCAAGCATCAGCATAAGCATGATTGCGCCAACTGCCCCAAGATGAGCGGCAAAGGTGCCCACTACACCCACGCCTGCCCGATGAACCCCAAGATTGTCGGTTTCGAGGGCGACAGCTGCCCCAAGTGCGGCATGGACCTGGAGCCGGTGGCCAAGGCTGACCGTCAGGCGTACACCCACGCCTGCCCGATGAACTCCAAGATCCGCGGCTTCAAGGGCGACAGCTGCCCCAAATGCGGCATGGACCTGGAGCCCATGGCCCAGGCCGGCAAGGGTCACAGCCATCATTGAGGGCGGCTTTGAAAAAAAAGGGTGAACTTTTTTTCGGGAATTCGTTCATAATGGTGGCCACAGGCTAACAAACTGAACCGACCATGACCCATTTGAGCAGAGTACTGAGCATGCTGTTACTCGCACTGGCGCTGATAAGCCAGGGCGCGGTGGCGCGCATGCCGATGATGCCCATGGGGGAGTCGGTTCAGGCTATGGCCACCATGGACTGCCACAGCCAGATGTCCGATTCGGCCCAGGCCGAAGAGGAGAACTGCTGTTGTGATGGCGGGACCATGACCGGGACCATGGCCATGGATTGCGACAGCGGCTGCAGCCAGTGTCAGGACTGTTTCCACTACAGCTCCACGCCGGTTTCGCCCCTGCAGATTGGCCGTTCGCCACAGCATGGCGAACCCCCCGCCTACCTCACCAGTTTTGACTCCGTCTGTCTGGAGTCCGATGAGCGACCTCCCATCGCCTGACCCTTTATAGCGACGACTTTGACACCCAGGGTGCCTTGACCGGCACCCTACCTGGCCCGTTGACCGGGCCAACCGACTATAAAGAGGTTTCCGGGCTATCCCCGCGATAGAGCCGGATTCGAGGAGAAGCCAAGATGTTTGGTGACAACTTTTCCGCCCGTTGGCTGCTGGCTTTGATGCTGGTTTTGCCGATGTTGGCCATGCCACTCCATGCCCAGCAGGCCAGTGAGCCCGCCCATAACCACGCTGAACAGGCCGAACCCTATGCCTGTCCCATGCACCTGGACCAGACCGGTCATGAAGGTGACCGTTGCCCCGAGTGCAAGATGTTTCTGACCCCGGTGGATGCGCCCTACGCCTGCCCCATGCATCCGCAGCAGACCGGCGCCATCGGCGACCGCTGTGCCATCTGCAACATGTATCTGACCCCGGAGGAGGAGGAGGAGGAAGCGGTCCAGCCCTATGCCTGCCCGATGCACCCGGAGCAGACGGGAGGGGAGGGGGATCGCTGCCCCATCTGCAATATGTTCCTGCAGCCGGTAGAGGGCGACTCTCATGAGGGGCACGACCACGCTGCCATGGAGATGCCCATGTCGTCGCCGGTGGCCAAGCAAAGCCCCCTGTCGTCCAACGGCGGAGGGGTGAAGTATGTCTGCCCCATGCACCCCCATATCGTCTCTGATGACCCCGGTTCCTGCCCCATCTGTGGCATGGACCTGGAGAAGGTGGAGCTGGGTGCCAGCACCGAAGAGGTGGTGGTGGGGGTGCCCGGGGGCATGCAACAGGCCCTGGGTATGCGGGTGGAAGCCGTGGAGCAGGGCACCCTGTGGCGCTACATCAATACCATAGGCACGGTGGAGTACGACCAGGATGCCCTCAGCCACATCCATGCCCGGGTGTCCGGCTGGATCGAAAAGCTGGGGGTTGCCTCCGTCGGTGACCAGGTGAAGCAGGGCGACCTGCTGTTTGAGCTGTACAGCCCGGAGCTGATCAACGCCCAGGACGATTACCTGCTGGCCATGAGCAGCCTTAAAAGTGACACCATCCGCGGCCCTGAGCTGATGCGCAAGGCCAGGCTGCGGCTGGAGCTGCTGGGAATGGACACCCGTCTGATTCAGCGGCTGGAACGTACCGGCAAGAGCCTGTACCGGGTGCCCTTCTACGCTCAGCAGGATGGCTACATCAGCCAGCTGAATGTCCGCGACGGCATGTACATCCAGCCTGCTACTGAGGTGATGAAGCTGGTGAATCTGGACAACGTCTGGGTGATTGCCGAGGTGTTTGAGAACCAGCAGGGCTGGTTCAAGGTGGGCCAGGATGCGGCGGTAACCGCTTCCGCCCTGGGGCTGTTCGAGTTGGAGGGGCAGATCGATTACATCTATCCCGAGCTGGACCCGGTGACCCGGGCGATGCAGGTTCGGGTCAGCCTGGCGAATCCGGACGGCAAGCTGCGCCCCGGCTCCCTGGTGGACGTGGAGCTCTATGGCACCGCCAAGCGTGGCCTGACCCTGGTGCCCACCGAGGCACTGATCCAGACCGGCCGCAGCAACCGGGTGGTGGTGCAGAGATCCGAGACCGAATTTGTGGTCAAGGAGGTGACTCTGGGGATGATCGCCCGGGGCAAGGCGGAGATCCTCTCCGGCATCGAGCCCGGTGAGCGGGTGGTGGTGTCCGGCCAGTTCCTGCTGGATTCCGAGGCCAGCCTCAAGGGCAGCCTGATGCGGATGACCAGTGGCAGCGCCCACAGCGGCCACAGCCACTAGGAGGCCCCATGCTGGAAAAAATCATTGAAGCCTCTATCCGTCAGCGGGTGATGGTGCTGGTGGTGATGGCGGTGATCGCCCTGGTGGGCTGGCAGGCGCTGCGCACCACCCCCCTGGACGCCTTGCCGGATCTGTCCGATGTTCAGGTGATCGTCAAGACTCCCTATCCCGGGCAGGCGCCGCAACTGGTGGAGGAGCAGGTGACCTATCCTCTCTCCTCGGCGATGCTGGCGGTGCCCGGCGCCAAGACGGTGCGCGGTTACTCCTTCTTCGGCGATTCCTACGTCTACGTGATCTTCGAGGATGGGACCGACATCTACTGGGCCCGCTCGCGGGTGCTGGAGTACTTGTCTCAGGTGCAGGGACAACTGCCTGCCGCCGCCCGGCCCGAGCTGGGCCCGGATGCCTCCGGGGTGGGCTGGGTGTTTGAATACGCTCTGGTGGATCGCAGTGGTAAGCACGATCTGGCCCAGCTTCGCAGCCTGCAGGACTGGTACCTGAAGCTGGAGTTGCAGAGTGTGGCCGGGGTTTCCGAGGTGGCCACCATCGGCGGCATGGAGCAGAGTTATCAAGTGGTGGTGGATCCCCACAAGCTGGCTTTGTACAAGCTGGACATCGGCCGGGTGAAGATGGCCATCGACCGGGCCAACGCCGAGGTGGGCGGGTCTGTGGTGGAGATGGCCGAAGCGGAGTACATGATCCGTTCCAAGGGTTACCGTCAGAGCCTGGCGGATTTCGCCGAGATCCCCCTGGGTGTGGTGTCCGACGCCGGCAACCCGGTGTTGCTCAAGGATGTGGCCACCCTGCGCCTGGGGCCGGCGTCACGCCGTGGCATGGCGGAGCTCGATGGTGAAGGCGAAGTGGTGGGCGGCATCATCGTCATGCGCTACGGTGAAAACGCCCTGGCCACCATCGACGCGGTCAAGGCCAAGCTGGCCACCCTCAAGGGGGGGCTGCCGGAAGGGGTGGAGGTGGTGACCACCTACGACCGTTCCCAGCTGATCCTCAATTCGGTGGATAACCTGAAAGGCAAGGTGATCGAGGAGATGGCGGTGGTGGGCCTGGTGTGCCTGCTGTTCCTGCTGCACGCCCGATCCACTCTGGTGGCGGTGATCACCCTGCCCCTCTCTATCCTGGTGAGCTTTATCGTCATGGGCTGGATGGGGGTCAACGCCAACATCATGAGCCTGGGGGGAATCGCCATCGCCATTGGTGCCGTGGTGGATGCCGCCATCGTGATGGTGGAGAACGCCCACAAGCACCTGGAGCATTTCCGGGCCGATACCGGGCGTGAGCCTCTGGAGCAGGAGCGTTGGCAACTGATGAAGGAGGCCTCGGTGGAGGTGGGGCCGGCGCTGTTCTTCAGTCTGCTGATCATCACCCTGAGCTTTATGCCGGTGTTTGTGCTGGAGGCCCAGGAGGGACGGCTGTTCCACCCCCTGGCCTACACCAAGACCTTCGCCATGGCTGCATCGGCGCTGCTGGCGATCACCCTGATTCCGGTCCTGATGGGCTACTTCATTCGCGGTCGTATTCCCGATGAGCGTAAGAACCCCATCAGCCGGTTGCTGATCGCCCTCTATCGCCCGTCACTGGGGCTGGTGTTGCGCTTTCCCCGGATCACCCTGGTCCTGGCCATCGTCGCCCTGGCGAGCGCCTGGTATCCCACCAGCCGCCTGGGGTCGGAGTTCATGCCGGAGCTGGAGGAGGGGGATCTGCTGTATATGCCCACTACCTTGCCTGGGGTCAGTGCCGGCAAGGCGGCGGAGGTGCTGCAGCAAACCGACCGGCTGATCAAGACCATTCCCGAGGTTAAGAGGGTGTTCGGCAAGGTGGGTCGGGCGGAAACCGCCACGGATCCCGCGCCGCTGACCATGCTGGAGACCACCATCATGCTCAACCCCAGGGAGACCTGGCGGGAAGGGATGACCCTGGAGGGGATCATCGACGATCTGCAGCGCACTGTGAAGGTGCCCGGGGTGACCAACGCCTGGGTGCAGCCGATCAAGACCCGCATCGACATGCTCTCCACCGGCATCAAGACCCCCATCGGCATCAAGATCTCCGGTGCGGACGTGGACGAGCTGCAGCGCATCGGTGGCGAGGTGGAAGCGATCCTGTCGCCGCTGTCCGGTACCGTTTCCGCCTTCGCCGAGCGGGTGGGAGGCGGCCGCTATATCGACATCGAACCCAAGCTGGCGGTGGCGGCTCGCTACGGCCTCAGCCTGGACGATGTGCAGAATGTGGTGCGTCTGGCCATTGGTGGCATGCAGATCGGAGAGTCGGTGCAGGGGGCGGAGCGCTACCCGATCAACCTGCGCTACCCCAGGGAACTGCGGGACGACATCGATAAGCTCAGGGCCTTGCCCGTCGTGACCGCCAAGGGGCATTACATCCCCCTGTCCAACATCGCCGACATCAGCATCAGCGACGGGGCGCCGATGCTCAAGAGTGAAAATGGCCGTCTCATCTCCTGGGTGTTTGTGGACATCAAGGGGATCTCCATCGGTGAGTACATCGATCATGCCCGCCAGGCCCTGGACAGTCAGCTTAAGCTGCCGCCTCGCTACAGCGTCAGCTTCGCGGGCCAGTACGAGTACATGCAGCGGGTGGAGGCCAAGATGGTTCAGGTGATCCCCATGACCCTGGCGGTGATCTTCCTGCTGCTGATGCTTACCTTCGGCTCCACCCTGCAGGCGGGGATCATCATGCTCAGCCTGCCTTTCGCCCTGGTGGGTTCCGCCTGGCTGCTCTATCTGCTGGAGTACAACCTGTCGGTGGCCGTGGCCGTGGGGATGATCGCCCTGGCCGGGGTGGCGGCGGAGTTCGGCGTGGTGATGCAGGTGTACCTGAACAACGCCATCAAGGCCAGACGCAAGTCTGGTGACTATTCGTCGGTGTCTGATCTGCGTGAGGCGCTGATGGAGGGGGCGGTGATGCGCATCCGACCCAAGGCGATGACGGTGGCGACCATCTTCTTCGGCCTGCTGCCCATCATGTGGGGGGCCGGCTCCGGCAACGACGTGATGCAGAAGATCGCCGCTCCCATGGTGGGCGGTATGGTGACCGCACCGCTGCTGTCACTGTTTGTGATACCTGCGCTTTACCTGCTGATCTACGGGAGGGAGCTGAAAGAGGAGGCATCATGAAGATAGGCGAGGTGGCCCGGGAGACCGGGCTCAGTGTCAAGACACTGCGCTATTACCATGATATTGGACTTGTGCAGGCCCCCCGGGGGGAGAACGGCTATCGCGCCTATGGCAGATCGCAGCTGGCTCAGTTGCAGTTTGTGGCCAGGTGTCGATCCCTGGGGTTCTCACTGGATCAGTGCGCCACCCTGTTGGCACTGAACGCGAATGAGCAGCGCAGTGCGGGGCAGGTCAGGGCTCTGGCCAACGAACAACTGGGCCAGGTGCGTGACAAACTGGCCCAGCTTCAGTCACTGGAGCGGCGTTTGAACGGCCTGGTCGGAGACTGTCCTGGAGGGGCAGCCCCTCAGTGCAGCATCCTGGATTCACTAAATGGGTCAGGGCATTAGCTCTGCCAATAGACCAAAGAGGCGCCTGGCGCCTCTTTTTTTATGGTTTCCTGGGGGCTGGTACGCTGCGACGCCTTGGGTGGTATGGGGAAAGGGGGCGGAATTTTAACGGTTGGGGGCCAGACAAAAAAAAGGCGGCCGAAGCCGCCAAGGTTGGTCAGAAACGGGCGTTTGCTCTGGCCATCAGGGCCATGAGCTGGCTCTGGGTCAGCAGTTGGCTCTCCACCGCCCCGGTGTCGTTACGCAGGCTGGCGTATGGCTGGCGGGCAAACTGGCGCACTTCGGTTTCACTGCGCAGGTCTGGCAGCTGCAGCCTGTAGGTTTGATCGTCCTTGGCCTCGAAACTCAGGTAGAGGGGCTCAGAGCTGACGTACTCGTGGTCTTCCGCGTTGAGCTGCAGCAGTTCGGCATAACGCAGTTCCAGAATCTGCAGGCCCGGCTGCAGAGGCAGGGCGCTGCGGTAGCTGGGGACCGCTTCACCATTGACCTTGTTGGCCCAGATGGAGGAGGGCAGTTCCAGGGTGGCGGCCTGGGTCAGGGGGGACGCCAGGGTGAGCAGGGTTGCGGAAATCAGGGTTTTCATAAGGTGGTTCTCCATAAAGATTCGTTCACTATTGGGTTGGTGGGGTACGAACCGTCAGGAGATGGGAGGGCGCAAGGGCCTGCCGCAGGGAGCGGGGTAGGCTGCCGGCATCCGGAAGGGGGGCGGAACGCTTCCCGGCAAGGGCAGCTGCGGCATCTCCATGGGAAGCAGAGTGGCCGCAGTGACCCACACACAACCGGATTGACACTGCTGGCACAGTGGTGCATCGGCGTGATGCATCGCCAGCTCGCAGGTCAGCGTTGTGCTGACAGGCATCCGGTGGATGGGTTGGGCTTGGGCTGGCTGGGCCAGGCTGACCATCAGGAGCATCATCAGCAAGGGGAGCCAGAACCCGTATTGACGGGAAGCGTTCCTAATCATGTGGCCAGGGTAAAGCCTCCCCTGACAGGAGGGTCAAGCTCCGGGTTAGCCAGCTGCCAAATTCACTGAACACTGCATTCACTCCTGTTGGTTTTTCCCCCTGGCGCTGGCGCCCACAATGGCGCTGACCTAAACGCAAGGAGACACACCATGACCGAGTTACTGCAATCTGGCCGCAACCGCATCAAATGGGCTCGGGCCCATATGCCCATCGTGCGTGCCCTGGGGGAGGAGTTTGCCCGCAGCCGCCCCTTCGAGGGCCTGACGCTGGGGATCTGCCTGCACGTTGAGGCCAAGACCGGAGTCTGGTTGGAGACGCTGACCAAGGGGGGCGCCCGGGTGGTGATCACCGGCAGTCCCGGCACCACTCAGGATGATACCGCCGAGGCGATCCGACAGGATTACGGGGTGCAGGTTCTGGGGCACAGGAGTGAGAGCTTCGAGGATCACATCGAGCAGTGTCGTCAGGTACTGCGGGCCGAGCCGCAGATCCTGTCGGACAACGGCGCCGATCTTCACAGCCTGTTGTTCAGCGAAGCGGAGTTTGCCCCTCTGCGTGGCACCCTGCTGGGGGCCACCGAGGAGACCACCACCGGGGCCAACCGTTTGCGCCAGCTGGCGCCGGACCAGGGCTTCCCGACCCTGGTGATCAACGACACCCAGGCCAAGCGCATCGTCGAGAACCGTTACGGTGTCGGCAGCTCCGTGGTGGATGGCATCATGCGCGCCACCAACGTGATGCTTCATGGCAAGCGGGCGGTGGTGATCGGCTATGGCTACTGTGGCAGCGGTGTGGCGATGCGTCTTCGGGGCATGGGCGCCCATGTCACCGTGGTGGAACAGGATCCCCTTATCCGCCTCGAAGCCCATATGGAGGGGTTCCCCACAAACGACCTGGAGCCGGCCCTGGCACAGGCAGAGCTGGTGGTGACGGTGACTGGCTGCGACGGGGTGTTGACCCGGGATCATTTTCCCCTGCTCAGACATGGGGCGATCCTGGCCAACGCCGGCCACTTCGCCCGGGAGATGGAGCTCGATTCTCTGCGGGCCGAATCGGAGAGCGTTACCCGCATCCGTGAACAGGTGGAGGCGTTTCGCTACAAGGGCAAAACCCTCTACCTGCTCAGTGGCGGCAATCTGGTGAACCTGGCGGCTGGGGACGGCAATCCGGTGGAGATCATGGACCTGGGGCTGGCGATGCAGGCCCTGAGTCTGGCGGCGGTGGCGCGCCCCGGCCAAGCGTACCCCAATGAGCCACAGCCGGTGCCCCGACCCATCGAGATGCAGGTGGCCAGGCTAGCGGTGGATCACTGGATCCGCAAAGGTGCTCCCCAGTAGTTCCAGCAGTCGCTCCAGCCTGGGAGGCTTGTTCTCCCGGGCGGGGTAGACCACAGACAGGGGAACCGGGTGCAGCCACTGATCCATCTGCGCCTGTAGGGTGCCCTGGTTCAACTCGCTGCGGCAGAGAAACTCCAGGGCGGTGGTGATGCCGACGCCGCTGCGGGCCAGACGCAGGGCCATGGCTTCACTGTCGGTCTCCACCACGAACTGGGGTTTGACCAGCACCGGCTGACCGGATTCGTCGATAAAGTCCCAGTTGCGGCCGGTGAGGCAGTGGCGATAGTGGATGCAGCGGTGTCCCGCCAACTGTTCTATGGTGGTGGGCACCCCGGCCTGGCGCCAGTAGTCCGGGCTGGCCACCAGTTTGGTGTCCAGCTGGCACAGGGGGCGGCACACCATGGAGCTGTCCTCCAGACGACCGATCTGCAGCGCCAGATCGATACCCCGACCCACCAGGTCCTCCACCGACTCGCCAATCAGCACCTCCAGCCTGACGCTGGGGTGCTTCAACAGCATCTGCGCCAGGCAGTGGTGCAGGGGTTCGGCGTCCAATACCGCCGGCACCTGAATTCTCAGAGAGCCCCGAATCTCCGTGGCCTGGTCGGCCATCTGCTGATCGGTGCGCTCCGCGTCGTTGAGCAACGGGGTGATCTGCTCCAGCAGCCGCTGTCCCTCATCGGTGAGGGACAGGCGCCGGGTGGTGCGATGCAGCAGGCGAACGCCGTAGTGTTCCTCCAGTTGGCGCACATGGCCGGAGATCAGGGCGCGGGAGAGATCCAGTGCCTCGGCGGCCGCGGCGAAGCTGCCCCGTTCCGCCACGGTGCGAAAGGTGAGCCATTGATCAAAGCGGTGTCGCATCCCGTTGCTCCTTCTGTTGGCAGGCGGCCAGGCGGTCAAACGCCTCCCCCTCTGTGGGCACCGGCAGCTGGTGTTTACCTGCGTAGTAGCGGCGGGAGAACACCTGGAAGAAGGCGTCCATCACCTCGGCGGCGTGGGGTTCCCCTGCCAGCTCCAGCACCATGGCGGCTACCTCGGCGGTGGCCAGCTGATGATCGTGAACCGCTTCCCTGAGTTTGTAGTTGCTCAATCGCGCCGGATTGATGCTCAGTACCGGCATCTGCCTCAGGTAGGGGCTCTTAAAGTAGATTTTACGCGCCTGGGCCCAGGTGGCGTCCAGCAGGACAAACAGCGGCCGCTTGCCGGGTGGGCAGGGCTGCGGGGCTTCCACCACCTGTTGGTCTTCCACATAGGCATCGGGAAACACCAGGTAGGGTTGCCAGCCGGGGTCGGCCAAATAGGCCAGCAGCCGGGGATCCGGTTCGGTGCGATCCCAGGCGAAGGCGGCGGTGTCCGGTAGGATCTCGGCGATGAGCCGACCGGTATTGGTGGGCTTCATCGGCTCCTTGCGGTGCATGATCAGGCAGAACGCCGGGGTCACCTGCTGAGGCAGACGGCAATCGCAGACGCAATGGCTCTGGGCAATCTGACAGCGGGGACAGCGCACCATGGTGGCGCCCCGGGATTGATAGGGCTTGCTGGACTCGGTCACCAGCCTGCTCCGCAAGGTGAGTACCGCGTTCTCCATCATCACTGTCCGAATACCGGCAATAGTTGCAGTTTACCGGCAATTTCACACAGGGCCACCGTCAGGCCAAATGCCACCACCAGCCAGATGGCACCTTGGCCACCCGGGGCGCGGTAGTCGCCGCTGGGGTGGCGGCGGCGTACGGCACGGGCCATCAGTGCCGGCACAATGGCGGCCCACAGGGTGGCGGCCAGCCCGGCAAAGCCGATGGCGTAAATAAAGCCATGGGGCCAGGCCAGAGCCAGCAGCAGCGGTGGCAGGAAGGTGATGGCGGCGGTCTTGCTGCGTCCGGAGACCGAGTTGTCGAAGCCAAACAGGTCGGCGATAAAGTCAAACAGGCCCAGGGTCACCCCCAGGAAGGAGCTGGCCACCGCCAGATTGGCGAACAGCGAGAGCATGGTGCCCAGGTTGCCGCCGTCGTTGTGCTCCAGGGCCGCCACCAGGTCGCCCATGTTGCCCCCGGCCTGGATCACCGGCAGCATCTGCTGCTGGCTGAGGTTGCCAAAGGTCAGGGTCAACCAAAGCAGGTAGATGGTGAAGGCCAGGCCGGTACCCAACAGCAGGGCCAGGGCGATGCGCCTGGGCTGTTTGCCGTAGTACTTCACCAGGCTGGGCACGTTTCCATGGTAGCCGAAGGAGGCCAGCATAAAGGGCAGCGCCGCCAGGCCGAAGATGGCGTAGCTTTTGCCCTCTTCCGGAGCGGGGAACAGCTTGGCGGCCTCGATGCCCGGAGCCAGATCCAGGGTGGAGGCGGCGAAGGTGATCAGCATGGCGCCGATCATGATGGTGCTGAGACGATCCACCGCCGCAGCCCCCAGCCAGACGATGATTGCCAGTACCCCGGCGAAGCACAGGGCTGCCGGCTTGGCGCCCAGTTCCAGTCCCAAGGAAGCGGAGAGTCCGTGACTGACGATGGAACTGCCGCCACTGATGTAGGCGTAGGTCAGGATGTAGAGTACGAAGGCGATGGAGACGCCGTTGGCCACCCGCCACGGGCGTCCCAGGGTTTCGCCCACCATGGAGTCGAAGCTGGCCCCGACGGGGAAATGCAGGTTGGTCTCCAGCACAAACAGGCCGGAAAGCAGCATGCACAGCCAGGCGAAGGCCAGCATCGCCAGGCTGTAGCCGTACCACATGCCGGCGCCGGTGACCGGAAGGGAAAACATGCCGGCCCCGACGGTGGTGGCGGCGATGATCATGGCCCCGCCAAGGAGGCCGGGGGAGGAGCGGTGTGTCATTGGGTATTCCAAACTCAAAAAGGGCCCCGAAGGGCCCTTGGACAGTAAAGCCGTGGTCAGCCTGCCTGGCTGATGGAGGCGCGCATGCTGACCGGCAGCTGGGTCAGCACCAGCTGGGCCAGTTCCTTGATCAGGTCGGTGTCCGGCTGGTCGCCGATGCAGCCCATCTCCTTCAGTCTCAGGGTCAGGGTGTTGAACACCTTCTTGTCGAAGAACTCCGGCGCACTGGTGCCGTGGAGCTTGCACAGGCGCTCGGCCAGCTTGGTGGCCTCCTTCTCCAGAGAACCACGCTCGATGTTAGGCTCGGTCTGCAGCCGGGCCAGCAGAATGGCGTATCGCTGCAGGGTCTCCTGGCTGATGGCCGCCAGCTGCATCAGGCTGTTGCGATGGCTTTCCACTATGGTCAGCTGGCCATGGTCATCCTCAAGCAGGTGACCATGGTTGATCAGCTCGTTGATCAGGGCGTGCAGATACTCATCCAGCTCGCCATCCAGGCCCATAAACAGCTCGGCCTGCAGCAAGGGATAGAGTTTGTGGGCGTCGTTGATCAGCTGCTTGCGGCTGGGTTTGGCGCTTTTTACCACCAGTGAGGCCAGCAGACTGGGCAAGATCATCAGATGCAGGATGTTGTTGCGGTAGTAGGTCATGGTGACCGCCTGGTGGTCGGCGATGCTGACGATTTCACCCAGATCATCCTGGCTCAGCTGAAACTTCTCCAGATCCAAGACGGTTTGCAGTACGTCCTTGCCATTCCCCTCGGTCAGGGTGGTGTAGGGGGTGTAGGGCACCGCCTGCAGCAATTTCAGGTAGAAATCCAGTTGCTGCTCCAGGGTGGCCCTTGGCATGGCGTGCTGAGGCGTCGCCAGCAGGGTGGTGGCGGTCAGGGTCACCGAGCTGACGGCGGCGGCGTCGTTGATGTTGCACATCAGCTGATTGGCCAGCTCGTTCACCGCCGGGGTCAGCCACGGCTGTCGCTGCTCTGGATCATCCTGGGTGTCCTCGCGCCAGTTGGGCACCTTGTCGTTGAGGAACTGGTGCACAGTGATGGGCTGGCCAAAGTTGACGTAGCCTTCACCATAATTGCGCAGCTTCTTGATGGCGGACAGCACCTGACCCATTCCCTCTTTCTCTTTCTTCTTACCTTTCAGCTCCTTGTGATAGGTGGACACCTCCATCACATGGTCATAACCAAGGTAGATGGGCACCAGGGTCACCGGCCGTTCGATGCCGCGCAGCACCGTCTGGATGGTCATGGCGATCATCCCGGTCTTGGGTGGCAGCAGGCGACCGGTGCGGGAGCGGCCCCCTTCGCAGAAGTACTCGATGGAGTAGCCCCGGGCGAACAGTTGGTGCAGGTACTCACGGAAGACGTCGGCGTACAGCTTGTTGCCTCGGAAGGAGCGGCGGATAAAGAAGGCACCGCCCTGGCGGAAGATGGGGCCGGCGGGCCAGAAGTTCAGGTTCACCCCGGCGGCGATGTGCGGTGGCACCATCCCCTGCTGGTAGATGATGTAGGAGAGCAGCAGGTAGTCCATGTGGCTGCGGTGGCAGGGCACGAACACGATCTCGTGACCATCCTGAGACAACTGACGCACCTGCTCGGCACCGCGGACGTTGATGCCATTGTAGATCTTGTTCCACAACCAGGAGAGGATGCGCTCGCCAATGCGAATCAGGTTGCTGGAGTAGTCGGCGGCGATCTCCTCCAGATATTCTGTGGCCTTTTCACGGGCTTTCTCTTCGCTGATCCCTTTGCTCCTGGCTTCGTCGGCCACCGCTTGCTGCAGTCCTTTCGAAGCCAGCAGGCTGGCAAACAGGGCTTGACGGTCCGGCAGACGCGGGCCGGTGGCCACGGTGCGCTGACGACCGAAATGCACCCGGGCAACCCGGGCCAGCTTCTGGGCAATGCCCTCGTCGGTGCCGTGATTGTCGGCCATGTAGCGCAGGGACACAGGTCGGGAGAAGCGGATAAAGCTATCCCGGCCCAGCATCATCAGAATGAAGAACTTGCGCAGCCAGGTGGGGTGCTCGCGGTTCAGCAGGGTGGCGGAGACACTCTCCTCCTTGCCTGGATCTCTGCCCCAGAACAGGGAGACCGGCACCACCTGGGCGTCCAGGTCGTCGTGGGTGCGGTGCAAGCCCAGCAGTTTCTCGAAGCGGGCCATAAAGTCCGCTTTCTTGCGCTTGCCAAACAGGGGCGTTGCCCCATTGAGCCACACCACCCGGCTGACCTTCTCCCCTTTCACTTCCAGAGGCTCCAGGGGGCTGGGCAGGCCGCAGTTCAGGGCGGCTTCATGAAGGGCCAGCAGGTCGGAGTGAGATTCGTGCGCCATCACGTACACCAGGGGCCGCTTGGGATCGATATCCAGCTCGGAGATGGGGTCCTCGGGCACCAGGCGGGTGGTCACTACCGGCTTTTGCAGCCAGCGGGCACCCTGCATCCAGGGTGAAAGGTAGTTTTGATTCACCGTTGAGTTCGCTTCTTGTTCTTCAATTGACGTAGATTCTACACCGAAAGCGCCCGATGCGGCAGTGGCTCAGAGAGTCCGTTGTCTCAAACTGTTCTGAGACTTCTGTCTGCAAATAACTGTTGAATTAATCGCCTACCTGTATATACTCACAGTGGTACTGTATAGATAAACAGGTAGAAATATGAAGCCGCTAACCCCGAGACAGAGCCAGGTGCTGGAGCTTATCCGCAGTCACATGCAGGAGACCGGCATGCCACCCACCCGGGCTGAGATCGCCAAGAGCTTGGGGTTCCGCAGTGCCAATGCCGCCGAGGAGCACCTCAAGGCCCTGGCACGCAAACAGGTGATCGAGATAGTGCCCGGCACCTCCAGGGGCATTCGTCTGCTGGACAGCGGACCCGAGCCGGAGCAGCTGGGTTTGCCCCTGATTGGTCAGGTGGCCGCCGGTGAACCCATTCTGGCTCAGCAGCATATCGAGCAGCACTGCCAGATGGATCCGGCCATGTTTCACCCCAGCGCCGACTTTCTGCTGAGGGTGCGCGGAGACTCCATGGTGGATATCGGCATCATGGATGGCGATCTGCTGGCGGTACACAGTCAGAAGGACGCTCGAAACGGTCAGGTGGTGGTGGCCAGAGTTGGAGAAGATGTGACGGTAAAACGCTTCGAACGTAAGGGTAACGTCGTCTATCTGCACGCAGAGAACCAAGAGTATCAACCCATAGTGGTCGACCTGGAGCAGGAGTACATGTGCATCGAGGGTCTGGCAGTGGGGGTGATTCGAAATGGAGGATTGCACTGATGAAAAGCCGCCAGGCAACACAATACCGTCACCCTGGCCTGTGGCAGGGCAACTGGAACCACGGCGCCAGCCTGAACAAGCTGGAAGATGACATCGAGACCCTGACCCGCCTCGCGCCGGAACTGGCCGAGTTGAGCCGTAAGCAGCGCTGGCTGGTGCTGGTCAACCCACCCGCCTTCGGCTGGAAGCGGATCCTTCAGGAGGCCGGTGTGGCCATGGATCGCATCCTGCTGGTGCGCTGTCAGGACGAGGTCGAGGGCCAGTGGGCCGTGGAGCAGGCCTTGCGCGGGCGCACCTGTTCGGCGGTGCTGGCCTGGTTGCCCACCATCGCCGCCCGTGACTGGCGCCGCCTGGAGCTGGCCAGTCGTCGAGCCGATTGCTGTGGTTATCTGTTTCAACCCCAGCGCCATTCCATGACTCCTGCCCTGGTCAGCAACTGGATCCACTGATTTTCGGGAAAAAGGGGGGCTTTAGGCTGTAATTAGCCCCAATCCCGATTTTTGAATCTTATTCGCCCCTTGTCTGCGATAATTCGCTCATTCTTTCATCTGTTTAGACTTATATCCCGACTCGGGCGGCATATAAGGCATTTCCTCTATTTTGCCCTTCCATTGTTTCATTGAGTGCTATTCTTGATCTTGATCAAATGAGTTTGTCTCATTAGGTTAGGAAAAGACACGATCGCAGAATCGTGTGCGGCGGAGTGACTCCGGATTTAGCGGTTCCGCGGTATGCCCAAACCTTTTGAGGGGGAGGGGAGCTTCATAGGGCTGTGAATTACTGTGCTGGCTCTCTTCTGGATATTGCAGGTTGCAATACACAGAGGAGCAGTATTTGTGAGACGTTACTTTTCGTTGGTGATCGGCCTGGTGCTGATGCCAACCCTGGCGCTGGCCACGGAATCAGACTACAACCTGACACCCGGGGTGACCGCCATCAGCGAGCAGGTTTACGGCCTGCATATGACCATCTTCTACATCTGTTGTGCCATTGCGGCGGTGGTGTTTGGCATCATGCTCTATTCGCTGATCCGTCACCGCAAGTCCAAGGGTGCCGTGCCCGCCAACTTCCATGAGAGCACCAAGATTGAGGTGCTGTGGACGGTGATCCCGTTCATCATCCTGATCGTCATGGCGGTTCCCGCCACCAAGACCCTGGTGGCCATGGAGGATCCCAGTGCGTCGGATCTCACCATCCAGGTGACCGGCTCCCAATGGAAGTGGCACTACAAGTATTTCGACAAGGGGGTGGAGTTCTTCAGCCTGATGTCGACCCCACAAGAACAGATCAAGAACGCCGAAGCCAAGGGGGAGAACTACCTGCTCGAGGTGGACAAGCCGCTGGTGATCCCCGCCAATCGCAAGGTGCGGTTCCTGATGACTTCCGACGATGTCATCCACTCCTGGTGGGTGCCAGCCTTCGCGGTGAAGAAAGACGCCAACCCGGGCTTCATCAACGAGGCCTGGACCAAGGTGGACAAGCCTGGCACCTACCGTGGTCAGTGTGCCGAGCTCTGTGGCAAGGACCACGGTTTCATGCCCGTGGTGGTGGAGGTGCTGCCCGAAGCGGAGTTCGACATCTGGCTGGCGGAGCAGCAGGACTCGGCCGCCGCAGCGGCCCAGGCGGAGACCGCCGCCCTGACCGAGACCCTGACCATGGAGGAGTCCATGGCCCTGGGTGAGCAGGTCTATCTCTCCCGCTGCGCCGCCTGTCACATGCCCAATGGCGCCGGACTCCAGGGGGTGTTCCCCGCTCTGAAAGACAGCCCCATCGCTCTTGGCGAGCCTAAGGCCCACATCGACATCGTGGTGCACGGCAAACCGGGCACCGCCATGCAGGCGTTCGCCGCGCAGCTGACCAACAAGGAGCTGGCGGCGGTAGTGACCTATGAGAGAAACGCCTGGGGCAACAACGCAGGCGACGTGATTCAGGCGGCGGATGTGGCTGCCTCCAAGGGACAGTGAGGACAGGCCAATGACTTTAGCAACGCGAGAGAATCAGGCCGACGTCGGCCACATCGAAACCCCTGAACAGGAGCACCATCATGCCCCCCGCCGGGGACTGAAGCGCTGGTTGCTCACCACCAATCACAAGGAGATCGGCACCCTCTATCTGTGGTTCAGCTTCACCATGTTCCTGGTGGGCGGCGCCATGGCCATGGTGATTCGGGCGGAGTTGTTTCAGCCCGGTCTGCAACTGGTGGAGCCCAACTTCTTCAACCAGATGACCACGGTCCACGGCCTGGTGATGGTGTTCGGGGCGGTGATGCCCGCTTTCACCGGCCTGGCCAACTGGATGATCCCCATGATGATCGGGGCGCCGGACATGGCTCTGCCCAGGCTGAACAACTGGAGTTTCTGGATCCTGCCTTTTGCCTTTGCCATGCTGCTGGGCAGCCTGTTTATGGAGGGGGGCGGCCCCGCCTTCGGCTGGACCTTCTACGCACCGCTGTCCACCACCTTCAGCGGCGATTCCACCGCCCTGTTCGTGTTCTCGGTGCACATCATGGGGATCAGCTCCATCATGGGGGCGATCAACGTCATCGTCACCATAGTCAACCTGCGGGCACCGGGAATGACCTACATGAAGATGCCCCTGTTTGTCTGGACCTGGTTGATTACCGCCTTCCTGCTGATTGCCGTAATGCCGGTGCTGGCCGGTGCGGTGACCATGGTGCTCACCGACAAATACTTCGGCACCAGCTTCTTCGATGCCGCCGGCGGCGGGGATCCTGTGCTGTTCCAGCACATCTTCTGGTTCTTCGGTCACCCCGAGGTGTACATCATGATCCTGCCGGCCTTCGGCATCATCTCCGCCATTGTGCCCGCCTTCAGCCGCAAGCGGCTGTTTGGCTACGCCTCCATGGTGTACGCCACCGCCTCCATCGCCCTGCTTTCCTTCATCGTCTGGGCGCACCACATGTTCACCACCGGGATGCCGGTGGCGGCGGAGCTGTTCTTCATGTACTGCACCATGCTGATCTCGGTACCCACCGGGGTAAAGGTGTTCAACTGGGTGGCCACCATGTGGCGCGGGGCCATCAGCTTTGAAGCGCCGATGATGTTTGCCCTAGCCTTCATCGTGTTGTTCACCATCGGCGGCCTGTCGGGGCTGATGCTGGCGATCACGCCGGTGGACTTCCAGTACCACGACACCTACTTCGTGGTGGCCCACTTCCACTATGTGCTGGTCAGCGGCGCGGTGTTCTCCATTATGGCGGCCGCCTACTACTGGCTGCCCAAGTGGACCGGCCACATGTACAGCGAAACCCTGGCCAAGTGGCACTTCTGGTGCTCCATCATCTCGGTCAATCTGCTGTTCTTCCCCATGCACTTTCTGGGGCTGGCGGGGATGCCGAGACGGATTCCCGATTACGCCCTGCAGTTTGCCGACATCAATAAGATCGTCTCCATCGGTGGCTTTGCCTTTGGCCTGTCACAGCTGATCTTCCTGGCCCTGGTGATCAAGTGCATTCGTGGCGGCGAGAAGGCCCCGGCCAAACCCTGGGACGGCGCCGAAGGGCTGGAGTGGACAGTCGCTTCGCCCGCGCCGCTGCACACCTTCGATACCCCGCCTGAGGTGAAGTGATGGCTGGCCGTGACGCGAACCGAGCCCTGGTGACCCGGCTGCTGCTGGTCACCCTGGTGATGTTCGGCTTCGGTTTTGCCCTGGTTCCCCTCTATGACGTCTTCTGTGAGGTGACCGGCATCAATGGCAAAACCGGCGGCCCGGCCACGGCCCAGGCATCGGCGGTCAACCGCGAACGTCTGGTGACCGTGGAGTTTGTCACCTCGGTCCATAGCGCCATGCCCTGGGAGTTTGAACCGGAGATCAACCGCATCCAGGTGCACCCGGGGGAGACCAAACAGGTGGCTTTCCTAGCGCGCAACCTGTCCGGCGACGCGATCATCGGTCAGGCGATCCCGTCGGTGAGCCCGGGCCAGGGGGCACTCTATTTCTCCAAGATCGAGTGCTTCTGTTTCAATCATCAGCCCCTGGGCGCGGGCGAGCAGACCAAGATGCCGCTGCTGTTCTATCTGGATCCGGCCCTGCCGGAGGAGATTCAGACCCTGACCCTGTCATACACCCTCTACAACGTCACCGACAAGGTGCAAGAGCGTGGCAAAGGAGTGTAATCCGATGAAGCACGAAAAGTACTACGTACCTGAACAGAGCTACTGGCCCATAGTGGGCGCGGTGGGGCTGTTTCTCATTGCCCTGGGAGCCGGCAACTATGTCGGGGGCCTGAAATCCGGTGACACCGGCATCTTTGGTTATGTGCTGCTTTCCGGCATCGCCGTGATTGTGGTGATGGTGGTGGGCTGGTTCCGCAACGTCATCGATGAGTCCATGGCTGGTCTCTACTCCAAGCAGATGGATCGCTCCTTCCGACAGGGGATGTCCTGGTTCATCTTCTCCGAAGTGATGTTCTTCGCCGCCTTCTTCGGTGCCCTGTTTTACGCCCGGATGATCGCCGTGCCCTGGTTGGGAGGCGAGGGCAACAACGCCATGACCAACGAGGTGCTCTGGCCGGGATTTGAGGCGATCTGGCCGCTGGAGACCACCCCATCCGGACAAACCACCCAGGCCATGGGCTGGCAGGGACTGCCGCTGTACAACACCCTGATTCTGCTGACCTCCTCCATCACTTTGCACTTTGCCCATCTGGGTCTGGAGCAGAACCGGCGAAAGGCGCTCACCCTGTGGCTGGGGGGCACCATACTGCTGGGGCTGGCGTTTCTGGTGCTGCAGGCGGAGGAGTATGTGCACGCCTACCAGGAGATGAACCTGACCCTGAGCTCAGGGGTGTACGGCAACACCTTCTTCCTGCTGACCGGGTTCCACGGACTGCACGTGACCCTGGGGACCATCATGTTGCTGGTGATGTTCTTCCGGGTGGTCAAAGGCCACTTCACCCCGGAAAACCATTTTGGGTTCCAGGCCACCAGTTGGTACTGGCACTTCGTGGACGTGGTGTGGCTGATGCTGTTCGTGTTCGTCTACATCCTGTAAACGCCGTTGGCGATCAGTAGGGGCGGGGGTTTGGGGCGATCCAGCCGCCCATCATCGCCAGGATCAGCAGGATGATGACAAAGGCGGAGAGGGCCACCCGTCGTCCCAGGAAATGGCTCATCGATTTTGGGGCGTCCTTGCTCCTGAGCATCATCACCAGGGCCCGGCCCAGGTTGAAGATGATGAACAGCAGCAGGGCGACGATCAGCAGTTTGATGGCGAGTTCCATGGCAGTGTCCCGTGGTAACCGCCCCGGGTGACGGAAGCGGATGATAAAGAAGGTCCTTGTTCCTCTGGTTACTTTGCTGACATTTTGCGCACTGGTCAAGCTGGGCTGGTGGCAACTGCAGCGGGCGGAGGAGAAGCGGGATCTGTTGGCCCAGATGGTCCAGAACGGTCGGGTGGAACTGCATTGGGAACAGATCAGTGATGAGCCTGCCCTGACCGGGCGACCGCTGAACATCAGCGGTGTCCCCCGGCCCGAGCACAGCCTGCTGCTGGACAACCGCACCCTGTCAGGGCGGGTGGGCTATCAGTGGCTGCTGCCCCTGGAAGTGACCCCAGGACAACCCTGGCTGCTGCTGGACATGGGGTTCGTACCATCGGGACGCGACAGGGCCGTGTTGCCTGAGTTGCCACAAGTGGCGCAGCGGCTGCAATTGACGGGGCGGCTCTATCGCCCGGGACACAACCCCCTGGCAAACCGGTTGCTGCCGGAGCAGGGGGCGGTCACCCGCATCCAGGCGGTGAACTTCCAGGAGCTGTCCGCCTGGCTGGAACACCCGCTGCATCCCTGGTTGTTGTTTGTGGATCGGCCCGCCGACCTGGGGTTTGAGCGCCACTGGCGGCCGGTGACCCTGTCGCCGGAGCGGCATCACGGCTACGCCATGCAGTGGTTCGGCCTGGCCCTGGCCTGGGTGGTGGTGGTGGCCCTGGTGTGGCGACGCCCGACAACACGTGTTCAGGAACCCAACTCCCTTGAGTCCTGAACTTAATCCGCCCTCATACGATGAGGGGCGACCAGTAGAGGAGAGCCTATGAACTCCCGAGCACCATTGATCCTATTGTTACTCGCCTTTGTGGTTCCGGTGGCGGCGGCCTACCTGGTGCTCAACCAGGGATGGTATCAGGGGGGCAGTACCAACAAGGGGACCCTGCTGGACAGCCTCGATTACTTGGCCATGGCCCAGTCGAACCCTGCGGAGCGGCACTGGCAGCTGCTGACCCTGGTCCCTGCAGACTGTGATGCCCAATGTGAAGATCGGCTGACGGCGCTGCAACAGATCCATGTGGCCCTGGGGCGGGAGAAGAGCAGGGTGGTGCCCGTGCTCTATCTGCAACAGGGCCAGAGTGAGGCCACCCGCCTGCTCAGCGAGCGAGGTTTCGCCACGGCCACAGCCAATGAGCAGGTCAGCCGATTACTCGAGCGTTATCCCCTGGTGATCGTCGATCCCCTGGGACAGTGGGTGATGGGCTATGAACCGGCCCAAGGTCGCGATCAGCAGATTGCCCAGGGCAAGGCGCTGCTGACGGACCTGCGTAAGATGCTCAAGTTGTCCCGCATCGGATAGGAGGCACCATGAATCGATTGATACTGGCCACCGCCGCCCTCGCCTTTACCGTGATTCTGGTGGGGGCCTTTACCCGACTCACCGATGCCGGTCTGGGGTGTCCCGACTGGCCAGGTTGTTATGGCTTCCTGACCCCCACCGCGGCTCAGGCCAATGCGGATCTGGCGCTGAGCCGCTATCCCGACAGACCCCTGGAGGTGGCCAAGGCCTGGGCCGAAATGGGCCACCGTTACGTGGCCTCCCTGCTCGGGCTGCTGATCCTGGCGATTGCGGTCAAGTGCTGGCGCACCCCCCAGCGGGGCCACGGCCTGGCCCTGGCGGCCCTGGTGCTGTTTCAGGGGGCGCTGGGGATGTGGACCGTTACCCTCAACCTGATGCCGGTGGTGGTGATGGGCCACCTGCTTGGCGGCCTGACCCTGTTCTGTCTGTTGATTCTGTTGTGGCTCAGGCGCCGGCCCCATCTGCCGACGGCGCTGCCCGCCCTGGGCGGGGCAGCGGCTTTGGCGCTGGTGGCGCTGGTGGTGCAGATCGCCTTGGGAGGCTGGACCTCGGCCAACTATGCGGCGGTGGTGTGCACCACCCTGCCGGTGTGTGAGGGGAGCTGGTGGCAGAACCTGGATTTTGCCTCTGCGTTCCGCCTGGTTCAGCCCCGGGCCGACAGCTATGAGTTCGGCACCCTGGATTATTCGGCGCGGATGACCATCCACGTGACCCACAGGTTGTGGGCGGTGGTGACGGCAGCCTCGCTGTTCTATCTGGCCTGGCAACTGATGCGTCGGCCGCTGTGGCGCTCCCTGGGGCTGGCCATCGCCCTGATGACCCTGCTGCAGGTTGGGCTGGGTCTTGCCAATGTGCTGTTCCAGCTGCCGCTGGCGGTGGCGGTGGCGCACAACGGCGGCGGCGCGCTGCTGGCGATGCTGCTGGTCAGTACCAATTATTTGCTGCGGGCCCGGGCCCGACGTTCAAGCCCTGTGGGGGAGGAGGTGCCATGCTGAAGGTGATTGGATGGAGTAAGGGGCGTCAGGGACTGGCGTGGCGGGACCTGCTGGAGATGACCAAGCCCAAGGTAGTGCTGCTGATGCTGGTCACCGCCCTGGTGGGCATGGCCCTGGCCTCCCCCGGGATGATCTCCCCCAGAGTATTGCTCCTGGGACTGACCGGCATCGGATTGATGGCCGGAGCGGCGGCGGCGGTGAATCACCTGCTGGACCGGCAGATCGACCTGAAGATGGCCCGGACCCACAAGCGGCCGGTAGCCACCGGCCGGGTCTCCCCGCTGCAGGGCGGGGTGTTTGCCCTGGTGATTGGCATCCTGGGGTTTGTGATCCTCTATGGCTTCATCAACCCGCTGACCGCCTGGCTGACCCTGGCCAGCCTGGTGGGCTATGCCCTGGTGTACACCGGCTTCCTCAAGCGGGCGACGCCGCAGAATATCGTCATCGGCGGGCTGGCCGGGGCCATGCCGCCACTGCTGGGCTGGACCAGCGTCACCGGGGATCTCCATGGCCATGGCTGGCTGCTGGTGATCATCATCTTCACCTGGACGCCGCCGCACTTCTGGGCCCTGGCGATTCACCGTCGGGAAGAGTATGCCAAGGCCGCCATTCCCATGCTGCCGGTGACCCATGGGGTGGAGTACACCAAGACCTCCATTCTGCTCTACAGCTTCCTGCTGGTGATCGCCTGCATGCTGCCCGTGTTGGTGGGCATGAGCGGTGCCCTCTACCTGATGGGCTCCACCCTGCTGAGTCTGTGGTTCCTGGCCCGGGCGTGGCAGCTGAAGTTTGCCCCCAAACCGGACTCGGCCATCAAGCTGTTCCTGCTCTCCATCTGGCAATTGCTGGCGTTGTTTGTGCTGATTCTGGTGGATCACTACCTGGGGGTGGCACTGTGAGTCGCGCCTTGACCCTGGCCATCGCCCTGGTGGCACTGGGGGCCGGTGCCATGCTGGCCCTGTGGAGCAGCAAGCCGCCCGAGGTCTCGGCCCTGTGGCTGCCTGAACCCCGGCCCCTGGCCCCGTTTGAGCTGACCGATGACATGGGCCGCCCCTTCAGCAACGACAGCCTCCAGGGACAATGGACCCTGTTGTTTATGGGGTTTACCTCCTGCCCCGATGTCTGCCCGGGGACCATGGCCCGCCTGGCGTCCGGCTATGACGAGCTGTCTCAGGCGGTGCCGCTTCAGGTGGTGCTGCTGTCGGTGGACCCGCAGCGGGACACCGCCGAGCGGCTGCACCAGTACGTCACCTATTTCAATCCGCAGTTCCGCGGCATCACCGGCCCCCACGATCAGCTCTATGCCCTGAGCCGCAGCATGGGCCTGGTGTACGCCATGGTGGAGAGCGACGGGGCGGACGGCTACTCGGTGGACCACAGTGCCGACATCGCCCTGATCAATCCCAGGGGGGAGTTGGAAGCCCTGTTTCGGCCCCAGGGCGGGCCCGGCGAACTCAGGCTGGTCTCCATGGGCCACATCCGCGAGGATCTGCCCAAGATCGCCGCCTATGGTGGCTAGCGGTAGACCCCATCCTCCGGAATATGATGTGAATACAAGGATGTATCATGTTACGGCTCCTCCCTTTGCTGCTGCCCCTGCTCGTGGGTGGCTGCGCCTCCCTGGTGGCCAACCGGATCACCGACTTTCCTGCGCCTCAGCCCGGAGAGGATGAGATGAGACTGGTCGAGGTCGCCCAGCTTGAGTCCCAACGCTTTTGTGCGCCGAATCGCTGCCTGAGTTACCTCCGTACTCGAGCAGGCTTTCCGGGGGCGAAGCAGCTGAAGGTCAAAGTCCGGACGGCGGATGAAACCACAGACTATTTGACTCTGAAGTGGGAGAGGGAGCCCAACGCCCAAGGTACCGTGGTGCTGCTCCACGGCTATCAGATTTACAAAGAGGCGATGGTCCTCAATGCGGCCTACTGGCGGTTATTGGGTTATCAGGTGTTGGTGCCGGACCTGGGAGGCCATGGTCAGAGTGACGGCCCCTTCAGCTTCGGGGTGAAGGATGCCCCGCTGCTGAGTCTATGGCTGGATGCCCAGGAGGATCTGGAGCGGCCGTTGTATCTGTTTGGCAACTCCATGGGGGCGGTGGCGGCCCTGCATCTGGCCAGTATCCGCGAGGATGTCGCGGGGCTGATCTTCCAGGCGCCCATGCTGGAGCTGGAGACCGGTGTCCGCGCGTATCAGCGGAGTTTTGCCAGCGCCCCCATGCGGATGATCGCCGATGAGGACCTCGAGGAGGGGGTAGGTTTGGCTCTGCATCGCCTGGGCCTGAGCCCGTCTCAGCTGAGCTGTCGCCAACTGATGAGGGAGAGCTCTCTTCCTGCCCTGATTCTGGCCTCGGATGAGGACCCTTTCGCCCCATTCGGGGTGTTGCAGCCACTTCAGGGCGATGCTGTCCAGGTGGAGAACCTCCCCGGCCTGGACCATCTGCAGATGGGGCTCATTGGCCCCGGACAGCATGGACCAATAAGTCGTTGGATGGCCCAGCAGCAGCCAGGGCTTGTGCTACCAACCTTGGTCAGCAGCCCAAAAGACGCTACTCCTTAGGCCAGCTGCCGTCGGCCCTGGCCTGAACCCAGGGCTGGGAGAACCAGTAGTAACCGCCGCTGCTGCGGCTGGGGGCGGTGCAGTTGTAGCGGGAGCGCCCTGCCGGTAACGGCAGGTCAGCCTGGATGGTGAAGCTGTGCTCGTCCAGCCAGGTGGGGGCTTTGCCGCCCTGCCCCTGGATGTAACACATCAGGGCGTCACGACGCAGGTCTTCCCCCTCCAGGGTAACGGTGAGAATGGGTCGGGGGCGCTCCTTCAATTCGGACTCATCCCCGTCCAGTTTCACCACCGGCATGTTCAGGCTGTGCAGCTTCACCTTGAGGGCGTCCATGTCCGCGTAGGGACCGGCCACCGGAAACCGAGGGACCGCCGTCAGGCTGGAGTAGGGACCCGCGGCACCGGAGTGCTGACCTATGCCCACAAAGCCCATCTGCGCCAGGCGTTGGCGCAGGGCAGGGTTGAACTCCCCATAGGGGTAGGCCAGCTGGCGGACACTGTAGCCCAGCTCCTTGTCGATGGCCGCCTCGGTGCGTTCCAGGTTGGCCTGGATGCGGTTCAGCCAGGCGGCTTCATCCTCTCCCTCCTGGCGGCGAATCAGGTGCTCGTGCCCCCAGCTGTGATTGGCGATGACGGCGCCCTCTGACGACAGCTGTCTCAGGGTGTCCCAGTTCATCATCCGGGCAAAATTGCGCTCTATGGGCTCGATGGCCACAAACAGGGTGTAGGGAAAGCCGTGGGCTTTGAGTACCGGATGGGCGTTGTCCGCCACATTCTGATAGCCGTCATCGAAGGTGATGGCCACGGTTTTCGGCGGCAGGTGCTTGCCCAGACGTATGGCGTCGATCACCTCGGACAGGGGCACCACGCTGAACTCATTCTGGGCCAGGTAGGCCATCTGCTCCTGGAATTGGGCCGGGGTGACGCTGGTGCTGGCGGGGGTATCCTCGCTAACATGGTGATACTGGAGAATCACCGCCGCTGCTGCACTCTGTACCCACAGCATCGCCAGCAGGGACACCAGTGTTGTCATTCGTTTCATAACAGGTTCCAAGTTTCCATGACCCTTACCGCCATCCTCTCCCGGCGTCAGGCCCACCGGCGTACCTTCGCCCTGGCCTGGCCGATGATTCTGTCCAATATCACCATTCCCCTTCTCGGGCTGGTGGATACGGCGGTAATTGGTCATCTTGATGAGGCCTACTACCTGGGTGGTGTGGCCGTCGGGTCGATGATTATAACCTTTCTCATGTGGATGCTGGGTTTTTTGCGCATGGGCACCACCGCCCTGGTGGCCCAGGGGCATGGAGCCGACGACCTGCAGGCCCAGTTCGAGGTGCTGAAGCAGGGATTGTTGTTGGCATTGGGACTGGCCCTGGGGGTGGTGCTGTTGCAGTGGCCCATCCTCCATTGGGGGCTCCCCCTGGCGGGAGGCAGCGGTGACGTGCAGCAGTATGCGGCGCAGTACTTTGCCATCCGCATCTGGGGGGCGCCGGCGGCCCTGACCAACCTGGTGCTGCTGGGCTTCCTGTTGGGCCGGGGCCAACCCAAGGTGGCGATGTGGCAGCTGTTGCTGGGCAACGGACTGAACATCCTGCTGGACGTGCTGTTTGTGGTTGGCCTGGGCTGGGGGGTGGCTGGCGCGGCCTGGGCCAGTCTGGTGGCCGAATACGGCACCATGGCGCTGGCGGCGGTGCTGGTATGGCGTCAGCTGCGACAGGGCAGGCAGCTGCAGTGGCAGCTTAAACTCAGCGGCATGGGACGATTGGTGAAGCTGAACCGGGACATCTTCCTGCGCACCCTGTGTCTGCAGCTCTGTTTCAGCTTTGTCACCCTGATGGGGGCCAGGCTGGGAGACTCCGTGGTGGCGGGTAATGCGGTGCTGATGAACTTCCTGCTGGTGATCTCCTACGCCCTGGATGGCTTCGCCTACAGCGCCGAGGTGGAGGTGGGGCGCGCCTGGGGCGCCAGGGACAGGGATAAGTTGCGTCAGGCGGTGGTGCTGGGCTGGTTCTGGTCCGCAGTGACTGCCCTGCTGTTTACCCTGGTGTTTGCCCTGGCCGGAGAGGGGATGATCCGGATGCTGACCGACATCGAGGAGGTGCGCAGCCACGCCTTGCATTACCTGCCCTGGGTGGTGGCGCTGCCGCTGCTGGCGTTCAGCTGCTTCCTGTTTGACGGCGTCTACATCGGTGCAGCCCAGGGCCGGGCCATGCGCAATGCCATGCTGGTCTCCGCCATGAGCTTCTTCCTGCTGTGGTGGGGCTTTCGGGAGCTGGGCAACCATGGGTTGTGGCTGGCGCTCTGCGGCTTCATGCTGGTGCGCGGGGTGACTCTGGGTTGGCACTATCTGGTGAAACTGAAGCCCGAAGAACTCTGGACACCATAAAAAACGCCCGGCACAGGCCGGGCGTTGTCGTGTCTGAGACGGCTCAGTAGAAGGAGTGATCACCGTGTTGGTGTTCGGTCATGTCCTTCACACCGTTCAGCTCGCCAGGGAAGGCTTCCAGCAGCTGCTTCTCGATGCCATCTTTCAGGGTCACGTCCACCATGGAGCAGCCGTTACAGCCGCCGCCAAACTGAATCACGGCCACGCCATCGTCGGTGAGCTCCATCAGGGTGATGAAGCCGCCATGGCCAGCCAGCTGCGGGTTAACCTGGGACTGGATGATGTAGTCGAGGCGATCCTTCAGCGGAGCATCGTCAGCCACTTTGCGCATCTTGGCGTTGGGGGCTTTCAGGGTCAGTTGGGCACCCAGTTGGTCGGTCACGTAATCGATCAGGGCCTCTTCCAGGAAGGGGGCGCTCTTCTCATCCACCAGGGCATCGAAACCCTCAAAAGGCAGGGTGATGTCATCCTCTTCCACCGCATCCGGCGGGCAGTAGGAGACGCCGCACTCAGCTTGAGGGGTGCCGGGGTTGATGACAAATACACGGATGTTGGTGCCGTCGGCCTGCTGCTCCAGCAGCTTCTTGAAGTGGCCCTGGGCGGATTCGGTAATGGTGATCATAACTGCTCTCTGCTGCGACTAAAGCCTGAGTAGTGGAGTCGGATATCCGAATCATACTCCGATGCGAAGTCGGATAACACCCTTGAAGGGCGATCACAGTCACGCTTTGGCTGGATCATGACCGGTCCCACTGTTAGCATTTGCCTACTATAAAAGCAGAAGAACCTCACGGAAGATGAGATATTTTTTATTACTATTCAGTGTGATATGTGGATTCACCTGGGCCTCCCCCTCTGCCCTGCTCCCTAAGGATCAGGCGTATCTGACCAGCATTCAGACCCCGCAGCAGGCGTTTGGCCGTCCTGTTGGGGAGCGTCATCTGCGTTACGATCAGGTGCTAAGTTACTTCCAGACCCTGGCCCGGGAGTCGGACCGAGTGACTCTGGAGTCTGCCGGCTTCAGCCATCAGGGACGACAGCAGATCGCTGCGGTGATCACCTCGCCGGAGAATCAGCAGCGGCTGGACAGGATCCTGGCCCAGCGCGCCAGGGTGACCCAGGGGCAGCGGGTTGCCGGGCCCACTGTGGTGTGGCTGGCCTACAGCATTCATGGGGATGAAGCCAGCGGCCTGCATGCGGGCACCCTGTTTGCCTACTACCTGGCGGCATCCCGCTCCCAGGAGGTGGCCGATTGGCTCAAGGAGATGGTGATTCTTATCACCCCCAGCCAAAACCCGGATGGTAACGACCGCTTTGCCAACTGGGTCAACGGTTTTACCGGCAACACCCTCAATGGTTCCAGCTGGCACAGGGAGCATTTTCAGGCCTGGCCCAGCGGCCGGGTCAACCACTTCCTGGCGGACTTGAACCGGGACTGGCTCTACATGAGACACCCGGAAAGCCGCGGACGGGTAGAGGTCTTCCAGCGTTGGCAGCCTCATGTGGTGGGCGACTTCCATGAGATGGGACACAACAGCAGCTACTTCTTTCAGCCCGGCGTGCCCAGCCGCACCCACCCGTTGACCCCTTCCCAGAACCAGTCCCTCACCTCGGCACTGGGCAACTACCATGCCGATGCTCTGGATGCCCTGGGTCAGCCCTATTTCTCCCGGGAGTCGTTTGATGACTTCTATTACGGTAAGGGCTCCACCTACCCGGACATCAACGGTGGTGTCGGCATCCTGTTCGAGCAGGCGACGGTGCGCGGTCATCTGCGGGAGACCGACTTTGGTCCCCGCACCTTTGGTGAGGCGATTCGCAATCAGCTGGCCACCTCCTTCTCCACGGTGAGGGGCAGCTTCGATCAGCAGAAGGCGCTGCAACAGTATCAGTATGATTTCTTTATCGATTCCCTGGAGCGCGGCCAGGATCGCCGTGGCGCCGGTTTCATCGTCGCTGCCCAGGGAGATCAGGGGCGTCTGGACGCCCTGACTCAGGTGCTGAATGCCCACAAGATCAAATACGGCTACCTGGCCAAGTCAGTGTCTGCGCAACAGCGCACCTTTGACCCGGGCAGCCTGTTTATCCCCTTTGCCCAGAGTCGTTACGCCCTGGTGGAAGCGTTGTTCGACAAGCGCACCGAGTTTGAGGACAACACCTTCTACGATGTCTCCGCTTTTGCGGTAGACCTGGCCTTTGACCTGGATGTCGCCACCGTGAAGCGTCAGCCCAAGTTGGCTGAGCAACGGCCTCAGCCGACGCTGCTGCCGCAGCAGAGGGCCCTGGCCTGGGTGATCCCCTGGTCCGACAGACACTCACCGGCGGCGTTGCAGCGTCTGCTGAGCACGGGAATTCAGGTGCGTTTCAGCGAGCTGCCCAGTCGCCTTCAGGGCAGTGACGGCGAGCTGGATCTGGCTCCGGGGGCCCTGGTGATCAACGGCCATCAGCCCGGCGTCGCCCAGGCACTGCAACAGGTGCAACAGGAGTTTGGCTTGGTGGCCAAAGCAGTGACCCGAGGCCAGGCCCTCAATGGCCCCGACCTGGGCAGCCGAACCTTTCGGGCGGTGAGCGAAGTCAGGCCGATGATCCTGGTGGGGCGCAATGTCTCCCAGTATGAGGTGGGCCAGCTGTGGCACTACCTGGATCAGCAGCTGGGAGTTGCCCCCACCCTGATCGACGGTGAGTATGCCGAGCGGGTGCCCATGGAGGAGTTCACCCATCTGTTCCTGGTGGATGGCCGTTACCGCAGCCTGACGCCGGCCCTGAGCAGTCGCATTCAGACCTTTGTCCGTCGGGGCGGGGTGCTGGTGGCCTGGCAGGGCGGTGCCCGAGAGGTGTCGGACTGGGGCATGGTGCCGGTGGATATCCAGGGAAGGGAGGAGCTGGGTCGTGAGTTTGAGGAGCATCCGATCCAGTTTGCCGAGCGCCATCATGAGGATGCCCGACGCACCATAGGCGGTGCCATCGTCGGCTGGGACCTGGATGTCAGCCATCCCCTGGCCTTCGGCCTGAGACCCACCCTGCCGATGATGAAGGACAGAGAGATGGTCCTCGAGGCCCGCGGCGGGGTGGTGGTGGGACGCTATGGCGACCAACCTCTGCTGTCCGGCTTTATGGCGCCGGAGTATCGTCAGTCCCTGGCCAGTCAGGGCAGTGCGGTGGTGGCCAAAAGCGGCAAGGGCGCCGTGGTGCTGCTGGCGGATAACCCCCTGTTCCGCAACTTCTGGTTAGGGGGAGAGCGGCTGGTGGCCAACAGTCTGTTCCTGGTTCCCGCCCTGCACTGACCCGAGTCAGCGCCTGTTGAGGGCGCTGGCCAGGGTCCAGAACTGAGTGACCCGCACCCCGGCCTGGTCTAGGGTGCGGGTCACTGTTTTCAGGGTGGAGCCTGTGGTGATGATGTCATCCACCAATGCCACCTGTTGCCCCTCTCCCTCTCCTGCCAGACTGAAGGCCTCCCTGAGGTTGTCCCGTCGCGCCTGACCATCCAGTTGGTGCTGCAATCGGGTGGGGCGGGCCTTAACCACCAGTTGGTCCAGCAATGGCAGCGTCAGCTCCCTGGAGAGGGCTCGGGCCACCAGCCAGGCGGGATTAAACCCCAGTTGCTGTAGCCTGGAGGCGTGGGTGGGGACGGGCACCAGGGCCTGGGGCAGGGGAAGATGCCCCTGGTCATGGTAGGCCCGGATTCGACTGGCCAGGATCTTGGCAAGGGGATTGACCAGCTGCGGCTGCCCCTGAGCCTTGATGCGGGCCACGCAGGGGCCGATGGGACCGTGATAGTGGAAGGCGCTCACCACCGGCCGCCATCGTTTGCGGGTCAGGCAGCTGCCGCAGCGATGAGGCGGGGCGATGACCAGCGGGCGGTGACAGTGGAGGCACACCTGACCGAGGGCGCCGTCAGCCAGGCAGACGTCGCACAGCCCTGCTCCTCGGGCCAGGGGTTGCTGGCACAGGGTGCAGCGGTTGGGTAGACTGGCCGCCAGAATCGACGACAGGGCATGGGAGAGGGTTAACATGTCATTAAGCCTAGACGAATCCATTCACATTCATTGGCAGGGTGAAGGACAGCCGCTGCTGTTGCTTCATGGCTGGGGGATGAATGGCCAGGTGTTCGAGCCCTTTGCCCAGTTGCTGGCGGAGCGGGGATTTCGGGTGGGCCGGGTTGATCTGCCCGGTTTCGGCCACAGTGCCCCGCTGAGTGAAGGCCTGACTCTGGAGGGAGTCAGTCAGGCCCTGGCGCCTCTGCTGCCTGAGGCCTGTGTCCTGGTGGGCTGGTCCCTGGGGGGGATGGCGGCCACCCGCCTGGCCCTGGACAGTCCTGAGCGGGTCAGTCACCTGATCACCCTGGCCAGTTCCCCCTGTTTCAGTGCCCGGGATGACTGGGCGGGCATCAAGCCCAGGGTGCTGGCGGGATTTGCCCAGGCCCTGACCCAGGATCTGCCCGGGACTCTGGAGCGGTTTGTGGCGCTGCAGGCCATGGGCAGTGCCAGCGCCCGCAAGGACACCAAGGCGATTCGCAGCCTGTTGTCTGAGGCGCCCGAGCCCGATGGTGAGGCGCTGGCCCAGGGGCTGGCGATCCTCAAGGATGTGGACCAGCGCGCCCAGCTGCAGAGTCTGAGCCAGCCCTGGTTGCGACTCTACGGACGACTGGATGCCCTGGTGCCGGCACAGTCGTTGCCGGCGATGACCGCCCTGGCGCCCGCCAGTGAGCAGGTGGTGTTGCCCAAGGCGGCTCACGCCCCCTTCATCTCTCATCCCATGGAAACCCTGGAGTGCATCGCGTCTTTCCTGAGGCGAGCCTAATCTCTGAAAGAATAGAGAGTTCCTAAGGTAACTTTTTACATTTCAGCCAGATTGTTGAATAATTGACCAGGAATAGGAGAGCCCATGTTCCTGGTTTCCAACTACCCCCAAGTGCCCATAGTGACCACCAACCCTGCCACGGATGATCTCCGTCAGCAGACGTTGGCCCGTGCCCCTGTGGTGCCGCCCAGGGAGGCAGAGAAGTCGGCATCGGAGCGGGCGCTGGACCCGGAACACGATGCGGTGCAGCTGGCCAGAGACGGCAAACTCAAAAGGCGCAATGCCGACGATGAGGAGTCCAGGGAGGAGTCTCCGGAGCAGCAGCAACAGAGGGGGGGGCTGTTTGAGTTGTGGCGGCCTCCGACCTTCGATCGCCCCGGCGTGCGACGGCAGGGCACGGGTGCGACGCACCGGGAGAGTGGCGCTCATTCTCTGGAGCTCAGTGACAACGAGTACCAGAGGTTTACCCTGATTCTCCATCGTCATTACAGTCAGGTGGCCCGGCCCGCCGAGCCCCCAACCTTTCAGATTAACGCTTAGCCTTCTTGAAGGCGTCGGCGAAGGCGTTGCCCATGGCGCTGTGTCCGGATTGGGCCTGGCTTTGCCGGTCATTGCGACTGCGCTGACCACGACGCTCCTGGCCACCTTTGGGCTGATTCTCCCGTCTGGGGCTTTTCTGCTGACCCGGTTCATCGTCCAGGCGCATGGACAGCCCGATGCGTTTGCGATCGATCTCCACCTCCATCACCTTCACCTTCACCACGTCGCCGGTCTTGACCACCTTGCGGGGATCATCCACGAACTGATGGGACAGGGCAGAGATGTGCACCAGACCGTCCTGATGGACGCCGATGTCCACGAAGGCACCGAAGTGGGTGACGTTGGTGACCACCCCCTGAAGCACCATGCCAGGATCCAGATCCTTGAGGGTCTCCACACCGTCGGCAAACTGGGCGGTTTCAAACTGGCCTCGGGGATCCCGTCCAGGCTTTTCCAGTTCCGCCAGCACGTCGGTGATTGTTGGCAGGCCAAACTGGTCACTGACGAACTGGGCCGGTTTCAGGCTCCTGAGGACGCCGCCATTGCCGATAAGGGCCTCAATACCCTGGCCGGTGTGGTCGGCAATGCGCTTCACCAGGGAGTAGCTCTCCGGGTGAACCCCGGAGGCGTCCAGGGGGTTGTTGCCCCCATTGATGCGCAGGAAACCGGCACACTGCTCAAACGCTTTGGGCCCCAGGCGGGGCACCTTCAGCAGTTGTTTGCGCTCGTCGAAGCGGCCGTTCTGGTCCCGAAAATCCACCACATTCTGAGCCAGGGTGCGGGACAGTCCGGCTACCCGGGTGAGCAGGGCGGCGGAGGCGGTATTGAGATCCACCCCGACGGCGTTTACGCAGTCCTCCACCACGGCGTCCAGAGAGTGAGCCAGGTGGGTCTGGTTGACGTCGTGCTGGTACTGGCCCACACCGATGGACTTGGGCTCGATCTTCACCAGTTCCGCCAGGGGATCCTGCAAACGGCGGGCAATGGAGACCGCGCCGCGCAGGGAGACGTCCAGGTCCGGAAACTCCTTGGCGGCGGTTTCCGAGGCGGAGTAGACCGAGGCGCCGGCCTCACTGACCATCACCCGTTCCAGTTTCAGCTCGGGGTGACGCTTCTGCAGGTCTGCCGCCAGCTTGTCGGTTTCCCGTGAGGCGGTGCCGTTGCCGATGGCCACCAGCTCCACCTTGTGGGCTTTGGCCAGCCTGGCCAGGGACTGAATCGACTGATCCCACTGATTGCGGGGAGCATGAGGATAGATGGTGTCCGTAGCCACCAGCTTGCCGGTGTGATCCACCACCACCACCTTGACCCCGGTGCGCAGACCGGGATCCAGGCCCAGGGTGGCACGGGGGCCGGCTGGGGCGGCCATCAGCAGATCGCCCATGTTGTCGGCAAACACCTTGATGGCGTCGGTTTCCGCCCTCTCTCTCAGGGTGGTGAGCAGTTCGCTCTCCATCTGCAGGCTCAGCTTCACCTTCCAGGTCCACTGCACCACGCTCTTGAGCCAGAGGTCCGCCGGCTGGCTGCCCAGGTTCAGTGACAGGGCCTGGGCGATCAGGGACTCACAGATGCTGTGCTTCTGCCCCTCCTCCCGGTTGGGATCGGCATTGAGGCTGATGGCCAGCACCCCTTCGTTACGGCCGCGCAGCATCGCCAGGGCGCGGTGGGAGGGCACCTTGGTCAGGGCCTCATCGTGTTCGAAGTAGTCGCGGAACTTGGCCCCAGCCTGCTCCTGGCCGGGGATCAGCCGCACCTCCACCCGGGACTGGCGACGCATATGCTCCCGCACCGAGGCGATCACCTCCGCCTGCTCGGCAAAGCGCTCCATCAGGATCGCCCGGGCGCCGTCCAGCACCGCCTTGGTGGAGTCGAAGCCGGCGTCGCCGTTGAGGAAGGCCTGGGCTTCGTTTTCTGGCGTCAGTTGGCGCTGGGCCAGCAGTTTGTCGGCCAGAGGTTCCAGCCCCGCCTCGATGGCGATCTGCCCTTTGGTGCGCCGCTTGGGCTTGTAGGGCAGATAGAGATCTTCCAGTTCGGTCTTGGTGGCGGCCGAGTTAATCTTTGTAAGCAGGGATGTATCCAGCTTGCCTTGCTGCTCAATGCTTTGCAGAATCGTCTGACGACGGGCATCCAGTTCCCTCAGGTAGGTGAGCCGGCTGTCCAGCTGGCGTAACTGGGTGTCGTCCAGGCCGCCGGTGACCTCCTTTCGGTAACGGGCGATGAAGGGGACGGTGGCCCCCTCATCCAGCAGGGTGATGGTGGCGTCCACCTGTTGGGTTCGCACCTCCAGTTCCTGTGCGAGTCGTTGGGCAAGAGTCTGCATAGCGGTTGAATTTGCCTTTAATGGTTATGCGAGATAAAACTAAACCGGAATCTATCACAGACCTTCCCGGTTTTACCCACAACACCTTAGCGACTGAATGAAAAAAGCCAACCTTATTACCCGAGAGGGGTGGAACGCCCTGGAGCAGGAACTGAAGTACCTCTGGAAGGAGGAGCGCCCGCGGGTGACCCTGGCGGTCCAGGAGGCCGCGGCCCTGGGGGATCGCTCCGAAAACGCCGAATACATCTATGGCAAGAAGCGGCTGAGGGAGATCGACCGTCGGGTGCGCTTCCTCTCCAAGCGGATGGAGCAGCTGCGCATCGTCGAGCCGGATCCGCGCCAGGAGGGCAAGGTGTACTTCGGAGCCTGGGTGGTCCTGGAGGCGGAAGAGGGCGGCCTGAGCAGCTACAGGCTGGTGGGCCCGGATGAATTTAATGTCAGTGAGGGCAAAGTCAGTATCGACTCCCCACTGGCGAGGGCCCTGCTGGGCAAAGAGGTGGACGACGAGGTAATTGTTCGTACGCCCGAAGGCGAGCAGGTCTACTATATCAATGAGATACGCTATAAGGTAGCGGAATAAGGGAGAGGCAGATGACTCAGGAAACCTCAAAGGTTCTGGTGGTAGATGACGACCTCAGGCTCAGGGGCCTGATTGAACGTTACCTTGGTGAGCAGGGCTACCAAGTGCGGGCGGCCGCCAATGCCGAGCAGATGGATCGCCTGCTGGAGCGGGAGAACTTCCATCTGCTGGTGCTGGACCTGATGCTGCCCGGCGAGGATGGTTTGAGCATCTGCCGCCGTCTGCGCCAGTCCAACAATGAGATCCCCATAGTGATGCTTACTGCCAAGGGGGATGAGGTGGACAGGATCATCGGCCTGGAACTGGGCGCCGATGACTATCTGCCCAAGCCGTTCAACCCCCGTGAATTGCTGGCCCGCATCAAGGCGGTGCTGCGCCGCCGCCCCGGTGAGGTGCCCGGCGCCCCCTCACTCAAGGAGCAGGAGGTGGCGTTCGGTGAGTACCGCCTCAACCTGGCTACCCGGGAGATGTTCAAGGGGGAAGAACCCATCTCCCTCACTTCCGGTGAGTTTGCCGTGCTCAAGGTGCTGGTTTCCCACCCCAGGGAGCCCATGAGCCGGGATAAGCTGATGAACCAGGCCCGTGGCCGGGACTACAGTGCCCTGGAGCGCTCCATCGATGTGCAGGTGTCGCGCCTGCGCCGGCTGATCGAGGAGGATCCCAGTAACCCCAGGTACATTCAGACTGTATGGGGCCTGGGCTACGTCTTCGTTCCCGACGGCAGCTCAGCCAAGTAGATGGTCTCCAGACTGCTGCCTCGCAGCAACTTCGGTCAGACGGTTCTGCTGATCGGCTGCCTGTTGCTGATCAACCAGTTGGTGTCCTACATCTCCATGGACATCTATGTGGTGCGTCCCTCCACCCAGCAGATCAACCAGCTGCTCTCCCGTCAGGTGGAGCTGCTGTTCCGCGATCTGGAGCTGGACCGGACCAAGCTGACCGTGGTGGATGCCCTGAGGGACAAGCTGGCGGACGACAACTACATGGAGGTATTCACCCTGCCTGAGGCCCGCCAGAATGGGCTGAGGGAAGCGCGGCTCTACTACGTTCTGTCGGATCAGATGTCCCAATACCTGGGCGGCGAGGCCGAGGTGCGCATCTCCTTCGGTGAGCAGTACCTGATCTGGATTCGCCCCCCTCAGGCACCCACGGTGTGGCTGAGGGTGCCCCTGACCGGCTTCGATGAGTCGGTGATCTCCCCGCTGACCGTCTACCTGATGGTGATCGGTGCCCTGTCCGTGGCCGGAGGCTGGTGGTTTGCCCGTCAACAGAGCCGGCCGTTGAGGCGCCTGCAGCGGGCGGCCCTGGCGGTTTCCCGGGGAAAGTTTCCCGATCCCCTGCCACTGAAGGGGCCCGCGGAGGTGGTGGCGGTAACCCAGGCGTTCAACCAGATGTCCCGCTCCATGAAGCAGCTGGAGACCGACCGGCAATTGCTGCTGGCCGGGGTGTCCCACGATCTGCGCACCCCCCTGACCCGAATCCGTTTGGCCAGTGAGATGATGAGCGACCAGGACAGCTTCCTCAAAGAGGGGATAGAGCATGACATCGATGATATGAACAACATCATCGATCAGTTTATTGAGTTTGTCCGCGGTAGTCCGGCGGAGGAGCACAGCAGAATCAGCCTGGATGACCTGTTGCAGGAGGCGGCCCAGCAGGAGAGTCTTCGCCACACCAAGGTGGAGCTGAGTCTGGGCAAGGTGCCGCCGGTTGCCATGCCGGTGATCGCCATCAAGCGGGTGCTGGCCAACCTGATTGAGAACGGTGTGCGCTACGGCGGGGGCGATCTCAAGCTGAGTTCCGGCTACGACGGTCGCTGGGTGTGGTTCGCCGTGTCCGACAATGGGCCGGGTATCCCCCCCAAACAGATTGAATCTCTATTTGAACCCTTCACCCAGGGGGATGTGGCTCGAGGCTCTGTAGGCTCCGGCCTGGGCCTGGCCATCGTCAAACGAGTGGTGGACAGTGAAGCTGGCCGGGTTGAGCTGGCCAACCGCAGTCATGGAGGCTTACGAGCAACCGTATGGTTACCCCGATCCTGATGTTGGCCGCTGCCCTGGCGGCCCCCTTGCAACCCTTGCCTCCCCTGATGGAGGAGATCTCCGGCCTGGCCTTTGATGGTCAGCATCTGTGGGCCCACAACGACAGTGGCGATGGGCCCAGGATCTACCGGTTTGACGGCCAGGGACGTTATCTGGGACGGGTGGGATTTCACGGCGCCGATGCCCGGGACTGGGAGGACATGACCAGTGATGGCGAGCACCTGTTCGTGGCTGATTGCGGCAACAACAGGGGCAATCGCCGGGATCTGACCATCTACCGCACCCCTCTCCCCGCAGAGGAGGGCGGCAAGGTCAGTGCGGTGCCCATCCACTTCTCCTTTGCCGAACAGAAGGATTTCAGCCGCAAAGGCTACATCCACAACTTCGACTGTGAGGCGATCGCCGCGACTGAAAGCGCTCTCTGGGTGTTTTCCAAGAACTGGGGGGACGGTCAGAGCCGGGTATACCGCCTGCCCAAGGAGCCGGGTGAGTACAGCCCGACCGCGGTGCAGACCCTGGCGGTGCACGGCCAGATTACCGCAGCGGACTGGCAGCCGGAGACCGGCCGCATCGCCCTGCTGGGGTACCGTGGCGGACTGGCGTTTCGTCCCTTCATCTGGATAGCCCAGATGGATGAGAGCGGAGTGAACTGGGATACCGCCAAGCGTTACACCCCTCTTGAGGATGGTCAGTGGGAGGCGCTGACCTGGGTGTCGCCCACCACCTTGCTGCTGGGCAAGGAGTCCAGTGACGTCAGCGATCATGGCTGGCAGCTGTGGCAGCCGCCGCAGGTGTCTACGGACTAGGACACCCCAACAAAAAAGAGGACTCCCCAGGGAGTCCTCTTCTGTTTCCAGCGACGCTGTTACTCGTAGCTGATGTTCAGGGTAACGCCGGAGAAGGCGCGGTAGGCGCGAATGCCCACGAACCAGGTACCGGCGCTGGGGTTGGCTTCGACGCAGCTCTCACTGTTGCCGGACTCGTAGGGGCGGCAGTCGTAGGAGCGGGTCGTCGGCTGGGCGCCGAAGCGGGTGTAGAGGTCAGCGTCACCGCTGCCGCCGCTGATGGTGGCGGTGAAGTTGGTGGCACCGGCAGGCACCTCCACTTCATACATCACCCAGTCACGGCGGGAGGCAGACAGGTTGTCGAAGGTCCAGCTGTTGCCTTCACCATTGCCGTTACCACCGCCGGTGTCTCCGCCAGCAGCGGCGGCCACCGCGGCTGCAGCATCGACCAGGCCAACACCACAGTTGGAGCAGCTGTCGGCGCGGGCGGTGGACTTGAGGATGCTCTCCGCCTTATCGGGATCCATGGTGGGATCCGCTTCATACATCAGCGCCACCAGACCGGCTACGTGAGGGGCCGCCATGGAGGTGCCCTGCAGATAGTCGTAGTTATCGGACGCGGGGCCCAGGCTGCCGCTGTTGTGGGTGGAGAGGATGCCGTTGGAGTCGCCGGCAAAGCTCATGGCGCCGCCCGGAGCGGAAACGTCGATGGCGCTGCCGTAGTTGGAGTAGTAGGCGCGGGTCGCGTCGCGTCCCAGGGCGGCCACGTTGACTACGCCGTCACAGTTGCCCGGGTTGAAGTTGGCGGCATTCTGGTTGGAGTTACCGGCGGCCACCACCACGGTAGCGCCGTTGGAGCGTGCGGTGTTGATGGCGTTCTGAGTGGTGGAGGAGCAGCTGCCGCCGCCGCCCAGGCTCATGTTGATCACGTCGGCGGGGTTGGCGTTGGCGGGGGCGCCGGGGACGCTGCCACCGGAGGCCCAGATGATGCCGTCGGCGATGTCCGAGGTGTAACCGCCGCACTTGCCCAGTACACGTACCGGAACGATCTTGGCGCCGTAGGCCACCCCGGCCACACCTGTGTTGTTGTTGGCCACCGCCGCCACGGTACCGGCGACGTGGGTGCCGTGCCAGGAGCTGCCCTGATCCTGTTCAGGATAACCGTTGCCGCACTCACCGGCCTGAACGTGGTCGCCGGGATCGGTGGCATCGCTGTCGCGGCCATCACCGTCCACGGAGACGAAGGTGTCGTTGATCATGTCGTAGCCAGGGAGGATGTTGCCATTCAGGTCGGCATGGGGACGATAGCCGGTGTCCAGTACCGCCACCACGGTGCCTGCACCGGTTACGCTGTCCCAGGCCGCAGGCAGGTTCATGCCGGCGGCGGACTCGAAGTAGTGCCACTGATCGCCGTAGCGGGGATCGTTGGGGGTGGCCATGGGGCGCAGCATCTGGTCCAGCTCGATGGACTCGATGTTGCTGTCTGCAGCCAGCATGGTTTCCATCACCTGCTTGGCTTCCTGCTTGCTCATGGCGCCTTTCATGGCGAACACGTGGTGCTTGGCCAGGGCCATGCTGCGGACGAAGCGCATATCACTGCCCAGCTGGGCCGCCATGGTGCGGGCCTTCTCTTTCATCAGGCTGGCCTGGTTGCCATTGCCCATGAAGGAGAACAGGAAAGGCGCGTTACTCTCTTGCTTGTAGCGGACAATAAAACGGGTCTGAGGCCCGGTTGCACTCTGATCGTCCAGCATCAGATTGAAGCTCTTGAATCCACCCTGTCCGGCAGGCTCCCATGCCATGGCCGGTGCGGCAACGGCGGAGCCCAGGGCGACGCACAGTGCCAGCTTGGTCAAGTCTTTTCCTTGAATCATTGTTATTTCCTAATTGTGATTGCTGATTAATCAACGCCTTCCATACGTTGACCTGCCGAACCTATCACCGCCGGAAATAACTCTCAATGGGGTGTTGCTCAGAATTTCGACCAAAATAAACAAAATCATTACAAATTTAACGTTCTGAAGCATTGGTTATTGCGACCTGATAAAGTGTCGCAATTTCACTAAGTTGGGGTGGGTAAAGGGAAAATCCGTCCCGGCTTGGTCAATGAAATGGGCCGTTTTCCAATCGATTGCGTAGGAGATCGCCCAGAACGAATGTGCGTCGAAATAATTAATCATTCGGCGAATTATTTTTGAGGCGAATAGAAATGCAAAAGGGCCGCTAACATATTGGCGGCCCGTTGGTTTTTTGAGTCTGGTTCAGGCGTTATCCCTGAGGCCCGGCGCGTCGAATCCCTTCAGATACTTCGTATTGGCTGAAGTTCTCTTTGAACTCGGCGGCCAACTTTGCGGCGTAGCGGTCGTACTCCTGACCGTCCTCCCAGGTGTCTCTGGGGTTGAGCAGCTTGCTGTCGACACCGGCGATGGTCAAGGGCACCTCCAGGTTCAGCTGGGGCAGGTGCCGGGTCTTGGCATCGGCCAGCTCACCGGAGACGATGGCGTCAATGATGGCTCGGGTCGTCGGGATATCGAACCGCTGGCCAATGCCATAGGGGCCGCCGGTCCAGCCGGTATTCACCAGGTACACCTTGGTATCGAAGCTATCAATTCGCTTCATCAGCAGCTCGGCATAGACCCCGGCAGGGCGGGGGAAGAAGGGGGCGCCGAAACAGGTGGAGAAGGTGGACTGAATGCCTGCGGCACTGCCCATCTCGGTGGAGCCCACCTTGGCGGTATAGCCGGAGAGGAAGTGGTAGGCCGCCGCTTCCTTGCTCAGGCAGGAGACCGGAGGCAGGACGCCGGACACATCGCAGGTGAGGAACACCACCGCATGGGGTTCGGCCCCACGGTTGGCTTCAATGCGGCGAGCGATGTGCTCCAGGGGGTAGGCGGCACGACTGTTCTGAGTCAGGCGGTCATCGCCATAGTCTGGGGTGCGCTCTTCATTGAGCACCACATTTTCCAGTACGGTGCCGAAGTGGATGGCGTTCCAGATCACCGGCTCATTTTTGGCAGACAGGTCGATGCACTTGGCGTAGCAGCCACCCTCGACATTGAATACGCCGCCGGGTGCCCAGCCATGTTCATCGTCGCCAATCAGGGCGCGCTTGGGGTCGGCGGACAGGGTGGTCTTGCCGGTGCCGGAGAGGCCAAAAAACAGAGTGGTGTCGCCCATCTCGCCCACGTTGGCGGAGCAGTGCATCGGCAGTACGCCCTTGGCGGGGAGCAGGAAGTTCTGCACGGAGAACATCGACTTTTTCATTTCGCCGGCGTAGCGCATGCCTGCCAGTAACACCTTGCGCTGGGCAAAGTTGATGATCACCGCCCCGTCGGAGTTGGTGCCATCCCGTTCGGGCACACACTGGAAGCCGGGCGCGTTATAGATCTGCCACTCGGCCTTGTCGCCCTGATTGTAACGCTTGGGGACGATGAACAGGTTACGGGCAAACAGCTGCTGCCAGGCGGTTTCCGTGGTCACCCGAACCGGCAGGTAGTGCTCCGGGTCGGCACCCACCTCCAGTTCGGATTGGAAGCACTCTTTCTCGGCCAGGTAGGCTTCAACCTGAGACCAGAGGGCATCAAACTTGTCGGCATCGAAGGGCTTGTTGATCTTTCCCCAGTCGATGTCGGCTTCGGTGGAGGGTTCTTTGACGATGAAGCGGTCGTTGGGGGAGCGGCCGGTGCGCTGACCGGTTTCGACACAGAGGGCGCCGTTGTCGGCCAGGGTGCCTTCGCCGCGGTCGAGGGCATGCTCAACCAGCTCTGCGGCGGAGAGGTTGCTCAATACACGCATCCTGCATGTAGTCATACTGTTTTGACTCCTTGGCGTCGGGGCTCCTGCCGTTCGCCTGATTTCTATTTATAGAGGGGGTCTGTAGGGTGTGAACAGTTTCTGTTCAACGGGGGGAGTGTAGCGTCGATGGGGCAAAAAATCGATATTTGTGACAAAGATCAAAGGGCGGCGCAGTGGCCGCCCTTATCTGCTGATTGATGTTGGCTATTAGCCAGTATGTGCTAGTGACTCTGGCTGGAGCTGGCGGCTGATCCCGCCCACAGGGCTTCCATGTCGATGCGGTCGAAACGGTAGCCGGCACCACAGTAGTCGCAGTTGATGGCGATCTGACCCTGCTCCTCCAGCACGCTCTCCAGCTCCTCTTTCGGCAGGGTGGAGAGGGCGGACAGGCTGCGCTCGCGGGAACAGCCGCACTTGAAGCTGATCTCGGCAGGGTCGAACAGGCGCACCTCTTCCTGGTGGTAAAGGCGATGCAGTACCTCTTCCGCATCCAGGGAGAACAGCTCTTCCGGCTTGATGGTATCGGTCAGGGACTCCAGGTGCTCAAACTCCACCTCCTGCTCCTTGGCACTCTCAGGCAGGATCTGCAGCAGCATGCCGGCGGCGTGCTGATTGTCGGCGTGCAGCCACAGTCGGGTTTTCAACTGCTCGGACTGGGCAAAGTACTGCTCCAGGCAGCCCGCCAGGGTGTCCTGATCCAGGGCGACAATACCCTGATAGCGCTCTCCCTGGTCCGGGGTGATGGTAATCACCAGATGGCCCTGGCCAACCAGCTGTTTCAGATCGCCTTCGGGCGTGCCTTCCCAGCGGGCAATGCCGCGCAGCTGCTGGTTGTGGTTGCCGTTGATGGCCACCAGGCTGATGGGGCCGCTGCCCTGAAGCTGAACGGCGATCTCCCCCTCAAACTTGAGGATGGCGGTCAGCAAAGAGGTGGCAGCCAGGGTTTCACCCAGCAGGCGGGCGACCGCATCCGGGTACTCTTTGCCGCCCAGCATCTGCTGGTAGCTCTGCTGCAGTTGTACGATCTCGCCGCGCACATCGGCTTGGTCAAACAGGTAACGGTATAACTTGTCTTGGCTCATGATGGTCTCTTTGCTTACTGTTGCTTCAGCTTCATGATCTGGCGGCGTTGTTTCTTGTCCGGCCGTGAGGAGGTGAGGGGTTGACCCGCAGCCTCGAGTCTCCGTGATGTGGAGGCGGCTTCCCGCTTTTTCAAGCTCTCGTCCGTTTCCCGGTACATCTCTTGTGCCAGGGGGGCTGAGAGGCGCTTCTCAGACAGCCCCTGGATCACCACCTCCCGCTCATCATTGCCCTGCCACAGGGTGATGGTTCCGCCGACGGAGATGAGTCGGCTCGGCTTGCATCTCTGGCCGTTATAGTGGACCTTGCCGCCGCTGACCATCTCCTGGGCCAGTGGCCGGGTCTTGTAGAACCGTGCCGCCCACAGCCATTTGTCGATGCGGACTGAAGTCAATTCTGTATGCGGTTGTTTTTTGGCCATGATTTGATGTTCTACTATCTAAAGCGAGAGGTCGCGCGAACTATGAAGATCAAAAACTGGGGGAGCCTCACAGCGTGATGGGGCCGCCAAGGGTAGCATAACTAGCCAAATTTGACCATGACAGGCGGGCTGCCACCAAGTATGGTTAAGGGTTGTTGCACCTTAGGTGGTGGGTTAGCATGAACTTTACGAATTTTCTTATTATTTCTAACTCGATACGCTGCCGGCACTAAGAGTAAAGAGCACTGAATTTATGGATTATCTGCAGCAGGGACTCAATGGCCTTGCCAAACTGCCTCAAGCGGCCATCGCTCGCGTCCTGACTGCCCTGTTGGCGGTGTACGCCATCTACCTTGCGTCGCAGTTGACCTGGATGATGGTGCCCACGGAGAGTGGCCCTCAGCAGGCCTGGCGCCCCCAAGCCCAGCAGGGTACCCAGACCCAGGGGCGGGACATGAGCCAGGTTCAGTCACTGAACCTGTTTGGTAAGGCGGAAAAAACCCAGGCCACCAAGAAGCCCGTGGTGGAAACCAACCTGATCACCGACGCGCCCAAGACCACCCTGAGAATCCTGCTGACCGGCCTGGTGGCCAGTTCAGAACAGGAGCGGGGGATTGCCATTATCGAGAGCGCCGGCAGCCAGGAAACCTATGGCATCGGCGACAAGATCAAAGGCACCTCAGCAAGCCTGCATGAGGTCTACGCGGACCGGGCGATCATCGTCAATCGCGGGCGTTACGAAACTGTGATGCTGGATGGCATTGAGTACAGTAAAACCATCACCGATGAAACGAAACGGTTAAAGCAGACTCCAACTGAACCACAACAGCAGGACCTGCGGGAAAACCAGGCCGTTTCCCAGCAGCTGGATGAAGCTCGCAGTGCGTTGTTGAGCGATCCGGGCAAACTGACCGATTACCTCTCTATCAGTCCGGTCAAATCCCAGGAGGGGGGACTGAAGGGATATCGACTGAACCCAGGCAAAGACCGGGCTCTGTTTACCCAAGCCGGGCTGAAGGCCGGCGATCTCGCAGTGGCCATCAATGGCTACGACCTGACCCAGATGTCCGAGGCGATGCAGGTGCTCGCCGAACTGCCGGAGCTGACCGAAATGTCGGTGATGGTGGAGAGGGAAGGTCAACTTACGGAAATCATGTTTAGCCTGCCAAACCAAAACTGATCATGGCTATGGGGATGAGAATGAAGACACAAACACGCCGGATGCCCTGGATTCGCAACCGGATTGCCGCCGGCCTGATTGCCGGGGCGTCCGTACTGGCCATGGGAATGCCAGCGATGGCCGCCCAGTACGCCGCCAACTTCAAAGGCACCGACATCCAGGAGTTTATCAACATCGTTGGTAAGAACCTGCAGAAGACCATCATCGTCGACCCCACGGTGCGGGGGAAGATTAACGTCCGCAGCTATGACCTGCTCAACGACGACCAGTACTACCAGTTCTTCCTGTCGGTGCTGGAGGTGTATGGCTACGCCGTGGTGGAGATGGACGGCAATGTCATCAAGGTGGTGAAAGGCAAAGACGCCAAGAATGCCGCCATCCGGGTGGCTGATGAGCAGCAGCCCGGCGCCGGTGACGAGATGGTCACCCGCATCGTCCCCCTCTACAACGTCGAGGCCAAGCAGTTGGCTCCGCTGCTGCGTCAGCTCAACGACAACAGCGACGGCGGCAACGTGGTGAACTACGACCCCTCCAACGTGCTGATGATCACCGGTCGCGCGGCGACAGTGAACAAGCTGGTGGAGATCGTCAAGCGGGTCGACCTGCAGGGTGACACCAAGGTTCAGGTGGTGAAGCTGCAGTACGCTTCCGCCGCCGAGATGGTTCGCATCATCGACGCCCTGTATCGCAGCGGCGCCCAGCAGTCCACCGCCGCCGGTTCCGTGCCCAAGGTGGTGGCGGATGAGCGCACCAACTCCGTGGTGATCTCCGGCGACGAAAAGGCCCGTAAGCGTGCGGTACAGCTGGTGCACTCCCTGGATCAGGATATGCGTAACTCCGGCAACACCCGGGTGTTCTACCTCAAGTATGCCCAGGCCGAGGAGCTGCAGGAGGTGCTGTCTGGTTTTGCCGAGAGCCTGGAGCAGGCGGAAGACGCCGCCAAGGGTGGCACCCGCGGCAAGCAGAATCAGGGCATCACCATCATGGCCCATGCCGATTCCAATGCCCTGGTGATCAACGCCAAGCCGGACCAGATGCAGGAGATCGAGAGCGTCATCCGCCAGCTGGACATCCGCCGTGCCCAGGTGCTGGTGGAAGCGGTGATCGTCGAGATCGCCGAGGGCGATGACATCAGCTTCGGGGTGCAGATGTACCACGAGTCCGGCGCCCTGACCCAGTTTAACAACGGCAACGGCGTCACCATCGGTGAGATCGCCGCCGGCCTGTGGGATGCCCGTGAGACCCCGGGAAGCACAGTGTGTACTGGCGATACCTGTACCGAGAATCCTGATCAGCCCGGAGACATCTCCACCCTGGCCAGCGCCCTGGCCAAGATCAACGGCATGGCCTGGGGGATGCAGATCGGTGACTTCGGTGCCCTGGTACAGGCGGTGGCGTCCGACTCCAATTCCAACGTACTGGCCACTCCAAGCATCACCACCCTGGACAACCAGGAAGCCAGCTTCATCGTCGGTGATGAGGTGCCGGTGATCACCGGTTCCGCCGCCAGCTCCGGCAACGACAACCCCTTCCAGACCGTGGAGCGGAAAGAGGTGGGCATCAAGCTGACCGTCAAACCCCAGATCAACGAGGGGGACGCGGTGCAGATGGAGATCGTCCAGGAGACCTCCAACGTCAATGGCCGTACCTCGGTGGACGTGACCTTCGGCAAGCGTGAACTGAAGACCACGGTATTGGCGGACTCCGGAGAAACCATCGTCCTGGGCGGCCTGCTCAACGAAGATGTGCAGGAGAGCGTCTCCAAGATCCCTCTGCTGGGTGACATCCCCTACCTGGGCGCGCTGTTCACCTCCACCTCCTCCAGGAAGACCAAGCGCAACCTGATGATCTTCATCAAGCCCACCATCATCCGTGATGGGGTGACCATGAACGGTCTGTCCGGTCGCAAGTACAACTACATCCGCGCCGCCCAGCTGGCCCAGGATGAAGAGGGCGTGGCACTGATGCCCAACACCTCGGTACCGGTGCTGCCTGAGTGGGTCCAGCCCAACAACCTGACCCCGGAAGCCCTGGAGATTCTGGAGAACTACCAGAAGGGCAACGATATGGAGACCCCCATCCGCGATGATTCCAGCTGGATGAATGACCAGATGGATCGTCTCAAGAAGGATAAGACCAACGGCATTCCGCCGGTGGAGGAGTAATCCATGGCCGAAGTGACTCACACCGAGGCTCTGGAGCAGGCCGCCCAAGAGGCGGACCTGGAGGCGATGGAGGAGGCGCAACAGGGCCCTGAACATCGCCTGCCGTTTGCCTTTGCCCGGCGTTTCAGCCTGGTACTCAGCGACGCCGACAGCGGCGAGCTGGTGCTCAGCTATGGCCCGAACTGCCCGCCCAAGGCGCTGCTGGAAGCCCGGCGCCTGGCCGGTGGTCAGGTGAGCCTGCAGCCGCTGGATCAGAGCGCCTTCGATATTAAGCTGACCGAGGTGTATCAGCAGGACAGCTCCGAAGCTCAGCAGCTGATGGAAGACATCGGCAAAGACGATGATTTGACCTCTCTGGCGGACGAGCTGCCGGAGACGGAAGATCTGCTCGATGCGGAGGATGATGCCCCCATCATTCGCCTGATCAACGCCCTGTTGTCTGAGGCGATCAAGGTGGGTGCGTCGGACATCCATGTGGAGACCTACGAGCGAGAGCTGGTGGTGCGTTTCCGGGTGGATGGGGTGCTGCGCGAAGTGCTCAAGCAGCAGCGTAAGATCAGCTCCCTGCTGGTGTCCCGCATCAAGGTGATGGCCCGACTGGACATCGCCGAAAAACGGGTGCCCCAGGATGGCCGCATCTCCCTGCGCATCGGTGGCCGAGCCGTGGATGTGCGGGTGTCCACCATGCCTGGCTCCCGCGGGGAGCGGGTGGTGTTGCGTCTGCTGGATAAGAATCAGGCGATGCTCAACCTGAGACAGCTGGGGATGAGCGCTGCCCTTCGAAAAGAGTTCGACACCCTGATCCGCAAGCCCCACGGCATCCTGTTGGTGACCGGCCCCACCGGTTCGGGTAAATCCACCACCCTGTATGCCGGACTGACCGAGATCAACAGCCGGGATCGCAATATCCTGACCGTGGAAGATCCCATCGAATACGAGATTGAAGGCATCGGCCAGACCCAGGTCAACACCAAGGTGGACATGACCTTTGCCCGTGGCCTGCGCGCCATCCTGCGTCAGGATCCCGATGTGGTGATGGTGGGTGAGATTCGAGACCTGGAAACCGGCTCCATTGCGGTTCAGGCCTCGCTGACAGGCCACCTGGTGCTCTCCACCCTGCACACCAACACCGCCGCCGGGGCCATTACCCGCCTGCAGGACATGGGGGTGGAACCCTTCCTGGTCTCCTCCTCTCTGCTCGGGGTGTTGGCCCAGCGCTTGGTGCGCACCCTGTGTGACGAGTGCAAGATCCCTCACCAGACCGACGCCCGTGAGATGGAGCTGCTGGGCCTGTCCCAGCCGGTGACCATCTATCGAGCCTGTGGCTGTGACGCCTGCAACCAGAGTGGTTATCGTGGCCGAACCGGCATCCATGAGCTGCTGGTGGTGGACGATCAGATTCGCGAGCTGATCCACGGTGGCAGGGGTGAGCTGGCCATTGAGAAGTATGTGCGCCAACACGTGCCCTCCATTCGTGCCGATGGCTGCGCCAAGGTACTGGAAGGTCGCACCACCCTGGAGGAAGTGCTCCGGGTGACTCGGGAGGAGTAATCCATGGCGGCCTTCGAATACAAAGCGCTCAACAGCAAGGGGCGCCAGGTCAAGGGGGTGATCGAAGCAGACACCCCCCGCCAGGCCCGCAGCCTGCTGCGCGAGAAGCAGCTGGTGCCCCTGGATCTCCAGGAGGCGGCGGCCCAGGAGAAGCGCAGTGACAGCCAGGGGTTCTCCCTGACCCTGTTCAAACCCAGAATCTCGACCACGGAGCTGGCGCTGCTGACTCGTCAGCTGGCCACTCTGGTGGCCGGTGGCCTGCCTATCGAGGAAGCCCTCAAGGCGGTGGCGGAGCAGAGCGAGAAACCCAGAACCAAGGGTATGGTGATGGCGGTGCGCTCCAAGGTGGTGGAGGGGTATTCCCTGGCCGAGTCCATGAAGGAGTTCCCCCACATCTTCGATGAGCTCTATGTGGCCATGGTGGCGTCAGGGGAGAAGTCCGGTCATCTCGAAGTGGTGCTGGAGCGACTGGCGGATTACAAGGAGCGTCAGCAGGAACTGAACTCCAAGCTTATCCAGGCGATGGTCTACCCCATCATCCTGACGCTGGTGGCCATTGGCGTGGTCTCCTTCCTGCTGGTGGCCGTGGTGCCCCAGGTGGTGGATCAGTTCAGCTCCATGGGCCAGTCCCTGCCCTGGACCACCCAATTTTTGATCGACGCATCGGAATTTTTGCAGGCCTGGGGTCTCTACATTGTAGGGGCTGTGGTCGTGGCGCTGGTGCTGTTCAAGCAGGCTCAGCGCAACCGTGATTTCAAGCTGAAGTGGCACAACTCGGTGCTGCACATGCCGGTGATCGGCAAGGTGGCCCGGGGGCTGAACACCGCCCGCTTCGCCCGCACCCTGAGCACCCTCTCCTCCTCCGGGGTTCCCCTGCTGGAGGCGATGGGGATCGCCTCGGACGTGCTGCTGAACCTGAGGGTTCGGGATGCGGTGGCGGAAGCCACCACCAAGGTGCGTGAGGGCGCCAGCTTACGGGCGTCGCTGCAGCATACCGGCCTGTTTCCGCCGATGATGCTGCACATGATCGCCTCCGGCGAAAAGTCCGGTGAACTGGACAGCATGCTGTCCCGGGCGGCGGACAACCAGGACCGGGAATTTGAGACCTTGGTCAGTGTGGCCATGGCGGTGCTGCAACCGCTGATCGTGGTGACCATGGCCGGTGTGGTGCTCTTTATTGTTGTGGCCATCATGCAGCCCATGATGGCAATGAATACCTTTATCTGATAACGCCTTTTGAGGTTAGACATGAGTAAAAAACATAACCGCCAGCGCGGCTTTACCCTGCTGGAAGTGATGGTGGTACTGGTGATCATCGGCATTATGGCCTCTTTGATCGCCCCCAACCTGATGGGATCCAAAGACAAGGCGGACATCCAGAAAGCGGTGGCGGACATCGTGACTCTGGAGGGCGCCATGGACATGTATCGCCTGGACAACAACATCTACCCCACCACCGAGCAGGGCGTGACTGCCCTGGTGAACCGTCCCAACTACTCCCCTGAGCCTCGCAACTACCGCGAAGGCGGCTACATCAAGCGTCTGCCGCAGGACCCCTGGGGTAATGACTATGTGCTGCTGAGCCCGGGTGAGAAGGGGCGTTACGATCTCTGTTCCGCCGGTCCCGACTTTCAGCTGGGCAGCGATGACGACATCTGTAACTGGAACCTGACGGAATACCAGTAATGATGAAACGGGCGCGGCGCCAGGCGGGGTTTACCCTGTTGGAGATCATGCTGGTGCTGGTGCTTATCGGGGTGGCGGCGATGTCGGTGACCCTGACGGTGGGGGGAGACCCCCGCCAGGAGACCCTGGACAAGGCGGCCAATGAGTTTGCCGCCGTGGTGTCCATGGCTCTGGAAGAGTCGGTGATCTCCGGCCAGGAGCTGGGGCTGGTGGTGGAGGAAGACCACTATCTGTTTGCCCGCTTTAACCTGGACAAGAATGACTGGGAACAGCTGGTGGGGGACCGCCTCTACCGCGAGCGACGCATGCCCGACGGGGTGATCCTGAGTCTGTCGGTGGAGGGGATGCCCCTGAAGCAGTCAGACGAAGATGAGGAGAGTGAGTTTGGCCTGGATCGCTCCCTGTTTGAGAAGAGTGATGAGGAGAAGCGCAAGACCCCCGAGCCTCAGCTGATTCTGCTTCCCTCCGGGGAGATCACCCCCTTCACCCTGCAGTTTGAAGAGATCAGCGCCCGCCCAACTCTGGTGATTGAACTGGAGGGCAACGCCATCGGTGACATCCGCCGCACCGAGGAGGAGTCATGAGGCCGCGTGGCTTTACCCTGCTGGAGGTGATGGTGGCCCTGGCGGTGTTTGCCCTGGCCGCCGTGGCTGTGCTCAACAGCGCCGGCGAGCAGCTCAGTGCCGTGCCGATTCTTCGGGAGAAGACCTTTGCGAACTACGTGGCCCACAACCGATTGGTGGACGCCCGGCTGGAATCTGAGTTTCCCGAGCTGGGCAACAGCAAGAAGGGTCGGGTTGAGCTTGCCGGTCGCCAGTGGCACTGGCGACAGGAAGTGGTGAAAACCAGCGACGCGGAGTTCCGTGCCATTCGGGTTAAAGTGAGCCTGGATGAAGATTTCGATAATATAATCAGTGAGGTAACCACCTATGTGGCCAAACCGGACTAAGGCGTCTGGCTTTACCTTGCTGGAGATGATGCTGGCGATGGCGATCTTCGCCCTGCTGGGGGTGAGCACCGCCGCGGTGCTCTCTAACATCCTCAACATCAGTGAGACCAGCGAGACCCACCATCTGCGACTGAAACAGGTGCAGCGGGCGATGTCGATGATGGAGCGGGATTTCAGCCAGCTGGTGATGAGGCCGGTACGGGGAGCGGGCAGTAAGCCCAGTGACTCCAAGTATCAGTTTGGTGATGGCTGGCTGGAGTCGGACGCCGACGGCATCAGCTTTTTTCGACTGGGATGGCTGAATCCCCGGGGACAGCTGCCGAGGGGAAGCCTGCAGCAGGTGGGGTACCGACTGCAGAAGAACCAACTGCAGCGTTTGCACCACATCTACCCGGACCCCGTGGTGGATACCGACCCACAAGAGCTGGTGCTGTTGGACCGGGTGCTGGATCTCAAGCTGGCCTTCTATGTGGATGACAAGTGGCAAACCAAACTGGAGGGCAGCCCCCTGGTCCGGGCTGTGTCGGTGAAGCTGGAGCTGGAAGACTTTGGTGAGATCGAGCGTCGCTTCCTGCTTCCGGACGGCGTGGGCAGTGCCAAGTCGGACTCCGATGAGAACAATGGGAACGGCGGCAACAGCGGTTCCGGGGGTAACAATGGCTCCGGTGGTAACGGCGGGTCCGGTGGGAACGGTGGCAACTCAGGTGGCTCCGGTGGCAATGAGGAGGGCAACTGATGTTCTCCAGACAGAAAGGGGTGGCCCTGCTGACGGTTTTGCTGGTGTTGGCGGTGATGACCACCATCGCCGCCAGCTTCAATGAGCGCAGCCGATTGGCGGTGAGACGCACCGTCAATCATCACCAGCTGACCCAGGCCTATTGGTTTGCCCTGTCGGTGGAGGAGCTGGCCAAGCGAGCCCTGAAGCAGGATATGGAGGACGCCGACGATACGGTGCACCTTCAGCAATACTGGGCCACGACGGATGTGATCTATCCGGTAGACGGGGGACAGCTGATCGGTCATATCGATGATATGCGCAGCTGCTTCAACCTCAATGCCCTGGGCCAGGAACTGACTCAGGCTGAGAAAAACGAAAACCCCAACCAGAAGCCTCTGGTACAGAAGCAGTTCCAGGCGATGCTCGAGGACCTGGGGATGGATCTCTACCTGGCGGAGATGGCGACAGAGCGGTTGCACGACTACATCGACGAAGATGATCGTGCCGAAGGCAGCTATGGCGCGGAAGATCCGGACTATGAAGCCCGCGAAGTGCCCTATCGCGCCGCCAATCAACCCCTGTGGCACCACAGCGAAATGCGGGCGGTGCTGGGAATCAGCCAGCCCATGTATGAAGTTCTGAAGGATTATGTCTGCGTGATCCCCGGCGACACCACTCAGGTGGTGAACGTGAATACCGTTCCGGTAGAGCGGGCCTCCCTGTTGGTGGGGATGTTCGACGGTAAGCTGAGCCAGGGACAGGTGGAAGATTTGATTGCCAATCGTCCAGCGGACGGTTGGGAAGATATGGAAAAGTTTTGGCAGGAGTCCCTGGTTCAGGGAGTGAAGCTGGACGACAAGGCCAAGAGCAGCTTTGTGGTGGACAGCAAGTATTTTCGCCTGCGTGCGGCGGCCAAGGTGGATAACACCTTGTTCCGGCTCGAAACCGTTTTACAGCGGTCGGGAGGTACCCGTTTTGTGGCGCTGACCCGACAGTATGGAGGCCAACAGTGAGCGAACGATTAGTGGTGCGTCTGGGTGAGAGAGCCGACACACCCATTAGCTGGATCACCTGGTCCGAAGAGCAGCAGAGTGTCATCAGCTCCGGGGTATTGCCTGGCGCAGAGGCCCTCTCCAGCCTGACGGAGCGGGCGGGCGGTCGGCCCGTTGAGGTGCTGGTGGATTCCAGTGCCCTGACCCTGACCCAGGTGAACCTGCCTGCCAAGATGGCCCGCCAGGCGCTGAAGGGATTGCCCTTCATGCTGGAGGATGAACTGGCCCAGGAGGTGGATAAGCTGCACTTTGTCACTGGCCGCCGTGATGGTGACCAGTTGGCAGTGGCCGTGGTCAGTCATGAGCAGATGGGGTTGTGGCGCCAATGGCTGAAGGATGCCAACCTCCAGGCGGCGCACATGGTGCCCGACGTATTGGCGTTGCCGCAGCCGGAGGGGTGCGATGGTGCTCTGGTGCAACTGGAAGCCCAGTGGCTGTGCCGCTTTGGTTTGGAAGGCTCCAGCGTCGACACGGACTGGCTGCCCATTATCCTGGCCGACAAGGCGGAGCAGGGGGACGTTTCCCTGGCGCACTTCTCCCCGGTGGACCTGATGGTGGAGGGCGTCCAGTGGCAGCCTCAGTCGCTTGAGCTGCCGATGCAGGTTCTGGCTCAGGGGATGGCCCAATCCCGATGCAATCTGCTCAGTGGCGCCTATGCCCCCAAGCGCGAATTGGGCAAGGTGTGGAAGATTTGGGGCAAGGTTGCCATCATGGCCGGCCTGGCCCTGGTGCTGACCCTGGTGTACCAGGGGATGCAGTGGCATCAGATCGACACCAAGCGCCAGCAGGTTCGGGCTGAATCTGATGCAATCTATAAGCGTCTGTTTCCCGGTGAGAGGGTCAATCCGGCGATTCATCCCTCGCAGCGCCTGGCCGGTAAGGTCCGGGGCCTGGGCGGCGGCGGTGGCCAGGGGGAACTGCTCTCTATGCTCAATCAGCTGCAGCCCGCCTTTGCGGCGATTCCTGAGCTCAAACCGGTTTCACTGCGCTACAACGCCGATCGTGGTGAGTTGCGACTGCAGGTTCGGGCGGCCAACTTTGCCCAGTTTGAGCAGTTCCAGAAAGCTGCCGGGGGCCGCTTCCAGGTGGATACCGGTGCCATGAACAACGAGGAACAGGGGGTCAGTGGCGCCCTGACGGTGAAGGTGAAATGATGGATGCCCTGAAAGCCTGGTGGCACAAACTCAATCCCCGTGAACGACAGATGCTGACTCTGGCGGCCCCCTTCATTCTGATCGGAGGCTTCTACTGGCTTATTTGGCAACCGCTGACGGGCGCCGTTGCCAAAGCGGAGCAGGGCCTCAAGAGCGAACTGAGCCGTCAGGCGAGTCTGAAGGCGGATGCCAATCGCTATCTGAGCCTGGGCCAGGGCGGATCCGGCAATAATATGGCCACCGGCAGTCTCAGCCAGTTGGCGACCCAGAGCGCCAAGCAGTTTGCCCTGAGCATCGAACGGATGCAGCCACAGGGCGATAAGCTGCAGGTCTGGCTGACCGAGAGCAGCTTCGAAGGGTTGCTCAACTGGCTGGCCTACCTGTCTGAGCAGGGCGTTCGGGTCGACGCCGTGGACCTGGCTGCGGCGGACACCGCAGGCAGAGTGGAAGTTAGACGGTTACAGCTGATTAAGGGTTAAGATGCGTTATCTGAAGTATGGCCTGGGTGCTCTGGTGCTCTACCTGGTGTTTCTGGCGGTGACCGTACCGGTATCCCTGGTGTGGCAGTTCTCCCCAAAACCCAAAGGGATTCAGGTGTCTGGCCTGGAGGGCACCCTGTGGGCAGGACGCGCCGACACCGTGACGATGGCAGGCCGCCGCCTGGAAAATCTGACCTGGGAATTGGATCCCTGGTGGGCATTGATTGGCGGGCAACTCGAGGCTGTGGTCTCGGTGTCCGGTGATGTACAAGGACGAGGCACGGTGCGCTATGGCTTCTCGGGCCTGGAGGTGGAAGGTCTTCGCCTGGAGAGTCCGCTCTCCGTTCTGGTGGGCAATCGCCGCCTGCCGTTTCGCACCAAGGTGGCCGGTGAGGTCAAACTGAATCTGTCCCAAGGCAGTCAGGGCGAGCCCTGGTGTGACAGCCTCAATGGCCGCATCACGGTGCAGCAGCTGGATGTGAACAACCAGTTTGGCGCCTTCCCTCTGGGCAACCTGGCTGGCACGCTCGGCTGCAGTCAGGGAAATCTGCAACTGACCATGACGGAACAGGACAATCGAATTGGTGTGGCCGGCACCGCCCTGCTCAAGGCCAATATGCAGGTGGAGGTGAATGCCGGCATCAAGGCGACCGCCGAACAGCCGGACGCCATGGCCAAGTCCCTGGCTTTCCTTGGCCAACCGGATGACAACGGAGTTTACCCGCTTCAATACTCCGGACGCGTGCCGGGTTTTTGAATGACAAAGGGACGCTCAGGCGTCCCTTTTGTTTTGTGACCGATATCAAATCGGTGTGTGAATGTGTATCCTAGTTTCACTCCAGTCAGACTACTCAGGACCCTATGAGCTCGAAACAGAAACCCCAGATCCTCAACACTGAATTGGTGGCCAGCAGCCGGCTTTTCCGGGTGGAACAGGTCCACCTGCAGTTCAGTAATGGTGAGGAGAGGGTGTACGAGCGGATGCAGGGGGGCAACCGCGGTGCGGTGATGGTGGTGCCCATGCTGGATGAGCACACCGTGCTGCTGGTGAAGGAGTACGCCGTAGGCACAGAAACCTACGAGCTTGGGTTTGTGAAAGGCCTGATTGACCCGGGTGAGAGTGCCGTTGAAGCGGCCAACCGGGAGCTTCAGGAGGAGGCGGGCTTTCGGGCTGACAGCCTGACCCATCTGATGGAGGTGGCCCTGGCCCCCGGGTATTTTTCTAGCAAGATGCAGATCTTACTGGCGCAGGGACTGTCGCCCAGTAAACTGGAAGGCGATGAGCCAGAGCCCCTGGAGTTGGTGCCCTGGCCCATTGAGGATCTGGATGGCCTGCTGGCTCGGCCCGACTTTAATGAATCCCGAGCCATCAGCGCCTTGTTTTTGGCAAGGAAAGCGCTGAAACTTAATTGAAGTACGACCGCAGTAGGTAGAGGTTTTGGAAAGCATTAGCACCTTGTTGGAACCCGCCATAGAGATTGCCCGCCAGGCGGGGGAACGGATCCGCGAGATCTACGAAGAGGGCCAGTTTCAGGAGATCACCAAGTCCGACAACACCCCGGTGACCACGGCGGACCTGGCGGCTCACGATCTGATCGTTTCGGCGCTGACCCGGTTGGCACCGGAGATCCCCATCCTTTCCGAAGAGGATGCGGAGATCCCCCTGGCAGATCGTCAGAATTGGCACAGGTATTGGCTCATCGATCCCCTGGATGGGACCCAGGAGTTTATTGCCGGCAGTGGTGATTTCGCCGTCAACATCGCCCTGGTTGAGAACCACAGACCGATTCTGGGTGTGGTGTACGCCCCCATCTCCCGGGCTTGCTACTTTGGCGTCGACGGCCAGGGGGCCTTCAAGCGTCAGGATGGCCGGGATACCCCCATCCGCAGCCGGCAAGCCAGTGAGGCTGAGCAGGAGATGGTGATTGCGGTCAGCCGTCGCCAGCGACTGGATGCGGTGACCAATCTGCTGGAGCCGGGCCGTAACTACCGTTTTATTCCCTTTGGCAGCGCCTCACTCAAGAGCTGCATGGTGGCCGAAGGGGAAGCGGATGTGTATTTGCGCCTCGGCCCTACCGGCGAGTGGGATACCGGCGCTTCCCAGTGCATTGTTGAGCAGGCGGGCGGGCGCATCCTGGATATTGATCTGAATCCTCTCTCCTATAACGAGCGAGAGAGCCTGGAGAATCCCAACTATCTGGTGCTCGGGGCGCCGGATTTACCCTGGCATCGCATCCTGCAACATCCTTAAAGAAAAACGGCCCTAGGGGCCGTTTTTTTATCCTGCCTGTTGGTCCAGCCATTGGTGAACCGCCTGGTGATCCCCGCTGAAGGCCACCCGCTCCCGGCGCTTCTCCAACTGATGCCGATACATGGGATCGTAGTAGTGGCTGAGCAGGGCATCAATCCAGTGGCGGTGGGCATCCATGTTGCCATGCAGCTGGTCATCAAACCCCTGTTCCATGACGGTCCGCAGCGCCCGGTGACGCTCATCTCCCAGGCGTTTCTTGATGCGGTCCATGGCGCTGAGCAGGTGCTCCCTGTAGTTCAGGAAGCCTTGCGCTTCACCGTCTCGTGCCATGAAGTCGGCGGCAATGTTGATGACGTAGTCCCGCAGAATGCGCTCGATGCGATCCTCATGACTCACCTCCAGCAGTACCAGAGGCGCGCGCTGCATCCGCTCATGCATCTCAAGTGGCAATGAGACGCGGCCGATTAAACGGCTCTCATCTTCCAGCACCAGATGAGGCTGTTTCGCCTGCTGGTGACGCATCAGTTGCACCGCCAGGGCATTCTCAAAATCGATCTGGTTCGGCTGTTCGGTGACCTGGCGACCAAAGCTGGAACCACGGTGGTTGGCCAGCCCCTCCAGATCCACCATGTCCTGGCGCAGTTTCAGGAAGTCGGTTTTGCCACAGCCGGTCATGCCGCCAATGATCCACATCGGGGTGGTGGCGGTGATGCTGTCGGTCTGGTCCATCAGGAAGCTGCGCATCCCCTTGTAGCCGCCTTCGATAAAGGGGCGGTCATGGCCCACTTCGGCGATCCACTGCTGGCTCAGTTCGGAACGCAGTCCGCCGCGAAAGCAGTAGAGGATGGCGTCGGGGTGCTGGTCGAGAAACGCTTTCCAGGCCTGTTGGCGCTGCGCTTTCACCTGGCCCTGGACCAGCTTGTGGCCCAGTTCGATGGCGGCCATCTGCCCCTCCCGCTTATAGCAGGTGCCGACGGCGGCGCGCTCCTGATCGTTCATCAAAGGCAGATTGACGCTGTTGGGGAACGCGCCCTTGGCGAACTCCACCGGAGCCCGTAAATCGATGAGGGGGTGTTCTGACAGCAGCAATTCCCGATAATGGTCGGTACCGAGGCTCTTCATCACACCACCTCGACCATGGGGCCGGATTGCCGAGCCCGAAGCTCGCCAATGGGGTGAACGCCCAGTCCGGCAGTGCGAAGAATCTCCTCCACCTGCAGACAAGCGTGAGGCTCCACGGCCACCAGCAGGCCCCCGGAGGTCTGGGGATCGCACAGCAGGGTACGAGTGCGTGGATCCAGCTCGGGCAGCTTATGGCCATAGCTGTCGAAGTTGCGCCCGGCACCGCCTGGGATACAGCCCTGGGTCAGATAGTTGTCCACCTGATCCAGCAGGGGAAGTTTGTCGATTTCAAGGGTGGCGCTCAGGTTGGCTCCCTCACAGATCTCGGTGAGGTGTCCGGCCAGGCCAAAGCCGGTGACGTCGGTCATGGCGCTGACACCATGGACTCGTGCCAGTTGTGCACCAACCCTGTTCATCTGGCACATGGCGTCCACGGCAATCTTGTCGTGCTCCTCGGCCAGCTTTTTCTGCTTCTGGGCGGTGGTGAGAATGCCGATGCCCAGCGGCTTGGTCAGATAGAGCTTACTGCCTTCGGTCGCGGTGTCGTTGCGCTTGAGCTGGGAGAGAGGCACCTGACCGGTGACCGCCAGCCCGAAGATGGGCTCAGGGGCATCGATGGAGTGACCCCCGGCCAGCAGGATACCCGCATCGCGACAGGCGGCACGGCCTCCCTCGATCACCTGTTGTCCCACCTCTGCCGGCAGCAGATTGACAGGCCAGCCGAAGATGGCGATGGCCATCATGGGGGTGCCGCCCATGGCGTAGATGTCGCTGATGGCATTGGTGGCAGCAATGCGACCGAAGGTAAAGGGATCGTCGACGATGGGCATAAAGAAGTCGGTGGTGCTGATGATGCCGGTGGTGCCATCCAGGTCATAAACGGCGGCGTCATCCCGGCTGGCATTGCCCACCACAAGACGGGCATCGTCCAAGGGGGTTAACTGACTGCTCAGCAGGGTATCCAGTACCTTAGGGGAAATTTTACAGCCGCAGCCGGCGCCGTGGCTGTACTCCGTCAGTTTGATCGCTTTGCTCATCTGGGGCTCTGTTGCTTGTGAATCTTTTGGTCAGGGGCAAGATAATACCCCAAGGGCGTGCGGTTTGGGGCCATCTGACAGGCAAAACCCACAATTTTCCTGACAGGGAAGCGTTGAGTCGATGAGTGGTCACTCACTCTTTCTGGCCTGAATCTGGTTACGAAAAACCAGGTAATGCTGCAGAACCTGTTGGGGAGCTTCCAGCTGGGGATAGTGGCCAACACCCTCGAGGGCCTCGACCCTGGGTTCGGGGACCCGCTCCCGGTACGCCTGAACCAGGGTGCGGCCGGAGATGGGGTCCTGGGTGCCATCGATCAGCATCAACGGGCAGGGGGGATGAGTCAGAGGGCGGCTCCAGCGCTCACTGAACTGACGGCGCTCGGCCATGTAGTGCAGCAGGGACGGGATCACTCGCTGGCCATTGTTGTGGCTGAGCAGCCGCCACAGGGTGTTGACCTCGCCATCCTCCAGGGGGTGAGCGCCCCAGATTCGCCTTAAGCTGGCACGGAAGCGCCGCTGCCCCAGGAAGGGGACCAGCAGGGCGCCCAGCGGAGAGGCCAGTACCTTTTGAATCATCAGCGGCCGGTGCGCGTCGGCAAACAGTCCGCCATTGAGAAAGACACAGCTGAGGTAGCGCTGGGGGTCCCGGGCAAGCAACTCCTGAGCGACGGTATCCCCGTAATCGTGGGCCAGCAGATGGCAATGTTGGATACCCAGATGACTGAGCAGGGCTTCGAGGATCTGAGCCTGGTCGGCGATGTGGTAGTCATGAGGGTGGGGTTTACTGCTAAAGCCGAATCCCAGCAGGTCCATCATGACTACCCGGTAGCGCTGACTCAGCTGCGGCAGGAGTTTATGCCAGTCCCAGCTGGCCGAGGGGAAACCGTGGATCAATAGCAGAGTCTCCCCTTCGCCCTGATCCAGGAAGAAGAGTCGATGTTCCTGGTACTGAAACCAGTCGCCCTGTGCTTGCCACTCCCTCAGCCTGGTCATTTCAGCCCCTAAGCGTCAGCCAGCTGCTGGCGTAGTTTCAGCCACTGTTGCTGCTGTTCCCTCAGGCACAGCTTGAGCTCTTTCAGCCTGGTCTTGGCCGAGGCATCCAGTTGCGCCCGGGTCTGCTTCAGCAGCTTCTGCTTGGCCTGATAGTACTCGCACATCTGCTCGGCAACACTCTGATACTGCTGTTCAAGCTGCTGCAACCACTCGTCGGAGAGGCCGCGATCCTGAGCCATCGCCTGGCTTCGTTTCAGCTGCATTTGCAGCCTGGCGGTTTCGATCCGCTCAGTGGGCACCTCTCTTAACCCGTTAGCCAGTCTAAACCTGGCAAACAGGGCAATGAGCCACTTGGTGGGGTCGAAATGGAACCAGCGGATGCCGTTGCGCCAGTCGTGTTCGAAGGTGTGGTGGAAGTTGTGGTAACCCTCACCAAAAGTAAACAGGGCAAGGATGCCGTTGTCCCGACTCGATTGCTTGTCACTGTATGGCTGACTGCCCCAGATGTGGGCCAGAGAGTTGATGAAGAAGGTACCGTGATGCATGGCGACCAGCCGCACTACTCCCGCCATCAGGAAGGTGCCCCAGATGTCGCCGATAAGGGCGCCGGCGGCCAGTGGCGTGATCACATTGGTGACCAGAACCAGCAGGGCGTAGTGGCGATGCTGGAACATGACAATGGGGTTCTTCTGCAGGTCGCGCGCATTGGTGTAATCCGGCTCACCCTGGTAGTTCCTGAGCATCCAGCCTATGTGGCTGTACCAGAAGCCTCGGCTGGCGCTGTAGGGATCTTTGTGGTCGTCATCCACGAACTTGTGGTGGCGCCGATGATCGGAGGCCCAGTGAAGAATGCTGTTTTGCAGGGCCATGGCTCCACCTATGGCCAGAAACCATTGGACGGCGGGGTGGGCAGAGTAGGCCTTGTGGGACCAGAGCCTGTGGTAGCCGGCGGTGATGGAAAGGCCGTTCCAGGCCCAGAACAGGAAGGCCAGAATCAGGGTTTCCGATTGGTACCCGATCAGCACCCCGTGGAGTGGGGCCAGAGTCACGGCGGCCAGGGCGGTGAGGCTGAAGATCAGGGTATTGATGAGAATCAGTGGTGGCTTAGAATTCATCCTTGCGTCTCTTTGAGCGTACATCTGTGCGCTATTTTGGTGATCTTTGTCCAATAACGCAAGCCATGGTTGATCCAGCTCGCAGGTGAGCTTTGCCTCTATTCAAGTTAGAATGCATAAGTTTCTAATTAAGGGTAGTAAGTAATGGGGATTCGAGCACAGCAAAAGGAGCGCACACGTCGCGCTCTTCTCGATGCTGCGTTTAATCAGCTGAGCGCAGAACGCAGCATCTCCAACCTGAGTTTGCGAGAGGTGGCCAGGGAAGCTGGCATTGCCCCTACCTCCTTCTACCGCCACTTCAAAGATATGGAAGAGCTCGGGCTGACCATGGTGGATGAGGGTGGCCTGACTCTGAGGCAATTGATGCGCAAAGGGCGCCAGCGGGCCGAGGAGGGGGGAAGCGTCATTCGAGCCTCCATTGAGACCTTTATGGAGTTCATCGACAGCAACCCTAACGTATTCCGTCTGTTGCTGCGGGAGCGCTCCGGAACCTCGGCGGCGTTTCGTGCGGCGGTGACCCGGGAGATTCGCCATTTCATCGACGAGCTCAGCGACTACCTGCAGGCGAAGACGGGTCGCCGTCCTGACCTGGCTTATGCTCAGTCGGAAGCTCTGGTGACTCTGGTGTTTTCCAGTGGCGCCGAAGCCCTGGACCTGAATAAGAAGGAGCGTCAGGCTCTGGCCGAGCGCCTCATCGTGCAGCTGAAGATGATTGCCAAGGGTTCGGAGGCGCTGCAACGCAGCGGCCGGGAGCCGGAGCTGGAAAACCTGCCTAAATAAAAAAGACCGCCGATTGGCGGTCTTCCTTTATCTGTTACTTACGTTCCAAAAGAACACCCGCTTCCATATGGTGGGTATAGGGGAACTGGTCGAACAGCGCCAGCCGGGTCACCTTGTGGGTTTGCCCCAGGGTTTGCAGGTTGTCCAGCAGAGTGTCCGGATTGCAGGAGATGTAGAGAATTTTCTCGTAACCCTGCACCATCTTCTCGGTCTCCTTATCCAGTCCGGCGCGGGGCGGATCGACAAAGATGGTGTTGCAGTTGTAGCCCTTGAGGTCGATGCCCCGTAGGCGGTTAAACTCCCGCACCCCATTCATGGCATCGGTGAAGTCCTCGGCGGACATGCGAATGATGGTGACGTTGTCGATGTTGTTGGCGGCAATGTTGTGCTGGGCCGCCTCGACGGAGGGCTTGGCCAGTTCGGTGGCCAGTACCTGGTTAAAGTTCTGAGCCAGGGCCAGGGAGAAGTTGCCGTTCCCGCAGTAGAGCTCCAGTAGATCACCAGTGCTGTTACGGGTGCAATCGACCGCCCACTCCAACATCTTCTCTGCTACCTTGCCGTTGGGTTGGGTGAAGCTGTTTTCAATCTGCCGATAGTGCATCTGGCGATCGTGCACCTGCAGGGTTTCATCCACGAACTCACGATCCAGGCACCACTTCTGTTTGCGTGCCCTTCCGATGAAATCAACCTTATGGCCTTCGGCGCGCCAGGCGTCGCGCAGTTCTCGTACTCCTTCAACCCAGGTGTCGTCCAACTGGCGATGGTAAAGCAGGGAGATCAACAGCTCGCCGCTGAGGGTGGAGAGAAAGTCCGCTTGAAACAGGCGGCGCCTGAGATGCTCATTGGGACGCAGCGCTTCCATCAGTCTGGGCATGAACTGGTTGATCAGTTCACTGGCCGGCAGGAACTGGTCGGTGCGTACCTTTTCTCCCTGGGCCTGATCAAACATGATGTAGTAGAGATCATCGTCGTCATGCCAGACTCGGAACTCGGCGCGCATTCGATAGTGTTGAGGCTCAGAAGGAAACACTTCCAGTTCCGGAGCATTGAATGGGGCGAACATCGACCTCATACGCTCGCATTTTTCGGCTAACTGCTTTTCGTAGTTGGCCGGATCAAGGGCTTTCAGATCCATGTAGTACTCCGGTGTCTGGATTTAGAGAGGGGGAATTCTAACCAAGCCAAAGCTTAAGTCCAGTCCCCTTGGTAAATGACGGGCTCTGTGTGAGAATCAACGCCTATTCCGTTATAGCAACAGTTCCTTGTCGATGAGCTCCATTCTTCTGTTTGACTCAGGTGTCGGTGGCCTCTCCATTCTGGAGCATGTCCGCAGTGCCTTCCCACAGTGGCCTGTCCACTATCTGGCGGACAACGCCAGGTTCCCTTATGGGGAGTTACCCGAGCAGGAGTTGATCGACGGCTGTGTGGAACTCATTACCCCTCTGGTGCGAGACCTGAAACCTGCCCTGGTGGTGGTGGCCTGTAACACCGCCAGTACCCTGACTCTGCCTGCGCTGCGAAACGCCCTATCCATTCCGGTGATTGGTGTGGTGCCCGCCATCAAGCCTGCGGCGGCGTTGTCCTACACCGGGACCATTGCGCTGCTTGCGACGCCAGGTACCGTGTGTCGCAGCTATACCGATGGATTGATCCAGGACTTTGCGCCTCATTGCCGGGTGATTCGTCTGGGCAGCAGTGACCTGGTTCGGCTGGCCGAGGACAAGCTGGCGGGAAGGGGATGCGACAGCGCGGCCCTGCAGGCGGTGTTGACCCCCCTGATGGTCGAGCCCTCCCTGGATGTGGTGGTGCTGGGTTGTACTCACTTCCCTCTGTTGAATGAAGAGATCGGCCAGATCCTGGGTCCAAAGGTAAGGCTGGTGGATTCAGGCAGCGCCATAGCCCGGCGCGTCGGTACCTTGATCAGTGCGTCAGAAGTGATGCCTGGAACCGATCCCGGCAGTTACTTTTACACAGGGTCCAGCCCCTCGACTGAGTTGATGGCTGGCCTCGAGGCTCGCGGGCTGGTTTTATCGACTAAGGTTGCTGCTTCCTAAACCGAATTGATGGAAAAGATCGCAAAGGATCCTTTTGATCCAAAAAGGGGTTGCGCCAGAGAATTCTCCCCCTATAATGCGCTTCCTGTCGACGGGGCAAAGCGGAAGGAAAACGGATGCTGAGCAAAACTTCGACACTCGGCGACAAGGCAGCGAATTAGCCCTTGACCGCCACGGAGAGTCGCGTAGAATGCGCCTCCTGTCTCGATGAGAGACACGCTCTTTAACAATTAGTCAGACAATCTGTGTGGGCACTCGCGCAGGATTGATATCTCATATATCAATGTTGCACTGAGTGACTATAACAAGTTAATTCAGTAATTCATTGAGTCG
>NZ_KE383897.1:0-10552 GCF_000422645.1 Ferrimonas futtsuensis DSM 18154
CCACACTAGAAAGCCCAGTTCGCAAGAGCTGGGCTTTTCTATTTGTTGCCGCTTCGCGCCAAATGTCTCTGAGCTGGGCGCCCCTCCTGGCCGGACGCCTCAAGTCCAGCGGGGGGCGCCACATACAGAAGCCCTGCTCAATCGAGCGGGGCTTTTCTGCTGTCTGCTATCGCTGCCCGTAAGCAATGCCATTCCAAGTGCTCTTTACGGACCGACCTACTTCGCCTAAGGCAAGTTCCCCTATTATTTGCCAGCACTCCTTCAGTGGTTGTCCCGATAAATTGCCGGAAATACCTTGATACTTCAGCAGATCTTTCTGGGCATAAGCGGTCTTGCCAGGAAAGAGCCGTAAGCTCTGAAAGAGGCAAGCTGGATTGGCCGTCCTACTAACCCAGCTTGGTGAATGGCGGCGCACTGTGCTGACCGATAATTTGCGTAGATTTCATTCTATTGGTGCGGCAACGTCACAGAAAGGGTGCAAAACGACTCATTGGTGGCGCTTGAACCACATTCTTGTCATCCTTTCGATTTTCTTCATCGCCAACTAGCAAATTTTGCACCTGTTTAGTGCATCATTCGATGCTACAATTCCTACCTATGAGATAGGTTATTACTACTTAAAATTTAGGTAGTTGTGAGCTTGAATTGCTGGAGTCGTCAGTGACTTTGTTTGGAAAACAGACGGGCAATCTCCATGCCATTACTTCAGCTTAAGTTTTTTCTCATGTTCGACCCTGGACTATTGACATCTCTCTAGACCGCACGGCTCAAGGGGTTTGAAACGTTATCCACTGTTTTTGTGGATAAGTGTGTTAGTTAACCTTCAGCAAACTGCTCTAAGGCCCGAAATCATGGGCTTTGTTAAAATTTGATGGTACTTTGTGAGTAAGTTTGATTCCTTTAAAATCAGTAACTTACAAAAAATGTCGAAAAATGGTCTAGAAATGAAACGGATTTGATTGTGTGTTTAATCGTCGACGTCCCCTCTGTGTATTATTTGCCGGATATTGTTCTGAAGCAGCCCAATTTGACAGATATTGAACCTCTGGAGGCCTCGTGAGCCGATCAACCTTCCATGACCTGACTCAGGGCAGTGTTTCGACTCAACTTTGGCGTATGACCTGGCCTATGTTGATTGCCATGTCGATGCTGATGAGTTTCAACTTTGTTGATGCCTACTTCGTCAGTATGTTGGGAACCGAACAACTGGCCGCATTCAGTTTTACCTTTCCGGTAACCTTTACAGTGATCAGTCTGGTGATTGGCTTAGGGGTAGGGACATCGGCAACCGTAGCCAACACTTTGGGGCAGGGGGACACTCTGCTGGCCAAACATCAGGGCGGGGTCGCCGTGGTCCTTTCAGGTGCCTTGGTTCTCATTCTTTGTTTGCTGGTGTGGTTACTGCATGACCCCATCTTTCTGTTGATTGGGGCGACTCCCGCAGCTTTGCCGGTCATCGGCGAATTCATGAACGTATGGCTGTTGGGGGGCATCTTCGTCGCCTTTCCCATGGTGGGCAATGCGGTGATGCGAGCCAATGGCAATACTCGCTTACCCAGCCTGGTCATGGCATTAAGTGCCGCAGTGAACGTTGCCCTGGATCCTCTGCTCATATTTGGACTGGGTCCATTCCCTGAAATGGGGCTGCAGGGTGCGGCTCTGGCAACGGTCATTGGCTATGGGATCAGCTCGGCATTTATACTCTACATGCTGTTTGGCAAGATGAAGGCCATCGCCTGGGAGGCGAGTTGGTCGTGCCGGATCAAAGCCGCTAAAACCATTTTGCATATTGCTCTGCCAGCATCAGGGTCCAACATGTTGACGCCGGTGGCCATGGCAGGAATGACCGCCATCATCGCTCAGTATGGCCAGGAAGCGGTGGCGGCGTTCGGAGTCGGCGGGCGGCTGGAGTCTCTGGTGACCATGGTGATCCTGACTCTGTCTATGACCCTGCCTCCCTTTATCAGTCAGAATTTTGCCGCAGGGCGCCATGACAGAGTCAGGGCCGCCTATGAGGGAACCATCAAATTTGTACTGGTCTTCCAGGGAGCGCTCTATCTCGTGCTGTTCCTGATGGCCGAGCAGATTGGGGGCGCCTTCGGGCAGGATGCCGAGGTGGCCAGTATCATCGCTCTGCTGGTGGTCATTCTGCCATTGGCCTACGGCGCCCAGGGGGTGGTTATCCTGTCTAACTCCAGCCTTAATGCCCTGCACCGTCCCATGGGAGCCCTTGGCCTCAACGTGATACGTCTGTTCGCCATGTATCTGCCACTGGCGTTTGTCGGTGGTAAGATCGCGGGACTGCCTGGTGTCTTTATTGGCGCAACCACGGCCAATTTCATCACCGCTTACATCGCCTGGCGCATCGTCAATGGACAACTGTGCCCGGTGAAGCCTGAGAACGTAGAGGAAGTGAATGAGTCGTCCCTTTAAGCTGCATGCCCCCTTTAAACCCTCTGGAGACCAGCCAGAGGCCATCGCAAAGATGGTCGACGGCATTGAGTCCGGTCTGGCGCATCAGACACTGCTTGGGGTGACGGGCTCGGGCAAAACCTTTGCCATGGCCAATGTAATTGCCCAGATGGGCAGGCCGACGATCATCATGGCACCCAACAAAACCCTGGCGGCTCAGCTTTATGGGGAGATGAAGGAATTTTTCCCCGAGAACTCAGTAGAATACTTTGTCTCCTACTACGATTACTATCAGCCCGAAGCCTATGTACCGGCTTCCGATACCTTTATTGAAAAGGATGCGTCCATCAACGATCACATCGAACAGATGCGGTTGTCCGCCACCAAAGCATTGATGGAGAGAAAGGATGTGGTACTGGTGGCGTCAGTATCGGCCATCTACGGCCTGGGTGACCCCGATGCCTATATGGCCATGTTGCTGCATCTGCGTCAGGGTGACATCATCAATCAACGAGACATGCTGAAGCGTCTGGCCGAGCTTCAGTACACCCGTAATGACATGGCGTTCGAGCGCGGCACCTTCCGCGTCCGGGGGGAGGTGATAGACATCTTTCCCGCCGACTCCGAGCGTCATGCGGTGCGTGTGGAGCTGTTCGATGAAGAGATAGAGCGCATTACCCTATTTGACCCCCTTACCGGGGCCCTGGAGAAGGAGGTGGCCCGGGCCACGGTTTACCCCAAGACCCACTATGTGACGCCCAGGGAGCGGGTGCTGGAGGCGATTGAGTCGATAAAGGCGGAACTCAAGGTGCGCCACCAGTTCCTGCTGAACAACAACAAACTCATCGAAGCGCAGCGGATCAAGGAGCGCACTCAGTTTGACATCGAGATGATGCTGGAGCTGGGGTATTGCTCGGGCATCGAAAACTACTCCCGCTACCTCTCCGGCAGAGCGCCTGGTGAGCCGCCGCCAACCCTGCTGGATTATCTGCCTGATGATGGCCTGCTGGTGATTGATGAATCCCACGTCACCGTCCCTCAGGTGGGCGCCATGTACAAAGGGGACCGCTCCCGCAAAGAGACCCTGGTGGAGTATGGGTTCCGCTTGCCTTCCGCCATGGATAACCGGCCGCTGAAGTTTGAGGAGTTTGAGGCCATCACCCCGCAGACCATATTCATCTCTGCTACGCCGGGTAAATATGAGCTGGAAAAATCCCATGATGAGGTGATCGATCAGGTGGTGCGCCCCACAGGCCTGCTGGATCCTGAGCTGGAGGTGCGGCCAGTGGCCACTCAGGTGGATGACCTGCTCTCAGAGGCCCGCAAGCGCATTGAGCTTGGGGAGCGGGTTCTGGTGACCACCCTGACCAAGCGAATGGCAGAGGATCTGTCCGAGTATCTGGATGAACATGGCATCAAGGTGCGCTACCTGCATTCGGACATTGATACCGTAGAGAGGATGGAGATCATCCGTGACCTGCGTCTGGGCGAGTTTGATGTGCTGGTGGGCATCAACCTGTTGAGGGAGGGGCTGGACATGCCTGAGGTCTCCCTGGTGGCGATTCTGGATGCGGATAAGGAGGGCTTCCTGCGCTCCGATCGCTCTCTGATTCAGACCATCGGTCGCGCCGCTCGAAACATTAACGGTAAGGCAATTCTCTATGCGGATAAGGTAACAGGGTCTATGCGCCGTGCCATGGACGAGACCAATCGTCGCCGCGACAAGCAGAATGCGTACAACCAAGCCAATGGAATTATTCCTAAGGGGCTCAATAAGAAGATCACCGATGTGATGGATATTGGCGGCCGTCCCGGCCAAAGTGCTAAACGCAAGGTGGCGGAGCCTAAGGCTCAGTACAAGCCTGTGGATCCCAAGTCGGTGGCCAAGGAGATTAAAGCCCTGGAAACTCAGATGTATGAACATGCGCGAAACCTGGAGTTTGAGCAGGCGGCGGCTCTGCGCGACCAAATCGAGTCGCTTCGGGAGCAGTTGGCGGCCGGATAGCCCATACTTAAGTCATACCCAGGCTGCAGGAGCGCGGCCTTCGGCATGACACCGGTTGGGGCCAAATGCCGCGATATGCGCGGCAGTACGTCAGGGAGGAAATCGCTCTGCCGGCAGGAGAGGGGCAGACCATGCGTAAACTTCTGGGAACCACCCTGTTCGCCGCTGCGGCGATAGCGGCACTGATCTTCGGGGCGCCCGAGGTTGATCAGGCCAGCGTTCGAACCGTCGACAGTCATCGCGCCGAGCTGATGCCGTTTGGACACCAGGCGTCAGTATTCGATTCCGGCCAGATGAGCTGGAACTATGATCAACCCGAAGAGCCGGACATCAACCAGCTTCTGCGAGACTACCCAACAGCAGCAGGCCAGATCCGCGAAGCGGTTCGTGACAACCTGGCCTATGAGGCGGCCGCAGAGGGGGATTACGAGCAGGCCTATCGTCAGATGGCTCTGGCCTTTAAAGAAGGCAACGGCAAAGGCAGCTACGCCGTTACCTGGTAGCCGCAAGCTGCCGTCGGTGGGCCCACTGACTGATGCCCACGTAGAGTAGCGCCGAGATCACCCCGTAGAGATGGGCTTCCACGGCCACCCTGGCCTGGATCAGGGTGGCCAGATCGCCGCTTGCGCCCACCACGTTCTCCCAGATCACCTTAGCCAGTACCCCGATTAGAAGCAGAGGCCCAAGTCGGCTGCCACTGCGCCAATCCTGTATGGCAAAGTAGGCGAACCAGGCGTGCAGTATGGCGGATAGTCCGACGTAGGTTTGTGTTCCGTCCACCCACCAGTAGACACCAAGTCCGATGCCGATGGCGCTGAACAGAGTCAGCAGAGCCAGGGGACGCGCACGGAAGTGGGGCTGAAACAGCCCCAGCATCACCGTCATCCCCCCAAGATTCATCAACAGGTGGTAGCCGTTGCTGTGCAGCAGGTGTCCGGTAACCAGGCGCCACCACTGTCCCTGATCCAGGTCGTTGCGCGACCAGATCAGCGTGTCGGCCAGTGCGGGGCTCAGATAGAGGCCAATGGCCGTCAGGGCCAGCGCCAGGGGCATACCCCATTGGTTTGGGGAGGGGAATCCCCAGCGATCTCTATACAAGCTGGGCCTTCTCTTGGGTATCAGCCAAAATGGACGCTTTGTCTGCCAGGTACTCCTCCAGTCCGCGGCTGCGCAAGTGGCAGGCGGGACAGTCACCACAGCCACTGCCCTTGATGCCGTTGTAGCAGGTCAGGGTTTCATCCCGCACCAGCTCCAGGGCGCCATAGTGGTCGGCCATGGCCCAGGTTTCCGCCTTATTCAGCCACATCAAGGGGGTGATCAGTTGCAGGGGACGATCCATTCCCTGCACCAGGGCAGATTCCATCGCCTTGACGAAGTCGTTGCGGCAATCTGGGTAGCCGGAGAAGTCAGTTTCGCAGACGCCGGTGATCACCGCTTCTGCGCCGATCTGGTAGGCATAGATGCCGGCCAGAGTGAGGAACAGAATATTGCGGCCGGGGACGAAGGTGTTGGGCAGTCCATTATCAGCCAGGCCGTGATCCACCGGAATATCGTCCCGGGTCAGGGCAGAGATGGCCAGTTCGTTGAGCACGCCCACATCCAGGACCTTATGGGCGGCCACCCCAAGCTTGCCACTGAGTTGCTGAGCAATTTCAATCTCCAGCCGGTGACGCTGACCATAATCGAAGGTGATGGCGTGCACTTCATCATACTGCTTGAGTGCCTGAACCAGGCAGGTGGTGGAATCCTGGCCACCACTGAATACCACAACGGCTTTGCGTACTACTGCGGTCACTTAAGTTCTCCTGTTTGGGCAAAGGCCTCCAACTTGGCCAGATAGGGCTGAATATCACCAATGTGGGTGGCTATCCAGTCACTATCATAATAGCTGTCGAGGTAACGCTCTCCGCTGTCGCAGATCAGGGTGACAATGGAGCCGGACTCGCCCCGCTTGGCCATCTCGGATGCCAACTGCAGAGCGCCGTAGAGATTAGTCCCGGTACTGGCTCCGGTTTTACGGCCCAGCACCTGCTCCAGCCAGTGGACCGTGGCCACGGAAGCCGCATCGGGAATCTGGCGCATTAGGTCGACAACGCCCGGAATAAACGAAGGCTCAACCCGCGGACGGCCGATCCCCTCGATTCGGGAGCTGCTTTGGGTGTTGATGGAGGCATCACCCTGTTGGTAATAATCGAAGAAGACGGAGTTGTCCGGGTCCACCACACACAGTTCGGTATCCAGTTTCTGGTAACGGATATAGCGGCCGATGGTGGCTGAGGTACCGCCGGTGCCAGGGCTCATCACCACATAGCGCGGAATTGAGAAGCGCTCACGCTCCATCTGATTGAAGATGGAGTTGGCGATGTTGTTGTTGCCTCGCCAGTCGGTGGCGCGCTCGGCATAGGTAAATTGGTCCATGTAGTGACCGTTCATTTCTCGGGCAAGGCGCTCTGACTCAACGTAGATCTGGCTGGGCTCGACCAGATGGCACTGGCCGCCATAGAACTCAATCTGGCGAATTTTCTTTTGCGCCGTGGAGTGGGGCATGACCGCAATAAAGGGCAGCCCCAGCAGGCGGGCAAAATAGGCCTCGGAGACGGCGGTGGAGCCGGAAGAGGACTCGATAATGGGGGTGCCTTCGGTGATCCAGCCGTTACTCAGGCCATAGAGGAACAGGGAGCGGGCAAGGCGATGCTTCAGACTGCCGGTGGGGTGAGTGCTCTCATCCTTCAGATAGAGGTCCACCTCCGGCAGGCAGGGCAGATCCAGTTTGATGAGGTGCGTATCAGCGCTGCGCTGAAAATCCGCTTCGATCTGGGCGATGGCCCAGTTTACCCAACGACGTGACATCTTTATGATCCCATTATTCAAATCAAGCGAGCATGGTACCCAATGCAGTCCGAAGTGTTAAGAGAGTTGGCCACCAGAAGAATGCCTTTTGGTAAGTATCAGGGGGTGGTGATGGCGGATCTGCCCATCGCTTACCTGGTGTGGATGCAAAACAAAGGTTGGCCACCAGGGAATCTGGGTGAGAAGCTGGCGTTGCTGCTGGAGATCAAGCACAACGGTTTGGGGTATCTGCTGACGCCTCTTAAGGAGCAGGACAACAGCGGCTATTAGGGCCTGGTAACAGGCCCGTAATGCTCCTCGCGGGCGTCCTATCCGCCATCCCTGGCCACCTGGATAGCGTCATTCACCCAGCGTTGGTGATCTTTGAGGCCGGTAATCAACCGTTTGGGAATGGCACTCAGGCCAAGGTGGGCGCCGCATAGGGCGCCGGTCATCGCCGCTCGGGCCATATTGTTGCCACCGCTGTTGATCGCCACCATGACCGGTGTCTCGAAGGAGTCCGGGTAACGGGCTGCCAGGAAGAAAGCGGCGGGCATCAGCATGGTCAGGGAACAGGCCATGCCATAGATCTGGGCCACGGCCTCAGGTGGATCTACCCGAATATAAGGGCTTTGCGCCGCCTGAATCCACCAGCCCATGCCAAGAAACACATCGGGAAACGGCAGTTCCCGGCTGGGCCGGACAGGGGAAAAGCCCTGACCACGCTCCTCAACGAGCACCGCATGAGTAAAGGGCAAAAGCCCTTGTTGAATCAACCCTCGCATTCTATCTCCCAGCGCACCATCCAACGGGGTGCCTGCCACCAGGGCACCAATAACGATGCCAAAGGCGCTGGAAGCAGTCACAATGGCGGGATCTCTATGGGTCAGTCTGGCGCAGGCAGCGCCGTGAAGCCCAGCTTGCATCAGGTCGCCATGATAGCGAGCGCCAATCAGCGCTGCCCGCTGGGCAGCCTCCGAGGTGTCGGCAAGGGAGGAAAAGTCCTCGTCGTGCCAGTGTTTGCCCTCAACCTTAAGGGCGTACCAGATATCCCGTACCGGCTGTTCGGTGAAGCGGCCACCCTCAGGCTCGCCATCGAGAGAGTCCAGCAGCGGCTCCAGTCGACGGATATAGTCCTCCTCCTGATAACGCCCCCGGGCCACCAGGCTCTCCAGCAGCAGCTGCTGAAACTGTCCGGTCTGGGACACATCACCGAGAGTCACGCCCTCGTGATAACGTCCGGGCTGGACTGCTACATAGCCATCGACGATGCCGTATGCCTGTTTCAGTTCATCCAGATCGTAGTACCAGTGGGGGCCTACGCCCAGGGCATCGCCAATCAGGGAGCCCAAAACGGCGCCTGCAGCGCGGTCCTGGGTAGGCGAGAGCTCGGCAGCAAAGTCGTGATCTGGCATTGAGGAACTCCATTAGAGTGCGATGTCCCTCAGTGTAGTTGGCTAAATGCGCTTTTGAATCAGGCTCCGCGGGGAGAAGCCAGTGACCAGAACCGTACCCCAGATCACCAGTGCCGAGCCCGCCATCGTGTGCAGGCCCAGTACCTCGCCCAGGAGCCAATGACCCCAGAGCACTCCAAACACCGGCACCAGGAAAGTCACGGTCAGCGCCGGCGCCGCACCCACCTCTTTCACCAGACGGAAGTACATCAGATAGGCGATGGCGGTACAAAGCACGCCAAGAGTCATCGCGGCGCCCCACATGGAGGGTTGGGGCATCGAGGGCGGGGGCAACAGCAGTGCCAGAGGCAGCACCGCCAGCGTAGCCCCCCAAAGGCTGCCGTGGGCGTTGTCGAAAGGTTCGATATGGGTTCGGCCTCTGGCGTACATGCTGGCAATCGCATAGCAGAGAGAAGCGCTCAGGCTGGCGGCGATCGCCAGTGGGGCACCGGGTGTCAGGGTGATGGCGTCAAAGCCCACTAGAATGGCGACACCGGTCAGGCCCAAGACCAGCCCCAGCCCCGTGGTACGGGTTAGGGGGGCTGTGCCCCAGATGGCGGCCAACAGGGCTCCCCAGATGGGGGTGGTGGCATTGAGAATGGACATCAGGGACGCAGACAGGGTTTGAGCAGAGAACGCCAGCAATAGGAAGGGCAGGGCGGAGTTGACGCCACCGAGCAGCAAGTAGTGACGCCAGCGGCTGTGCCATTGCAGGTTGCGCCCCATCACCAGTGCCACGATGCTCAGGAACAGGGCGGCCAGAGCCAAACGGGACTCAATCAGAGCCACAGGACCAAATTGCGGCACTCCGATGCGAAGCAGCAGGAAAGATCCCCCCCAGATGGCAGAGAGAGCAATGAGAGTCAGCAAGTTGGTTCCGGTCATGGTCGGGTTTGATAATGGGCAATCGCGTCAGTGTGACGAACACGCTTACCAATTGCTACTCCTGATAGATCATGGTTTTGGACATGCCACCATCGATTACCCAGTTCTGGCCAGTGACAAAGCCTGTCTTGTCGCCGAGCAGAAACGACACCACATCGGCAATATCCTCCGGTTTACCCACCCGACCGGACCAGTGCTGCCGGTGGTCGGATTCAGTCAGAAGTTGTCCGTCACTGATCCAGCCAGGGCTGACGCAGTTCACCCTGATGGTCGGACTCAAGCTCGCCGCCAGGGCGTGAGTGAGGGCCACCAGTCCCCCTTTGGAGGCAGCATAGCCTTCGCTGTTGGGTTCGGACTGCAGGGCTCGGGTTGAAGCGATATTGACTATGGCACTGCCCGGCGGCATAAGGCAGCTCAACCCCTGGGCCAGCAACAGGGGCGCGGTGAGATTGACCGCCAGTGTGCGGTTCCACAGCTCTAGAGTGAGTGTGTCCAGGCCAGGGTGATAAGGGTCGGCAATGGCAGCGTTGTTTACCAGACCGCAAACGGGGCCGGGCAGAGAGCGGCACCAGCGTATTACCGCTTCGCTATCGCTAAGATCCAGTTGAACCTGAGTGACACAAAGGTTCTGAAACAGGGTATTGTCAGCGGGCAGTCGATCCAGGGCGATAACCGGGCTCTGTTGGGCAAGCTTCCGCACCAGGCACTGGCCCAGCAACCCCTGGCTGCCGGTGACCACTATTGGGTGACTCATGTTGAAATCTCATCGTGAAAACTTCATGAGAGTGTAATGGTCGAAGGAGAGGCTGGCGAGCAAACCACAGATGACAAACGAGAAAAGCGCTACCCCGAAGGGGCAGCGCTTTCAGAAAGATGGTGGAGGGGGAAGGATTCGAACCTTCGAAGGCGGAGCCGTCAGATTTACAGTCTGATCCCTTTGGCCACTCGGGAACCCCTCCACGGAATT
>NZ_KE383897.1:11752-166143 GCF_000422645.1 Ferrimonas futtsuensis DSM 18154
GTGTGGCCAGGGGATCAGACAAGTCTGATCACTGTCCCCTTTTGGGGCCAATCGGGAACCCCTCCACAAGTGCGGCGCTATAGTAGCAAAGCTTTCGTATGTGTAAAGCCTTTAGACTAACTTTTTCCTAAAGTTTTATGTCGTTAGGCCGATAAAGAGACTGAACTCATGATTTCTGGATGTTTTCTATGCAGGCTGAGGCCATATTGGTCAATGAGTGGCAGCTCGGAGATTCCCTGAGTCAAGCCATTCAAACAGAGAGACGTAGCGACTTTGGCTTAATGTTAGCCATGTTGTCGCAAGACGTCCGGCTGCATGCGGAATTTCAACTGCCAAAACCCGCTGGAGAACAGGAACAGGATCTGCGAGAGCGTTTTGCTCTGCCAGAACCTGAGCAGGCCAAAGCTCAATACAAAGATGCGCAGCGCAGCTGTCGTATCGCCAGTGCCTTCCATCAATCCGGCCTGCCCCAAAGTCGTCTGCAACATTGTCTTGATCCCGACGCCCTGGTGTATGAGGGGAGTCACAGCGCTGCCATGCAACAGGCTCTGGCGAACTGCTCTCCAAGCGTAAAGCGCGAAGATGCTCAGGTTCAGGCAGCAAGGCAGCCTGGTCAGTGGCGTCTCGAGCAGCTGCTGGCGGCTCAGCGTCTGCAGGCGGGAGCATTGGTATAACCAATCAACTCAATCGGTAAATTGGTTATACCAATGTGATCTCCATCAAATCAGCGGCCCACTCTTGAAGGCTATACTCTAGTTTGAATCCCCATCAGTTTTCAGAGGTAACAGATGAGCATTACGAATAAGGGCGCTGGTTGCGATACCTGTGGTTGCTATATGGATATTGGCGCCATCATTGCGGAAGAGGACAACATCCTGACTCTGCCGGTTCAAGGGTCCGATGAGCAGTCTGCAATGGGCTTTTTCGACGACTATGTTCAAAAGGCTAAAGCTCGTTTCGCCGAGGTCGGCACCGACACTCAGTGGGATGCCGAAAATAATGTCCTGACTGGAAAGCTTATCTTCAGCTGCGCGGCGGAGCGCATCATCTTCGAGATGACTCTGGCTGGTTAACAGAGCTCAGAATTGAAAAAGGAGTGCATTGGCACTCCTTTTTTTGTCACAAACCTGCTTAAAGGCAGCACTTCTTGGCTTTCTTACCGCTTCCGCAGGGGCAGAGATCATTTCGTCCCAATTTTACTGCTGGCTGGATCTCCCCACTGTGGTAATACCATCTGGATTCCAGACGGCGGAATCGGGATCGCTCCCACAGCGCCAGGATCTCCTTACCTTGTCGGTACCAGGCTCGAAACTCCACCACCCCTTCATCCTGTTCACAGGGCGGAACATCGGTAATCTGTAAGCCCACAAAGTCACTCTCTTCGCAGCTCTGTTTGAGCACCTGTTCGGTCAGCCCCTGGCGGGTTTCCGGATCATGAGTGGTCAACAGATAACTGGCTTGTGCCGTGACGAAGGCAGAGTAACGGGAACGCATCAACTGTTCAGGGGTTGTGGCGAGTGCCTTACCGAGATGAAAAGGTTGGCAGCAGCGCTCGAAGGGGAGGGGGCCGCCGCAGTGACAAAGGCTCATCGGCTGCGCTTCTCCTGGTCCTGAGTGGTGGCAGGGCGGTACTCTTCGTAGAAAAGCCCCTCCTTGCGCTTGGCGTCCAGGAATCGGTTTACCTTGGTGCGATTGGCAGAATCGCTGATGATGCGCCACTGATCCAAATTGTCTTTCTGGAAGCTCATAATGAATTTGCCGACAAATTCGCTGGCAGGCTGTTCGGTGCTGCGGTCAGGGGTATACACCACCAGATAATAGCCCGCATCAGTCACCGTGCCGTCGGAGACCCGGCGGTTGACCACCCGGTAGTGGACTTTGAGTTCCGCACCACGTTTTTTGATCTTCTTGAACCAGTGTCCGAATCCCTTGGCAATCTGATCCCGGCCGGAGAGCAGGCCCTCCTCTTTGGACGCACTGATCAAGCAGGCACCGTCGCTGTAGAACTGCACCAGGCGATCGGTGTCCAACTCGTTGTAGGCCTGACTGATGTTGTCGTAGACCTGATTAATCTCTTTATTGATGTCGGCCGCGAAGACGGGCAGAGCCGTCACTAGGGTCAACATCAGGGCTAGAATGCGCACGTATCGTGCTCCACCTTTAATACACACCTTTACTATCGCCGTAGGGGGCAAAATCTGTAAAGGTTGAAACCATTACAAAGTTTGACACGAGAGCTCAGACTCACGTGGGCAAATGGTGAGCGGTCAGACCGTCAGTCACTCAACGCCAATTTTGGATTGGGTATACTAACAGAGTTATCACCTTAGCGGAGGCTAATATGCAATCAAACGAGATGGACGAGTTTCTGGATGCTATGGCCGACGTCAAACCCATTGGGAAGCAGGACAAGCACACTCCTTTGCAATCTATGCAGGGACCCACGGAAGCCCAGTTGGCACGAAGGTTTGCAGCCCAAACCGATGGCAGTGGCAACCGCGACGGCGTCAGTGATGAGGGGGTAGAACCTGTCGAACCAGAGGACCCAATTGGCTTTGCACGGGACGGAGTCCAGCACGGCGTCTACAAGAACCTGAGGCTGGGAAAATACCAGGTGGATGCCAGATTGGATCTCCATGGCCTGAGTGTCCCCCAGGCCAAACAGACTTTGTTACAGTTCATCAAGGATTGCCAAAAGGTTGAGGTCAGAACTGCTCTGGTTCTTCACGGAAAAGGATTGCACACCCGTCCTTTTAAAGGTCTGCTCAAGAGCTATGTCGCCCATTGGCTTCCACAGATGCCGGAAGTGCTGGCGTTCCATTCGGCGCTGAGACAGCATGGCGGAAACGGGGCTATCTATCTGCTGCTTAAGAAAGGGGACCGCCAGAAGACGGAAAACCGTGAGCGGCATCAGAAACGCTGAATTGGGTTTATCCATGGCCATGCTATAGTGGCTAACACCGACAGTCAGCAAGCCGCTGAACAGAAAAGAATACCTATGATTTGCGCGATTTATAAAAGTACAAAGAAGCTCGACACCTACCTCTTTATCAACAAGCGGGATGATTTTTCTCAGGTGCCAGAGGCGCTTATGGAGATGTTCGGCAGGCCCGAGTTTGTGATGATTTTGCCTCTGTCCAAACTCGGAAAGTTGGCTCAGGCGGATATTGAGAAGGTACGAGACGGCCTGAGTGACAAGGGATTTTATCTGCAACTGCCTCCTCCGCAGGAGGATTTGTTGAAATCTCACAAAGAGTGGCTTAAGTCACAACAGGAAGAGTGAACCCAAGGTTAGGGAGCGACAATGAAACTCAAATGGCTAGCGACACTGGGTCTGGCGATGGCTTTGCCTCTGCAGGCCGCCGACAAGATGAGCTTCGAGGAGTATGTGGGGCAGTTGAAGAAAGAAGCCGCAGAGCGCAACTTCAGCCAGGGCACCATAGATTCTGCGTTTGCCGGCATCAAGCTGCATAAGCGGGCAATCAAGGCAGACCGCAATCAACCTGAGTTCAAGAAAACCCTGGATACTTACCTGCCACAGGCCGTGCCTGACTGGAAGGTTGCGAAAGCACGAAAGCTGATGAAGCAACACAATGAGCTGTTGCAAAAAGTGGGTAAAGCCTACGGTGTGCAACCCAGGTTCATTGTTGCCCTGTGGGGCATCGAGACCAATTTCGGCAACTACACCGGTAACTTCTCGGTGGTGGGGGCCACGACCTCTCTGGCTTATGAGGGGAGGCGAGAAGCGTTTTTCAAAGACCAGCTGTTTGCCGCACTGACCATTCTCGAAGAGGGGCACATCAGCGCCGATCAGATGAAGGGCTCCTGGGCAGGCGCCATGGGACAATGCCAGTTTATGCCCACCTCATTCCTGGCTTATGCGGTTGATTTTGATGGTGATGGTAAGAAGGATATCTGGAACAACAAGGCCGATGTCTTTGCGTCTGCTGCCAACTACCTGAAACAGGTTGGCTGGCGTGATGATCTGACCTGGGCCAGGCAGGTAACTCTCACTCAGCCGGTGAAGAAGGAGCAGACAGGCCTAAACGTTAAACTGTCCCTGTCTCAATGGCAGGAGCTGGGTGTCCGCCGCTTCGATGGGTCGGACTTGCCGTCCCGGGAGATTCAGGCTTCTCTGGTTCAACCCGATGATGCCGAAGGACGTAGCTACCTGGCCTATGCCAATTACGATGCCCTAATGCGTTGGAACCGAAGTCATTACTTTGTTGCTGCCGTGGGCCACCTGGCAGACAGAATCAAGTTCTCTCAGTAACACCAGAGGGGGCGATGGCCCCCTTTGTTGAGTGCGAACCACTATCTCCGCAGTGGTACCTCTTGGTTGCTCGGGTCATTGCCGGTCAAAATCTGATCTTCATAGATAAACACGCCCTAGTGATATTTTCTGCCATGATCGCTATAATGCCGCGCCCAGTGGGGCGAGGTTGATGAGTAACAGAGGTAGAACGGTGAGCGCAGAGCAACCTTTTTGGCAAAAGCCCTTAACCCAAATGAATGAACAGGAGTGGGAGGCACTCTGTGACGGCTGTGGTAAGTGCTGCCTGAATAAGCTGATCGATGACGATACCGAAGAGGTATACTTCACCAATATCGCCTGCCAGCTGTTGAACGACAAAACCTGTCAATGCAGTCGCTACGATACCCGATTTAATTATGTGCCGGATTGCTACAAGGTCACCCCTGAGAACGTGGGCACCATTGCCTGGTTGCCCACCAGCTGTGCCTACCGCCGTCTCCACGAGGGGCGCGGCTTGCCCAGCTGGCACCCTCTGATCACCGGCAACAAATCCAAGATGCATCAGCAGGGAATGTCGGTGCGTCGCAAGGTGCTCAGTGAGCTGGATGTCGGTCCTGACCCGGATCTTTTTGGTTTCATCGTGGTGTGGCCGCTGGATGATGTGGACTGACAACAACATGAAAAGAAAGGCGTGCTTGGCACGCCTTTTTTGTTTGTGCTCATAGGTAATTCGTTAACTACAAGAACAATTGGCAAAGTCGAAATTGCAAAATTAATTTAATTGAACTTGGTTATTGAATCTCTTTAATATTGCGATCAGTAAAACAGATTTAAATTGCCGCTATTGATCAATTAAATAGATCGGTGTGATTTATTCACTTTGTGATTGTCAGGTAAAGTAAATATGCAAATTATTTCCTTGCCACTGAAATAGATGTATGGCAGGGCGAATACAATATTAATCCCTTCGTTAAATAGTCCATTAATCAGGTTCAATAAGTCACACTTTTTAAGTGCACTCTCTATTATGAGTGTGATATTACTATGCCGCCTAGGTGAGAACAGGGTGATCGCTGTCGCATGTGACTGATACATAAGGGTGTGCCAGTCATGTTGCATGGGTATTTCTCAGTTTTAACATCTCCTGTGCCGTGACAACTTTGTGCCCGGACAGTTTGCCTAGAGCATGTTCAATACTGGTTCTAATCGCGCCAAAAAAATGCCATGAGCAAAAAAATGACACTGGTTGAGTTTCAATCTCGACCGGTGTCGAAATTGAGCTTTGTAGGTTTATTCCAAGAGTGCGAATGAAGTCTTAATTGGGGTTGGAAGTAAATTAATCCAAACGGATGGATCTATGAAAGGAATGAGCTTTAAAGCCAGTTTAATGGCGATGTCTTTGGGTTTGCTGGTTCTGGCTTTGGCGGTCACCAGTGTAATTTCAGCGAGAAATATGAGCCATGCCATCAGCGAGGAGGTTAAGTTCTCCATGGAGCAGGCGGTGAGTCACGAGAGTTCGGCGCTCAAAGAACTGGTGGAGAGAGGGCACCGGGCGGTGGATGGTCTGGCTGAGCTGTTTGATGGCCATCAGAGCTGGGATGAGAATCAGTACCTGTCTGCCTTAAAGGAGGCCGAGCTGGTCACCGGGCTCCCCGGAATGATGCTGGGACTGGAGAGCGGGGAAGGCTACGCATCTCGTGCCTTTAAGGGTTGGCCCCAGGGAGTGTTGCAGCCCAGTCAGGATGTTACCGGCCGCCGCTGGTACCAGGTGGGCCGGTCAGGCAATGACACCCAGGTGACCGATGTCTACTTTGTGCCTGGTGATACTACGCCCTATCTGTCCATAGTGAAGCCGGCCTCTAAAGGAGTGGTGGCCGCCAGCCTGGCGATGAGTGAGTTGGACAAGGTCTTGAGCCAGGTGGAGCTTGCTCCCGGCACCATTGCCATTCTTGCCGAACAGAGCGGCAACATCATTGCCACGACCTCCAAATTTGCTCCGGTACAGACCTCTTTGTCTGCGGTACCCGGTTTGGGTGAGCAGGCAAACCGAGTGTTGGTCAGTGACAGCCTTTATTCCGAATATGTACTTAACGACACCGACAAGCTGGTGATCTCCAATCGGATTCCGCTTCCCGGAGGCAACTCCTGGTATTTCCTGATTGCCGTGGAGAAGGATGTGGTCTACGCATCGGTCTCCGAAGCGAATCAGACGGTGGTACTCACCGGCGTCATCAGCACACTGATCTCCGCTTTGGTGTTGGTGGTGATGCTGAACTACCTCTATCGGCCCATCGTGGCACTGAAAGAGCGGGTGCAGGACTTGGCTGAAGGGGAGGGGGACCTGACCCAGAGGCTGGAGGTGCGCTCCGACGACGATCTAGGAAAGATCTCCAACGGCATCAATACCGTAGTCAGTTCTCTGCAGACCATGATGTTGGAAGTTCGTCAGGTGACTGGCGAGCTGGCCCATGGTGTGGATGTGCTGAAGACCCAGGCGGAAGAGAATGAGGCGATCCTGGCCAGCCACATGTCTGAGACGGATCAGGTGGCGACGGCCATGGAGGAGCTCAATGCCACCGCAGAGACTGTGGCCAGCAGCGCAGCAGAAGCGGCCCAATACACCCGAGAGGCCAACCAGACGGGCGAGCAGTCCAAGGTGATTGTGGCCCAGGCCCAGAGTTCGGTGATCTCTCTGGTGGAAGAGGTGGAAGTGACCGCCGGGAATATTCAGAGCATGAGCGATGAAACTCACAGCATCAACTCCATACTCAAAGTGATTGGTGAGATAGCCGATCAGACCAACTTGCTAGCGCTGAACGCCGCCATTGAGGCGGCCCGGGCTGGCGCACAGGGGCGTGGATTTGCCGTGGTGGCGGAGGAGGTTCGGGCCCTGGCTGGACGGACCCAGCAGAGTACGGCAGAGATCGAAAAAGCTCTGGAGGTGCTACTTCAGGGCTCCAGCAGAGTGGTCACGGCGATGGCTGGAACCAAGAAGACCTGCGAAGAGACCGCCAGTGGTGCCCAGGAGGTGTCTGGCAGCCTTGAGACCATGAGCAGCTTTGTGTCGGACATCAACGATTTGAGTTCTCAAATCGCCACTGCCGCAGAGGAGCAGAGTAGCGTGTCTCAGGAGATCAGCCGTAACATGACCGCCATACGTGAGATGGTGCTCAAGCTGGCCGACAGCGGAAATCAGACCCTGGATGAGGCCAATAGCCTGGCCGCGGTCAACACCCAGCTTCTGGGCATAGTGAGCCGGTTTAAGCTGGACTAGTATTGCTTAGTTTGAGAAAGGGCTGCCCTGAGGCAGCCCTTTTTTTGTTCAGAGGCTAGTGACAACTGCCTCCGCAGCACTCGCCGCCCTTTTTCTTCTCATTCAGCGTAGTCAGCCAGAACAGCAGACAGAGAACCAGATGCACCGCAAAGAGTCCGATGAGCCACTGGGCCATGGAGAGGCCCAGAAAGGACCAGGGTGAGTCACTGCAGTCTCCCGTGGGCATAAACACACTGGGAATCCACTCATGCAGAGGGGCCCAAAGAGGGAAGTTGGGGATGGCGTCACAGGTAGAACCGAACAGAGTCGGGGGAGCGGTCTGCTTGGCATGCAGCGTCAGATTCAGAGACAGGGCCCAGGCTGAGCTGCCTGCCCAACCGAGAAACCCCAAGGTGCGTAGGGGTTTATAGTCGGGACGGATGGCGGTGATCAGAGCCACCAGCATCAGGGCAAACACCGCCAGCCTCACATAGATACAGTAGACGCAGGGCTTGAGATCCATGCCGTACTGGAACACCAGGGCGATCAGCTCCAATGCCAGGGCCGAGGCGGCCAGCAGCAACCAGCTGCGTCGCTCAGAGGTGAATTGTCGGGCTTGGTCCAGCATGGTGACTCCTGAAAAACTTACAAAAAAACGCCCTCAGATTGTGAGGGCGTTTCTATCAGAAGGCAATATGCAGTTCTAAATCATTATCATTTAGTGATGGCCGGCACTGATGGCGCCCGCGGCTGCTTCTGCGACTGAGTGGTGGTTGATCCAATGCATCTCATAGAAGTACTGAGTCAGGTTATCCAGCAAACCGAATTCGATGGTCGCCAGGCCCACAAAGGACATCACTATGGTGTAGGGCAGGGCCAGAATCACCATGCGACCGTAAGACAGGCGGATAAGCGGGGCCAGGGCCGAGGTCAGCAGGAACAGGAAGGCAGCCTGGCCGTTGGGGGTAGCAACGGAGGGCAGGTTGGTACCTGTATTGATGGCCACAGCCAGCATGTCGAACTGGTCTCGGGTGATCTTGCCTTCCAGCAAAGCGGTCTTCACTTCGTTAATGTACACGGTACCCACAAACACGTTGTCGGACACCATGGACAGCAGACCGTTGGCGATAAAGAACATCACCGCCTGAGTCTTACCGGAGTAGGAGAGTACCCAGGTGATCACTGGAGCAAACAGACCCTGCTCGATGATGACGCCTACAATGGCGAAGAATACGGCCAGCAGGGCGGTAAAGGGCAGAGCCTCTTCAAATGCCTTACCCAAGGAGTGCTCATCGATAATGCCATTGAAGGAGGTGGTCAGAATGATCACAGACAGACCAATCAGACCTACGGCCGCCAGGTGCAGTGCCAGGCCAGCCACCAGCCACAGGCCTACCAGACCCTGAATGATCAGCATGGCACGGTCCTTGTTGGTACGGCGCTTATCTTCATACTCGGCGTAATCAACCAGGATCTTGCGAACAGACTCGGGCAGCTCTTCACCGTAACCCACGATCTTGAACTTCTCGACCAGCACACAGGTCAGCAGGCCGGCGGCCAGTACAGGTATGGTCACCGGGGACATGCGCACGAAGAATTCGGCGAAGTTCCAGTTGGACTGGGCGGCGATGATCAGGTTCTGAGGTTCACCGACCATGGTGCATACGCCACCGAGGGCGGTACCCACACCGGCGTGCATCATCAGGTTGCGCAGGAAGCCACGGAACTGTTCCAGGTCGTCCTTGCACAGGTCGTCCTGTTCGTCGTTGTTGTGGTCGTGATCCTGAGTGAAATCCTTACCCGACGCGACCTTGTGGTAGATGGTGTAGAAACCAATGGCTACCGCAATGATTACCGCGATAACGGTCAGGGCATCGAGGAAGGCAGACAGGAAGGCAGAGAAGAAACAGAAGGCTAGAGACAACAAGGCCTTGGAACGGACCTTGGTGACCAGCTTGGTAAAGATGAACAGCAGCAGCTGCTTCATAAAGAAGATACCCGCCACCATAAAGATAAGCAGCAGAATCACTTCCAGGTTGGCTTCCAGCTCATGGAGCACGGTTGCCGGTGAGGTCATGCCTATGGCCACAGCTTCGATGGCCAGTAGGCCGCCGGGCTGAAGCGGGTAGCACTTCAAGGCCATGGCCAGGGTAAAGATGAACTCAATCACCAGCAGCCAGCCGGCGATAAAGGGGTCGATCGCGAAGACAATCGGGTTGATCACCAAAAAGGCGATGATTGCCAATTTGTACCACTTAGGCGCCTGGCCTAAGAAGTTGTGAAAAAAGGCTTGGCGTAGACTTAGTGCCATAGCTCCCTTCCTTACTATTTTATCGATTTTATTGTGGTGTCGCAGACAGATGGGCGATCATACTCGGATTTGTGGTTAACGTTAACTGACACCGAATATCAAAAATCCTTATCATTATTTGATAATGCTAAGGTTCGACCACTTTTTTACAGTTAATCTGGCTGCGAATCCACCGAATAGCATGTTAAAGTTGTGAACGAACTCAATTTAGTTAAATATTTGGGGAGCGGATCGCATTTTTGCATTTGTTCTTTATTTGCTAAGATAATTCAATTACACCTTGTTCAAGAGTCGTAAGGCCCCCGTGACTATGATAATAAAAGCGCAGAGTCCAGCAGGATTTGCCGAAGAGTACATCGTAAAATCCATATGGAACAATAAGTTCGCACCTGGAACCATACTGCCAGCGGAGCGCGAACTGTCCGAGCTGATCGGGGTAACCCGAACCACTTTGAGGGAAGTTTTGCAGCGTCTGGCCAGAGATGGCTGGCTGACGATTCAGCACGGTAAACCGACCCGGGTGAACAATTTCTGGGAGACCTCCGGGCTTAATATCCTGGAAACCATTGCCCGCCTGGACCAGGATGGCGTGCCGGAGCTGATGGATCAACTGCTCTCCGCCCGCACTAATATCAGCGCCATCTATATCCGCTCTGCGGTGCGCTATAACCCGGTGCGTGCTCAGGAAGTCTTGTCTCAGTGGAGCGACATCCATGATGATCCCAGTGCATTCTCCGATTACGACTACAACCTGAACCACTCCCTGGCTATGGCCTCGGACAACCCCATCTACGCCCTGATCCTCAACGGCTTCAAGGGTCTCTACAGCCGGGTTGGCCGATACTACTTCAGTCAGGAAGCGGCCCGGGATCTGGCTCGTAACTACTATAAGGACCTGCTGAAATGCGCCGAGCAGGGGGATGCCGACGAGGTGCCTCACATCGTTCGCAAATATGGCATTGAGTCCGGTAAGTTGTGGATGAGAATTCGCTCCGATATGCCCAAGGATATCGCCGAGTAAGACCGTCGTGGTCTGCCATACAGAAAAAAGCCCGCTTCAGCGGGCTTTTTTGTGGTCAGTCGAACGGTGAATATGGCCTGCAGGCTCCGGTGGGGCTCTGCCGTTACTCTTCGGCTTTGGCCAGGCTTCGGGCAATGATCTCCGTATTGCCGTTCTCCTTCTCCTCCTCCAGGTAGACATCGAACCCCCACAGGCGGTGCAGGTGCTTCATCACCTCCTCCTTGCTGTCAGCCAGGGGGATGCGACTGTGGGGCTGATAGCGGAGAATCAGTGAGCGGTCCCCTCTGACCTTGACGTTCCACACCTGGATATTGGGCTCCAGATTGGAAAGGTTGTACTGGGCGGACAGGTTCTGTCTTAATTCCCGATAGCCCTCATCGTTGTGGATGGCGCCCACCTCCAGGTAACTCTTGCGGTCGTCGTCCTGAACGGTGAAGAACTTGAACTGACGCATTATCTTGGGTGATAGGTATTGAGAGATAAAACTCTCATCCTTGAAGTTATTCATGGCGAAATGCAGGGTGTCCAGCCAGTTGGAGCCGGCGATATCCGGGAACCAGCGTTTGTCCTCCTCGTCCGGGTCCTCGCAGATTCGACGGATGTCCTGGAACATGGCAAAGCCCAGGGCGTAAGGATTGATACCGCTGTAGTAGGGGCTGTTGTATTCCGGCTGCATCACCACATTGGTGTGGCTGTGGAGAAACTCCATGATGAAGCGGTCTGTCACCAGGCCTTCGTCATAGAGGTGATTCATGATGGTGTAGTGCCAGAAGGTGGCCCAGCCCTCGTTCATCACCTGGGTCTGTTTCTGGGGGTAGAAGTACTGGGAGATCTTGCGAACGATGCGCACCACCTCACGTTGCCAGGGCTCCAGAAGCGGCGCATTCTTTTCGATGAAGTAAAGCAGGTTCTCCTGAGGATCGGATGGGAAGCGGGGGGCCTGCTTGTCCTCCTCCTCACTCTGGGTAGCCGGCAGGGTGCGCCACAGATCGTTGACCTGAGACTGCAGGTAGGCTTCCCGCTCTTTGAGACGCGTCTTCTCCTCACGTAAGGAGATCTCGGCGGGGCGCTTGTACCTGTCCACACCCAGGTTCATCAGGGCGTGACAGGAATCCAGCAGTTCCTCAACGGCGTCGATGCCATGGGCCTCTTCGCACTCGGCAATGAAGTTCTTGGCGAATACCAGGTAGTCGATGATGGAGTCAGCATCGGTCCAGGTCTGGAACAGATAATTGCCCTTGAAGAAGCTGTTGTGGCCGTAACAGGCGTGGGCCATCACCAGGGCTTGCATGGTGATGGTGTTCTCCTCCATCAGGTAGGCGATACAGGGGTTGGAGTTGATCACGATCTCGTAGGCCAGGCCCATTTGACCGCGCTTATAATGACGTTCAGTTTCAATGAACTTCTTGCCGAAGGTCCAGTGGGAGTAGCCGATGGGCATGCCGACACTGGCGTAGGCATCCATCATCTGCTCGGCGGAGATCACCTCTATCTGATTGGGGTAGGTGTCCAGCCGGTACAGCGTGGCTACCCGCTCAATCTCTTTGTGATACTGATCCAGAAGGTCAAAGGTCCAGTCTGGTCCGTCTGACAGGGTACGTTTCTCGGTCATCGGTTTCCCCCCAAATGGAATCAGGCCGTCTGTTTTTTAAACAGCTCTTTGAATACCGGGAAGATGTCTTCCACGGAGCGGATGTGTTGCATGGCGAAGTGAGAGTGAACCTGGGCCAGGGTCTCATACTCGCGCCACAGAGTCTGATGGGCCCGGTTGGTGATCTCTATGTAGGTGAAGTAGCGGCAAGTCGGCAGCAGCGACTGATCTAGCAGCTGTCGACACAGGGGCGAATCGTCGGCCCAGTTGTCGCCATCCGAGGCTTGGGCTGCGTAGATGTTCCATTCGTTGGAGGGGTAGCGCTCCTGCTGAATCTCATGCATCAGTTTCAATGCGCTGGAGACTATGGTCCCGCCGGTTTCCTGGCTGTAGAAAAACTCCTGCTCATCCACCTCCTTCGCTTGGGTATGGTGGCGGATGAACACCACGTCCAGCTCTTTATAGGTCCGGGTCAGGAACAGGTAGAGCAGGATGTAGAAGCGTTTGGCGATATCCTTGGTGGCCTGGTCCATGGAGCCGGAGACATCCATCAGGCAGAACATCACCGCCTTGGAGGTGGGCACCGCCTGCTTGGCGAAGTTGGTGTATTTAAGGTCATAGGTGTCCAGGAAAGGCACCGCCTTGATCCGCTTGCGCAGCTCCTCAATCTCCTCCTTAAGCGCCTGGATCTCTTCACTGCTGGAGCCTGGGGTGTTGGTCAGTGCGTCCAGCTTGGCCTCCGCTTCATGCAGGGCACGGCGTTTTCCTGCAGTCATGGCGGTCCGCCTGGCCAGAGACTCCCGCAATGAGCGAACGATGTGAATGTTGGCAGGCTGGCCTTCTGAGGTGATGCCGGCCCTAACGGTTTTGAACTCCACCAGTTTATCCAGAGCGGTCTTCTGCAGGTTAGGAAGCTCAAGATCGTCGAACAGGATATCCAGGTACTCATCCTTGGAGATCTCGAACACGAAGTCGTCGCTGCCTTCCCCGCTGTCAGAGGCCTGGCCCTGACCCGCGCCACCCCCCCCCCCCTGAGGAGGGCGATCGATGCGGTCTCCCCGGTGGAACTGATCGTTACCCGGGTGAACCGTTTGGCGAACCCCTCCGCGACCGGTGTGAAACACCGGTTCGGAGATGTTCTTGGTGGGCAGGGTAATCTTCTCGCCGCTCTCCACATCGGTGACGCTGCGGTTGGTGGCGGCATCGGAGACCGCCTGCTTAATCTGCTTCTTATAGCGACGCAGAAAACGCTGGCGGTTGACCGTGCTTTTGCCCTTGGTGTTGAGGCGCTTGTCGATAAAATGCGTCATAGGCACTCTCCCACCGCATCAGGATGACTTGCGTACCCTCAGGTACCACTCGGAGAGCAGGCGAACCTGCTTGCGGGTGTATCCCTTCTCCATCATGCGGTCGACGAAGTCATCATGCTTCTGCTGTTCGTCCGCAGAGGTTTTGGTGTTGAAGGAGATCACCGGCAACAGATCCTCGGTGTTGGAGAACATCTTCTTCTCGATCACCGTGCGCAGTTTCTCGTAGCTGACCCAGTTAGGGTTCTTACCGGCGTTGTTGGCCCGGGCACGCAGTACAAAGTTGACGATCTCGTTCCGGAAATCCTTGGGATTGCTGATCCCCGCCGGCTTCTCGATCTTCTCAAGTTCCGCATTCAGGGCTGCCCGGTCAAACAGCTGGCCGGTCTCCGGATCGCGGTATTCCTGATCTTGAATCCAGAAGTCGGCATAGGTGACGTAGCGATCGAAGATGTTCTGACCGTACTCGGAGTAGGACTCCAGATAGGCGGTCTGAATCTCCTTGCCGATAAACTCCACATACTTGGGGATCAAGTAGCCTTTCAGGTGTTCCAGATAGCGTTCAGCCATCTCCTGGGGAAACTGCTCGCGCTCGATCTGCTTCTCCAGCACGTAGAACAGGTGCACCGGATTGGCCGCCACCTCGCTGTGGTCGAAGTTGAACACCCGGGAGAGAATCTTGAAGGCGAATCGGGTAGACAGTCCGTTCATCCCCTCATCCACACCAGCGTAGTCTTTGTACTCCTGGTGGGATTTGGCTTTGGGGTCGGTATCCTTGAGGGTTTCGCCGTCGTACACCCGCATCTTGGAGAAGACGGAGGAGTTTTCCGGGTCTTTCAGGCGAGACAGGACACTGAACTGGGCCAAAATATCCAGCACACCCGGGGCGCATTGGGCTTGGCTCAGATCTGAGCTGTCCAGCAGTTTTTCGTAGATCTTCTTCTCTTCCGAGACGCGCAGGCAGTAGGGCACCTTGACGATGTAGACCCGGTCCAGGAAGGCTTCGTTGTTCTTGTTGTTGCGGAAGGTCTGCCACTCCGACTCATTGGAGTGGGCCAGGATGATGCCGGCGAAGGGCAGGGCGGACAGGCCCTCAGTACTGTTGTAGTTGCCCTCTTGGGTGGCGGTCAGCAGTGGGTGCAGCACCTTGATGGGCGCCTTGAACATCTCCACAAACTCCATGATCCCCTGGTTGGCCCGGCACAGGGCGCCGGAATAGGCGTAAGCATCGGCATCGTTCTGGGCGAAATGTTCCAGCTGACGAATGTCGACTTTACCCACCAGAGAGGAGATATCCTGGTTGTTCTCATCGCCAGGCTCGGTCTTGGCGATGGCGATCTGGTCCAGGATGGACGGGTACACCTTGGCCACTTTGAATTTGCTGATGTCACCGCCAAACTCGTGCAGTCGTTTTGCGGCCCAGGGCGACATGATGCTGCGCAGGTAGCGCTTGCTGATGTTGTACTCCTCATCCAGCAGTTTGCCATCCTCTTCCAGGTCAAACAGGCACAGGGGCGAGTCGTTCACCGGGCTGCGCTCACCATTGGCGCTCAGTACATAGATGGGCACCTTGGACATCAATTTCTTCAGCTTTTCTGCCAGAGAGGATTTACCGCCGCCTACGGGCCCCAGCAGGTAGAGAATCTGCTTGGACTCCTCCAGACCCTGTGCCGAGTGCTTGAGGTAGGCGACGATCTGCTCGATCGCCTCTTCCATGCCGTAAAACTCGGAAAAGGCCGGGTATCTGGCCACAACCCGGTTCGAGAAGATGCGTGACAGCCTGGGATCCTTGGCTGTGTCCACCATCTCCGGCTTACCAATGGCTTCCAGCAGGCGCTCGGCGGCGCTGCTGAAGGCGCTGTGATCGGTTTTGCACAGTTCCAGATAGTCCTGGATGCTCATCTCTTCGTCACGGGTACGTTCATAACGTTGCTGATAGTGCTGGAAAATGGTCATCGGTCACCCCCTGAAATCAGTTTTGCCGCGCCGTTGGCTGGGCAGTCATCTCCAACCCTTAGCATTAAGCGTAGACCCAATATTTCTAAATAGGACAGCAAACCATAGATTTTTAAGACGAAATATTTCATGGGTTTAATGGGAAAGGGTCGAAAACTCTCCTCACTTAAGAGTTAGACCCCGGCATGTGAGCAGGGGTTTCAACTGTATACGGCCCAGGTAACGGAATTGCTCAGAAAATTTGTCTGCAGTTGCGCAGAGAATCCCCGCAGAAGCTGCTGTGGGCCTGCTCTGGGCGGGGGACGCCGAGCGCTGGAGTCTGTCATGCAAATGTCATAATTAACCATTAGCAGGTACGTTTGAGCTTTTGTTAAAGTGTCCTCGGTTGGTTACACAGGAAGTAGCGATATGTCGGTGACTCAACACGATCATGTTTCGATAGAGATGATTTCAACCTACGCCAGATGGTGCGGCATTCACAGCAAAGAGCAGTGGCGCGAATACCATCAGCAGAACAGCCGTCCAAGCTGGGTGCCGGATGACCCTGAGAGGTTTTTCTCTCAGTCTGGCGAATGGCAGGGTTGGGACAAGCTCACCTCAGAGCAATGATGGGGAAGAGCGGTTAGCAGAGTAGGGAGCCCGCCGGCTCCTTTGTTGATCTCCAGGCTCAAAAAAGGGAGCCGATTGGCTCCCTCATTGCAATGTTCAGCTGATTAACCAGCGAAGTTCTGGTTGGCAAACTCCCAGTTTACCAGGGCCCAGAAACCCTTCATGTAATCGGGGCGAACGTTGCGGTAGTCGATGTAGTAGGCGTGCTCCCACAGGTCGACGGTCAGCAGAGGAGTCACCCCCTCGTCGGTCAGCGGAGTACCGGCATTGCTGGTGTTGACGATATCCAGGCTGCCATCAGCTTTTTTCACCAACCAGGTCCAGCTGGAGCCGAAGTTGTTGATCGCCATGTCAGTGAACTTGGCCTTGAACGCGTCAAAAGAGCCAAAGGCCGCATTGATGGCGTCAGCAATGGCGCCAGTCGCTTCGCCGCCACCGTTAGGGGACAGGCAGTGCCAGTAGAAAGTGTGATTCCAAATTTGGGCCGCGTTGTTGAATACACCGCCGCTGGAGCTCTTGATGATCTCTTCCAGAGATTTACCGGCGAACTCGGTGCCCTCGATCAGGCCATTCAGCTTAACCACATAGGTGTTGTGGTGCTTGCCATGGTGAAAGTCCAGGGTCTCGGCTGAGATGTGGGGCTCCAGTGCATCCTTAGCGTAAGGCAGTGCAGGTAGTTCGAAAGCCATTTGCGTTCTCCATTTAGCTGATTTAGCTGTTGGTTTTGTTCCGTTTTGACAACATTGTACTCGCTTAACCTGTGACGTGCATCATGATCCCAATTGAATGTTCTAACTGACTTCATCGAAAAAATACATTGGGGTTTGGTTGCACTTTTAATAGAATGAGAATCAAGATCACTACCAGATGTGGTACTCATGGAAACTGTAGAGAAGATTAAGTCACAAATCGCGGAAAATCCCATCATCCTGTATATGAAGGGTTCTCCCAAGCTGCCTAGCTGTGGATTTTCCGCTCAGGCATCCCAGATGCTGGTGAACTGCGGTGAAGCGTTTGCCTACGTGGATATCCTGCAAAACCCCGATATTCGTGCCGAGCTGCCGAAGTACGCCAACTGGCCCACCTTCCCTCAGCTGTGGGTGGAAGGTGAGCTGATCGGTGGCTGTGACATCATCCTTGAGATGGCACGTACCGGTGAGCTGCAAAGCCTGGTTACCGAGACTGCCGCCAAATACAAGGAGCAGGAGGCGGAGTAATCCTCTCCTCAGAACTGCAATAAAAGGGGCGCCATCGGGCGCCCCTTTTGTTGTTTTTAAACGGCTTCCTAGAGAACCATGGCGGCCACCCAGCCAGAGGCGAGCAGCGGCAGGTTGTAGTGCAGGAAGGTGGGGACCACAGAGTCCCAGATATGGTCGTGCTGACCGTCGGCATTAAGGCCGGCAGTGGGCCCCAGGGTGGAGTCTGAAGCCGGGGAACCTGCGTCACCCAGGGCGGCTGCGGTGCCCACCAGGGCGATGATCGCCGGGGTAGAGAAGCCAAAGCCCATAGCCAGGGGCACATAGATGGCGGCGATGATGGGAATGGTGGAGAAGGAGGAGCCAATCCCCATGGTGATGAACAGGCCTACCAGCAGCATCAGGAAGGCGGCCAGAGCCTTGTCTGTGCCAATCATCGCCTGGATGGAGTCTACCAGGGCGGGCACTTCACCGGTGGCCTTAATCACTGCGGCAAAGCCCGCAGCGGCGATCATGATGAACCCGACGGTGGCCATCATTCTGACCCCCTGAGTAAAGAGATCCTGGCTGGAGATCCCCTTGTCCATGCCGCCGAGATTCAGGACCACAAAGCCTGCCAGGGCACCGAAGATCATGGAGTCGGTATAGAGCTGAATGCCCAAAGTGGCGGCGATGGCCACCATTACCACGGCGATACGCAGGCTGCTCAGGGGCTGGTGCTCCACATGTTCACTGCCGTCCAGCTCCTTATCCTGATAGATCCGGGGGGTGCGATAGCTGACGAACATGGCGGTCAGCAACCCAAATACCATCCCCAGTGCCGGAATGAACATGGCGCCCATCAGTTCATCGGCCTGCATCTCCAGGCCGTTGCTGACCAGGTTGGCCATCAGGATGTCCTTGAGGAAGATGCCGCCGAAGCCCACGGGCAAAACCATGTAGGTGGTGACCAGGCCAAAGGTCAGCACACAGGCGATCAGACGGCGATCCAGGTTCAGCTTGTTGAACACGCCCAACAGAGGTGGGATCAGGATGGGAATAAAAGCGATATGAATAGGTACCGCATTTTGTGACGCCACAGACATCAGCAGGATTGCCACCAGCAGGGCGTATTTTACCCCGGTGACCGCCTGATTGTCCGGTTGGCCCCCCAATCGGCCGATGATTCCCCGGGAGAGGCTGTCGGTAATGCCGGTGTGGCTCAGGGCCACGGCGAAGGCGCCCAGCAGGGCGTAACCCAGAGCGATGGTGGCACCGCCACCCAGGCCCGTATTAAAGGCGTCAATAGTCTCTGCCAGACTCATGTTGCCAAGTAGGCCGGCAACCAGGGCGCTGACGGTGAGCGCGATGATCACGTTGACTCTGGCCAGGCTGAGCACCAGGACCAGGAGTACCGCAATGACGACGGCGTTCATTATATTTATTACCTATGGTTGATTGCTGTTTTAAGAGGGAAACGAACCATTTTCAGGTTCACAGGGGAAGTGTCCAGATAAATATGCAGTTCGGGTGCAATTGTGTGACGGAAATCGGGCACCCGGACCGGTGTCAGCCGGCCCGCTTGAGAGATTGCTTGTTCTGGTACATCTGACGGTCCGCTTCGGCGATTAGCTGCTCGGCACTTTTGTCTTCGGCCGGTTCCCAAAGGGCCAGACCTATGCTGGCCACCACGTCCACCTGCTCCACACTGAGCTGATGCTGCAGTTCGTTCATCAGCCTGGAGTGGATGGCTTCGGAACAGGTGTCCTGCTGCAGAGGGCATAGCAGCACAAACTCATCTCCGCCAAGCCGGCCAACCACATCCATGTCACGACTGATGCTGCGCAGCCTCTCGGCCACCTTAATCAACACCCTGTCCCCGAATGAGTGGCCAAAGTTGTCGTTAAAGCGTTTGAAGTTATTGATGTCAATAAAGTAGAGCGCCAATGGAGCGCCGGTGCGGTGCGCGGCAGCCATCAATTGGTCCAGGCGGGCACAGAACTGATGGCGGTTGGCGACGCCGGTGAGGGAGTCGTGGGTGGCCGCATAATAGAGCTCCTTCTCCACCTCATCTTTCTCTATGGCGACGGCGGCCACCGAGCTCATCAGCGACATGAACTCCTGGTCAAACTCGCTGGGCAGGGCGGGTGTATCCAGATAGAGGGCGAAGGTGCCCAGCAGGTTGCCCCGGCTGGAGACCACAGGCAGCGACCAGCAGGCACGAATGCCTGCCATCTTCGCCAGAGGCAGGAACGCTTCCCAGTTGGGGTCGTCGTAGATATCCGGGGTGAACACCTCTTGCTTGAAGAAGGCGGCTTTGCCACAGGACCCCACAGTGGGACCGACGGCGACGCCATCGATGGCGTTGTTGTATTCCTTGGGCAGACTGGGCGCACTCAGAGTGCTGAGGGTTTGGCTGTCCGAATCGTAGGAGAGTACCGACACCCGCACTTCAGGCGTGATCTCCTCTGCCAATCCGATCAGACTGTCCAGGGTCTGCTTGACGCCGCAACCCAGTGCCAGCTGTCGCAAAGCCTGGTTCAGCCCCTGGTGAGCCTTTAAAAGTAGTTGGGCACTCATAGGCAATCGATGTTGCTCTTTTGATAATTATGAGCGCATTGTATCGAAAAATTGTCAAAATTGTTACGGGTGGCAAAAATTTGACGCCGGCTGGTGCTCAGATGGATTGGAAATGGTAGAAGGCGGGAGCAGGGGCGCAATATACGCCCCTGATTTAATTACTCTTCTTTGTCAGACTCTTTGGGTTCGCCACTTTTGATGTTCTCCTCGGGCACCTGCCATCCACCCAGGGACTTCCACTTGTTGACGATGTGACAGAACAACTCGGCGGTACGCTCGGTGTCGTACAGGGCGGAGTGAGCCTGCTTATTGTCAAACTCGACGCCGGCGGTGCGGCACGCCTTGGCCAGTACCGTCTGACCCAGGGCCAGGCCGGAAAGCGTGGCGGTGTCGAAGGTGGCGAAGGGGTGGAAGGGCACCCGCTTGATCTTGGCCCGTTCGATGGCGGCATTGAGGAAGCCGTGATCAAACGCAGCGTTGTGGGCTACGACGATAGAGCGGTGACACCCCGCGGCCTTCTGGGCTTTACGAATTGCCTTGAAGATCTCCTGCAATGCTTCCTTTTCGGAAACGGCCCCGCGAAGCGGGTTGTGGGGATCGATGCCATTGAACTCCAGGGCAGCCGGCTCCAGATTGGCGCCTTCGAAGGGCTCAATATGGAAGTGCAGGGTCTGGGCAGGCTTCAGCCAGCCATCGCTGTCCATTTCAAGGGTGACGGCGGCGATCTCCAGCACAGCGTCGGTGGCGGCATTGAAGCCGGCGGTTTCGATGTCGATCACCACGGGAAAATAGCCGCGGAAGCGGTTAACAAGCAGATTTTCTGGTTTAATAGGGGTCATGCCGCCAGCTTTGTTTCTCTTGGGGGGCGCAATTATCGCAAAGCCCCGGGATAATGCAAAAAAATTGGTTGGCGAAGATTTAATCTAAAGCTTTCTGCCGCGACGCCGATACAGGCGGTAACAGACAACCTCAGGGTAGCCTAAATGCGATTGAGATATGGTGCAGTGATTGTGAGTGCGATGCTCTCCTGTTCCGCCTATGGCGGTGTCAGGAACTATGTGGCATCCATCGATCAGTCGCATTGGAACCTGGAGACGGCCAATCCGCTTCAGTGTACCCTGACCCATACCATTCCCCATTATGGTACCGCCGTGTTTAACAGCAGGGCGGGGCGCTCCACCGATCTCAACTTTATCCTTGAGATGCGGCGAAAGCCTGAGCGAGCCACCCGAGCCAGTTTGCGCTCGGTTGCCCCCTCCTGGCGACCTGGGGTGCCAGCCCGCGCCATTGTGGATGTGACCTATCAGGCTCAGTTCGATGCCGAGGTGCCCAAGCACGCTGCCTGGGTGATGCTCACCGAGCTGGAGCAGGGGATGCAGCCCACTTTTTACTACCAGGACTGGTACAATCCGGTGAATCAGGTGGCGGTGGGTCTGAGCTCGGCCAATTTTCAGAACAGCTATTTTCAGTTTGTTGCCTGCATCGACAGTCTGCTGCCCTACAGCTTCGAAGATATCGCCTATACGGTGCTGAACTTCAGGGACAAGAACGGAGACCTGACCACCGAGTCCCGCCGTAAGCTGGAGCGCATCCGGGAGTACCTCTCCTATGATCCCACCCTGGAACTGGTGCTGATCGATTCCTATACCGACAGCTTCGGCTCCGAGGCATCCAACCTCAAGCTCAGTCATGAGCAGGCGGATAAGCTGAAGCAGTTCTTTGTGGAAGCCGGCATCGAAGCCAACCGCATCGTCAGCCAGGGTCACGGTGAGAAGCGCCATATCGCCAGCAACACCAGTAACCGGGGACGGGCTCAGAACCGCCGGGTGGTGATTCGCATGGAGCGTTAGCGACTTGCGTGTGAAGAAAAAAAGGGCCTGATGGCCCTTTTTTTGTTGGTGTTTTTTTGGGCTTTATGGAGAGAAAAACCCCGGCGAAGTGCCGGGGTTTTGGTTCAGGCGGCCTGGGGACTTAGGCGGCCTGTACGGGCTTGGTGGGTTCCGCTTCTACCGGGTTGGCCTTGAGCTCTTCGGGATCGAAGTCATCCACGTTGATGGTTTCGAGGCGACCGGTTTCGGCGTCGCGAAGCAGCTGAGCCTCATCGGCGGTCAGCACACCCAGCTCCAGTCCCTTGTCGGCCACTTCATGCAGTTTCCAGAAGGGCAGCTTGGTGCCGGCGGCTTTGCACACCTTGTCGAACAGAGGCTCGGCGGCCAGGATGTTGCGCAGAGTCTGCTCCTGGCGGCCCACAGGGTTGTTTTCATGGGCTTCCAGCCACTGGCCGGCAATCAGGCGATCGCGGGCGGCGCAGGGGGTTTGCAGAATCTTGGCCACTTGATGATCCAGCTTGTCGGAGGTGCGCTTCATGGGCAGACCCAGAGGGAACATCAGGAACTTCAGCAGGCCGCCGAAGGCGGGGAAGTTATCCAGCAGTTCCACCAGTGAGGTCTGCAGCTTGAACAGGCTGTCTTCAACGGCCCACTGCATCAGTGGGATGTCGTCGGTCTGACGGCCGTCATCCTGATAACGCTTGAGGGTAGCGGAGGTCAGGTAGAGCTGACTCAGCAGGTCGCCCAGGCGAGCAGAGGTGCGCTCTTTACGCTTGAGGCTGCCACCCAGCATCGCCATGGCCAGATCAGAGAGCAGGGCCAGGTTGGCGCTGAAGCGGTTCATGTGTTGGTAGTAGCGCTTGGTGACATCAGAGTAGGGAGCACTGCTGAATCGGGCGCTGGTCAGGCCGAACCAGATGCTGCGCACCAAGTTGCTGAACACGAAGCCCACATGGCCCCAAACGGCGTTGTCGAAGCTCTCCAGGCTGCGGTCAGCATCCTTATCGAAAGCCGCGTCCATCTCCTTAAGTACATAAGGGTGACAGCGGATGGCGCCCTGACCATAAATCACCAGTGAGCGGGTCAGAATGTTGGCACCCTCTACGGTGATGGCGATGGGAGCGCCTTGATAGCCGCGGCCCAGGTAGTTGTTGGGGCCCAGGCACACGCCCTTACCGCCGTGGATATCCATGGCGTCGATGACACATCTCTGCATGCGGTCGGTCAGGTGCATCTTCACGATGGCGGAGATCACCGAAGGCTTCTCGCCCAGACCCAGGGCAGTGGTGGTCATGGCGTTCACCGCTTCCATCAGGTAGGCATTACCGCCGATGCGCGCCATCGGCTCCTCAATCCCTTCCATCTTACCGATGGGGGTCTTGAACTGGCGACGGATGCGCGAGTAGGAGCCTGTGGCTGCCGCAGCGGTCTTGATGCCACCGGCGGAGTTGGAAGGCAGGGTGATGCCACGGCCGACGGAGAGACACTCAACCAGCATGCGCCAGCCTTTGCCGGCCATTTCGGGGCCGCCGATGATGAAGTCCAGAGGCACGAACACGTCGTTACCCTGGGTCGGACCGTTCTGGAACATGGTGTTGAGCGGGAAGTGGCGGCGGCCGATGATCACACCGTCGATGTTGGTGGGGACCAGGGCGCAGGTGATGCCAATCTCCTCCTCATCGCCGATCAGGCCATCAGGATCACGCAGTTTGAAGGCCAGGCCCAGCACGGTGGCCACAGGGGCCAGGGTGATGTAGCGCTTGTTCCAGGTCAGGCGCATACCCAGCACCTCTTTGCCTTCCCACTCGCCTTTGCAGACGATGCCGTAATCTGGGATGGCACCGGCATCAGAGCCGGCCTCAGGGCTGGTCAGGGCGAAACAGGGCACCTCTTTGCCAACCGCCAGGCGGGGCAGGTAGTGGTCCTTCTGCTCTTCGGTGCCATAGTGTTGCAGCAGCTCACCTGGGCCCAGGGAGTTGGGTACGCCCACGGTGGAGGCCAGTACAGAATCTACGCCGGCCAGCTTCTGCAGAATCTGGGACTGGGCGTAGGGACTGAACTCCAGACCGCCATACTTCTTTTTGATGATCATGGCGAAGAACTTGTTGTCCTTCAGGTATTGCCAAACTTCTGGGGTCAGGTCGGCGTCCTGGTGAGACACGCGGAAGGCGTTCACCATGCGGGACACCTCTTCTACCGGGCCATCCAGGAAAGCTTGTTCCTCGGCACTCAGGCGAGGCATGGGCAATTGATGCATCTTCTTCCAGTCAGGTGCTCCGGAGAACAGGTCCGCGTCCCACCAGGTGGTGCCCGCTTCGATGGCATCCTTTTCGGTCTGGGACATCTCGGGCATCACGGAACGGAACGCCTTCAAAGCGGGCTTGGTCAGCAAGCTCTTACGCAGGGAGGCGACGTTGAACGGGATGGCGATGATGGCGAAGAGGATCCAGGCCAGGGTGCCCACGATGCCAAGGCCGCTGCCAATGGCCAGGGCCGCGGCGGCCACCAGGGTAAACAGGGTCAGTGAGGCGCGCTTGTAGATCAGGCCTCCTAACACCAGGATAGAGGCAATGCTCCAAATTAGGGTAGTCACGTTATTTCTCCTTGTGTCACCTGCCGGGGTACGGACTACCGACAGGTTTGCTCTCTGTCACAGTATATGGTCTGGTCGGACCTCTGTCACATAAAAACTAAACGCATGTTTGAACTTCTTCAAGATCTAATTGCGATTATTTGCGGCAAGGTATAGGGAAAAGAACAGGCTCAGGTGGTGAGCCTTTGAGCAAACGCCGGCCGGGCGGGGTGCGCGAACGTTAAAATCTGGTTATTCTTCGTTGTAATAGAGAATGATACGGGTAAAGCCATGTGTGAATTGCTGGCGATGAGCGCCAATGTACCCACGGACATCGTCTTCAGCTTTACCGGACTGGTGGAGCGGGGCGGTGTCACTGGTCCCCACACCGACGGATGGGGCATCACCTTCTATGAGGGGATGGGCAACCGCACCTTCCGCGATTGTCAGCCCAGCTGTCAGTCTGAGGTGGCCAGCCTGATCAAGGAGTACCCCATCAAGAGCAAGGCGGTGATCAGTCATATCCGCCAGGCGAACCGCGGTCGGGTGTCACTGGAGAATACCCACCCATTCTGCCGGGAGCTGTGGGGGCGTTACTGGACCTTTGCCCACAACGGCCAGCTCAGTGGTTACACCGATAAGATGAAACCCAAACGGTTTCAGCCCGTGGGCAACACCGACAGTGAGCTGGCCTTCTGTTACCTGATGGACAAGCTGGCGGAGCGTTTCCCGGAAAAGCCCAAGGATATGCGGCAGGCATTTCGTTTTATGGCCCAGGAGGCGGCCAAGCTGAGGGAACTGGGGGTGTTCAATATGTTGATCACCGATGGCCGTTATCTGCTGGCCCTGTGCAGCAACAACCTGTGCTGGATCACCCGGCGGGCGCCCTTTGGTGAAGCCAAGCTGATCGATACCGACATGGTGATCGACTTTAAGCAGGAAACCACCGAGAAGGACATAGTGACGGTGATCGCCACCCGGCCCCTGACTCACAATGAGCAGTGGCACACCATGGAGGGGGGTGAGTGGCAGCTGTTTAAGGATGGTTTGCCTGTAGCATCGGGTCGTCCTTGAACTCCAGGGCGGTGAGTTTCAGCTCCGCCTGCACATCTCCATCCTTATACTGAATCAGGCGCGCCATCACCAGGTGGTGCGCCTTGGCCAGCCACAGGTAGGTCTGGCGGCTGCTGCCTTCCCCCCGATCCCGCTCCAGCTTGATGGTTTCCAGGGTGCCGAAGGGCAGGATCAGGGTCTCCTCTCCCAGCACCTTATAGCGGTACTCCTTCTCTATGGCTTTATAGATGATGGGATAGGCCATCTCGGTCTTCCCGGCGGCCACATCCAGCCTCAACTGCTGCTGATAGCTCAGGGGGTCAAACTTGGGCTCGCTCCAGGGCAGCGTCGCTTTCTCATCCCGGTACTGGGCCTGGATGGGGCCCTTATCCGGATTGAAGCGGATCCAGGACTTGAAGTCCGGTCCGGTGCCGGAGCGCTTCATCCGGTACAGGGTCGGGCGCACCAACTCTGACACCATCCTGAATTCGCTGGTTTCGGTGCGGGTATCGGAGAGAAACAGCAGGCCCACCTTACTCTGGTAACCCAGGCGATATTGGCCATCGGTCAACTGCTCCAACTGGTAATAGCCCTCGCCCAGTTCGGAGTCGCCGCGCCACACCTGATAGTCCGCCCGATAGGGCAGCAGGGGATTGGCCTGAACAGCCAGCGCCTGCAGCAGCAGGAAGAGGGGGACTAGGGCTCGCATGGGCACTCCTTATTGGCTCAGTCAGGTTGTGTTGGCGGCTGGTACTAAACGCATTATTTAAAAGGGTAGTTGCCAAAGCAGTTCGGCGAGATCCGGTTGCCACTGGTAGCGATTCATATTGATGCGGCTGCCGTTGACCTCGACCCCCTCCTCCCGCAGACGGTACTGCTGTTCCCGATATCCAGGGGAGTCCTTGGGCAGGGAGATCTTGCCTCCGGCGCCCAGGACCCGGTACCAGGGCAGAGCCATCTCCCTGGGAGCGGTGCGCATCGCCCGGCCCGCCAGTCGGGCCCGGCCGGGCAGCCCCGCCAGATCCGCCAGTTGACCATAGCTGACCACCTTGCCTGCGGGGATCATCAGGCACACCTGCCAGATCCTCTGCTCACCGGTCAGGGGCTTGGGTTCACTCATCTGTCTGCATCCTTCGACGTTGGGGAGAGTCAGTGGCCCAGTTTACTGAATTCATAGACGCTTTTCTTTAAGAGTGCCTGACGGGGCTGCGGGTTCCCCAAGGATCCCTTGGATCTGAGCCCAAGATGGTTATACTGTATATGCGTACAGTATTTTGTTTGGTGCTGAAAATGTTGAAACCCGTTGACTCCCTGCTTAAGCGTGATGACCTGTGGCTGGCCAGCCAGTGGCAGCAGGACAGCTGTGGCATCGCCACAGGTTTTCCCGGCCTGGAACACCGCCTGGCTCGCCAGGGCTGGCCGGACAGAGGCGTGGTGGAGGTGCTGGTGGCTCATCCCGGCAGTGGTGAGGCCCTGCTGCTGCAGAGTCTGGTGACTCCGGCGGAGGATCAGTGGTTGCTGATGATCTGCCCGCCCTTTGTGCCTTATGCGCCGGCCTGGAGCCGGGAGCTGGATCTCTCCCGCCTGCTGTGTCTGACCGACCTGGACCGTAAGGAGCAGCTGTGGGCCGCAGAGCAGGCCCTGGCCAGCGGCAGCTGTCAGCGGGTACTGCTGTGGCTCGATGCCTTGTCGGTGAGTGAGTCACGGCGGCTGCAACTGGCGGCGGAAAAGGGGGAGAGTGTGGCCCTGGTATTTTTGCCATTGGTGCTGGAGCAGGAGAGTCACCCGGTCAGTTTGCGTCTTCAGTTGTCGGTGGCCTCTGGGGGGCACAGCCTGCAGATCCTCAAGCAGCGCGGGGGCTGGCCTCAATCCCCTCAGCCTGTGACTCTGGCCCCCTCAGGTTGGGGGCCACTCCCCGGTAAGGGGAGGGCGACTCTGGTGCAGGGACCCTGGTAATGCTGTGGCTGGGTCTGCACTTTATCGATCTGCAGCTGCACCATCAGGCCAGAACCCTGGAAACGCTGCCCCCCCTGGCCCTGGTGGGCGGCCAGCCCATACAGGTGCTGCAGCTCAATCAGCTGGCCCGGGATGCCGGAGTGGCCCGGGGGCAGAGCCTGGCCACGGCCACCTCCCTGTGTCCGGAGCTGAGGTTGCTGGAACCCATGGGCAATGAGGTGCCTCTCCTGGAGGAGCTGGGGGCCTGGGCTTATGGTTTCAGTGGCCGGGTGGTGCTGGTGCCGCCGGATCGCTTGTTGCTGGAGGCGGGCAGTATGCTGCGGCTCTTTGGCGGCCTGGCTCAGTGGCGTGCGGCCCTTGATCTGAGCCTGGAGACCCTGGGGTTACCTTGCCGTCAGGGGTTGGGACACACGCCTCAGGCGGCGGCCCTGCTGGCCCGCAGTGGAGAGGATGCCAACACGTTGGAGGAGGAGGCGCTCAGGGCTAGCCTGCTGGCTCTGCCTGTGGCTGCCCTGGAGCTGCCCGGGGAGAGCGGAGAGCGGCTGCTGGGGATGGGGATTCGTCAGGCTGAGCAGCTGTACAGGCTGCCCAGGCAGGAGCTGGGACAGCGATTTGGCAGTGAACTGCTGCTCTATCTCTCCCGGCTGTGGGGGGAGTTGCCCGACCCTCGCCGGGAGTATCAGCCCCCACCCGGATTTCGTCAGAAGCTGGTGCTGATGGAGGAGGTGGAGTTGGCTCAGGTGCTGCTGTTTCCCTTGAAGCGAATGCTGGCGGCCCTGGGTGAGTTTCTGCGTCATCGCCAGCTCGCCTGTGACGCCTTTACCCTGACTCTGGTGCACCGTCAGGGGCCGGATCAGACCATAGTGCTGCGTCCGGGGTTTGCAGAGCATCGCAGTGAGCAGCTGTTTAAGTTGGTGCAGCTGAGGTTTGAGCGCCTGACCCTGTATCAGCCTGTGGTGGAGCTGGCACTGAGTGCAGAGCGTTTCAGTGAGCTGGACCCCGATCCCCGGGCCCTGAATGCCCAGGTGCTGACCGGTGGCGATCACAACCCGGCCCGGGAACTGGTGTCTCAGCTGATTGCCCGCCTGGGAGAGTCCAGGGTCAAAGGGGTCGGTTGCGTGGATGAGATTCGTCCGGAGCGGGCCTGGTGCTGGGGCGAGCCGGGGGCACTGGGCTCGGCGGCTCCCCAGAAACCTCGGCCGCCCTGGTTGCTGGAGTCGCCGCAGGAGATTGAACGACGCCGGCTGTGTCTGCGTCAGGGACCGGAGCGGCTGGAGAGTGGCTGGTGGGACGACGCCCCCGTCGCCCGGGACTACTATCTGGCCCAGATCGACGATGGTCGCTGGTGTTGGGTATTTCGGGACGAGTTGGGGTGGTTTATTCATGGCTGGTTCTGAACTGGGCTACGCCGAGCTGCACAGCCTGAGCAACTACAGTTTCCTGCAGGGGGCATCCCATCCTGCAGAGCTGGTGGCTCAGGCGGCCAGCCTGGGTTACAGCGCCATCGCCCTTACCGACGAGTGCTCCCTGGCGGGGATCGTGAAAGGGTGGGAAGCGGCCCGGGAGCACGGCATCAGGCTGATCACCGGCAGTGAGTTTCGTTTTGAGGAGGCCACCCTGGTGGTGCTGGCCCAGAGCCGCCGGGGCTATGGCCAGCTCTCCGCCCTGATCAGCCGGGCCCGTAGACGCAGCCCCAAGGGGGAATACGCTGTCCACTGGGACGACCTGGAGTCCAATCTGGAGGAGTGTTTGCTGCTGGTTAAGCCGGTGGTGGCCACAGAGCGGACGGCCCTGGATTCGGTGATCGCCAGATTGATGCCTCTCTATAAGGGACGGCTGTGGTTGTTGGTGGAGCGCCACTTTACCCCGGATGATGCCGCCGCACTGGCCCTGACAGAGGCCCTGGGGCGCCACTGGTCATTGCCTCTGGTCTGCGCCGGGGGCGTACGGATGCATCGGTCTGACCGTCAGCCTCTGCTGGATCTGCTCTGCTGTGTGCGCCATGGCTGCACCCTGGCCCAGGCTGGTTGGCGGCTGCAGGGCAACCGGGAGGCCCACCTTAAATCCTTGCCGGCCCTGGCGCGCCGCTATCGCCCTCAGTGGCTGGTACAGACCCAGGTGATCGCCAGCCTGTGCCAGTTCGAGTTGGAGGAGCTGCGTTATCAGTATCCGGCCGAGGTGGTGCCCCCGGGGCTCAGTGCCTCCCAGTATCTGCGTCAGCAAACCGAAGAGGGGGCTCGCTGGCGTTATCCCAATGGCGTCCCGGAGCCGGTCTCGGCGCAGATCCAGCGGGAGCTGCAACTCATCGATGAGCTGGAGTATCACTACTTCTTTCTGACCATCTACGACATCGTCCGTTTTGCCCGTTCTCGCAAGATCCTCTATCAGGGGCGGGGCTCGGCGGCCAACTCCGTGGTGTGCTATTGCCTGGGGATCACCGAGGTGGACCCCACTCAGGTCAGCCTGCTGTTCGAGCGCTTTATCTCTAGAGAGCGTAATGAGCCGCCGGACATCGATGTGGACTTTGAGCATCAGCGCCGGGAGGAGGTGATTCAGTATATCTACGGCAAGTATGGCCGGGAGCGGGCTGCCCTGGCCGCCACGGTGATCAGTTACCGCTTCAAGAGCGCGGTGCGGGATGTAGGCAAGGCCCTGGGGTTGGATGAGAGCTATCAGGAGCGGCTGATCAGGCAGGTGGACCGCCGTGATAAGGAGAACTCCTGGCAGAATCAGACTCAGGCGCTGATGAGTGAGGAGGGGCTGCCCAGTGGCGCCGCCGCCCATCTGGTGCCGCTGGTGCAGGCTCTTATCGGCTTTCCCCGTCACCTCTCCCAGCATGTAGGCGGCTTTATCATCTCCCAGGGGCCTCTGGCAGAGATGGTGCCGGTGGAGAACGCTGCCATGGCCGATCGGACGGTGATTCAGTGGGATAAGGACGACCTGGAAGCCCTGGGGCTGCTTAAGGTGGATGTGCTGGCCCTGGGGATGCTTACCGCCATCCGTCGCTGCTTCGACCTGATTGGCCAGTGGCGTGGCCAGCCCTATGGCATGGAGGATGTGCAGCGGGAGCAGCCTCAGGTGTATGACATGCTGTGCCAGGCGGACAGCATAGGGGTATTTCAGATTGAGTCCCGGGCCCAGAGCAATATGCTGCCCAGGTTGCGGCCCAGGAGCTATTACGATCTGGTGATTCAGATCGCCATCGTCCGTCCCGGCCCCATCCAGGGAGATATGGTCCACCCCTATCTGCGCCGCCGTCACGGCCTGGAGCCGGTGAGTTACCCAAGCGAAGCGGTGCGTGAGGTGCTGGAGCGCACTCTGGGGGTACCGATCTTCCAGGAGCAGGTGATCAAGCTGGCCATGGTGGCTGCCGGCTTCTCCGGCGGCGAGGCGGACCGTTTGCGCCGGGCCATGGCCAGTTGGAAACGTCATGGAGAGCTGGACAAGTTTGAAACCAAGCTGTTGTCGGGGATGGCCGAGCGGGGTTACAGCCAGGATTTTGCCCGCCAGGTGTTTAACCAGATCCGCGGCTTTGGCGAGTACGGCTTCCCCGAATCCCACTCCGCCAGTTTCGCTCTGCTGGCCTATGTGTCCGCCTATCTCAAATACCACTACCCGGCGGCTTTCTGCTGCGCCCTGCTCAACAGTCAGCCCATGGGATTCTATACCCCCTCTCAGTTGGTACAGGATGTCAGTCGTCACGGGGTCAGTGTGCTGCCGGTGTCGGTAAACCACAGCAGTTGGGACCACACTCTGGAGTCTGTGGCCGGGGAGGCCGGGCTGCGCCTGGGGTTGAGGCTGATAAAGGGGCTCAACGAGGAGGCGGGGCGCCGGGTGGCCTCACGCCGCCCGTCAGGTGGTTTTCGCGACAGCCAGCAACTGGCTTCACTGACTGGACTGGGACGCCAGGAGCTGGAGCGGCTGGCGGCGGCGGACGCCCTGAAGAGCCTGGCGGGCCACCGCCATCAGGCGCGCTGGCAGCTGGCGGCGGTGGCGGAGCAGTTGCCCCTGTTTGGCGATACCCCGCTGGAGAGCCAGGTAACCCTCTCCCAACCTGAAGCGGAGGAGGAGATGCTCACCGATTTTGCTCAGTTGGGGCTGACCCTGGGGGAGCACCCGATGTCGATGTTGCGCCGCCGTGGTCTGATGAAGGGGCAGGTGAACGCCGAGCAACTGATGGCCTGTCGTCATGGCCAGTTGGTGACCCTGACCGGGGTGGTGGTGGGGCGTCAGCGTCCGGGGACCGCCAGTGGGGTAACCTTCATTACCCTGGAGGATGAAACCGGCAACGCCAATGTTGTGGTGTGGAGTCGGACCGCCCAGGCTCAGCGTCAGCCCTACCTCACGGCAAAACTGATGCAAGTGAGTGGAAAAGTCGAGAAAGGGGAGGGTGTGGTGCACCTGATGGCGGGGCATTTAAGGGACAGAAGTGAGCTCTTTGACAATTTCAGGGTTCAATCTCGAAATTTTCGTTAACAAAATGGGATCATTTTTGATCAGAGCACATTAACTGATAAAAAATTCACCAGAAGGTTTGTAAACGGCGGCAACCTGCGTATACTTGAACTCGATAACGGGCGGTAAGGACCGTCCGTAGGATTGATTGAAAAAGAGTTAGATATGTCTGAACAAGTTACTGGAACAGTTAAGTGGTTTAACGACGAAAAAGGATTTGGCTTCATCTCCCGTGAAGATGGCAAGGATGTGTTCGTACACTTCTCTGCTATCCAGGGCAGTGGACGCCGTACCCTGGTTGAGGGTCAGCAAGTGACCATGACCGTCATTCAAGGCCAGAAAGGTCCTCAAGCTGAGAACGTAAGCGTTATCTAACACTTACCCAAGCAGATTTTCAGGGCCCTTGCCGTTAGGCGAGGGCCTTTTTATTGCCCGAAATTTTTGCAGGCTCCTGCGCCTTTGGGGGCTCCCCCCTATTTGAACCACACTTAATCTCATGCCGGGCCGCATGGGAGTGTGCGATGAGGTGGTTGTTCTATCTTCTGACCCTGGTGTTGGTCAGCCTTTTGGGGGTGTTGGGTTACTTCCAGTATCAGCGCTGGACCCACCCCTATCACGAGATGCAGGTCAACAAGCTGGCTCCCACGCTTGCCCGAACTCTTATCGATTATCAGCCACACCTGGCCCTTGTCTCCCGCCCCGAAGAGACCTACCCGTTTCCCATTCCTCTGGGACAAGTGGGTCCGGCAGAGACCTTGTATGCCGGGCAGAGTCAATATCCCTTCTTCTGCATGACCCAACTGGCGGGGTTGGGCCAGCCGGTGGTGGATAACCACAAAGGCCATGGCGTTCCGGTCTACGAAGAGCGGGGCGGCGTTCAGGGTAGCCGCATCCTTGGCTACAGCCGGGACTGCGGCTTGCCCAGTCAACTCAATTACTACTTTGTCGACATCAGAGGCAAGGTACGCCGTTACGACAGTCAGTTTCCTCCTCCCCCTGAGGCGGTGGCCACCACTGAGATCGAAGGCCAGCGGGTCCCGGAGATCTACCGGGTGGAAAGTGGCACCATCAACAGATACATCTACCATCTCGCCATGCTGGCGACCCCGGATCTTGCTCGTACCGATGCCCCCTGGTGGAACCGCAAGCTTATCTATCAGTTTCATGGCGGCAGCGGCATCGGCTTTCGTCAGGGGCGGGTCAAGCCCTTCAGGCTGGTGAGCAAGCGCCGGGACCAGTTGCGCTCCGGCTATGCGGTGATCACCTCCAGCGGCAACAAAACCAGTTACACCTATAACATGATTCGGGCGGAAGACACCGCTCGTCGGGTAAAGCGTCAGTTCACCAGCCTCTACGGTGAGCCCAGGTACACCATAGGCATCGGCGGCTCAGGAGGTGGCCTGGCTCAGTACCTGATGGCCCAGAATCGTGCACAGGTGTTCGACGGCGCCTTGGCACTCTACGCCTACCCGGACATGGTCACCCAGACACTCTATGGCCTGGATTGCGACCTGCTCAACACCTACTACGCCTTTCGGGCAAACAAGAACCATCGATGGCAGGATTTTGATAACCGGGTTTCCCTGGAAGGGATGAACGCCAAGGCCGGCTTCGACCACAAGGCCCCTTTTCTGGAGCCTTTGAATCAGCTGCTGCACGGACGATGGCCCCGTTGGCCCAAGGGCTCCAGCGAGTGCATCAATGGCTGGTTTGGCCTGGCGGCCCTCATCCACAACCCACATCAGGGGTATATCCGGCCCATGTTCTCAGAACAGGTTCAAATCCAGGGCCACTGGAGTTACTGGGAAGACCTGGTTCAGATCTATGGCCGGGATCCTCAGGGGTACGCCCGCAGTGCCTGGGGTAACATGGGGGTGCAGTATGGATTGCGCTCTCTGGTGAGCGGCGAGATCACTCCGGCCGAGTTCCTCCACCTGAATCGCTACATCGGCAGTTGGCGCCCGCCGCACCGGATGGAAGCGGAATCCATCTGGCTGCCTTTAGGTCACAAGCTACCCCTGTGGCTCTCCCTCTGGGGTAACCACAACATCACCGAAGGCGCCCCGGCCGCCCGGCGTCAGCCAGACCCACTTGCGGTAGAGCGGGCTTACCGCAGTGGCCAGGTGTTCGTGGGCAGCAACCCCCTGCCAGTCATCGATTTGCGTCATTATCTGGAGCCTGAGCTGGATATGCATCACCTGTCTGCGTCCTTCGAGGCCCGGGCACGGATACTGGCCTGGGAGGGACACAGCCGGAACCAGTTGATCTGGGTTTCCCATCAGGATTACACGCCTCTTGCCGAAGCCTTCGAGGCGATGGAGGCCTGGCTCGAGGCCAGGGCCCGGGGGGACTCCAGGCCAGAGTCGCTGAATGATCTCTGTTTTGATGAGAAGGGGGAGGTGATCTATGGTGGCGAAGATGCCTGGAATGGCCCCTGGAATGGCAGGGCTGCCGGGGTGTGCAGCCAGCACTACCCTCACTTCAGCAACTCCAGGGTTCAGGCTGGTGGCCCCTGGCAGGGCAGCGTATTCCAGTGCCAGTTGATTCCGGTGGCTGAGGCCATACATCAAGGGCAGTATGGGGAGCGGGATATGTCCCCCTACTTGGGGAACCTCGAGACGATATTTCCCTCAGGGGTGTGCGATCTGAGCGCAGTGGATGCGCTCAGGCCGTCGGATCTTACTCCGCAGATGGGGTTTTAGTGTCGCAGCTAGCTGGGGATCACGAAGACCGCGATGGCGACACAGTGGCACACGGCGCCGCCCAGGACGCACAGGTGCCAGATGGCATGGGTGTAGGGGGTGCGCTTGGCCACGTAGAAGGCGACGCCGCCGCTGTAACAGAGCCCGCCTATCCACAGCAGATTGAAACCGGCATTGGGCATGGCCTGATACAGTGGGTAGATCACCAGCAGGCACAGCCAGCCCATCACCAGGTAGGTGGTCAGGGCCAGTTTCTTGTAACGATGCACAAAAAACGCCTTGAACAGGATCCCCGCCACGGCCATCCCCCAGATGGTAGCCAGCACCAGGTCCGCCTTCCAGTCGTTCAGGCTGATCACCATCATCGGGGTGTAGGTTCCGGCAATCAGCAGGTAGATGGCACAATGGTCCAGGCGCTTGAACACCTGTTTGGCACCGGGATGGCTGATGGCGTGGTAAAGGGTAGAGAAGAGAAACAGCAGGATCAGGCTGGCACCATAGATGCTGACGCTGGCAATCTCCCAGCCACTGAGGACCGGGATCCCCTTGGTCAGCATCAGGGTCAGGCCGACGATGGCGGCGGCGACACCCAGCCCGTGGGTTACGGCATTGGCGATCTCCTCGCCAGCGGAGTAGGGGTGGACTTGGGTGCTCATCGGGCTCTCTCTGTGACACAGGTCAAACCAGAATATTAACAGTCTGAAGTTGAGCTAACAAGTGTTAGCTCAACTTCATAGGTGGCTGTTTACTCCCACCTAAATCTTACTGAATCACGTTGGCTTGTTGCAGCAAACTGATCAGTTGAGCTTCATCCAGCTCCAGCTCAGGCATGATGCTTTCGATGGTGGTCAGCGCCGCATCGAAGTCTCCCTGCTGATGGATCAGGTAGGCGGCCAGGCCGGCGGCGGTGCGCTGTCCGCCGTTACAATGGACCGCAACGGCTCCTTCAAAACGCTCGATGAAGCGAACCATCTGCTCCAGCTGCACTCGGCTCGGGACCTGGCCACAGGCCACAGGCAGCCAGAGGAAGGGCAGTTTCCAGTCCTGGTAGAGTTGATGATTGTCCTGATCGTCACACAATGAGATCACGGCTTGAAAACGAGCCTTGGCCAGAGCACCCAGTTCATGGGCCCTGGGCTTGCGGATGCCGGCCAGTTTGCCGGGGTGTACCCATCTCGGGGTCAGGTGTACCTCTTGGTTCATGACGCTCTCCCATTCACTTGTGAGATCAGTTTAGGGGGCGTTAGCTGAACAGAAATTAAACGGGGGAGTCGGCTTGAGTACTTACCGGCCCGTCGGTTCAGGAAGAGTTCAGACAGTAACAGTTTGCCGCCAATTTTGTCTCATTTGACTTCAAACTGGGTAAAGTTGGCGACAACTTCGGCGATAGGGGGTTACCGGCGGCGCAGTGCCGCCGGTTTGGGGTTATCCGCGTACTTTCTGTACCAGGTGGAGGCCGCCCACCAGCACGAAGCCGGCCAACAACCCGGTCAGGCCGTTGAGCAGAGTGGGGACAACGGCGGAGACGATCTGGCCGATGGCGGGGATCAGGGCAGTCTCGGCGGCGGCTTCAGAGATCCACTCACTGATCAGGTGCACGCCATGAGTGAGGATGCCGCCGCCCACCAGGAACATGGCGATGGTGCCCACCAAAGAGAGTGACTTCATCAGCTTGGGGGCCGCAGCCAGCAGCAGCCGGCCAGTGCTCTGGCTGACCGAGGAGGGGCGCTGGCTCAGATAGAGGCCGGCATCGTCGATCTTAACGATCACCGCCACCAGGCCGTAGACGCCGATGGTCATCAGCACGGCGATGGTGGCCAGGGTTGACAGTTGGGTGATGAAGGGCGCCGTGGCGACGACGCCCAGGGTGAGCACGATGATCTCCGCCGACAGGATAAAGTCGGTGCGGATGGCGCCTTTGATCTTGGTCTGTTCATACTGGTGCTGATCTTCACCACTGAGATCCTTGGGGGTCTGATGCCCCTCCTTGGAGAGCATCTCCAACACCTTTTCCGCCCCTTCGAAGCAGAGGAACAGGCCCCCCAGCATCAGCAGGGGGGTGATCAACCAGGGGATAAAGGCGCTGATGGCCAGGGCGGCGGGCACCAGTATCCCCTTGTTCATCATTGACCCTTTGGCGACCGCCCATACCACGGGCAGTTCCCGGTCGGCCTTGACGCCGGAGACCTGCTCGGCGTTCACCGCCAGGTCGTCTCCCAGAACGCCGGCGGTTTTCTTGGCGGCGACCTTGCTCATCAGGGCCACATCATCTAGAAGGGTGGCGATATCATCGAGAAGGGTTAGAAGGCTGGCTCCTGCCATGTTGTTGATTTCCTGTTACAAAGTGCAAAGATTCTAAGGCGCCAAGAGTAGTCCTCCTGGCTGTTTTCGGCAAGAGTTCGGCCGGGAATAATTACTCGAATTTGACCTGGCAGACGGCCACGTCGGCCCCTTGATCCTCCAGAAAGCGCATCCAACGCGTCTGGTTGTCCTGCAGTCGGTCTCCCGGTCCCTTGACCTCCAGCCAGCGTGCCTGGTTCTCCCTGGCCATAAACAGGTCGGGGTGGCCGCTGCGATTGCCGCGTAAATCAAACAGCAGCCTCTGGAAACAGGCGTCGAGCAGCGATCTTGGCAGCGTGGCCAGGGCCAGCTCGGCCAGCTCAATGGGGAACCAGTCCCACTGCACCAAGGGGTTGAGTATTCCCTGCTTGTCATCATAGCGCTCCAGCAGCCGTTCAGGCTGCCAATGGCGCAACTCGTTGTCGAGTACTTTGCGGCGGCGCTTTGAAAACTGGGGACGGTACAGGTCTCTGGGTCCCACCTGGTAGGGATTGAGGAAAGCGCCGGGCACCGGCTCAAACAGGGCAGGCCAGATGGCCAGCCCCAGAAGGCCGTTGAGCAGGCTGTTTTCGCAGTAATAGACCTGCCAGCCCTGGGCCTGATGGTGCCTTGCTACCTGAATTTCCACTCGTTCGCCGCTGTTGGCCAGGGTTAACGCCTGTTGCCGTACCTTGTGGGTCGGCAGCGGTGACCAGTGCCAGACCCCCTGGCGCGCCAGTTGCTTGCCCAGTCTGGCACCGACGGTACTCTCCTGTTCATCCTGAGGGGCCTCCAGCATGCGGGTGACCCGATTCAGGGCCTGTTCGGGCTGTTCCCGCTTGAGGGCGATGCGAGCCTGGCGTTCGCGGCTTGGGGGCAGGTCGGTCTGTCCATAGAGGGCCAACGCCCGGGCAAACTGCTCCCTGCGTTCCCACTCCCGGGCGAACAGCAGAACCAGCTTCTGACGTTTGCGCTCAATCTCCGTCCAGGGCAGAGGTTCTGGCAGCTTGGGGGCCAGTTGCAGCAGGGCGTCAGAGTCTCGCTTTTCCAGGTAGTGGTGGCACTCTCTGGCCAGTTCGCCCAGCGAGAGCCAGGCCTCCAGCGCCTCGCGGGAGTCCACCTCCACTCCCTCTGTGGTGATCGAGTAGGTTTCGAAGCGCTGAATACCCAGATCGCTCACCACAAACTGGGCCAGATCCTGATGCAGGTTGCCAAAGTAGAGCAGCTTCAGAGTGTCCAGAATCGCTCGATCCTCCAGAGCCAGCACCCGCAGGCCATGGTTGGGAAGAGGGCGATTCAGAAGGCTGGTCAGCAGCTCGGGTTTGCGCAGTTTAGGGTCAGCATCTGGCATCATCGCCAGCAGCTCCGCTTTTGTGCACAGGCTGGCCAGCTGTGGCCAGGTATCCATTTTGTGCCAGGAAGCGAGTTTGGCCTGAACCAGGGCCTCGGCGCAGTTGCTCAGGTTGGGAATTTCGGCGTAGCTGAGTTTGTCCAGACGGAACAGGGGGCCTTTACGGGAGAGCAGTCTCACCAGCAGGCACTGCTCGGTTGGCTCAAGGGAGTCGAAGCGTTTCAGCCACCGAGTTTCATCAGGGCTGAGCAGGTGTGCGCTGCGACGGCGAACCTCCTCGGTCAGAGTCTGAAAGTTGGTCAGGTAGTAATCGGGCGCCAACTCGGCGCCCGCGGGGGTAACCGGCTTCTCCATGGAGCAAGCTTAGCGGGAAACTAAGGCTGTACAAAGTCTGCGGCGACGAACACCGCTTCGCCGCCCAGATAGGTGGCCAGCACCCGGGTCTGCCAGATCTGAGCGGCAGGTATCTTAAAGTAGTCCCTGTCCACCAGGATGAAATCGGCGGCCTTGCCGGGTTCCAGAGAACCCAGCCGCGTCTCCTGGAAGGCGGCATAGGCGGCGCCCAGGGTAAAGGCGTGCAGCGCTTGCTCCCGGCTCAGGGCCTGCTCCGGGTACCAGCCTGTTGCCGGTTGTCCGTGATGATCTTGACGGGCCACGGCCGCATAGAGCCCCCAGAAGGGGTTGGCTGACTCAATGGGGAAGTCGGAGCCGGCGGCCAGGGGAATGCCTTTTTCCAGCACGGTACGCCAGGCGTAGGCGCCGTGAATCCGCTCTGAGCCCAGGCGGTCCTCCGCCATGTTCATGTCTGAAGTGGCGTGAGTGGGCTGCATGGAGGCGATGATGCCGGCGGATTTGATGGCATCGAAGTCCTCGGGGGCCACCACCTGCAGGTGTTCGATGCGGTTGCGCTGGGACGGGTCGCCAAACTGAGCCATTGCCCTGAGCACCTGCCGGTTACCCCGGTCGCCGATGGCGTGGACGTTGGCCTGGAAGCCTCGGTCGATGACCGCTTTGATGCGTCTTTTCAGCTCAGGCACCGGGTGGATCAGCAGGCCTCGATGTCCCTTCAGGTCGCTGTAGTCATCCAGAAGAGCGGCGCCGCGGCTGCCCAGGGCACCATCCGCGTAGAGTTTGACGGAGCGGGCAATCAGATGATCGCCCTCATAGGGGCCGGCGACCCGGTTTAGGGTTTCCATGTCCGAGAGCATGGCGTAGATCCTCAGGGGCAGGGTGCCGTCGGCATCTTTGGCCTGATACAGGGCCAGGGTGTCATAGCCCACGCCGGCATCGTGGACGCCGGTCAGCCCCAGGCTGGAGAGCTGCTTCAGGGCCACATCCAGGGCGACCCGCTTCTCCTGCTCGGTTCGGGCGGGGATCTTCTCCTCCACCAGGGACATGGCGTTGTCCACCAGAATGCCATCCGCCTTCCCTTTGCTGTTGCGACTGATCTGGCCGCCGTCGGGATCCTTGGTGTTGTCCTTGATCCCCGCAAGGCTGAGGGCCTTGGAGTTGCCCCAACCTGCATGACCATCGACCCGGCGCAGCCATACTGGTTTGTCCTTGATTATGGCGTCCAGATCCTCGGCAGTTGGGAAGGCTCTGTCGGGCCACAGTTCCTGGTTCCAGCCTCGGCCCCGAATCCATTGGGCCTGAGGGTTGGCTTCGGCATAGGCTTTGATCCTGGCCAGGGCGTCGACTTTGCTGGTGGTGCCGGTCAGATTCAGGTCGGATTGCAGGTAGCCCTGGCCCATGATGTGGCCATGGGCGTCGGTAAGACCGGGCAGCAGGGTCATACCTTGTCCGTCCAGTCGGCGGTCCGCCTGGGTGAACGCGCCCCGGGCACCGGTGTCCACCACCTTGCCGTCTTTGACCAACAGGGCACCAAATTGGGTAAGGCCTTTCTGAGTCAGGGTATAGCCGTTGACATTGTCCACCAGCAGGGTGTCGGCACTGGTGGGCAGAGCGAAACATAAGGCCAGGGCTGCTATCAGGGGGCGCATGGCAATTCCTTTTGAATTTAATTACTTATTATGTCTGCGGACAGGGAGACACCCTAGCAGCTTCCTCTGGGCCAACGCAATCTGTCAGAGAGTGCGACCAGAGACCGAATCACGAAAAGCTGTGCTCGCAATTGTTACCTAATTGACGCATATCCATGACTTTTATGTGACAAATGGCCATGTTAACGTAAGGGGCAATATTCTCGAGGGACGGGTGTACATGGACGGTGAAGGACAGGTTTCTGAGGTGAGCAAACTGACCGGCTCGCTTACCGAAACCAAACTGCTGGAGTACTTGGAGGTGATTCGGGTGCTCTTCGCCAACTCCACCGACATGATGTGGGTGCTCTTTGGTGACCGCTTTATTTGGAGTAACGCGGAATCGGCCCGGCAACTGGGCTTCGATGCCCCTGAAGATTTGCTGGGCTTGAGTCCGGCGGACATCTCTCCAGAGCAGCAGCCTGGCGGTATGCCCTCCGGCGAACGAGCCCTGGAGGAGATTCATAGTGCCATCGACCTGGGTCACCACAGGTTTGAGTGGTTCCATCAGCACTGCAACGGCGATCTCATTCCCTGTGAAATCATCCTCACTGCCATCCCTCTGGTAAACGATGTCGCGCTGTTGGCCATCGGCCGCAACCTCAGCCTGGTGAAAGAGGTGGAGCAGAGGCTGAAACGCTCCCAGTTCGTCGATGTGCTTACCGGCCTACCCAACAGACGGGCTTTGGTCAAGTCCCTGGAAACCCAGTTGTCCGAGCGAACCGCGCCACTCAGCCTGGTCTGCATCGGCCTGGATCAGTTCAAACGAATCAACGAGGAGTTTGGTTTCAGAACCGGAGACAAGGTGCTCAAACTGGTAAGCCGGCGCCTGGCAGGCCGAGTGGGAGAGCAGGGGGCGCTCGGCCGGTTCCACGGCGATACCTTTGTGGTTGTCTTGCCGGGAAAAACCCAGGCTGAGGCGCTGCAATGGTCAGAGGCACTGCTGGAGTATCTGTGCGAACCCATCTCCCTGGCCAGTTTTACCCTTGGATTGCAGTGCAGCCTGGGTGTGGCTCATTTCAAGGAGTCGGAGGATGCCCGTACCCTGTTGCAACACGCCGAAAGTGCCATGTTCCAGGCGAAGCACAGTAGTGGACCGAAGCTCTGTTGCTACAGTGCCAGACTGGCGGCGGAGCAGGCCCAGGAGCGAAACCTGGTCAATGAGATCCGAGATGCCCTGGAGCGTAAGGAGTTTTTCCTGGTCTATCAGCCGGTGTTTCATCTGGACAGCGGCCTGATCACCGGTGCCGAAGCCCTGCTCAGGTGGCGCCACCCCCTACGGGGCGTGCTCTCTCCAGATGCCTTCATCGAGCAGGCCGAGCAGAGTGGCCAGATTGTGGAGATGGGTCGTCAGGTGCTGGAGATGGCCAGTGTCCAGATGCGCCGCTGGCTGGATCAGGGGCTGCCTCTTAAGCAGGTGAGCGTCAACATCTCCGTACGTCAGATAGAGCACGGCGATCTGGTGGAATCGATGCTGGATACCCTGGCGCGGCATCGAATCCCTCCAGAGTGCATGGAGGTGGAGGTCACCGAGTCCATGCTGTTGCAGCAGGGGAAGACGATGGCGGCCCAGTTGTGGAAGTTGCGTCAGGCCGGGGTGGCGATTGCCATCGATGACTTCGGTACCGGCTACTCCTCATTTGGTCGCCTGAAAACCCTGCCGGTAGACAGGGTGAAGATCGATCGCAGCTTTGTCCGTGAGCTGGAAAACGATGAGCGGAACGCTTCCATCATTCAGGCGATCATCGCCCTGGCTCACAACCTGGAGATGGTGGTCACGGCCGAGGGGATAGAGACCCAATACCAGTATCAGTTCCTGCGCAGTCAGCGCTGTGAAGCGGGGCAGGGCTACCTCATCAGTCCACCGGTGGCGCCGGTCCGCTTCGAACATCTGGTGCGCCAGCGTTGGCAGCAGTTCTGCCGCACGCCAGTGAAGAGCGATTAAGGGTTCAGCAGGGGCTCGAGGGTGTCGATAACGTGCCTGATCCGGGTGGGGAGGGGCTGGTGACGCCGGTAGACCAGAAAGATCGGTTCACTCACCGGGTTGTCCAGGGTATGGATGTTGACCTTATCCAGCTCGTCATAGGCTTCCACCGCATATTTGGGCAGCACGGTAAAGCTCAGGCCTCGGGCAACCGGTGCCATCAACAATCCAATGTGGTTGCAGAACCCCCTCCTGGGAAACTGGCTTGTCTGCTGAAACTCCTTAAAGTTGGCGCCCAGCAGCATGCTGATGTGGTGATCGCCGTCAGGATGACCGTTGTAGCCAAGGTGCATCAGATCCTCCCAGTGAGGTGTCTCTATCTCCTTGGGCGTGATCAGGTAAAGCGGCTCTTCACCAAAGGGACGGTAGGCCAGATCCGGTTTGTTCCCCTGATGGGTGATCAGCCCAAGGTCGATGTTTCGGTTGAGTATCTCCCGTTCAACTCCCTCGTTAGGCGCGAACATAAACTCGATGGTGAGCTGAGGGTGGGTTTGCTGCATTGAGAGCAGTTCCGGGTAGAGTTTCAGGCCCAAACTGCCCGGGGCGGAGATGCGTATGGGTCCAGAGAAGGGGTTGTCGGTGGCAAGGTGTTGTTCCAGCTCAGACAATTCAGCCAGGGTGCGTTGAGCCTGTTGGTATACATCCCTTCCAGAGCGGGTCAGTTGGAAGCTTTTTCCCTCGCGCTGAAGCAGTGTCTTACCGAAGTGGGACTCCAGTTTACGGATGTGTTGGCTGACTCCGGGTTGGGTCATCGCCAGCTTTTCGGCGGTGCGGGTAAAGTGACCGGTTTCTACCAGGGTGACATAGGTTCGCAGCCAGAGAAGATTCAACATGCTGAGGCGCCTGAATAATTAACTGGCGTTATCATAATGGCTCATAAGTATAACGACAACATTGATGCCGGTTTGCCTAATCGTTGCAATGGGCTCGCTGAGGAGGGAGACGCAACCCCAGGTTGCGGTTTGTCACAGGGGCTAAGAGAGGTGGCGACCCGGGGCACGAAGGAGCCCCCAGGCGTGAAACAGCCGGACACAGGCTCCCTGCGGCCGGCTAAAAAACGATCGCTTATTCGTACTCTGAGGAGTAGGTCTGGGCATAGGAGTGAGAGTACAGCTCAAACAGGTTGCCGAAGGGGTCTTCCAGGTACACCATCTTGTAGGGCTTGCTGTCGTCTTCAGGGTGGTAGCGCATGATGTCCATGTGGACCTTTCCACCAAACTCAAGGGTGCGCTCTATCACGCCTTCAAAGTCATCGGTTTCAAGGCAGAAGTGGAAGATGCCGATGCGAGAGAAATTGACCTCATGCTGCTCCTCTCGGTTTTTCATCTCAAACAGCTCAACACCAATGCCGTCTTTGGTCAGCAGATGGGCAATGTTGAAACCCTCGAAGCCTTCGCCGAACACGGCAATGCACATTCTGCCGATGGCGGTATCACGTTCCTCTATCACTGGGGTGTTGTCCATGACAACTTCCAGTCCGAGAGCCTTGGTGTAGAACTCTACAGCCTTGTTCATTTCCCCGACCATGATGCCGATATGGTTCATTTTCATAACTCTCTCCAACAGGGGGATTGATGCGTCATTTGTTTTGATGGACAGAGTATAAGGAGCTTATTTGAGAACAATAAATTATCCATTATTATGTTTTTAATTATTTCTTGTAATGTTGCCGTTTCCTGTTGGAGGACGATGTCTTCGGGAGCTCCGTCAGATCATTGTTCTACAGAGGTGGGATTATCCTGGCCTTCCGGAGTTTGCCTGACTGACCATCCGCCGCTCCAGCCGGAAGAGTGCTTGGAGCGTCTTCTCAGGGTTTCACCATCCGTTATTCAGCTGGGTATCCGGGGAAACCAGCCCATTTGAGGCCTTGGTCTTGGCGCCAGCCAAGATATGGCGAGTGTTTGAGAGCTCTATCTTATTGTCTGTTAGGCTGTTGGGATAGAGGCTATGGCCTATAGTCATAGCCGCTTGTGGAGAGGTATTTACAGCAGAGGGGCAAAGGTATAGAAGAACTGCTCCACCAGCTTCTTCCACATCGGGCGCTCGGCCCAGCGCACTCCATCGAGGCGATGGCTCTGGTCCAGGTAGCGTTGCAGCAGGTCGCCGAGGTTGCGGCAAAACTCCGGGTCATCCACCGCCAGAGACACCTCGGAATTGAGCAGCAGGCTGCGAATGTCCAGGTTCACCGTGCCGATGATGCAGTGGTCATCATCAATCAGCATCGACTTGGTGTGCAGCAGGCCGCCATTGAAACGGTAGATCACCACCCCGGAGCGCAGCAGCTCGGAGAAGAAGGCGCGGCTGGCCCATTCCACCATAAAGGAGTCGTTTTTGTCCGGGATGATCAGTTTGACCTCGACGCCACTCTGGGCGGCGGTGCGCAGGGCGTCAACCAACTGCTCGCTGGGCACGAAGTAGGGGGAGGTCAGCACGATGCTCTTGCGGGCATGGTAGATGGAGAGCAGCAGCACCTGCTGAATCAAGTTGTCCGGCAGCCCCTGGCCTGAGGGGATCACCTGCACCGAGTGACTGGCGTGGCTGTGATCCGGTTTGGCCTGCAGCCGCTCCGGGTCCATCTCCTCCAGGGTGCGCAGCCCGGTTTCATACTCCCAGTCCCAGGCCTGCAGCGCTTTGAGCGACAGCACCGACGGGCCGGTGATGCGCACCATGATGTCGATCCACTCCCCCACACCGGAGGACTGCTTGAAGTAGCGGCTGTCCACCAGATTCATGGAGCCGGTGTAGGCGATCTCCTGATCGATCACCACAATTTTGCGGTGTTGGCGCAGGTCCATTCTGCGCAAGAACATCCGCAGCGGGTTCACACCCAGGGCTTTGACGATCTCGATGCCGGCGGACTCCATCTTGTAGGCCCACAGGCTGTTGAAAAAATCGCGGCTGCCGGCACCGTCCAGCAACACCCTGACCTGCACCCCTCGTTGGCGGGCTTCGATCAGGGCATCGGCCACCTCGTTGGCCAGGCCGCCGGGATGCCAGATATAGAACTCCAGATGCACCGAGTGTTTGGCCTCGCGGATGTCGACGATGATGCGGCGCAAAATCTCCTGGCAGTTCTCAATCAGTTCCAGATCGTTGCCCATCAGGGCGGGAATCCCCAAGCGGCGCAAACTGAGTTCGTGCAGGGGGCGGGCGTGGGGGCCTTTGGTTTTGCCGACTTCTGCGGCCCGCTGCAGCTTCTGGTACCACTGCTGGAAGGGGATGGTCATGGCGCCGACCCGCCGTTGGCGGTTTTTGCCTATGTTCATCTCGCCGAACAGCAGATAGACGATGACGCCGAACAGGGGAATGATGTAGACGAGCAGCATCCAGGCCAGGGAGACGCCGAAGGGGCGGCGCTTGAGAACGATGCGCAGGGTGACACCAGCCACCAGAATCCAGTAGCCGGCAACCAGGGCCAGGGTTACGAACTGATAAAACTGACTCACATCGTCTGCTAAGTGGCGGTTATGTGTAGCAAATATACACCGAAACTGCGCGGGAAACAGGGGTTTGATTCAGATTTGTGTTTTGTCAGCCGCACACCGGGCTGTACTCGAACTCCACCAGCAGCGGAGTGTGATCCGAACTGGTGAACTCGCTGAGCACCTTGCTGCTGTCGGCAACCGGGGTCAGTTGGCAGCTATAAAGGATGTGATCCAGTGGCTGGCCGAGAAACTGCTTTATCTCAGACTTTTCCTTGTCACTGAACTGCACCTGCTTCAGACCCTGGCGACCGGCCAGGGCGGTCAGCAGCTTCTGCCTCTGGGATGACCAGGTGTTGAAGTCGCCGGCGAAGATCACCGGCCCCTGATGCGCGGCGATGCGCTTCTCCAGATTATCCAGCTGCTGGCGGTAGTCGCTGTTGGTGACAAAGTTGATGCCGTGGATGTTCACCAGCATCAGGCTCTGCTGCTCGTCCATGGCCACCTGGGTCAGCAGTGCAGCCTTGGGGGTGTGGGTAATGGGCTCCGCCGGGGTGGTCAGCTTCAGCCTGGCGCTCAAAATGGGGCTGCCGGTCAGGCTCATCACCCCGGACTGGCTGCCGTCCCGCTTTTGCAGGTTGGCACCGAAGGCGTAGTGAAAGGGCGACAGCACCGGGGCCTGGCTCGGGTCGACGTTCACCTCCTGCAGCGCCAGCAGATCCGGCGTGTACTCATGCTGCATCCGGGCAAACTCCTGTTGCCACTGGTGCTCACCCAGCTGCTTATGGATGTTCCAGGAGATCAGAGAGAAGCGGTGGGGCAGGGGCGCGGGCGCATGGGTGGCGGCGGTGGCCGCAGGCATCACCCAGGCCTGGGTGCCCGGTGGCGGCGCCGACGGGCAGCCGCTGAGTCCCAAGGAGAGCAGGGCCGCTGTGGTCAGTGACAGTGCAATGTGTTTCACCCCAAACCCTCCAGAAGCGTTGACGACGAAAGCACTAATGATCGCCTCTGGTGAGGATTTGGTCAATAGGGCAGCAGCGGATGGTCGGCGTCACAGTTTGCCACCAGCTCTTGCCACTTGGGCTCGCAGCAATGTTCCTTGGGAAAGATGGCGTGGATCATCAACTTGGGCTCCGACACAAAACTGGTGGCCCCCACGGTGTGAAACACGTGCATCCATTGTTCCACCCCGCGCCCGGGAAATTCGGTGGTGGTTACAAAGCCTGTCACATTCATCTGCTTGGAGCCACGCTTGCGCCAATCCTTGGGCACCGATTTTTCCGCCAGTACCCGTTGCAGCAGCTGGCTGGCCCAGGGATCCTGGTACATCAAGATGTCCTGCTGCAGGGTCATCAGCAGGGCACACACCGTGTCTTCCCAGCCAATCAAAAAGGGTTTGAACCCCTGCTCGGTGAAGATGAGATCCACCAGGTTGAAGCTGTCTTTGGCGGCGGTGGCGGGGGCAAAGCGCTTGATCAGGGTCAGCATGCCGCGATTGATCATCCTGGCGTTGCCGTATTGGTCGATGATCATCGCCGGAAAGGGGTCGAAGCCGCGCAGGGTGGCAATCAGGGACTGGCGCAGCCAGTGGTGTTCGTGGGAATCGGGTTTGAGGGTAAAGCTGGTGGGGGCGTATCCGGCGGAGGCAAGCAGGTTGTTGGTTTCTCTGACGTTGAGCTCCAGCAGCTCTGCCAGCTTCTCCACCAGCTCCTGGCCGGGCAGGGATTTGCCCGTTTCCAAAAAGCTGATGTGCCTGAGCGACGAACCCACCTTATGGGCCAGGGTCTCCTGACTCAGGCCGCGGGTTTTCCGCCAAAATTTCAGTAGTCTCCCAAAGGCACCTTTGGGCATGGTCAGTCCTGCTTCATGCATCATCAATCCTTTTTATCCATTGATGCAAAAACCATCACATTTTCTACGGTCAATATTACCTCGGAGGTAATAGATAGACCACTAACTTACCGCCATTATTAAAAAAGTCATTATCTACGGATGGAGATAGGCGGGTATGAGTTACTTTGTTACTGGCGGTACGGGTTTCATTGGCAAGTACATTTTGGCCAACCTGGCCAAGCGGGAAGGGGAGATTTTTATCCTGGTGCGGGAGGGCACTGAGGACAAGTTTCATGAGAACTGCGAACTGCTGAATCTCGACCCCGGCAGGTTCACCATCATCATGGGCGAACTGGCCGAACCCATGCTCGGCGTCAGCGACGTCGACAAAGAAAAGATCCACGGTAAGGTCACCGAATTTATCCACTGCGCGGCGATGTACAACATCACCGCCACAGCCCAGCTCAACCACGACATCAACGTGGGCGGCACCAGAGAGGCCTTGGCCCTGGCCAAGTTTGCCGGCGCCAAGTGTTTTAACCACTTAAGTTCCATCGCCGTTGCCGGCTTCTACCACGGCGTGTTCAACGAACATATGTTCGAGCAGGGCGTGGGCCTGGATGTGAACCCCTACCTCAAGACCAAGTATGACTCCGAAGCCCTGGTGCGGGAGCAGGAGGAGATGGAGTATCGCATCTTCCGCCCCTCGATGGTGATCGGTCACTCCAGGACCGGTGAGATCGATAAGATCGACGGCCCCTACTACCTGTTCAAGACCCTGCAGAAGCTGCGCAACATCCTGCCCAGCTGGATTCCGGCCATCGGCATCAAGGGGGGCGAATTCAACATGGTGCCGGTGGATTACGTGGCCAACGCCATCGACCACATCGTCAATACTCCTGAGACTCAGGGTCAGTGCTACCACCTGGTGGACAACCCTGGGGTGAAGATGATTGAGGCCCTGGATGTGTTCTCCCAGGCCGCCCACGGCTCCCGCCTCTCTGCAGGCATCAGCCCCGGACTGCTGGACTTTATTCCTGCGCCCATGCGCGGTGCGCTGCTGAATCTGCCCACTGTTCGTCACCTTATTGATCAGACCCTGGCCAGCCTCAAGGTGCCGAAAGAGGCGCTCAAGCTGCTGGATCTCAAGACCAAGTTCGATGACTCCAACACCCGCAAGGCCCTGGCGGGCACCGACATCGCCGTACCGCCCCTGCGCGATTACGCCGGTGTGGTGTGGGACTACTGGGAGCGTAACCTAGATCCCAATCGTATGGGCAGCCGCACCCTGGAGCAGCACATCGAAGGCAAGGTGACCGTGGTCACCGGTGCCAGCTCCGGCATCGGCCGTGCCCTGGCCATCCGTCTGGCCAGCGCAGGTGCCAAGGTGATGCTGGTAGCCCGTGGCATGGAGCAGCTGAAAGAGGTGGAGCAGGAGATCCTGGCCGAGGGCGGCGAAGCCTACAGCTACAACTGTGACCTTAATGACCTGGAGCTGTGCGATCAGGTGATTGACCGCATCCATGAGGAACATGGCGCGGTGGACTTGCTGGTGAACAACGCCGGTCGCTCCATCCGTCGTTCGCTGAAGCTCACCTACGATCGTTTCCACGATTTCGAGCGCACCATGCAGCTGAATTACTTCTCGCCAGTGCGCCTGACCATGCGAGCCCTGCCCAAGATGGTGGAAGCCGGTGGCGCTCATGTCATCAACATTTCCACCATCGCCGTACTCGGTGGCAGTGCCCCGCGCTTCTCCGCCTACGTGGCTTCCAAGGCGGCGCTGGATGCCTGGTCCAAGTCCGCCGGTGCCGAGTATTGCGAGCACAACGTGGCCTTCACCAATGTGCACATGCCTCTGGTGCGCACGCCGATGATCGAGTCCTCTCCCATGTACAAGTTTGCCCCGACCCTGAGCCCAGATGAAGCGGTGGCGATGATTGAGGAAGCGATTCTTGAGCAGCATGTAGAGGTGAACACCGCCATCGGCAGTGCCATGCGCGCGGCCAACATTCTGGCGCCTAAGCTGTATGAGCTGCTGATGTCCACCACCTACAAGATGTTCCCGGACACCGCCGCCGCCCAGGGCCTGCCCGAAGAGGAGGTGAAGCCCACCCCAGAGCAGGTGGCTCTGGCGGCGCTGATGTCAGGTAACTACCTGTAATCGAAGCCGACAAACTGTTGTACTGACTTGACACCCGATCGCCCCTGGCCATCGGGTGTCTTGCTGTTGGCCCTTCATATCCTGTGTTAGTCTTTCCAGCACTTAAGTAAGCAGGAACCCTCACAGGGACAGTTCAATGAAGATCTTCAGCAACTTTGAAAGTGGCGCCATCGATGTGGTGAAAGCGGAGTCCAAAGACGACATCCAGCTGACCATCCCCAACGACAACCAGTCCGAGTTCTACCAGTGGTTTCATTTCCGTCTGGAGTCCCAGGTAGGCGAGGAGCACAGCATCAAGCTGATGAACCTGGCCAAGTCCGCCTACCCTGAAGGCTGGGACAACTACCGGGTGGCCGCCTCCTACGACCGCGAGGAGTGGTTCCGCATCCCCGCCGAGTTCGACGGCGACACCATGAGCTTCAAGGTGACCCCGGAGCACAACTCCATCTACTTCGCCTATTTCGCTCCCTACAGCTATGGCCGCCACCAAGACCTGATCCACCACGCCCAATTGCATCCCGAGTGCACCCTGGAAACCCTGGGCCACACCCTGGACGGCAACGACATGAGCCTGCTGACCATCGGCACCCCGGAGCCCGGCAAGAAGATTGTCTGGGTCATCGGTCGTCAGCACCCCGGCGAGACCATGGCCGAGTGGTTCATCGAAGGACTGCTGACCCGCCTGCTGGATGACGAAGACAGCGTGGGCCGCACCCTGCTGGGCAACTCCGTGTTCTACGTGGTGCCCAACATGAACCCGGATGGCTCCATCCGTGGCCACCTGCGCACCAATGCCATCGGCGTAAACCTCAACCGCGAGTGGGCCGAACCGAGCATGGAGCGCAGCCCAGAGGTGTTCCTGGTGCGCCAGAAGATGCTGGAAACCGGCATCGACATGTTCCTGGACGTTCACGGCGACGAAGCGATCCCCTACAACTTCGTTGCCGGCAGCGAAGGCACTCCCTCCTACGGCGAGGAGCGCAAAGCCCTGGAGGATGCCTTCAAGTCCGCCCTGATGGCCATCACCCCGGAGTTTCAGGATGAGTACGGCTACGACAAGGACAAGCCCGGCGAAGCCAACCTCACCGTAGGCTCCAACTGGGTGGCCGAGCAGTTCGACTGCCTCGCCTACACCGTTGAGATGCCATTCAAAGACCACGACTTCGCCCCGGACGAAGACTACGGCTGGTCACCCCAGCGCAGCCATCAGTTCGGCCGCGACACCCTGGCGGCAGTGAATGCCGTGATGGGTGAACTGTAGTTTCCGCCGACACACAATGTGTTAAAGGCCACCCAAAGAGGTGGCCTTTTTTTATCCACGCTTTCAGTGGGTTAGAATGACCATCTGTCGAAAAAATATTCTGAAGCTGGCTCACGAACAGGCAGAGTGACCATTGATAAGATCCCCCTTTAGACAAATTTCATATACATCGATGATGTTTTTGGGGGAGTTAGGTGGAAAACATTATTCTATCGCCGGGTAAATATGTTCAAGGCGATGGCGCCATCAACAACATTGCGTCTTATGCTAAGGCATATTCCTTGGTGCTGGCCGACGACTTTGTCATGGGGCTGACACAGGAGGTGGTGCAGGCCAGTTTTTCTGACAAAGGGCTGGAGGTGGCGTTTGCCCTGTTTGGTGGCGAGTGCACTAAGCATGAAATTGAGCGTCTGAAGGATAAGGCCGAGGCTTGCACCTGCCAGATGATCATCGGCATTGGCGGTGGCAAGGCACTGGATACCGCCAAGGCGGTGGCTCACTTCGCCGGTCTGCCTGTGGTGGTGGTGCCCACCATTGCCTCTACTGATGCGCCGTGCAGCGCCCTGTCGGTGATCTACACCGAAGATGGGGTGTTCGATGAGTACCTGCTGCTGCCGAAAAATCCGGACGTGGTGTTGATGGACACCGGCCTGATTGCCAAGGCGCCCACACGGTTGTTGGTGGCGGGGATGGGCGATGCTCTGGCGACCCATTTCGAAGCCAGGGCGGCGGCCAAGGGCCAGGCTCAGAATCTGGCCGGGGGCGTGCCCACCAACACCGCACTGGCCCTGGCCAAACTCTGTTATGACACCCTGATTAATCAGGGATCCATGGCGTTGGCCGCGTCTGAGGCCGGGGTCACCACCCCGGCGCTGGAGAGCATCGTTGAAGCCAACACCTACCTCAGCGGTATCGGTTTCGAAAGCGGTGGCCTGGGGGCGGCCCACGCCATCCACAACGGCCTGACTCTGATGGAGGAGTGCCATCATCTCTACCACGGCGAGAAGGTGGCCTTCGGTACCCTGGTGCAGTTGGTGATGGAGAATACGCCAAAAGAGGAGATTGCCGAGGTACTCAGCTTCTGCAATACCGTGGGTTTGCCGACTCACTTGTGGCAGCTGGGGATCAAGGAGTTGGATATGGATAAGCTCAAAGCGGTCGCTGAGCTGGCCTGCGCCGACGGTGAGACCATCCACAACATGCCGTTCAAGGTGACGCCGGAGAAGGTATTGGCTGCCATTCTGGCCGCCGACCGTATGGGCCGACGCGGCGTCAGCTGATCACCAGTGATCGTTGTACGGATAGGCGGAGGGGGCGGCTTTCAGGGCCATCAACTTCTCCACCCGCTCCGAGGTGGGCGGATGAGATCTGAGCCAGGCCAGGGGATCCCCCTGGCCTGTTGGGATCAGCAGGCCGCGCCACATGGGAGCCTGCTCGCGGGAGATGGTGAGCAGCGCCGAGGCCAGAGGCTCAGGCGCTCCCAGCAAACTGGCGGCACGTCTGTCCGCATCGAACTCACGAACCCGGGAGAGCGCCAGCTGCAACAGGGCGCATAGGTGAGGGGTAAGCATCAGCAGCAGCAGGGCGCCGACGGACACCGATGCCATGCCAAACAGCATCAGTGGCAGCATGATAAAGGCACCAATCCAGGCCAGGCTCGCCAGCATGCGGCACAGTCCGGTGATCAGCGCCGCCATTCTCAGCAGAAATGCATCACTGTGCGCCAGATGGGCAATCTCATGGGCCAGTACCCCGGCGATCTGGGGGGCGCTGAGACGCCTGAGCAACCCTTCGGAAACCACAATGACGCCATCATGCTGTGTGCCCATGGCGAAAGCGTTGGCGGTCATTGACGGCGACCAGAACACCCTTGGGGGGCACTCCAGCTTTGCCCGCCTGGCCAACTCGGCGACCGCCTGTGTCAGGCCGGGGGCTCCGGTCATACGGGTGACCCTCATCATCCTCAGTTGCCACTGAGTGGGCAGGGTAGGGAGCAACACCGACACGGCGATCAGCAACGTTAATACCAGCCATTCGGTGCCAGGTCCCAGCAGCAGATGGCCACTGAACATCAGCAGCAGGGCCATGCCGCCCAGTAAAAACAGGGTGTGCAGGGCGTTTCTTAGCCGGGATCTCAGCTGTTGTCTCGGATCCATTCTGGCCTCATTTGTCTGCTGCTCTTAGTAAGGGTATAAGGGCGGTCAGGGTGGTTATCAAGTACCCAGTTCCCGGAAGGGATGCACTGATGTACAGATTTGGGGCGAACCACTGCAGTCAGAGGCGATTTTTATTGAAATTGGCGATTTTTCTGTGGTTTAGTTAGCGACCTCAAGAGTGAAGTCCGGTGTCGCTGTATTGGCGAGCCGGTTGGAGAGACAACAAGAGCGATGTTTCGAAAGATATGGTTGCTGATCTGCCTGGTACTGGTTGCCAAGGTGGTGTTCAGTGACCTGAACAGCGGCGCCGAACCCCAGCCCCCGGCCGACCCCAGGCTGACGCAGATCCTGACTTTGTTGGAGCAGGATAAGAGTGACGATGCCTATGAAGCGATCACTTCGGTGTTGCCCGAGGTGGATAACCCGGAGGTGGTGCAGTATCTCTACAAGTTGCGTGCGCACATCGAAGTGGAGCGCCGCCACTTTCACTACGCCGTCCAGTCTCTGATTCAGGCGCAGAAGGCCGGTGATCGCAGCATCAAGACCTCGGCACGCATCGATGAGATCAAGGGCTGGATCGGACGCATGCAGGATGAGCGGGCGATGGCCGAACAGTACCGGGATGCCAGAGATAACGGCATGGCCGGTGAGTTAAAGGGCCAGGTGACCATTCTCTACCTCTATCTGAACGACAACCGCTGGAGCAAATGGTCCGGTAAGGATCGCTTGCAGAACCGTCAGTATCTGCAGCAGGTGACCGACTGGTATGGTCGACGCGCCCAGGAGTATGGCCTGTCAAAGCCCACCTTTAACACTCGATTCTTCTTCCTGACCTCGCCCAAGGGGATCACCAAGGAGTGGCTGCGCTCCAAGAGCTTCTTCAGCGATGCCCAGCATCTGATTGCCCGGCAGCTGGGCTACCGCAATATGGCGCAGTTCGTGGAAGCCAAGGCGCCCACTGGCCAGGTTGCTCTGGTGTTTCACTCCAATGGTGAAGCCCGCTCTTTCGCGCTCTCCTGCAGGAGTAAGGAGAAGGCGCCGCGCTGCCATTATGAGTACGCCATGCTCACCGAAAAGATGGTGCCGGGAGCCCGTCACACCTTTGTTCCTCAAGTGCAGGCCCATGAGATGCTGCACCTGTTCGGCGCCGCCGATCTCTACCGGATTCGTAACGCCCGGGACTACGCCGTGACTGACATCATGAACTACTACAGCGACACCCTGGGCCACGCCACCATCGACCCCATTACTGCCTGGTCCATCGGCTGGGCTGAGGCGCCGAACGCGCCCTTCAAGATTGAAAACAAGGAGAAATGAGTATGGAGATCACCTCCGTAGAACAAAACGCCGTCTTTATGTTCCTGAACCTGAGCTATGCGGTGATCAGCCTGTTTGTCAGCGTGATTGCTCTGGTGATCATCGACAAGTTCGTATTCCGCCGCATCGACTTCATTGAGGAGATCCGCAAGGGCAACCTGGCGGTGGCCATCTTCCAGTCCACCATCCTGCTGTTTGTGGGTTTTGTAGTGTCTTCGGCGATGCACTAACACAGGTTTTCGCCCAGCCTTGCTTGGCTAACCTTTTGATTTTATGACGCTAAACCTGTTTTCGAACGGGCGTGTCTTGTACACTCTCTGCACTGTTGTCCATGGGCAGCCGTGTTGAACAACAACCGGATGAAAGGGAATTCGTTTGTGTTGGGTCTAATACACCGCAATCTATAAGCAAGGAAGTACCGTGAAAAAAGTTCTCACTCTCTTAAGCGCTGTTCTTTACTCTTTCTCCTCCATGGCAGCCTCCATGCCCGATATTGGCGAGGTGGCGCCCGATTATCTGGGACGGGGTAATGATGGTACCGTGGTCCGCGTCTCTGAGCAGCAGGGCAAGATCATGGTGGTGACTTTCTGGGCCTCTTGGTGTCCTCCCTGTCTCAAGGAACTGCCTTTGCTGGAGGGGCTGCAGACCACGGTGGGCACCGAGCAGCTCAAGGTGGTGGCAGTAAACTACCGCGAAGATAAAAAGCAGTACCGCCGCATTAAGAACAAACTGAAAGCGCTGACCTTTACCCTGACCAGTGACAGTAACGGCAAGATTGGTCGTAAGTATGGGGTGGACGGCATTCCCCATATGGTGCTGATTGACCATGAGGGTAACATTGCCAATCGTTGGGTGGGCTACGGTGAAGGCAACATTCAGCAGGTGGTGGATGTCATGAATGAACTGTTGGCTAAGCAACTGGCCGACAGAGAATCGTAAGGGTTCCATTACCGCCGGCGTAAACGCCGGCGGTGTTGTTTTGGGGCTTTAAGAGGAGGTGGGCGCCAAGGGCGACTCGGCTTACTTTGCGCCAGGTCGCAACGATCCACCTTCCAGCCAACGCTGAACCTGAATGACCTCTGCGTCTTTGTCCTGGTCATCTTTGGGTTTGGGAAGATAGATGTCCGGGGCAATCCCGGCAATGTCTACCGGCTGATAGGGCAGCCTCAAGCTGCGTGATGTGGCGTAAAACAGTTCGCGTTTGCCGGAGGGCAGGGCATGGGGCCGTATGTTGGAGTAATCCAGGGCGCCGTAGCTGCTGCGACCCACCAACTTAACCTTGAAGCTTTGTTTAACCCTCAGCAAGAACTGTTCACAGGAGCTGGCGCAGCCACCATCGACTAGTACTGCCACTTTGCTGGGGGCATGGTCGGGACGTTCAGGGGCGGCTTGATAGCTGATGGATTCATCACCCAACTGCACGTATTCGCCGCTTGGGACCCCTTTGAGCCTGGCAATCATCGGCTTCACCATGGTGACGCAGCCGGGGTCGTTGTCCATAAAGCGTTGGCACAGGGTCTCCATCGCCTCGATGTTGACCGGAGTGGAAAGAAACTCCAGCGAGACCTCAGTCGTTTCTCCAGAGAGCAGATAGGGAAGCAGGGCGTTGTAGCTGTCATCGTTGCCGCCGCCATTGCCTCGCACATCGACAATCCAGTTCTCAACGCCTTCAAGCTTGGGTGCGTGCTCCTTTATGAGAGCCTCAAGCGCCTTGCCCTGGGCGTAGCCGAAACTCGGCACCGACCAATACAGGGTTGTTGCGGACAGTCGTTTGACCTGAGGCGACTTGGAGGTCGTGTTACTGGCTTTGTCTGAGGCCTCCCTGTTCAGGGGACGGATGTTGAGGTGACCCGGTCGCCACGCTTTCAGGTAACCTTTGATCAGGGCGTCGCATTCCGCTTCCGTCTGGATTTCGGCGATGGAGTTCTTGGCGTTATTCATCGCCTGGTCAAAGTGGCTTTGGCCATGTCGGGCCAGGTGGTCCGGCGCACCGGTATCGTTGGTCAGCAGAAAATCGGGAAGCGACGCCAAGTCAGTGAGGCATTGTTGTTGCACGGTGGTGGCCTGAGCCAATGAGCAGGTCGCCAGTGTCGTTGCCAGCAGCAGGTACTTCATCCATGACTCCATGAGATTGAACGAGAGGGGAAACCCTTATCAAGAACTGATAAAACTACTGATTAATCAGTGTTATATAAAATGGATCTTGGCTGAAGTGTGAAGAAGACCTGCGTCAGGCGCACTTCTCTGCGTTGATCATCGGTCAATCTCCTACAGATTGGTTCAGGGCGATTGATCTGGTTTATGGGGGGGGAGGTGTAGAACGAATCAGAAGCGCCGGTTTGGCATAACCAGAGGCCGGCGCTTGAGTGCTGAGCGAAATCAGGACTTAGGCTTTGCGGCCTGTCGCTTGGCCTTGGGGACGTAGTTGAGGATGGAGATGGGTACTGCTTTCCTCGGTGCGAACCCTTCAACTTCGCGGCGTTCAATCAGGTGATTCAGCCGGCTTTCGATCATGCACAGATTTTTGAAGTCATCCTTGGAGACCAGAGATACTGCTTCACCCTGGGCACCGGCGCGACCGGTTCGACCGATGCGATGCACATACTCATCGGCGGGGAAGGGCAGGTCGTAGTTGACCACTCGCTCCAGGTTGTCGATGTCGATGCCTCGTGCGGCGACCCCGGTGGCCACCAGGTAACGAATTTTGCCGATTTTAAAGTCGGCCAGGATCTGCTCCCGAACCGCCTGGGTGCGACCACTGTGGATGCAATCTGCTTCGATGCCGCGCTTGGCCAATTGGCTCACCAGCTTTGCGGCGCCGTGTTTGGTTTCGATGAAGATCAGCGCCTGGTTCCAGGGGGTGGTCTGGATCAGGTGGCTCAGCAGGGCCGATTTCTTATCTTTGTCTACGGTGGTCAGCCACTGACTGATGGTGGCTTTGCTCGCCTGACTGGCGGTAATGCTTATCTCAACCGCATCGCTGATGGCACTCTTGGCCAAGGCCCGCACCTTCTTGGAGAGAGTGGCGGAAAACAGCAGCGATTGCCGCTCTGTGGGCAGCTTGGTGACGATGTCGTTGATGTCGTCGATGAAGCCCATATCCAGCATCTTGTCCGCTTCATCCAGCACCAGCATCTCTACTTCATCGAAGTGGATGGCGCGGCGGCTGTACATATCCAACAGCCGTCCTGGCGTGGCCACCAGTACATCAACGCCATCCAGCAGCGCCTGTCGTTGAGGCTCAATGTCGACGCCACCGTACATGGCCATGCATTTCAGTGGCAGGTGACGGCCATAGCGCTCGACACTTTCGGCCACCTGCACCACCAATTCGCGGGTCGGTGCGATGATCAGCGCCCGAACTCGTTTCTTGCGACCACGGCTGCCTTGGCTGAGTTGCTGCAGAATCGGCAGCACAAAGCTGGCGGTCTTGCCGGTGCCGGTTTGCGCGGCAGCAATCAGGTTATCGCCCCTCAGTACGACAGGAATGGCCTTCTGCTGAATAGAAGTAGGCTCGCTGTAACCGGCTTCGGTAACGGCGTCGACAAGTGGGGCGGATAATCCCAGGCTGGAGAATGACATCGGTGGTCTCAATTTGGTGAAACAACTGCGCCGCAAACGGTGGCGGCGCAAGGGGCGGGAAGTATAGCAAAGCCCTCTGGTTCGGGAAATGAGACAGTGGCACTCTGGCGGTCACAAAAAAGCCAGCGGCTGTCAGGCCACTGGCTTGATGCTAAGTCGTCATGACTGTGACGAATTATTTATGAACTTTGCCGAGTCGGCTGGCGCGATCGTCATAGTCCTCTTCGTGACAGCCAATACAGGATTGAACCGGTCTCAACCACGGCTGGCGGGTCTTGCCATCTTCACCGTAGTGGTAGGGGTCTTCTGACGGCGCAGACAGATCAATCCTGAACAGGTGGGAGTTCTTGGGCATGTGACAGTCAGTACAGTCTGCCACTGCGTCATGCATGACACCAAGGCCGTCGTTGAACTTCACGCTTGGGTGACAATCCTGACATTCGGTTTTCAGTGCCTCTTCGTGTCCGGGCTTGTCGCGGAAGTTGGTGGACAGGTGAGGGTTGTGACAGTTGATACACTGGAACATCCGCTTCTTACCTGTGGCGACACCGGTATCCGGGTCATAGCCCAGCAGTGCATCCCCGGCATTACGTCCCTCTTCGAAGTAGTCTTTAACAAAGCCACCGATGGTGTCTCCGCCAAACTTTTCGTCATAAGGGGTCATATAACCTTGGTCATACCAACGCTCGCCGTCTTTGGTGTGACATTCACCACAGGCAATCGGCTCCCCAAAGGCTTGGTTCATTGCCATCAGGTCGGCACGGCTACGGCCCTTGGCATTACGGGTGATGTTGTCCTTACTGGGGCTCTTGGCATGATCGCCACCAGCACCATGACAGGCTTCACACTGTACGCCAGTCAGGGCCCAGGTTCCCTCCATGCCGATCAGATCATCCTGACGGTTGCGGTTACGATGGTCGTCAGGCTCATAGGTGTAGTCGCGCCAGCCGGTGTTGTGGCAGTGGCCACATTTATAAGGCATAGCATCTGTGCCAGCACCCGGCGCGAATGGGACGACCCGAGTCTCGTCCAGAGTTTCCCCTTTCGGCAACACATCAAACATCGCCTTGGTGCCGTTGATCATATAGCCATTCTTGTCGACTAGAATCGCCTGGCGTTGGAAGCCTCCCAGCAAGTAAGTGATGTCGTCCCAGCTTTCTGGGGTGCCTGCGCTGTTCTCAACACCTTCATACAACTCGAAGGCTCCGTCCAGGGAAGTAAAGGGCAGGTCGGGCGCCTGACCATTTTCAACCTTGGTGAACTTCCAAGCATGACCGGTTTCCATCTGGGTGGCCTTGTCCTGGTGACAGCGCACACAGGTTTCGGCACCGACGTAATCCTGCACACTGGCTTTCACTTCCACATCCACCACGGCACGGGCTTCACCGCCCTTACCGTCGCTGATGGTGTATTCCACCTGGGCCAGGCCATAGTCACTGGATACAAACCAAAGCAGGTCATCCTCCACCCGCACCTCACCGGCACCTTGCACGACTTTCGCATCAGCCAGAGACAGGGTATCTCCCTCAGGGTCGCCGGCCTCGGCCAGAACATCGATGGAGGTATCCTCACCGATAACGGCAATCGCCGATATTGCTCCGGGTCCCGGCGGCAGGTTGGGATCCGAATTGTTGTCATTGTCTCCGTTACACCCTGCCAGCAGTGCGATCAGCGCACTGGCGCAAAGAGTCAGAGCACCTCGTTGTGTTATTTGTTGTTTCATCATCATTTCCTCTGCGATTTTATTGTTTCGCAATAGGAAATTTAATTAATACTTCAATGGGAGAGGAGGTCGATTCTGTCCGGTAAATAGTCGATTTCGTACCACTGGGCCAATTCGTGAACTGGATCTGCTGTGTAAGGTCGTTGGTGGAACAAGTGCACTCTTTGGGTGGATGGGCCTATAACTGCAAAGTGGGAATCGCCGGTTTCCATTATAACGGTTTAAGTTAAAAATTCGCTGAAAGTGGCTTGATATATGTCACTGCCCTAGCGGCGCCTAATTAATGCGCAACATTAGTCCAAGTGTCACTCTTGGTGAAATGCCCGGAAACTCTTATAGCAGACCTGGAGGTTACTTACTTTGAGTATAATCAGTGTCGTGCTGGCTATTGAAACAAGAGTTAATATTGGCTTCGTTCTGCCTGCATTGCAGGAATGTCGGCATTGATTAACCAAAATTTTGTTTACGTTCTCCGAGAGAAAAAGTAAAGATGCATTTAAAAAAGAGTCCGCCCAGAGGACGGACTTAACCTCTGGAACAGAGGAGTTCAAAAGTCAGGTTAAACTGATGAAGAAAAATGAAAGGAAATTGCCTCAATGCTCACACACCGAAAGACCATCACTTCATTAAGCTCGATGAATATTCTAATGTGGCAGATGAATATAAACTGGGACATCTGTCACAAGAGAAACCGCAATTGAGACAATTGTATTTTGCGTAAACAGACATAATCAGATGCAATGGCGTCTTATTTTGAATGAAATTGAGTGCCGAAGTGAGTTTTAGCTAAATCTAAATTCTGAGAAGCCTTACAGAAAAACCTTAATGCATAAGGTTATAGTTTGGTCAAAATTACCGGGTACCATGATGTGCGGTTCAAACAGCAGGTGCTGCTAATAAAGTCACTTAAATGGGTAATTCACACAAGCTATAAAAATAAGGAGCGCATCGGTAGATGCAAGCGTTGACGTTCAGTGGTTCATAATCACATATTCTGCGTCTTAAGTGGCCGAGTTGAATCAGGCGCCTAATGGTCTTTTGTGACAGTACCACTTGGGGTAACGACCGGTCATCAGTTTGTCGGCGAGCCGTGATGCGTTCGTATAGCGATTTGATTGCCAGCCTACTCCGTAATTGCACGCTGTTTGCGCGCCCTAACTCAACTCGTTAGGCAAGCATAAATGGCTTGAGAGCTTTGAACACACTTACAAATTGCTGATAAATAATTTTCCAAGCCACTCCGGTGTCAAAGCTTTGAAACTGACCGTTTCAGTGCTTTGACCGGAGAATCTACCCACGTTGTGTTGCGAAGGGGTGTCTATCACATCACTAAAATACCCTGCTCAGTTGCGCTGGTGTTGGAGGATAATAAAGTCATCGATATGATGTATTAATGCCCAGCATAATGGTTCATGTCTCGCCTATACTACGGCGAAAGCGTCCGTAGATGATTAGTTTTGCTGGATCAATTCAACCTTATAGCCATCGGGGTCGGTCACAAAGGCGATGTGGGTCGAACCGCCCAGTACCGGACCCGGTTCGCGGGAGATTTTTCCACCTGCAGCTCGAATTTTATCGCAGGCGATGTAGATATCATTAACGCCTAAGGCAATGTGGCCAAACGCGGTTCCGTGATCGTAATTGGACTCACCCCAGTTGTAGGTCAGTTCAATAACGGCATGCCCTTCGTTCTCTTTGCCGTAGCCAACGAAGGCCAGAGTGTATTTGTAGTCTTTGTTTTCTACCTGACGTAGCAGTTTCATGCCCAGTACATTTGTGTAGAAGGCGATAGATTTATCCAGATTGGCAACGCGAAACATGGTGTGAAGTAGTTGTGCCATAAGGTTCTCACTTAGGTTGTCAGGATGCGTACTTGTTAGTAAAAAGCCAGCAATATTGCGCTGGCTTGGATTTACTCAATGAAGCCGTCGATTTATTCGTACTCAGAGGAGTAGGTTTCGGCGTAGGAGTGAGAATACAGCTCGAACAGGTTGCCGAACGGGTCTTCCAGGTACACCATCTTCGCTGGCTTGCTGTCGTCTTCTGGGTGGTATCGCATGATGTCCATGCGTTGCTTACCGCCATATTGAATAGTTTTTTCGATTACGCCTTCAAAGTCGGTGGTTTCCAGACAGAAGTGGAAGATGCCGATGCGGGAGAAGTCGACTTCGTGACGCTCTTGGCGATCCTTCATTTCGAAGAGTTCAACGCCGATGCCATCAGTGGTCAGAAGGTGGGCGATGTTGAAGCCTTTAAAACCTTCGCCGAATACCTGAATACACATGCGACCAATGGCGGTTTCGCGCTCTTCCAGCACTTCGCTCTTACCCATGACCATCTTTAGGCCCAGTGCTTTAGTGTAAAACTCGATGGCTTTATCCATGTCGGTGACCATGATGCCTACGTGACTCATTTTCATAATATGGTGCTCCAGATTTGCTGTGGTGGAGTTTGTCTTGTTTCGATGTGGACCAGTATAGGGAGAGTGGCAGGAGACGTTAAATTATCAAATGTGATTTTTATAATTACATTTTTTTATTATTTTCGATTTAGATTGGTCTGAATAGCCCTAAGTTCAGTAGACACAGAATGATCGATACTGGCGGCAGAGTCGCCAATGAGATGACTTTTGGAGATGAGCTTTAGAGTCTGTAGAGGGCTTTGGGGCGCGTTTCTCTGTCTGCGCTGTTCTCGTGTCCGGCCGCCAGAGAAGGTATGGGTGTTGCGTATCCCATTTCCAAAAAACCTTGATCTGCTTCACAACATCCCTGTGACGGTGTGTTACCTTAATCCTGAAAATAGAGCAATTGCTCTAAATTGTTTCTTTTGGTTTTCAACCATGTAGACAGAGGTTGGGGAGCAGTGGGGCAGGGGAGCGAGTTTCTCTGCGGATACAGCATCTGACGTCAATGGGGATTGTCCGGGGGGGCCTGGATTGTGAGGGGTTGAAACCAAACAAGGAACAGTCGTGCTAGCTCAGCTGGCTCACTTGATGTTTGAAGGAGAAGGGTATGGAACCCTCAAATCTGACACTGGTCGTCTCCATTATTGTCTACGCCGCCGTCACCTATGCGCTTACCGAAGTGTTCCGGCGCTACCGCTATCTGGGCTTTGCCTTTATCGTCGGCTCCCTGTGCACCTTCCCCCTCTGGGCCGAGAACCGGGATACCTGGTTTGAATGGGCCAAGATCTTCAGCGTATTGGTGCCCATGGTGGTGGTCAGCCTGATGCGCATCGCCGTCTATGAAAAGAAACAGGGGCCGTTCTGGGAGATCTTTAAAAAGCCCTGGACCCTGTGGTTTCTTTTTTTCATCTTGGCACTGAATATCACCGAAGCCTCCATTCATGATTGGCAGCTGGGCAACCCCTGGAATGCCCTGTCCGGTTTCTGTCTGGTGCTGACCATCCCCTTCGTCGGCAAGTTCTGGCGGGTGGAGGACAAGACCTGTGGCGACCTGATTGTGGATTTCCCCCTGGGCTGGTGTTTCCTCTACACCACCTGGAACGCCGCCTTCCTGTTTGGCTGCATTCCCGATGAGTTTGCCGGTGGCTTGGCGATTCTCATCGCCTGCGAGCTCTACTCGGTGTTCGGTCGCCACGACCTCTACATCATGGGGCGTATCTACACCTTGGCGATCTTCGTGGTTCAGTTGGGTTTGACCGACGTTTTCCCCTTTATGGACTCATCCGCCTGGGCCAATCCTGAACTCGCCACCTGGTGGGGCATCATCAATCTGGTTCTGAGCGTGGCTTACGTGTTCTGGTACAACTGGCAGATGTACACAGGGGGCTGCGACACCAAGTTCCGCCACCCAGCCTCGGCGCCACAAGGGGTCTTTACCGACAAGGAGCGCCAGCAGTCCATTGGTGGTTTCTGGTCCCATCTCTATTTCCATCGCGCCTGAGGAGGGGTTATGAGATACCTGAATCGTTTGATGGGGGCGCTGCTGTTGTGGATGTTGGCAGGCAGTGCTTTGGCTGCCGCATTGCCAGAGCAGGGCACCCGGGAGAACTACGACCTAGGCACCTACCAGATCCTGCTGGAGGGCGTGCCCGGAACCGGCGGACTGAGTTACCACATGGAGTTCAATCGAGGTGGCACCGTCTACATAGAGAAAAAGTTCAATGGTGAGGACCTGGCAGAGACCCACCCCTTCACCCGGGTAGGCGACGAGATTCGCATCCTGCCTGTGGGGGATGGGCTCATCAAGGACTTCGATCAGGCCACCCTGACGGTGCTGGACCACGACAACATAGCGGTCAGTCTCAATGTGGCTGGGGAGTCCCTGAAGCTGATGGAGAAGGACACCGAGTTTACCCTCTATCGTTGGTATGAGTTTCAGGCCAAGACCCACATCCTGCTGACGCTGATCATCCTGGTGGCGCTCAATGAGCTGTTCCGTCTGGTGAAGTGGAGTGGCTTTGCCTTCTTCGTCGGCCTGTCGCTGCTGCTGACGGTCTTCGTCTGGCCCTATCAGGGGGTCGCATACTGGTTTAAGTGGGCCAAGATCTACTCGGTAGTGTCGGCGTCGGTGTTCTTCCTGCTGATGCGCTTTACCCCTTTGCACAAGTACACCTTCGCCAAGCTGTTCTGTGTGGGCTTCTTGGCGCTCAATATCGCCGAAGCGGTGGCCCAGGACTTCACCATGGGCTTTACCCCCAACCTGCTGAACGGCGTGGCCGGGGTGCTGTCGATTCTGACCTGCTACTACGGCTGGAAAGGGATCAAGGCGGACGACTCACCTCAGAAGGATATGGTGTGGCCCAAGATGACCGCCCTGTGGATCATCGCCTACGACGTGTGGAACTTCGTCTACGTCTACCTGAACTTCCCGGCATCTGCCTCGGCTCAGCTGATGGTGATTGTGGCGGCCACCATTCCGGCGCTGCTCATCAAGGAGGGCACCTGGCTACAAGCCAGGGCCTACACCCTGGCGGCCTGGTTCATGTTCTACTTCACCTTCACCGAGTTCTACGAACGAAACCTGTGGATCTTCCCAAGAAACGATGTGCTGACCTACTCACTGGCGCTGCTGAGTTTGGTGCTCAATATTGCCTGTGTGGTTCAGCTGTGGGAGTTCCGCAAACAGCGTCTGGCGCAGCAACAGCCCGCAGCGGCTTGATGTTGGTTTGACCAAGGAAAAGGCCGCCTGATTGGGCGGCCTTGACGATCTTGTGGTCTGGCTTAGCTGTCGGTGCTCTCGCTGGCAGCGTCATCCTGAGAGAAGCTGTCTCTGAAGGCTTGCAGCCCTTCATGCATCAGGCTCTGGGTCAGGTCCACATTATCCTTAATGTCGCCATCGAGTACCTGCAGACCATCGAGAATGCCGCGGGCTTCATTGATGCCCTTGTCTGCTGCCTCGCCGATGACACCGATAAAACCGTCGATCTGTTCATCCAGGGAGAGGTCGGCGTTCTGTTGCTGGTAGGTTTCAAAGAACTGAGTGGCAAAGCCCACGATACGGTCTGCGGTGGCTTGTGGTGAGTAGTCGATGCCTTCCTCCAGACCTTTCTGGGTGGCATTCTCTCCCAGGGTCGGCGCCAGATGCTCGTCTATGGCTTCGACGGCAGCGCGGTAGAGCAGGGCCATGGACTCCTGACCTGAGCTCAGGCTGACCTTTTCCATGGCAGAAGCAATGTTGGCGTTGGTCATCGCCTTGGCCGCCTGGGCCGGGCTCTTGCTTCTTGCGACCTCAGAGACGGTCTGGCCGTGATTGCTGCCATCGGCAGACTTGTTGCGGGCGACCTGAGAGACCTCTGCCCCATGATTGCGAACTTCCATCAATTCATACCTCGACTAGGATGCTTTCACTCTATTATCGACCAATTATTGAACCGCTTTAATGGGTCAAGTGCTCAGAAGTGCCATTGCAGATACAAGGTATTGTAATTGCTGCCCCCTTTGATGCGCCCAAAGGCAGAGGAGCTTTCAAAGATGGAGCTGCGGTGGTGAATGCTCCAGCCGAACCACACCTGTTCCAGCGCAGCGCTTTGGAACAGATCGCCCAGATTGAGATCGAATGAGAAGTCCAGATAGTTCATAAGCTTGGATGGACGATACCCCTTTTCCTCCAGGTCGCTGCGCTCGATGTAAGTGGGCCGGCTGACGTAGGAAAGCCCTTCGGCCACACCAAAGCGCCAGCGTAGGGGCCAGTCGATGGTGTAGTAGGCCTTGATCGCCACAACGCCCTCATAACTGGTCTTTTGCACCTCTGAGCTATGGTGGTACACCGCGCCTGGGGTGAAGTAGAGGTCAATGGGCAGGCCAAACAGGGTGTCGGTCAGGGGGATGCCGTAGAACACCGAAGTGAGCTGATTGTTGTAGGGATCCTCCTCCCAGTCGAAGCCCAGGATCTCTCCCAGGTTGGAGGGGGTGGCCCAGCCGTGGGCGACGCGAAGGTAATGGCCCTTGAACTGATCGCGGGAGAAATGCAGGCCGTTGCTATCGGGCTCGGGAAAGAAGGCGATACCCGCATAGCTTTCCAGGGTGAAGCGCTTGTCCAGGGTGGGCAGGTCGCCTGCGCCTTCTCCGAGCATGGAACCTTCCAGCTTGCCGATGAAATAGAGGTTGCTGATCAGATGCCAGGAGAGATCGACGCCTGCGCTGATACCGATGTCAGAGCGTCCCCCGCCGGTGCCCAGGGCGTAGTAGTGCTCGACAAATTCGCGGCTGCGCCAGTCCAGTTGCATCCTGGGCTGGAAGGTGAAAGATCCATATTGATGGTCAAACCCATAGCGCAGGTGGCCATAACTGCGGCCGTGGCTGTCACTGAGAAGTTCGGTGTCGATGAAGTGGCCGGGCTGTGGGATGTAACGATAGCGGCCACCCAGGTCGAAGCTGTCCTCCTGGATGTCGTTCTGAAACTCCCTGGGGATGTCGAAGAAGCGAAACCGGGTAAACAGGGTGGCCTGGTGTTGATCCTGCTGCCACAGGTGATAGCCGGCTTCCAGTCCATGCAGATAGAACTCATCCCCATGGAAGAACATCAGCGGCACGATGTCGGCAACCTGGTCTACCTCGGTGGCATAAGGGATGTCCGCGTAACGTACGCCGATGGCGATGCCCCAGTCCAGTTGTGGACCACTGCCGGGAACGGCCAAAGTCAGGCCACTGTATAAAAGGGCCACTGTGCCCATCAACTTCTTCATAGGTGCCAGATTTCACGTCTTTTTGTTCCTTATAACCAGCATAAACCCTATGAGTGAAAAAAAACTGAAAAAAATTTGGCGGGCAAATAATAGGGATCAGCAGGGCAGGGCGGTCGTCGCAAACCCTTGGGGTGGCTGGTTTGGACGTCTATACGGCCGCTGTTGGAAATCCACCAAAAGAATGACTGTGGGTTTTCACACACATTTTTCCCTCTTGAAAGCGCCGTGATCTCTGGCACAATCTCAATCCGTGGCATGGTTATCATGCCTCCAAACCAAGGTGCGAACGGGATTTACCCCCAGCGCATAACAGGGAACGCGGTGAGAATCCGCGGCTGTACCTGCAACTGTAATCAGAGCGACCCTCAAAACGCCACTGGGAAACCGGGAAGGAGAGGGTTGGGATGCTGAGAGCCAGGAGACCTACCTCGGTTTGCTGATTTGACTCAAGCGGGTTTCTTGAGCAGATAGCCTGAACGAACAATTTGGAGTATCAAGGTAAGCCACAGGCTTGCCCTCTGAGTCGTACCCATCTGGCTTACGTCTGTTGTATGCGTGCGATCCACAGGATCGTACCGACCTCTCCTAGAGAGCATTCCCGCGCTTTTAAAACTCTAACTCAAAGGAAACACCATGAGTTTAAAAACGCGCTTCTCCCTGGTTGCCCTGGCTTTGGGCGCCGCCTTCTCCGCCTCAGCGACCGAGGACGTGATAGTGGTCACCGGTGACCGCTTCGATTCGGCTCCTGAGCAGCAGCTGACCATCATCAATACCATTGAGCGGGTTGAGATTGAGAAGATCAGCCCCACCTCTGTGGCCGATCTCCTTGAGCGCCTGCCGGGCGTCAGCGTCACCCGCAATGGCGGTGCGGGCCAGAATGCCAATATCAGCATTCGCGGTGCCAACTCCGATCATGTGCTGGTGCTGGTTGATGGCATTCGCATCAACTCCGCCACCCTGGGTTCGGTCAGCTTCTCCAGCCTCTCTCCCGAGCAGATTGAGCGCATCGAAGTGGTGAAAGGTCCCCGCGCTTCCGTGTGGGGCAGTGACGCCATCGGCGGTGTTATCCAGATCTTTACCCGCAAGCTGGACCAAGGCCAGTGGTATGCCGGTGCCGCAGTGGGCAGCGATGCCTATGGACGCCTGGCGGCAGGTGTTGGCGTTGGCCATGGCGATGGTCGCACCAGCCTGACCCTATCTTCCGAGCAGAACGATGGTTTTGATGCCAAGCGTGATGGCGAGGATGACGATGATGGCTTTGATCGCATTACCGCCGGCATCAGCGGTGAGCAGACCCTGAACAATCAGTGGCAGCTGCACTGGGTGGGTCAGTACAACACCGGCAACAACGAATACGACAGCTCCTACGGGGGCAACGAAGCGGACTTCGACAACTTCTTCTGGAACCTGGGTGCCCAGTACAACCAGGGCGATTACACCAGCAAGCTGACTGTGGGCCAGGCTCGCGATTACAACGACAACTTCCGTGATGGCAGCCCAGATCACAGCATCTACGAGACCCGTCGGGAGCAGCTGAGCTGGAGCAACCAGTATCTGGCCAGCGATGTGTTGACCCTGATTGGCGGTGTGGATTTCTATAACGAGTCTGTTGGTGGTGATTACGATCAGGATGAGCGTGACGTCTTGGGCGTTTATGCCCTGGCCCGCGCCGACCTTAATGCCTGGCTGCTGGAAGCCTCGGTGCGCTACGATGATGTGGAGAATATCGATTCTGAGACCTCCTACAACCTCAGCGCCGCCTACCGGTTCGGCAATGGCTGGCGACTGACCGCAGGCCATGGTACTGCCTTTCGGGTTCCCACCTTTAACGACCTCTACTGGCCAGGTTCGGGTAATCCGGGTCTGCGTTCAGAGACGGCGAGCAATAGCGACCTGACCCTGAGCTACTCCGGCGACGGCTATAACGCCTACCTGAGCGTGTTCCGCAATGACGTGGAAGACCTAATTCAGTGGGCACCTACCGAAGAGCTGAATGAAGCAGGCTGGCCCATTTGGAAGCCTGATAACATCGCCGAAGCCCAGTTGGAGGGGGTGGAGCTGAGTGTTAACTTCACCACATCTGGCCTGGATCACCAAGTAGCCTACACCTACCTGGATGCCGAAGATAAGCAGAAGGATGAGCAGTTGGTGGGGCGCAGTGAGCACGAGTTCGATTATTCGGCTTCCTACGCCTGGACCCAGTGGGACCTGACTCTGGACTACCACTACCAGGGTAAGCGCAAGGATAAGGGTGATAACTTCCTCGACCCTTACCACAAGGTGGACCTGAGCCTGGGGTACGAGTTCTCTGATAACTGGAAAGTGCGCCTGAAGGCCAATAACCTGTTGGATGAGGAGATCGTCTCCAATGGTGAATACTATGGTCCAGGTGCCGAGTGGTTCCTGAGCGTCAGCTACACCCAGTTCTAACCCAAAACGCGGGCCGCTCTGCGGCCCGCCGGAGGCAGCGCCATGTTTAAGGCATTTGACGACTTACCCCGCAACCCTCAGCCACCCCTGCAACTGGAGGTGGAGAACCTGGGCTGGGGCGATGGCCGCCGAACCATACTTTCCGGGATCAGCTTCAACATATTCCAGGGAGAGTTTGTGGGTCTGCTCGGCCCCAACGGCGTCGGCAAATCCACCTTGCTTCGCTGCCTCTATCGTTACCTCGACCCCACCAGTGGCCGCGTGTTGCTGGGGGGCCGAGACACCCAGACAATGAGTCGCCGCCAGTTTGCCCGAGAGGTGGCGGTGGTGACCCAACACCTGCCCAGCGGATTTTCGATGACCGTGCGTCAATTTCTGACCACGGGCCTGTTGGCCCAGAGTAACTGGTGGCAAAGGTTGGATCGTCGCAAAGAGCGCATCCAGATTGAGGAGATGCTGGAGCGGGTGCAATTGACCGAGATGGCTGATCGCCATTTCGAACTGCTCTCCGGCGGTGAGCGTCAGCGGGTGCTCATCGCCCGCGCCCTGTTGCAGCAACCCAAACTGCTGCTGCTGGATGAGCCCACCAACCATCTGGACATTCGTTACCAGATTGACACCCTCAAGCTGCTTCGTGGCTTGGGGGTTACCGTGGTGGCCTCCATTCATGATCTGAACCTGGCCAGTGCCTACTGCGATCGCCTGTTGTTGCTGCACGAAGGGCGGCTGGCCGCCTTCGGCGAACCTGGTCAGGTACTGACCCAGAAACAGATCGCCCAGACCTACGGCGTGGATGCTCGCATCGACCCCCATCCTCAGGGCACTCACCCCAGAATTACCTACGACTACCACAATAGCGACTATGCCCTTGCTTAAACCCGGGCAGCTGATGCTGCTGCTCTTGCCCCTGCTGCTGATCTCTCCTCTGGTGGCCGTGGCCACCGGCTCCGCCGATATTGCTCCCTATGATGTGGCCCAGGCGGTGGGCCGCGCCCTCACCGGCGAGGCGGCCCAGGGTCTGTCAGATCGCATCATCATTGAACTGCGACTGCCACGGGTGTTGCTGGCCATGCTGTGCGGCGCCGGTCTGGCGGTGTCAGGTTCTGTGCTTCAGAGCGTTACCCGTAATCCCCTGGCCGATCCTTATCTGTTCGGCATCTCCGCCGGCTCCACTCTGGGCGCGGTTCTGGCCCTGACCCTGGGAGTGGCCGGGCTCGGTTTGCCTGTGTGCGCCTTCCTGGGATCGCTGATCGCCGTGGCGGTGGTGATGGTGATGGCCAGAGACGGTCAGGTTGAGGGGCTGATCCTGGCCGGTGTGGCCATCTCGTTCCTGCTCTCCTCCTTGGCTAACTTGGCGCTCTATTTCGGCGACAGCCAGGCGATTCAGGCGGTGCTGTTCTGGAGCCTGGGCAGCTTCAGCCGGGCCACCTGGGCCACCCTGTGGATCCCCGGGTTGGTGGTGCTGGTGTCCCTGGTGATCATCCATCAGTTTCAGCGGCCTCTTCAGGCCTTGATGGCGGGGGACGAAAGCGCTCACACCCAAGGAGTGGCGGTAGCGCCGCTGCGCCTGGGCATGTTGTTGTTGACCGCGCTGATTACCGCGTCCCTGGTGGCTTATTGCGGTGGCATCGGCTTTGTCGGCCTGATGGTGCCCCACATAGTACGGATGCTTATCGGAGCGGCCAGCGGTGCCACCATAGTGGCCACCGCGGCGTTCGGGGCAGTGATGATGGTGTGGGTGGACCTGCTCGCCCGTCAGCTCCTTGGCAATCAGGAGTTGCCGGTTGGGGTGGTGACCGCCATCCTCGGCAGCTGCTTCTTTATCGCTTTGTTGATTAACCGGCGCAGGAGGCTGGCATGAAACAGTTGATCACTGGCGGTGCCCGCTCCGGTAAGAGTGCCCTGGCACAGGCCCGCGCCCTTGAGTGGCAACAGCAAACCGATGGCAAGGTGGTGGTGATCGCCACCGCCACCGCCGAGGGCCAGGAGATGGCTCAGCGCATCGCTCATCACCAGTCTCGCCGTCCCAAGAATTGGCAACTGCTGGAAGCACCCAGGAACCTGGGGGATCTATTGGCACAGCACAGCCAACCTAACACCCTGATTATGGTGGATTGCCTGACTCTGTGGCTCTCCAATGAGTTGTTCGGCGGCGACTGGCCCGGGGCCAAAGAGGCGCTGCTCGATACCCTTCCCAGCCTGCCGGGCCCGCTGATCCTCATTGGCAATGAGGTGGGGCAGGGGGTGGTGCCCCTGGGAGAGGGCAATCGTCGTTTCGTGGATGAGTGCGGCTGGCTGCAGCAGCATCTCTCCCCGTTGATGGACAGAGTCACCCTGACCCTTGCCGGTTTGCCCCTGGAACTGAAGGAGTGTCCATGAGAGCTCTGGTGTTGTTGATTATGTTCATGGCCCTGCCGGCTCAGGCGATGCGCCTGGTGGCCCTCTCCCCCCATTCGGTGGAGATGCTGTTTGAGCTCGGCGCTGGGGAGGAGATCCTGGCGACGGTGGATTACGCCGATTACCCGGAAGCGGCCAAGGCGATCCCCCGCATCGGCCGCTACGATCATATGAACCTCGAGCGTCTGTTGGAACTGCAGCCGGAACTGGTGGTGATCTCCTTTGAAGACACCTCGGCCCCCATCATCGAGCGGCTGCAAACCCTGGGGATTCCCATGTTCGACAGCAGCGTCACCAGCGTCGACGAGGTGGCCGATAAGCTTGAATCTCTGGGCGTGGCCATCGGCCGGGAGGCTCAGGGACAAAAGAGTGCGGAAGCGTTTCGTACCCGGCTGGCACAGCTGCGTCAGCAATACAGCCAGGGCGAGCCGGTGAAGGTGTTCTACCAGGTGTGGCCTGAGCCCCTGACCACGGTCTCCGGAGGCTGGATGAACGGCATCCTCGCCGATTGCGGCGCCAGGAACATCTTTGATGACGGCACCGCCGATTACCCCCAGGTGGCCATGGAGCAGGTGCTGGTCCGGATGCCTGAGCTCATCCTCAAGCCCCAGTATCACGGCAACAGTAACCAGGAGGCAGTGGCCTGGGAAAGCTGGCCTGAGATCCCTGCGGTCAAGCAGGGGCATGTTATTCAGATCCAGGGGGACCTGGTTCACCGCACCGGCCCGCGCGTGCTCGACGGCATGGCCATGGTGTGTCAGCTGGTCGATAAGGTTCGTCGGGAGTCGGCGCAATGATTCATCTCTATCTCGGCGGCGCCCGCAGTGGCAAATCCACTCTGGCGGAGGAGCGTGCCTGTCTCTGGTCGGGGCAGGTGATCTACGTGGCCACTGCCCGCAGTCATCCCTCCATGGCTGAGCGCATTGAGCAGCATCGCAGCCGTCGCCCAAGTAACTGGCAATGCATTGAGGAGCCTCTGGCACTGGCTGAGCTCATTGCCCGGGCCGATGCAGGCCAGCTTCTGCTTATCGACTGCCTGACCCTGTGGCTGACCAACCAGATGATGGCCGGGTTGGATCTCAGTCAGGCCCGCGATCAACTGGTCACTGCCCTGGACTCGACGTCGGCGGAGGTGGTGCTGGTGAGTACCGAGGTGGGTCAGGGGCTGATTCCCGATGACCCCATGAGCCGAGACTTTGTGGCTGCTGCCGGTGAGCTGCATCAGGCCATCGCCCGGGTGGCGCAGACCGTCACCTTTAGTCAGGCGGGCCACCCGATCGTGTTGAAGGAGACCCGCCGATGAAAACCCTGTTGACCCTGGTGCGTCACGGTCGCCCCGAGCTGGCCGACCGGCTGTTGGGCCGCACCGATCCTGGCCTGACGCCCCATGGTTGGCATCAGATGCAGCAAAGTTGCCAGGAGCTGAAGGTGGACGCCATCTTCACTTCCCCCCTGTCGCGCTGCGCCGATTTTGCCCAGGCCCTGGGCCGGGAGCGTCAGCTGCCCGTTGAGATCGAGCCCAGGCTCCAGGAGCTGGACTTTGGTCAATGGGACGGTCTGGATTTTCAAACCCTGTGGCAAAGCACCGATGGTGCGTTCGAACTCTATTGGCAGGAACCTTGGCAGGAAACACCTCCTGGCGGTGAGTCCACCGAATCGCTGCAAAATCGGGTGGAACAGGCGCTGCTTGAGCACGGAACCCGCCACAAAGGCAAAAGCTTGCTGCTGGTCACCCACGCCGGGGTGATGCGTCTGGTGCTGGCCTGGCTGCTGGAGGGCAGCCGTCAGGGCAATGCCCACCTGAGCCGTGTGACCCTAGGGCATGCGGCGCGAATTACCCTGAGCCTGTACCAGGATGAGCAGGGCCAGGTGTGGCCCCAACTGGTGGAGCTGTATAACCCCCAGGAGGCCTTATGAGCACAGCACCGCAAACCATCGTTTTCAACATTCTCAACGGGGCCGCAACCCAGTTGCCTGAGCTGCACAACCTCAGTGATGCCGGTGCGGGCAAAAACCTGATGCACCTGACGCCGACCCGGGACTCGGAGCTGATCTGCTTCGGCGAAGCGCTGACACCGCTGACCTCGCCGCCGGCGCCTACGCCCTTGACCGCCAAAGGCCTGCTGGGCAACGGTGGCATCAGTCCGGCGGTGCTGACTCGGGGGCTGTTGCAATTGCTGGCATCCAACGGGTTCAGGGTGGCGTTTCGCAGTTTCAATTTCGGCGTAGCGACCCCAAAGGTGGGCCACAGTGGCTGGCTGGCGTCGGTCCGTCACCTGGGCGGAGTCGAGGCCAACACCGATGCACTGATTGAGGGTCACCTTCTTCCCGAGCTGCTGAGTCAGGCGGAGCAGGGCCACATCAGCGTCCTGGCTGAGTGCGGCGTGGGCGGCACTACCTTCTCCACCCTGTGGCTCAGGCTGCTGACCGGATTGGGACTGACCCCGGCGGGCAGCACCAAGGACAGCGCCAAGCTGATGCAGAAACAGACGCTGCTCTCCCAGCTGGAGCAGGAGTATCGCCAGCTCAGCCAAGGATTCTGTGTCGACACCCTGCTGGCCAATGAGAGATTCCATGATGCCATTCAGCGGGCGGTCTATCAGACCCTGCATCACTGGCCTGAGGGGCTGCCTCTGCCGAGACTGGCCGGGGGGATGATGTTTGTGGCGCCGCTGCTGGCGGCCCACCAGAGTCGGCCGACGTTGAGCGGGTCGGTGGACACCACCCGCTGGGTCCTCTCCGGAGAGGGCGAGAAGGTACTGGGGCATCTGCCCGGGCAGTGGCAGCTTCGCCTTAACCGCACAGACTTTAATCAGAGCCGTCACCACTGTCTTAACCTGTATGAACAGGGATTGGTGGTGGAGGGCTGTGGCCTGGGCGGTTGTCTGGTGTTGGCAGAGCAGTTGGGCCTGTCTCAGGCCGAGATCATCGACGGGCTGGACAGGGCCGTCATCGAACACATGAACCGATTCGGGTAACAGCATGAGTGGATTCAAACTGATGGTGCAGGGCACCACCAGCGATGCAGGTAAAAGTGTCATGGTGGCCGGTTTGTGCCGGGTTCTGGCGAGGCGGGGGATCAAGGTTGCGCCCTTCAAGCCACAAAACATGGCACTCAACAGTGCGGTCACCGCCGAGGGCGGCGAGATTGGCCGAGCCCAGGCGGTTCAGGCCCAGGCCTGTGGCCTGGAGCCCAGCGTGCTGATGAACCCGGTGCTGCTCAAACCCAATACAGATACCGGTGCCCAGGTGATTGTCCGGGGTAAGGCGCTTACCGACATGGACGCCCGGGAGTACCACGAAAACAAGCCCAAGCTGATGCAGATGGTGCTGGATACCTTCGAGGAGCTGGGCCAGGGCTATCAGGCCCGCCTGGTTGAGGGGGCCGGCAGCCCGGCAGAGATCAACCTGCGTGAACATGACATCGCCAACATGGGCTTTGCCGAGGCGTCTGACTGCCCTGTGGTGATCGTGGCCGACATCGATCGGGGCGGTGTGTTTGCCCACCTCTATGGCACCTTCGAACTGCTGTCCGACACCGAGAAGGCCAGGGTCAAGGGTTTTATCATCAACCGTTTCCGCGGTGACCCCAGCCTGCTCGATTCCGGCCTGGCTTGGCTGGAGCAGAAGACCGGTGTCCCGGTTCTCGGCGTGGTGCCCTACCTGCGCGGTCTGTATCTGGAGGCGGAGGATGCCATCAATGTGCAGCAGACCGATGAGGACGCCCGATTCAAGGTGGTGGTGCCCGGGTTGCCGCGCATCTCCAATCACACGGATTTTGATGCCCTGCGGTTGCACCCCAAGGTGGACCTGACCTTTGTCCGTCCCGGCAACGACCTGCCTGCGGCGGATCTCATCATTCTGCCCGGCTCCAAGAGCACCCGGGGCGATCTTCAGGCGCTGAGGGATCAGGGCTGGGATCGCCAGATTGCCCGCCACCTGCGCTTCGGTGGCAAGGTGATCGGCATCTGCGGCGGCTACCAGATGCTGGGTCAGCGCATCGAGGATCCCGACGGCGTCGAAGGGGCGCCCGGCAGCAGCGACGGCCTGGGTTATCTGGACCTGGTCACCGTACTCACCGGCGACAAGCGCCTGACCCGGGTGCAGGGCAGCCTGTCTCTGGAAGGCGAGAGTGCCCCGGTGACCGGCTACGAGATCCACGCCGGCCGCAGTCAGGTGACCGCCAGCCAGCCTTTCGTGCTGGCCGGTGAGGCCGACGGGGCCATCGACCCTGGTAACCAGATCCTCGGTGGTTACCTGCACGGGCTGTTCGATGAACCCCAGGCCTGCAACCTGCTGCTGCGCTGGGCCGGGCTGGAGGCGCAGCACGCCCAGGCCCAGGATATGGACGCCTTGCGAGAACAGGGGATCGATCGCCTCGCCGATTGCCTGGAACAGTATCTGGATCTGGACAAAGTGTTTGCCGGTCTTAAGGGGTGGCAGTCATGACCCGTTACAGCTGCCCGGCACTGTTGGTGACGGCTCCGGCCAGTGACAGTGGCAAGACCACTGTGGTGGCCGCCATGGCCCGTTACTGGCGCAATCGGGGTAAGAGGGTGCGGGTGTTCAAGACCGGACCGGATTTTATCGACCCCATCTTCCATGAGGTCGCCAGCGGCCAGCCTGCCTATCAGCTGGATTTGGGGATGATGGGGGAGGCCGCCTGTCGCCGTCACCTGGCCGCGGCCGCCGCCGAAGCCGACCTGATCCTCATCGAAGGGGTGATGGGGATGTTCGACGGTCGCAGCTCCAGTGCCGATCTGGCCAGCCTGTTTGGGGTGCCCGCCATGGCGGTGATCCCGGCGGCCAAGATGGCTCAGACCTTTGGCGCCATCGCCTGCGGCCTGGCCCATTACCGCGAAGACGTCACTCTGTTCGGGGTGGTGGCCAACAAGGTGGGCAGCGCGGGCCATGCCCTGATGCTGGAAGAGAGTCTGCCGGAGGAGATCGCCTTCTGCGGCTGGCTGCCCCGGGATGAGAGCCTGGCATTGCCGGACAGACACCTGGGACTGGTGCAGGCCCGCGAGCTGCCCGATCTGGATGCCTGGCTGGATGCCGCCGCAGCCAAATTGGGCGAGAGCTGCAACATGCCCCTGCCTGAACCCGTACTCTTCGAGCCTGTTCCTGAAGACCCTGTGCTGAAGATGGTGGGGCGGCCCCTGACGGGACGCACCATTGCTGTAGCCGATGATGCTGCCTTCGCTTTTATCTACCGGGACAACCTGGCGCTGTTGACCAGGCTCGGCGCCGAGCTGGTGCACTTCTCGCCCCTGACCGATGAGCTGCCCCAGTGCCACGCCCTTTATCTGCCGGGGGGCTACCCGGAGCTCCATGGTCCGGCTCTCACCGCCAATACCCTTCTAATGCAACAGATCCGCGACTTTGCCGATGCCGGTCATCCGGTGGTGGCCGAATGTGGCGGCATGCTCTATCTGCTCGAGCACCTGACCGATAAATGGGGGGAGGGCACAGAGATGCTGGGCGTCCTCCCCGGCAGCGCCCAGATGCAGTCGCGTCTGCAGGGAATCGGCATGCTCAGTGCCGAAATCCAGGGCTTCACCCTTCGCGGTCATTGCTTCCACTACTCCAGCAGCGAGATACAACTTGAGCCCATCGCCACTGCGACCCAGCCCGGGCGTGTGAAAGTGGCCGAGCCCGTTTACCAGCTTGGGGGCGTTGTGGCCTCCTATGTCCACTGGTACTTCCCATCGGCGCCGGCCCTGGTGGCCAACTGGTTTTTAGGGGAGCACCCATGAACCCCAAGTTGATCCTGACCGCCCTGGGGTTTCTGACCCGGCTGAGGATGCCCGCCTGGGTGCCCTTCGACCCGGACAGTGTGGCCCGCTCCGCCCGCTGGTTTGCCCTCATCGGTTTGTTGTTGGGCGCTATAGCCGCAGGGGCTTTGTCTGTGTTGACGCCCTGGTTGGGCCAGCCACTGGCGGTGGTGTCGGTGCTGGTTCTGCTGCTGCTGATCACCGGTGCCTTCCATGAAGATGGTCTGGCGGACACCTTCGACGGCTTCTGGGGCGGCTGGGAACGGGATCGCAAGCTGGCGATCATGAAGGACAGTCAGATAGGCACCTACGGGGTGTTGGCCCTCATTGGCGCCCTGGCCATCAAGGCGGTGGCCCTGACTCAGCTGCACCTGGGACTGGCCATGGTGGCGCTGTTGGTGAGTCATGCTGGCAGCCGGGCGGTGGCCGGACTGGTGCCGGTACTGCTGCCCTACGCCAGAACCGGGCAGGGCAGTAAGACCCCACAACGCCAGCACTCGCCGGGCTTCGGCGACCAGCTGGCGCTGATGATCTGCGCTGCCCTGCCGCTGCTGATGCTGCCTTATGAGGCGGCGGCGGTGTTGGCGCTGGTGTGGAGTGGTGTCTTTGCTCTGATGACCTGGCTGATGCATCGCCACATCCAGGGCTATACCGGCGATACCCTGGGCGCCACCCAGCAGCTGACCGAGTGTGCCACCCTCATCGCCCTGGTGGCCATGATGAATCAGGGCTGGCTCTGATGAAGCAACTGCTGAACATCACCGTCAATCCCGCCCCGGGCCACCTGTTGAAAGATTGGTCCGAGGCCAGAGAGTGGCTCAGTCGCTGGTCTTTCGACGGCTTCGAATACGCCCCTCATGGGCTCTGGGCCAAAGAGAGTGTGCCGGCGGATCTGGCCGGCGGTTTGCACCTGACCTTCTTTCCCATACTGACGCCGTTCTGGCGCCAGGACTGGCCACAACTGCTCAAGATCTTCGGCGATCGCCAGACCGTAGAGCACTTCTACGGCGGACTGGAGCCCCAGTGCCTGGTGGATACTTATGTGCATCAGCTGAATCTGGCGGCGGATCTGAATATCCCCTACGTGGTGTTCCATCCGGTCACCTGTGACATGGACAACCTGTTCACTCAGGCCTTTCCCTGGCACTGGCGCGAGACCCTGGAGGTGTGCGCCGAGTTGCTCAACGCCGCCCTGGCCCAAAGCCGCTACAAGGGCAAACTGCTGTTCGAGAACCTTTGGTGGCCCGGCAGTTTCCGCCTGGACGATCGCCAGGAGTACGACACTCTGCGTCAACTGGTGAACCATGATAACTGCGGCCTGTGTTTCGACAGCGGTCATCGCATGGCCACCAATACCACCCTCAGAAACGAATCTGACGGCGTCGCCTGGCTGGTGCAGGAGCTCAAGCGGTTGGATCTCAGTCAGGAGATCCACGCATTGCATCTGAACTGCAGCCTCAGCGGCGATTACATCGAGCAGGCAAAACGTCGCAGCGAGCCCTACAAGGGCTGCGCCGATTTCTGGTACGAGCTGGAGGTGGCGCTGAAACACGTCAGCACCATCGACGGTCACCACCCCTTTACTCAGGCGAATCTGCGTCCCCTGGTGGAGGCCTGTGAGCCTGACCATCTGGTGCACGAACTGGCCCAGCACTCGTTGCAGGGTTGGGGCGAGGCCATCGAACAACAACGAACCCTGGTACTCCCATGCTAGACCCTCAGCCACTGTGGCTTACCCTGATGATCCCCATCCTGGCTCTGCTGTTGGACCGCCTGTTGGGCGAGCCACGCCGCTTTCACCCTTTGGTGGGGCTGGGCCGACTGATCTCCTGGCTTGAGCGCCGCCTCTACCGTCCCAACACTGAGCGGGGCGTGCTGGCGGTGGCGTTGCTGCTTCTGCCCCTGGGACTGCTGCTACTGTGGCCGCTGCCCTGGTGGGCTCAGGTGCTGGTGCTCTATCTGGTGTTGGGGAATCGCAGCCTCGGCGAGCATGGGCAGGCGGTGGCCGATGCCCTCAAAGCCGATGATCTGCCCCTGGCCAGGGAGCGGGTGGGTTATATGGTCAGCCGTAAGACCGCCGGACTCAGTGACACCCAGGTGGCGGCGGCCACCATGGAATCTGTGCTGGAAAATGGCAACGACGCGGTGTTTGGTGCGCTGCTGTGGTTTTTGATTGCCGGGGTGCCTGGTGCAGTGGCGTTTCGCATCGTCAACACCCTGGACGCCCGTTGGGGCTACAAGAGTCCCCGTTATTTGAACTTCGGCTGGGCCGCGGCCCGCCTGGATGACCTGATGGGCTGGCTTCCCGGGCGGTTAACCGTACTCACTTACGCTCTGCAGGGTCACACCGGGCAGGCGATGCGCTGTGCCCGCGAACAGGGCAGGCAGTGCGCCAGCCCCAATGGCGGCCCGGTGATGGCGGCCGGAGCCGCGGCCCTGCAGGTGACCCTGGGCGGCGCCGCCCAGTACGATGGCTACAGCTGCGAGAAACCTCAATTGGGGTCGGGACCGGCGCCCACCGGTGAGTCGGTGCAGCGCGCGGTCAACCTGGTGGACAGGGGCGCCTGGGCCTGGGCAGTGCTGTGTGCCCTGACCGGTTTGCTGCTCTGGGGAGGCTTGTGATGACTGAGCTGAGATCGATAACGCCCTCGGCTCTGCACCATGGTGGTCGGCTACGTCAGGCCGCCGAAGAGTATGGCATCCCCTTCGAGAAGTGGCTGGATCTTTCCACCGGCGTCAGTCCCTGGACCTATCCGGTCGGCGAGATGCCGGTGGCTAGCTGGAACCGGCTGCCCGAGTGTGAAGATGGCCTGGAAGCGGCCGCCCGTAGCTATTATGGCTGCCCATCGCTGTTGCCGGTGGCCGGTTCTCAGGCGGCAATCCAGGCCATACCCAAGCTTTGGCGTGGGCGCATGGAGAGCCAGGGGCGTTGGCAATCCGGCCTCAAAGTTCTTTTACCCAGGGTCGGGTACAAGGAGCACCAGAAAGCCTGGCAGCGCGCCGGTTGGCAGGTGGTTCATTATGAGGGTCACCCGGGCGAAGTCCTGGCCCCGGAGATCGCTGCCTTGGTGGTGATCAACCCCAATAACCCTACCGCAGAGGTTCAGGAAAAGGGGTCATTATTGGCCTGGCACCAACAGCTGCTGTGCCGTCATGGCCTGCTGCTGGTGGATGAGGCGTTCGCCGATGTGGAACCGGCCGAGAGCCTGTCACCCTTGTGCCCTCAGCCTGGTCTGGTGGTGCTGCGTTCCATCGGTAAGTTCTTTGGTCTGGCAGGAATCCGCGCCGGCTTTGTTCTGGCCGAACCCTGGCTGTTGGCACAGCTGACCGATGAGCTGGGGCCCTGGACCCTGGCGGGACCCAGTCGTATCGCCTGTCGCCGAGCGTTGGAGGATAAGGAGTGGCAGGCGCGGCAAGCTGAGCGGCTGACGTTGGCCTCAAATCGCTTGCACCAACAGCTCAAACCCCTGGGGGGCAGACTCTGTGGTACCGGATTGTTTCAGACCCTCTATCACCCCAGGGCGGCGATTTGGCACAAACAGTTGTGTGGTGAAGGGATCTTGGTGCGGCTGACCGATGAGGGGGATGGGCTGAGATTTGGTCTGCCCCTGGATGAGAGTCAGTGGCAACGCCTGGCCGAGGCGCTGCCACTGCTGATCACTTATTCGTGAGGCAATCGGCTGGCCGCTTCTGGCCAGTGCTTCTTGATCTCTGAGTCGATGTAGGCCTTCTTCTCGGCGGTGAGTTTCTCCATGTCGAGCCCCACCGCCGCCTGGACCGCCTCTTTGCTGGAGAGATCCGGGTAGCTCACCTTCTCCACCTTGAGGCGAAGCAGGATCTCACCCAGTTGAGCCCGGGCCTGTTTCGCCTGAGACAGGGCGGTGGTCAGAAGCTCCACCCCCTCTTTAGGATTATGGGCATATAGTCCGTGGGAGGAGACGGCAAAGTCCCAACGCCACTGGCTGTGACGGATGCTCATCAGCGGCTCATCCATAAAGTACCATTCGGCGCCGGCATCCCAGGCCGCCTTGGCCTCGTAGTGGGCCTTGACCAGCAGCATCTCCACTTCGGTCCGCAGCGTGTCGATCTTCTCTTTGTTCACCCTCAGGGCCGCCTCTACGCCGGCCTTGCTGTCGTGGCAGCCGGCACAGGCCTGATCGAAACGATCCAGGGCGTTGCCTACCCGGTGCTCACTGAAGCTCTTGCCGTTTTCACCCTGCTCCTGAGGCATGTGGCAGGTGATGCAGGTGGCTCCCTCCTTGGCGTGGTGGCTTCGGCTCCAGTGCTCAAACTCCGGGTGCCTGGCCTTGAGCATCGGGGTGCGGGAGATGGGGTGGGACCACTCATAGAAACGACGTGTGTCGTAGTAGCGCTCAATGTCATCGGCGGTGCTGCCGAAGATCCAGGGAATGTTGACCTTGTTGTTGGCTTCCGGCTGGAAGTAGTAGGTGACATGACATTGGCCACAGGTCTGGGCACCCTGCATGGCGGCGTTCTGTTCGTTGAAGGGCAGGCTGACCTTGGCCATCGCCTTCTGGGCATGGGGGCGGCTCAGGGTCAGCTTGGTGGAATCGGTTTCATGGCAATCGCTGCAGCCGACGGTGTTGCCCATCTCGGTGCCCAGGTCGGTGAAGTTCTTGCCAGAGAACCCCTCTTCACCCAGCTTGGCCATCATCCTGGGTACATCCGGCCCTTTGCAGGTCCAGCAACTGGCGGACATCCCCTTCTGGCCCTGTGCAGGCGCTACCCCGGTTCTCAGGGTTTGTGCCACGTCTGAGATGGCGAAGCGATGCCCCCTGGGGCTGTGAAACTCTTTTGCGTAGGCACTGCCTGCCCAGAGCACCACCAGTTGGGGGCGCTGAGCCAGCATATCCTCACGCTCGCCCTGGCTTTCCGTGGTCTGCCAGGACTGGTACTCCAGGGGAGCGCGCTCCTTCCAGAAGCTATTGGGGACGGCGTCGGCGGCGTGCAGGCTAAAGCTCAGGGCCGACAGCAGCAGGGGAGTGATGATGCGCATGGGGTTCTCGTTATCTTCTTCTGATTATCTGTAAATTTAGTCGAGGGTGCAGGCCTCGCCTGCACCCACTTCGCTTATCCGGGGCGTCCGTCCAGCCTGGGCTTGCTCAGCATGCCGGTATAGTGCCACAGGAACAAGCCGAAAGCGGCGGTCCACAGGCTGGCGGCCAGCCAGTGCCAGACGACGGTGTTCTCCGGCCAGAGGATGGGACCAAAGGCGCGAATCAGGGCCGCGGCCAGGATCATCATAAATCCAGGTGCCATGGCCGGGCCTTCATAGATGTTGCGGCCGGTATGCCCCAGGGAGACCCGCGAGATCATCGACAGACACATGCCGCCGATGGCGCCCACCCCCACCAGATGCAGCATTTGACGCTCCACATGGGGATTATCCAGGAACAGGGCCATCCCCAGCAGGGCCAGGGCGATGCACAGGTAGCTCAGGTGCAGCGACCACAACATGGGCTCTTTCAGGGTTTTGTGGGGGAACCAACGGGCCTGACGTACCAGTTGCAGAGCACCTGCGGCCACCAGCAGAGCCTGCAGCGCCACGCCGCTCAGGGTATGGGTGACCGAGTTGACGGCCAGTACCGCCAGGGCGATAAACAGCGGCCAGTCCAGATAGGGCAGGGGAGAGGGCTTGCCCCTCTTGATGCGGATGGCGGTGAAGAACGGCACCACCCGGCCACCCACGAAGGTGATCATCAGTGCCATCCACCAGATCATCGCCTGCCACAGGGTGGTGGAGAGCACCATGTCTCTCTGGTAGAGGGCGTAGTAGCTGTAGAGGTTGGCACCGGTGGCCAACAGCAGCAGCAGAGGGAAACCCAGGTTGCGCCACTGATGGACCTTGATGATGGAGTGGCCAATCTTGGCGGCGGTGATCAGCAGGAAGCCGGCGTCGGCCACGGCGGGCAACCACAGGGGAATGGCGGTGGGCAGCATCAGGCTGACCCGTGCCACTAGCCACAGCAAGAACACTAGGGCCAGGGGCCAACCCTTGAGGCCAGGCTGATTGGTCCAGTTCTGGGTGGCGGTCAGCAGGAACCCGGCGACGATGGCCATGGCGAACCCGAACAGCATCTCATGAGGGTGCCACCAGATGGGGATCACCGGGGTAAAGAAGCTGGGGCTCAGAATCGGCGATTGCCCGGGCAGGTACCAGACCAGCAACCACAAGGGGATCAGCAACGCGGCAGCGGCGGCGCCGGCGAGGAACATGGGACGAAATCCAAGCCGGAACAGTGCCGGAGTTGGGTCTTTGAAGTTGGGATCATCGATATTGAGCATAGGGTCACCTGCAAAATTGGGTGTCATTCAGGGCGGTCTTTGGAGAGGGGCTAACTCAAACTCTAAAGGTGCATTCAAAATGACAGTTATACTTTAGTGAAATACTCGGGAATGCTCAAGAGCTGTCTGAAGCGCTCAGGCAAAGTGTGAACTGGTTCACCAAGTGCCTATTACTTAAGGGGTAAATACGCCGACACTCCCTTCAGTTTGGTCAACAAAAGGAGTGTTGTCTTTTGGGGTATTGCAATAGTTCGGTGATCTAAATTCATACTGATTTTGTATAAGAGGGTGATATTTGGTGGAAAAGTGACCGAATTGGGGCCATGTTATAGGCTTAGGGAGTAGGAAAGGCGCAAGAGATGGCGCCTCAGTTAGGGAAGCAGAACCATGACTCATGTATTTACTCACCCCGATGACGTGAAACAACGTGTCCACATCGAACTGCCGCTGGTGGCCATCGCCGGCATCCTCACCTTGATGTTTCCGACCTGGGTGGACAATCCACACTGGTCGCTGATTCTGTTTTGTTCCGCCCTGGGATTGTGCTGCTTTCGCATGACCTATCAGATCTTGAGGTTGATCCCCTACCTCAATACCGAAATTCAGGTGGACCCGGTGGGCTTTACCCTTACCAGTGCCGATGGCAACTTTATCCGTCATCTCTGGCAGGAGGTGGATGATGCCTACTACGATCGGACTTCCCAGGTGATGGTGGTGGAGGATGCCAGGCAGCAACCGCTGTTTGTGGTGTCGGAGCAGATCAACGATTTCCCTGATCTGGAAAAGGCGATACGCCAGCACGCCTTGATCTGCCTGTAAAAAAACAGGGGAGCTGTCTGCTCCCCTGACCTCTCTAGGGCTTGATGTAGACATAGCCCTCTTCAGACTGCAGTCGGATTATCTCCAGGGTGCCTGAGGGGACAAACTCCACTCCGGCCAATACCTGATCCTTGCTGAGTTCTCTGAATCGCAACGTGGAGGCGCAGAAGCGGAACTGCACGCCCTTCTCCATCAATGCCTCCACTCGGGGCGCGTAGGCTTTATTATCCCTGTCCGTTTCCCCCTTGAGCAGGAAGTCCACTCCGCCGGCATAGGCGACCAGAGTGATGTTCATCTCCGGGTTGAGCCGCAGATGATCCTGAGCCATGTACAGGGCGAAGCGCCCCTGAGTGGGGTCATCGATATGGAAAACCACTTTGGTTGGCTGGGCGATGGCCGCCATGGGAAGCATCAGAATGAGTAGGGTGGCTCGGACAATGTTCATGGTGTTTCCTCCCTCCGGAATCGGGGCAGATGGAAGGTCACAATTAACTCTAGGTAGAGTCCGAGTTCACAGCAAGGCGCAGTGGCAAAAATCGAAGCGGACCTGGATCACGCCCTGAAGCACTCGCCAAAATCACTTCAACTTTCCACAGTGTTTCCCTCAAAGCCAGTTTCTACAATGGCCCCAGCAAGGGAGCCATACGTGCCGCAGCCAACTGGCCGCGAAGGGAACCGGATGAGAGATCCGGGCTGTACCCGCAACTGTAATCGGCCCTACCAACAGGTAGCGCACCGCTGAAACGCCACTGGCTCAGGCCGGGAAGGGCAGCGGAGCGCGAGTCGTAAGCCAGGAGACCTGCCCTTGCTGTCGTGCTGGATCCCGGGGCGGGCCTACCCCTGGAGCAGTCGGTCTCGCCCTGACGCCAGCAACAGTTCCGGACCTTGGCCGTCCACAGTGCCCCTGGGCACGAAAGGAAATTCACCTCCATGAAACCCCTTAAGATTGCGGCCGCCGCCGCTCTTCTTAGCGCCAACCTGTCTGCGGCGCCTCTCAGTGAGACTGACCACTCCAGTGCCATTGTCCTGGCCGCTTTTGGCACCAGCTATGATTCCGCCCTGAGCTCACTTTTGCAGATTCAACGGGATGTGCAGGCTGCCTACCCGGAGACGCCGGTGCACTTTGCCTTTACCTCCAACATCATCCGCAAACGCTGGCAGGCCCGTCGTGATGATGCCGAGTACCGGGCTGCCCACCCCGAGGTCCCGGAATCTCTCTATTCGGTGAAGAACGTGCTGGGCACCCTGGCGGATCTTCAGGATCAGGGCTACCGCGACATCGTGGTTCAGACCACTTTGCTGACCCATGGCGAGGAGTTCACCGACCTGCTGGCCTACACCGATGCCCTGGCCGGCATCGACACCGTCAAGGCCAGGTGGAAGCCGTTCAACCGCATCGCAGTGGGCCGTCCGCTGATGGGCAGTTGGGGTCCGCAGTTCGAGTATCGGCAAGATCTCGCCAGGCTGGCTGAGTCGCTGTCGGCGGACGTGGCGATGGCGAAAGAACAGGGCGCGGCCCTGGTCTACATGGGGCATGGCAATGACCATCTTTCCACCGGCCTCTACTACGAACTCGAGGAGCTGATGAGTCAGCAGTATCCCGGCGTCAGCATCTATGTGGGCCTGGTGGAGGGGCACCCCGACTTCGGCCGTCTTAAATCGCGACTGGCCGAGGATGGCATCACCAAGGTGGTGCTCAAGCCGATGATGGTGGTGGCAGGAGACCATGCCACCAATGACATGGCCGGCGAGGAGGAGGATTCATGGAAGGTTCAGCTTCAGGGCGCGGGCATCGAGGTGACTCCGGTGCTTAAGGGGCTGGGCGAGACGCCTCAGGTGCGTCAACGCTACCTGGCACACCTGGCCGACGCTGCAGACGCAGCGGGCATTGTATTGAACTGATCCCGTCGCCGGGCTGCAGGTCAGCCCGGCATTTTGGAGAGCCATGATGACCATTGAACCCAGCCCGGTGCTGGAAGGGGCCAAACTGACGCGCACCTTTGGAACGCGCAGGGCCGTGAATGATGTCAGCTTCTCACTCGTTTCTGGCGAGTTTTGTGCTTTGTTGGGGCCCAACGGCGCCGGCAAGACCACGCTGATCAAGATGCTGACCGGGCTGTTGCAACCGGACGGTGGCGAAATCCGCTATATGGGTGAGCCCTACAGCAGCGATCGACTGGCTCTGAAGCGCCTGATTGGGGTGGTGCCTCAGCACAACAACCTGGACCGCGAGCTTAGCTGCGCCGAGAACCTTAGGGTGCATGGGCTGCTGTATGGCATGCGGGGCCAGCAGCTGAGTTCGGCCATCGATCGCAGCCTGGCCTTTGCCGAGCTGATGGAACAGAGGGAGGTGACCGCCGACAAGCTCTCCGGCGGGATGAAGCGGCGGCTGGTGATTGCCCGCGCCCTGATGCACAGGCCCAGGATTCTGTTTCTCGATGAGCCCAGTGTCGGGTTGGACCCCCACAGTCGCCGCAGCATGTGGCAGTTTCTTAGCCGCATCAATAGGGCCCAGGAGTGCACCATTTTGCTGACCACCCACTACCTGGAGGAGGCGGAGCGACTGGCAAACCGGGTGCTGTTTATCGATAAGGGCAGGGTCATTGCCGATGGTGACGTAACCAGTCTGACCCAGACCCTGGGCCCCTTCGTCCTGGAGCGGGTAGGGGAGGGCAATTGGGTGGAGTTTTTCGACAGCAGGGAGTTGGCTCTCGCCCGCCTGGGAGAGATCGAGGAGTCCGGCAGCGTGCGTCCCACCACCCTGGAGGATGCGTTTTTACAGATGACAGGCACTCGGTTAGTGACCCATGGTTGATGGCATTGTAGGAATCTATTATCGGGAAGTGCGGGTGCTGTCCCGCAAACTGCCTCGGGTGGTGCTGGCGGCGGCGGTGCCCCCCTTCCTCTACCTGATGGCGTTTGGCTTTGGGGTGGGCAAGGACTCTGTGGTTCAGGGGACAGATTACCTGAGCTTCCTGCTGCCTGGACTGCTGGCCATGGCCAGCATGAACCAGAGTTACAACATCGCCACGGAGATCAACATCAGCCGCTTCTACCTGAAGATCTTCGAGGAGTTTCTGCTGGCGCCGGTGCAGCGCTGGCAGGTACTGGCGGCGGAAACCCTTTATGGTGTGACCCGGGGGATGATCCCGGTGGCGATCATCATGGTCTACGCGGCATTGTGTGGCATTCAGCTCAGTTTTGGCCTGGGGTTCTGGCTTTCCCTGCTGTTTCACCTGGCGGCCTTCGCCCAGATAGGTTTCATCGTGGCACTGAAGATGAAAAACCACAGAGATCAGGCGTCGATGAACGCCTTTGTCATCACCCCGATGATGTTTCTCTCCGGCACCTTCTTCCCTGTGGAGCAGATGCCGCAGCTGATTCAGTGGGCCGCGGCGCTTTCGCCCCTGACCTACAGCGCCGATCTGCTGCGCCACGCCTTGTTGGGGCAGAGTCTGGACCTGGTCTCCATGGGGATACTGGCGGGGCTCAATCTGGTGTTGGCGATGGTGGCGCTGCACACCCTGAAGAGGATGGAGCCTTGAGACTCCTCAGCCTGGCAATACTGCTGCTGGCTTGCGCCGCAGCCACCCTGGCCGGCCCCCAATGGCTGAATCCGTTGCAGCTGGATGAGGTGGGCAGAGGGATCTTGGTGGAGCTGCGGCTGCCCAGGGTGCTGTTTGCCGCCCTTATCGGCGCCATGCTGGGGCTCGCCGGCAGTGTCTATCAGCTGACCCTGAAAAACCCCCTGGCGGACAGCTTTACCACAGGTGCCGCGTCCTCTTCGGCGCTGGGGGCGGTGCTGGCCATCGCCCTGGGCGTGCCGGGTCACTGGGTGGCCCTGTGCGCCTTTGCCACCGGATTGGGCGGCCTTGGCTTGGTGTATCGCCTGTCCCAGACCCGGGGACGCATCAACCCCATTACCATGATTTTGGCCGGCGTGGTGATGAACATTGTCGCCTCCGCCATCATCAGCTTCTCCAAGTACTACTTCGAGGACTCCCTCAATGCCATCGTCTACTGGCTGATGGGAGGGATCTTTCTGGTGAGCTGGGACAGGCTGCTGCTGTGTGCCGTGCTGTTGACCGGGGTATACCTCTTCCTCAGCCGCCGGGCGCAGGCACTGAACCTGCTCAGCTTGGATGAGGCCTCAGCCCAGAGTCTGGGGGTCAATGTGAAGCGGTTGCGCAGCTGGGCCTTTGTCTTTTCCACCTTGATGGTGGCGGTGGCGGTGAGCTTCTCCGGCATCATCGGCTTCGTCGGGCTGATCGTGCCTCATGTGGCCCGCAGTCTGTTTGGCAGCGACATGAAGCTGAACCTGTTCTATTCGGCGCTGATGGGCAGTGGCCTGCTGGTGGCCTCCGACGCCCTGTCCCGCACGGTGATCCCCGGCGGCGCCGAGCTGCCGGTGGGGATCATCACCGCCATCTTAGGCGGCGGATTCTTCTTCTATCTGCTTCAAACCCGTCGCGAGGCACTGTGGCATGGCTGAGATCCTACTGACTCAATTGTCGTTTCATCGTTCCGGTTTCCAGCTTGAGCTCGACCATCTGGTGATTGCCCCGGGAGAGAAGGTGGCCCTGATGGGGGAGAACGGCTGCGGCAAAAGCACCCTGTTGTCCCTGATGACCGGCCTAGCCCAGCCCCGGGTGGGCAGCATCGCCTATGACGGCCGCGAATTGGCGGCGATCCCCTTCAATGAGCGGGCTAAAACCTTCTCCCTGCTGGCCCAATTCTCCGAGGTCTCCTTCCCCTTGACCGTGGAGGAGGTGGCCTTGATGGGGCGTTTCGCTCACTTGGGGCCTCAGGGCTACAGCCAGGAGGACAGGGCGCTGAGCTGCGCCAACCTGGAGCGGGTGGACATGCTGAGGTATCGCCATCGCAGTTACGGAGAGCTGTCCGGCGGCGAGCAGAGGCGGGTGATGCTGGCCCGGGTGCTGAACCAGCAGACGCCGGTGATTTTCCTGGATGAACCCAGTGCCAGCCTGGATGTACGCCATACCCTGGAGATCTTTGCCCATCTGGCCAGCCTGGATGCCACCGTGGTGACCGCGGTGCACGACATCAACCTGGCCTATGACCATTTCGATCGCTTCCTGTTTTTCAAGCAGGGGAAATTGTTGTTTGACGTGCCCCGAGCAGGGGTGACCCCGGAAATATTATCAGAGGTGTACCATGTATCGGTGTCTGTGGATTCTCGCGCTTTTGCTTTTCGCCGCCACCGCCCAGGCCTATCAGCGGGTGGTGCTGCTGGCTCCGGCGGCGGGGGATCTGTTTCAGCGGTTGGATCAGTCCCACAAGGTGGTGGGCGTCACCCGCTCCAACGAGGATTTTCCCCATGCCCTCAAGGTAGGCAGCCACATCAAACCCAACCTGGAGTTGGTGCGCAGCCTTAAGCCGGACCTGATTGTGCTGGGCTCAGAGCGCTTTTTCAGCTCAGAGATGCAGAGCCTGGTTGGGGCGGAGACTCTGATCTATAACCCGGTGACTCTGGACGGGGTGCTCAGTGGGGTGGCGGAGTTGGGCCAGGCCCTGGAGTGTCAGCCCAGGGCTGCCAAGCTTGTTGCCGAGCTCAGCGCCTTGCGAGCGCAACTGCGACCTGTGCCCCGTGCCCCCGGGGTGATCTTCGAGGTGACCGAGATGCCACTGACCATCGCCGGCAGAGGCAACATTGTCGCCGACATCATCAAGGCCGCCGGGGGAGAGTTGTTGGCCCCCTCCAGTCGCAAGCTGATCAAGTTCAGTCCGGAAGCGGTGTTGATGAATCGCCCGGAACTCTACCTCTATCAGGTGGGCCCGATGAACCGCAGTCCGTCAAAGCCTTTAAGCCGGCCCCACTACGCCAGGCTCAAGGCGAAGGAGCTGGCGGTGGATCAGCTCGCGTTTTCCCGGGCCAATGGTCACTCTTTCGATCTGGCCCTTGCGCTTAACCGCCTGTTTTTGGGCGAAGAGTCTTCGCTGAAGGCGGACCTTTAAGCAATACCCGGCTGAAACAGGCTGATCAGCGTCACATTCAGCTTCACGGGCAAAAATCACTTCAACTTTCCACAGTGTTTCTGGCGGACGGGCTCTCTAGACTGGGCACAGTTCCAGGGGCCCGCAAAAGGGCGGCCTGTCTCAGTTATTCGAGCCAGGCAGGGGGAACCGGATCGAAATTCCGGGCTGTACCCGCAACTGTAGTCAGCATCGCTGAAAGCCAGAATACCCACCTCGAACCTTGACGCTAAACGCCAGGCGGGCCTACCCGGCAGTAGTGAGAGATCATTGCACCCGCCCCCCTGTCGTTGAGCTTCCAAAGAATTTTGTGGAATGCTTCAAGTGACCAATACCCAACAATCGCCATCCGCCGCCGGGGTCACCCGAATCCGCAAGAGCCGCCACCGGGGTGAGCTCAGGCGGGGCTACACAACAGGCGCCTGCGCAACTGCCGCGTCCCTGGCTGCCCTGCAGTGGTTGTGTGGTGGCGAATCCTCTGCACCTGAGCGGGTCACCATCCAGCTGCCCATTGGCGAGCAGGCCAGTTTCGACGTCATACCTCACAGCCTCGAGCCGGGCCGCGCCTGCTGTGCGGTGATCAAGGATGCGGGCGACGATCCAGATTGCACCCACGGAGCGGCCATCACCGCGACCGTGGCGCTGGAAGAGCAGCCGGGGATCCGCTTCGAAGCGGGAGAGGGGCTAGCCGTTGTGACCCTGCCCGGGTTGGAACTGGCGGTGGGGGAGCCGGCCATCAACCCGGTGCCCCGCAAGATGATGCGTGAGCACCTGCTGCCTCTGCTTCAGCAATTCGGGCTGTCCGGGGTGCGGGTGTCCATCAGCGTCCCCGGCGGGGAGGTCCTGGCAGAACAAACCATAGGTCGGCGCCTGGGCCTCGTTGGTGGCCTGTCCATCCTGGGCACCAGAGGCACGGTCAATCCCTACTCCACCTCTGCCTACGCCGCATCGGTTCGCCAGAGTATCCAGGTGGCCCGGGCTCAGGGGCTGGAACAGGTGGTGTTGACCACCGGCAGCCGCACCGAGAAGGCGGCCATGTCGCACCATCCGGATCTTACTGACACCGCCTTTATTCAGGTGGGGGATTTTACCGGTGTGGGCCTACGCGCCGGCGCCCGCTACGGGGTTCGGCGGCTGGAGCTGGTGACCATGATCGGCAAGCTGTGCAAGCTGGTCTCAGGCACCATGATGACCCACGTCAGCGGCCGCCCCATCGACTTTGAGCTGATGGCCAGCCTGGCTACAGACCACTGCCAGGACAAGGTGGTCATTGACCAGATTCGTCAGGCCAATACCGGCCGTCACATTCTGGAACGGGTTCGCGGGGTGTTACCCCAATCTTATCTGCAATCTCTCTGCGCCGAGGCTGCCCGCCACTGCGCCGAGTACTCCCACAACGCCTTTTCGGTAAGTGTTCGCCTGGTGGACTTCGACGGTTCCACCCTGGCCTGCGCCTGCCATGGAGAGCTCCAATGAGTGCCATGCAACAACTGACCGCCCAGGGGCGGCAAATCGAGTCTGACTCCTTCGCCATCATCGATCAGGAGGTGGCACACATGGGGGGACACCCCTTCACCCCGGGCCAGTGGAATGTGGTGCGACGCGCCATCCACACCACGGGAGACTTTGAGTTCAGGGAGTTGTTCCAGTTTTCCCGGGACGCGGTGGAAGCCGGCGTCCAGGCGCTGCGCCGTGGCTGCAACATCATCTCCGACGTCACCATGATCACCGCCGGCGTCAGTCCGGTGCGCAGCGAGCGTTTCGGCGTCACCTGCCAGTGCTTCATCAGCCACCCCCAGGTGATCGACCGTGCCAGGGAGCAGGGGATCACCAGAGCCATCGAATCCATGCGCTTCGCCCGGGAGCAGGGGCTGCTCGATGGCGCCATCGTCGGTGTGGGCAACGCCCCCACCGCCCTGTTTGAAGTGCTTCGCATGGTCGAGGCCGGCGAGGCCAAACCCGCCCTGATCATCGGCATCCCCGTGGGCTTTGTCCGTGCCGACGAATCCAAAGATGCCCTGGTGGCCCAGAGCGGGGTGCCCTACATTGCCTCTGTGGGCCGCAAAGGGGGCAGCCCCCTGGTGGTGTCCACCCTGCATGCCCTGATGGTGGAGGCGGCACAGTGACAGGGCGCATCCGGGTTATCGGTGTCGGCGACGATGGCTGCCTCAGCCTGACCAGCCGCGCCATCAATGCGGTGGCCGAGGCCGAGGTGCTGGCCGGTGCCGGCCGCCATCTGGCGTTCTTTCCCCAGTTTCAGGGGGAGCGGCTGACACTGACCACCCCTATCGAGGGCTACCTGCAGGCCATCGCCGAGTCGGCCCAGCAGAGGGATGTCTGTGTGCTGGCCTCCGGCGATCCCATGTTCTTCGGCATCGGCAGCCGCATCAAAACCTTCCTCGAAGGCCTGGAGCAGCCTCCGGAGCTGGAGATTATCCCCAGCCTCAGTGCCATGCAGCTGGCCTGTGCCCGACTCGGCTGGGCCAGTCAGGAGACCGACCTGCTGTCGGTGCATGGCCGCCCCCTGACCGGTTTGGTGGCCAGGCTTCAGCAGGGCGAGCGTTTCGTCCTGCTCACCGATGCCGAGCACAACCCCAGGAGAATCGCCGAGCACCTGCTGGAGTTCGGTGAAACCCATTGGCGGATTCATTTGTGCGAAGCCTTGGGCGGGGTCAACGAGCGAGTGCGCAGCTTCGACATTGAGCAGCTGGTACAAGGGAAGGCCGAGCCTGTTCAGCCTCTGAATCTGATGATGCTGGAGCGCACCGACGCCTTGCGTTGGGGCGGGTATCCCGGTCACTGCCCGGATGACGCCTACGCCAAACGCACCCCGGACAGGGGGCTGATCACCAAGGCGCCGGTTCGGGCGGTGGCGGTGGCCAACCTCAGGGTTCAGCCGGATTCCGTGGTCTGGGATCTCGGCGCCGGTTCCGGCTCCATCGGCATCGAAGCCGCCAAGCAGGCCTGGCAGGGCCAGGTGTACGCGGTGGAGTGCAACGACCAATGTTATCCCACCCTGGAGGCAAATCGGCGTGCCCACAGGGTGGACAACCTCACCTTAATCAAGGGGCGGGCGCCCCAGGCTTTGGAGTCTCTGCCTGACCCAGATGCGGTGTTTTGTGGCGGCAGCCGCGGGGAGATGGCGGCGATCTTCAAGTTGGCCCTGGCCAGGCTCAAGCCGGGCGGCCGGCTGGTGTTCAGTGCGGTCACCCTGGAGAGCCTAAGCGAGCTGCACCAGTTGTGCCGTGACGCCGGCGTTGATGCTCAGGTGCTGATGCTCACTGCCGCCCACGGTCAGAGCCTGGCGCACTACACCCGATACCAGGGGGATAACCCCATTCATCTGTTTACCATTGAAAAGAGGGCCGAAGGCCAATGAACAAAACGGGAAAACTCTACGCCATTGGTGTTGGCCCAGGCGCCGGCGATCTGATGACTCTGCGCAGCCTGCGCCTGATGCAGTCGCTGGATGTGATCGCCATTCCTGAAAAGAACAAGGGCCAGGCAGACTCCTTTGCCTGGGCCATTGCACAGCAGGAGCTGGATACCGAGAGCATGCGCGGTGAAGCGCTCTACCTGTGGTTTCCCATGACTCGTGATGTCTCCATCACCGTCCCCGCCTGGGAGGCGGCCGCCGAGGCCCTGGTCAGTCGACTGCAGGCGGGGCTGGACGTGGGCTTCATCACCGAGGGGGACCCATCGGTATTCAGCACCTGGGCCTACCTTCAGGAGGAGCTGGCAGAGCGCCTGCCCAACCTGCAGGTGGAGGTGGTGCCTGCGGTAAGCTCCATTACTGCGGTGCCTGCGGCAACCACCATCCCTCTGGCCGATGGCGAGGAGCGTTTCTGTGTGGTGCCTGCGACCTACGGCATCGAAATGCTGCCGAGGCTGATTGAGGAGTTCGACACCCTCATCCTCATCAAGGCCGGGCGTATGGTTAAGCCGCTGATTGAGATGCTGGAGCCCATGGGGCTGCTGCACTGCGCCACCTATGTATCTCACGCCACCGGCGAAAATCAGCAGGTGTACCGGGATCTTCGAGAGGTGCCCGAGGAGCATCGCTACTTCGCCATGGTTCAGCTCTCCATTCGCGGCCGTAAGGGCATTTTGCGTCGGGGCCAGCAATGACCCGGATTGCCATCCATGCCATCACCCGCAAAGGCGCAGAGCTGGGGCAGAAGCTGACTGCTCAGTTGCCCGGGGCGCGTTTGTTTGTGCTGGACAGGCAGGGAGATTGGGGCGGCGAGCAGGCGCTCAACCTGCCGCTGGCGGAACACCTTCAGCAGCAGTTTGGCTCCTACGACCAGCACCTGTTCCTGTTCAGTGCCGGCATTGCCACCCGCATGTTGGCACCGCTGCTTCAGGACAAACGTCAGGACCCCGGCGTGGTGTGCATCGACGAAAATGCCCATTTTGCCATCCCCCTGCTCGGTGGCCATCGAGGCGGTGCCAACCAGATGGCAATTCGGGTTGCCACGCTGTTAGGCGCCACCGCCACCCTCACCACGGCCTCTGACAGCTCTGGGCTGATCTCAGTCGACACCTTGGGTGAGCCCTTTGGTTGGCAGTTGGATCCCGCCTGCGAAGGCGACCTGACTCAGGTGGCCAGCGCCGTGGTCAACCATCGTCCCACCCTCATCTGGCAGCAGGGGGGCGAGAAAGGGTGGTGGCAGGGGCAGGAGCGCATGCCCGAGCATCTCAAGGTCAGCGAGTCGGCCGAGTTGCCGCCTGTGGGCGCCATGGACGCGGCGGTGGTGATCAGCCGCAGCCGCACACTGCCCAAGCTGACCCTGCCGGCTGCGATTTGGCGCCCCAGGGATCTGGTGCTGGGCATCGGTTGCGATCGCAACACCCCGCAGCAGGTGATAGAGCAGGGCATCGAGGCTTTTTTGCATGCCAATAACCTTCACCCGCAATCCGTAGCGCGCTTCGCGTCCATCGACCTTAAGGCCGATGAAGTGGGGATCCTGGCTATGGCAAAACATGTCGAGCGGCCCTTCGAATGTTTCAGCGCCGACGCCCTCAGAGACGTCAAGGGAATTGAAAACCCATCGGACACCGTCCTGCGCTGCATCGGGGTGTCGTCCGTTGCCGAAGCCGCCTGCCTGCACAGCAGTGGCTCTGACAAGTTGCTGGTGCCCAAATTCAAATACCGGGGGCAGGGCTACAACCTGACCCTGGCCGCCTGTGTCATCCCCTTTGAGGAGCCCCTGGTTCGCAGGACACTGAAGAATTTTTTCTCCGGACCTTCACGCACCCGTGCCAGCCACAAAGGCCTGGCCAGCGGCGGGGCGCCCAAACCCGTGCGCCATTACCGCCACCATCTGGTGGTGTGCGAGGGCGGCCGCTGCCAGCAGTCCGGTGCCGAGGGTTTGGCCCATCAACTGCGGCAGATCCTCAAGGAGATGAACCTCTCCAAGGGCCAAAACCGCATCAAGGTGACCCGAAGTCATTGCGCAGGCGCCTGTCGACAGCGTGCCACGGCGGTGATCTACGCCAGAGGTGCGGATGTCAATCACAGCCAGTGGCTGCAATCCCTGGAAGGGTTCTCCAAAGAGCAGTGGCAAAGGGTGTTCCAGGCCCTCTCCAAAGGGCAGGCCCTGGCCGAGGTGGTGCCTGCCCAGTGCCTGGCCACCATGGAACCCTGCCCATGATTCCCCGGGCACCGGCAAACTCATTGAACTGCGGCCTGTTGAATGTCAGCGGTCCGCACTGAGAAATAAACCTGATTTGAGGAGGCACCACCATGAGTGGTCACCTGAGTATTGTGGGCATCGGCCCCGGCTCCCTGGAGCTGTTAACCCCCATGGCGTCTCTGGCCATCAAAGAGGCCGATCTGGTCGTGGGCTATAAGCCTTACCTGGATATGGTTCGTCCCCTGCTGGTATGTCAGGAAACCAGCGCCAGTGGCATGACCCGGGAGGTGGACAGAGCCACCCTGGCGGTCGAGGCCGCCTTGTCCGGCAGGCGGGTGGCCATCATCTCCAGCGGCGATGCGGGGATCTACGCCATGGGCCCGCTGGTGTATGAATTGCTGGCTGAGAAGGGCTGGCGGGGCAATGACGATCTGCCGGTACAGATGATCCCAGGCGTCACCGCGGCCAACTCCTGCGCGTCTCTGGTTGGGGTGCCCCTGGGCCATGATGCCTGCACCATCTCCCTGTCGGACCTGCTGACCCCCTGGAGTCTGATTCGTCAGCGCATCGAGGGGGCGGCCATGGCGGATTTTGCCATCACCTTCTACAACCCCAGATCCCGCCGCCGTACCCAACAGATCATCGAAGCGCAGCAGATCCTGCTCAAGCACCGCAGCGGCGATACCCCGGTTGCCGTTGTGGACAACGCCTATCGACCGGAGCAATCGGTGCAGCTCTCCACCCTGGACAGCTTTACCGATCTGGAGTTCGGCATGACCGCCGCCGTGGTGGTGGGCAACAGCCAGAGCTACCGCTTTGCCGATCTGATCGTCACCCCTCGGGGTTACAGCAAAAAATATGACTTGAACGATGGCTCGGTGAAGGCGGGCCAGAAGCGGGGACGCTCCCTGGACGAAACTCAACTGGAGGTATCAGCATGACCGTATTTTTCATTGGCGCCGGCCCAGGCGATCCGGATCTTATTACCGTCAAGGGTGCCCGCCTGGTGGAGTCCTGCCCTGTGGTGCTCTACACCGGCTCTCTGGTGCCCAAGGAGGTGGTGGCCCGTGCCCGGGAAGATGCCCTGGTGCTCAGCTCCGAAGAGATGGATCTGGATGAGATCATCCAGGTGTGCGTCGATGCCCACGACAAGGGGCAGGACGTGGCCCGGGTCCAGACCGGGGATCTCTCCATCTACAGCTCCCTGGCAGAGACCACCCGCAGGCTGGATAAGCTGAACATCGACTGGAAGGTGGTGCCTGGAGTGAGCTCGTTCCAGGCGTCGGCGGCGGCGCTGGGTCAGGAGCTGACCTTGCCTGAGCAGTGCCAGACCATTATCCTCAGCCGGGCCTCCGGTCGTACTCCGGTGCCGGAGAAGGAGAACCTCAAGTCTCTGGCCGAGCATGAGGCTACTTTGTGTCTATTCCTCTCCGCCAGCCTGATCCGCAAGGTGGCCCGGGAGCTCAAGGAGATCTACCCGGGAAGCTGGCCGGTGGCGGTGGTGGAGAAAGCTTCCCACCCCGAACAGCGCATCTTGCGCGGCACCCTGGACACCATAGTGGATCAGGTAGAGGGCGCCGGGATCCGTGCCACGGCGATGATCATCGTCTCCAAGGTGCTGGATACCACAGAGTTTCGCGACTCGCGCCTCTACGCCGCCGAGTTTACCCATGGTTTTCGCCGGGCGCGGATCAGCGAGGCGGAGGTCAGCCATGACTAAGCCGGGGAAGGTCTACCTGGTGGGGGCCGGCCCGGGTGACCCTGGCCTGCTGACTCGCCGCGCCCATGAACTGATGGGCCTGTGTGACGTGGTCTGCTATGACCTGCTTATTGATGCGGCGGTGCTCTCTCTGGTGCCTGCGGGTACCACCATGATCCCGGTGGGGTACCGGGGTTATTGTGGCACCAGCATCGAGTATGGCATGCACCCTGAAGTGGTGGAGCAGGCAATGGCCGGGCGCAGTGTGCTGCGCCTCAAGGCCGGCGATCCCTTCATCTTTGGCCGTGCCACCGAAGAGTGTCGCTGTCTGCAGCACCATGGCATCGACTACGAGGTGGTGCCCGGCATCAGCTCGGCATTGGGGGCGGCCGCCTATGCAGGTTTTCCGCTGACCAGTAATGGCATGGCGTCCGACGTCACCTTCGCCAGCGGTCACAGGGCATCCACCACCATTGGCAACTGGGCGGCGATGGGTCAGAGCTCCGGCACCTTGGTGCTCTATATGGGGGCGAAAAAACTGGCTCAACATGCCAGAGAGCTGATAGAGAGAGGCAGGGATCCCTGCACGCCAGTGGCGGTGATTTCGGCGGCCACCAGTCATAAGCAGCGGATGATTACCGCCGAACTGAATGAGATCGGCGAGCGCATTGCCGACTTCGGCAACGGCGATCCCATGCTGGTGGTAATGGGGCAGGTGGTGTCCTTGTCTGAAGAGTTGGACTGGCGAGGCGCACTGCCTCTCAGCGGTGTACAGGTATTGGATTGCGGAGGTGACACTGCGTTGGTGGACTCGTTGAGGCATCAGGGCGCAGTGGTGGTTCAGGCGCCTCAGATTGAGTTGAGTTACACACTGGATGATGCAGGCTGGCAACGGCTGCTGGCCGCCAGGGAGTTGTGGCTGGACAGCCGGGAAGCGGCCGAGAGTCTGTATCACCTCTGTCTGGAACAGCAACTGGATTGCCGTCATTGGCATTGGCGGTTGTCGGGCACTGAGCAGGCCTGCGCCTGGATGGCGCAACAGGGACTTTTCATCAAGCAGATGGAGAAGCCAGCTTCAGAGGCGCTGAGCATCACCAAGTATGCCTCTGAAGGCCTGTGCCTGCGTAAGGTCCGTTTGATCGAGCCGGTGTACCCTTTGGTTCAGGCTTCCACGGTCACCGTTGAGGAGGAGAAGGCGTTCCACTATCTGGTGGAGCATGATCTTTTGAGTGCGGATGCTCTGGTGTTCAGCGGCTGCTATAGGGTGCGAGCAGAGGAGCAGCGCCTTGGCTTCAGGGTCAACGAATCGGCCCCGCAAGCCAGACGCGTGGCAGCCTGAACTCTTACGCGGACTGTTGCTGCGGCATCAGTTCGCGCATCTCCTCCAATCGCCACACCTGGCCATTGTCCGGTAGAGGAGGCGCGCCGCTCCAGGGCGAGAGCCCCCATGCCAGGCTCAGGGCGATCTTGAGCCACTCCCCGTGCCCCACCACCAGAATGCGCGTATCTCCGTGCATTTCCCGCATTTCAGTCCAAAATGCACCGATGCGACAGGCGACTGCGGAGGCGGCTTCAGAGCCTGGAATGGCCATGCAGTCCTGCTGATCCCTGCCGGTGTAGGCTTGCCACCACTTTGGATGAGTTGTCCTGTCCAGCCCTTGCAGAGCGCCAAAGCAGCGCTCATTTAACAGGGGAGAGGTCAGCACAGGCACACAGAGGGAGAGATTGGCCAGTTCGGCGCTGTCCCTGGCTCGCTTGAGTTCGCTGCAGTAGATCAACTGCGGAGAATGGGGGGCGGCCAGACGACCGCTTTCGTAAGCCTGTTTCTTGCCAGTGTCTGTAAGCGGGCTGTCAAAAGTGCCTTGCAGGGTGCCCAGATCATTCCACTGGGTTCTGCCGTGTCGGCAGTAGATAAGGGACATTTGTGGTCTCCAACTTCAGACCCGACAGTACACCAGTCCCTGGTGTGTGAAGACAATGTTACTTTCCACAGTAGTTTTCCATTGGTGACTCAGCTCTCACAGTGTTTCGAGAGAGCAGTTGTCCAAATCATGAGTTTCGCATCAAACTTTTCACCAAATCCGTGATGAGAGATGTTTTGTTATCGACAGGTAGCGTTTTCTGGCTGCAAAACAGACAATCGAGCCTGATTTAGTGAAAATATGTGACAAATGCCAGTTCCATTTGAGTCTGTAATCAGTAAGATGATTTGTGAACTTAACTACAATTCTACGGTGTTAGGTTCATTATCATTTCCCTGCAAAAGGCGGCGTCTCATCAGCGCTGCCTTTTTTTATCTGCGCTGCAGCCCGCACCAGTGTTGAGTTTGTGTGTTCAGAATTCCCAATGTTTATATCGCAAGTTTCTAATGCGCTCGTGGATGGACTGAGAGGGCAGGATGGTGCGATTACATTGTAATTTAATTACAATATTCTGGTTAAAAGCCAAGCGTTCCGCAAAGTGAAAACACGAAACGTTAACACTAAACTCCCTCGATTCAGTGATACCGTCTATTTTCTATGGCTTGGATGTAAGTTCTCTTTATAAGGCAAATAAAGCTGGGTTTGTTCAATGGCCCGGCCTCGTCCAAAGTCCGATTCAATGTTTGCTCAACACCTGGGCGCCGCTCAGTTGTGCGGCCTGTGGTGGCAATCCGGTCAGACACAGCGCCATGCCTTCGGAGCCCCCCTTTGCAACGGAACACTCTGTTGCACAGGCATTCAAGAGGTACTCTTATGTAAGGCAATAGGAGAAGTTGAATACTCTGGTGTTCGCGCATCGGTTTCGGAGATTGGGCTCAAAATGGCAGAGAGCGGTGGACTGAAGGGCAGACCATGGCCAATCAGGGAGGGGGATTATGGAGCTTGTGGATTTTTTGTGTGCGGAAGAAGCCGGGAGGTGGCGCCCCATCAACGATGGCGTGATGGGGGGCGTGTCTCAAAGCCAGATGGTGGCCACCGAGCAGGGGTGCTGTTTTGAAGGTGTAGTCTCCCTGGAAAATGGCGGAGGCTTTGCCTCCATGCGTCGTCCCCTGGTATTGCCTGAGGGTTGCCGGGCCCTGAGGTTGACGCTCAGGGGGGACGGCAACAGCTATCAACTCAGGCTGAAGATGGATGGCTTATGCGACGGGGTGCTCTACGTAGCCGGGTTTGCCACTCAGCCGGGCAGGGACGAGGTGATAGAACTGCCCCTGAGCGAGTTCGAGCCGAGGTTTCGCGGTCGCACCGTTGCCGGAGCCGAACCTCTGGATGAGAACAGGGTCGAGCAGCTTGGGTTGCTGATGGGGCAGGGCCAAAGTGGTCCCTTTGCCCTCAATCTGTATCAATTGACGGCAGTGAGTCAGCTTCAGAGCAGCTGAGCGCAAGCTCGGACAAGTCCCTGCTGTTTTTGATGTTTTTTTATGCAAGAGGATTGTTCCTTTTCTCAAACTCGGTAGTGTAAATAGAGAAAGGCACTGATAGCCACGCCATGGAGGGCATATGAGAAACTATCAGTTGACCCCGGACCAGCGCCGCCTGTTTTCCAGGCAGGGCCTGTTGCGTTTGCCCGGGTCATTCCCACCCCAACTTGTGCATCGCTGGCGACAGGTAGCATCGCATCTTGAGCAGCAGGCTCTGGAGGCCCACAGTCAAGGTGTGCATGGCAGGGATTTCTGCGTCATCGAAGACCCTGTGGGACCCAGGCTGATGCGCTACGATAACCTGCTTAGCTACGCCACCGAACTGGTGCTGGATACCCTGGCCTGCCCGGCGATGATGGCGCTGGCCAGGGAGTTGTGCGGGCCGGGCGCCGTCCCGCTGAACCTCGGCCTGTTCTACAAGCATCAGCACCCCCACCCGGTGATCAATTGGCATCAGGGCGCGCAGCACGACCGTCGTTTTCCCTACCTCAATGTTGGCCTCTACCTGGATGACGCGGACGCAGGAGATGGCTGCCTGAGGTATGTGCCGGGCACTCAGCATGGACTCCAGTCCATCGAATCCCTAGTCGAGCATTATGGCTGGCATCCCCCCGGCGTGGTGGAGCAGCCTGCCAGAGCCGGAGACATTCTGGTGCAGGACATGATGATTCTCCACGGCTCTCCACCCAGACGTTCCGAAGGGGTGCGCCGCACCCTCTATGTTGAGGTTCGTCCTTGGCAGGCGGTGATGGAAAGCGGTTCCCAATCTGGCCAATGGGCTGAGCTGAGGCGCCGCTGGATGAGTCAGGTGTTGGCCCGGGCCGATGAAGAGGACTGGCCCGTCGACTGGGAGCACTATCCCCGGGCCGGCCAGTCGATTTCGGAGCTGGCGTCCGAGATAGAGAGCGGCTGGGAGCCGTCACTGCCCGGGGTCTGTGCCAGTCGCGACCTCTATCACCCCGAGTACCCTGTTCCCTCCGATCTGCGGCGTCAGAGGCGGCAAGACGAGGGGGGCTCGCGAGCGGAACCTAACTTCACTCGCTAGCTGCATTTGGGGTGGTCATGACCAGACTGGGTTGCTGAACGGCTCTCTATGGGCTGTATTGCGTTGATATACCAACGGTTTGGTCTACGCTTAAAGGAAACAGGGACGTAAAGGGAGGTGTCTATGAGCGTGGATGCTTTTGCTGTCATTGGCGGTATCGCCATCGGCTGTCTCTTTGCTTTGATTCTGTGTAATGCGCTGGCGCTCAAGGCCAAAGTGCAGAGTAGGGCAGAGACCGGCAGGGATACCGGGATACGGCAACACCTGGAGGAGTATCGGCGCCAGCTGCATCAGGTCAGTGCCGAGAACCAGAGGCTGAGGCAACGAGTTCAGGAGCTGGAGTATGAGGTAGAGCCGCTTCGCCAGCCCGGAAAAGGGTTCAGAGGTGATCCGCTGGATGCCTCTTTCAGGGTCAAATCTGTCAGATAAGAAGAAGGGGCCGGACGGCCCCTTTTTCATCTACAGTTTGAACTGATTTATCAGCCGGTTCAATGTGTCTGATTGCTGAGCCATCGCTTCTCCTGCGGAAGCGGCGTTGTGGGTTCTCTGGCTGGTTTCCGACACGATGTCGTTGATGGTGTTTACGTTCTTATTGATCTCATTGGACACCGCCGATTGCTCGCTGGCAGCACTGGCGATCTGCATGTTCATCTCGGTAATGCTGTTGACCGCTTCGCTGATCTGTCCCAGAGCCCGATCGGCACTGCTGGCCAGGGCGACACACTGTTCAGAGGTGTTGCGGCTGTCGTCCATGACCGACACGGCCCTGGCGGACTGACCCTGCAACTGCTCGATCATCTGCTGGATCTCCTGGGTCGACGCCTGGGTGCGACTGGCCAGGGTGCGTACCTCATCGGCCACAACCGCAAAGCCCCGCCCCTGATCCCCAGCCCGGGCCGCTTCAATGGCGGCGTTCAAGGCCAGCAGGTTGGTCTGTTCTGCTATGTTGCGTATCACCTCCAGTACCCCGTCTATTCGACCTGTCTCCTGTTCGAGATCCTTGATTACGGTAACGGCACCGTCGATTTCCGAGGAGAGCCGATGGATGCTGTCGGACACCGAGGAGACCACCTCTTTGCCTCCTTCCGTAGCCTTATTGGCGTTTTGCGCAGAATCCGCGGCCAGGGTGGCATTCTGAGCCACCTCCTCTACGGTAGCGCTCATCTGGTTCATCGCCGTGGCCGCCTGCTCCGTCTCCTGCAGCTGTTTGCTCATGCCGAGCTGGCTCTCACTGGTGATGGACGCCAGCTCCTGAGCGGAGCTGTCCAGCTGGCCCGCAACACCGGTGACCTCACTGATGGTGTTGTGGACCTTGGCGGCAAAGCGGTTGAAGGCGCGGGCCAGATCAGCCAGTTCGTCGTGGCCCTTGTCATCGAGCCTCAGAGTGAGATCGCCATCCCCGTCGGCGATGTTGGCCATGGTGGCGGTAGTGGCTTCGATGGGCTGGGTGATGCCTCGGCCGATGAACCAGGCAACCGCGATGCCGATGGCCAATGCCGCCAGCCCTGACAGGAGTATGGTGTTCCGCATCTGGGTCATCATCGCCAGGTTTTCGCTGCGATCCATCACCACCTCAAGCACACCCATGGGCTTGCCGGAGTAATCATTGATGTTGTGCAGGTAGACAGCCACGGGTTGGCCATTGAGATCGGTTTGAACCACCTGAGGCTGGCCGTCGAAGGCCAGCGCCAGTTGAGCGTCTGCGCCCAGGCGCAGATCGCCAAGAGTCGAACCAAAAGGCTTCCAGGCATCGCCATCCGGCAGGTGCAGGGCGATCTCGACCCCGTGGGTCTGTTTAAAGCGGTCGAAGAAGGCCTGGCCGAACGAGAGTCCGAACTCTACGGAGCCCTGGTGCTGGCCCTGGTGGGACACGGGCACCACGCCGCGGATGCCAATTCCGGCGACCCCTCGCTCCAGACCCATGACAGGTTGTTTCCTGGCATTGGTTTCTACCACGGTATGGCGAAAGGAGGAGAGATCATCGCCAAACTTGGCGGGCTTGTGTACCCGCAGGAAGGAGGTGGCCGGCGGGTTATGGAACTGGAACTGGCGGGCGCCGTACTGCTGTTTCATCACTTTGAAGATGGGCAGGGTGGTCTCGGCCAGAGTCTGCCTGTCCTGCTCGGCAAAGGCTTGTTGAAACTGCGGCGTCAGCGACACCACGGTAGCCAGCGCCTGGGCCAGGCGTCCGGAAGCATTGAGCTCGGTAGTGGCGGTTTCGTTGAGCTCCTCAAGCTGCCTGAGCTCGGCAGAGTCTATGGCCTGGGAGAATTGGACGATGATTAGCGGGAGGATAAAGGCCATCAACAGCGAGACCAGCAGGCTGATGCCGATGATGATGCGATTTTTGATGTTGGGCTTTCTTAACATGAACGACTCCGACAGACCTGCAGGCGTGGCAGCGCTTTCAGGGACTCAGGGTTAGCTTCTATTTATGGCTCCAGATTAGCGAGATACGGTGACTGGGGTTTGAGAGCAACAGCATGTTTCCTTAAAGTTTTTAATTGGTTTATTCAAAGTGGGATCCCTGGCCAAAATCCAATGGGACGGGAGCAGATTCTCTTCTCAGAAGGGGGCTTGAATGATACTTGGCGACGTCGGGGCTGGGCTTCGGCAAACTGATTGATTCAGAAGTTATTTGATTGGAAATTGTGCAAGGTCCGAGGGTCACATACACTGAGGTCAGGTGTGATGATCATTTGCCATGAAAGGAGTTCAGATGAATCAGTTTTTATATAAGCTTCGACCACTTAGGCCGGAGATGTTAAGTCAGGGGCCAACCCCTCAGGAGGCCAGTGCCGTGGAGGCCCATTTCGCCTATCTCAGCCGGCTCAAGGATGAGGGGAAAGTGGCAATGGCCGGGCGCACCCTGACTGAAGACCAGCACACCTTTGGCCTGGTGATCGTGTTGGCTGAGACTCAGGAGGAAGCCCAGAAACTGATGGAGTTCGACCCTGCCGTTTCAGAAGGGGTGATGGGGGCCGAACTCTTCCCGTTCCGTGTTGCCTTGTGGGGCGACGATCCTCGTTAGTGTTACCGTAATTAACCGGGCCAGAGCAGAAACAGTCCCATGCCTGTGGCGATGGCCACCAGGGCATTGGCGCCAAGCCTGGTGAGTACCGCAACCAGTAAGCCACAAACCAGATAGGGGTCGTGCCAGTGAAGGTCGATGCTCTGATCCCTGATGAAGATCAGCGGGGCGGCGAGGGCGCTCAATACTGCCGGGGCGCTATAGCTGAGCAGATGCTGGCTGCGTCGTCCCAGGCGTACGGGCAGTTTGGGCTCCAAAAACAGATAGCGGCTGGCAAATACCAGCACGGCACAAGAGAGAAGAGTTAACCAGATCACCCCTTGTCCTCCATCAGAGTTTCCCCGGTAAGATTGGCAAATACAGCGCCAGCCACCATGCCTGACAGCGAGGCGATCAGCAGCCCCATGGGCCAAGCCAATGCTTCCGCCAGTACCGCCAGGGGCATGGCCACCAAAACGCAGATCCAGTGAGATCGACGCCTGAGACCGGGCGTCACCAGAGCTATGAAGATGGCGGCGATGGCGAAATCCAGCCCCGAGGTATCGAATGAGTGAAGCTGCTGGCTCAGCAGCACCCCGGCCAGGGTAGCCAGGTTCCAGCCGAGATAAAAACTCAGCCCACCACCGAGCATGTACCAGGGGCTCTCCGCCTCCTCCTTGCCTGGATGAGCGATGGCGAACAGCTCATCGGTTAGCAGAAATCCCAGAGTCAGCCGCCACTTCAGCGACAAGACACTCACCTTGCGTCTCATGGTCATGGAGTAGAGCAGGTGCCTGGAGGTGATGAGGGCGGTGGTGGCCAGGATGGCGCCGACTCCGGCACCGGTTTTCAGCAGGCCGATGATCGCAATCTGCGCCGCCCCGGCAAAAATGATTGCCGACAGCCCCTGGCTCTGAAGCGGGCTGAGGCCGGCATCCATGGCCAGAGATCCCACCAGCAGACCCCAGGGCAGCACCGCCAGGGTAAGCGGGCTCATGGCCAGAGCGCCTTTCAAGAGTTGCGATCGGCGACGGACCTGCCGATAGGCTTGGGGCTGTTGCGACATGCATCGGTTCCTGTGGTTCAGATTCGGGGATTCTGGCTGTTGCCAGACCATGAGCGGGCATAAACTCCGGGCGGGACGCCCACCACTCGCTTGAAGTGACGGCTGAAGTGGCTCTGGTCGTAGAAACCGCAATCCAGCCCTGCCTTCAGTGGCGTCAGTCCCATGCGGATCAACCCGGTGGCCATACGGATCCTGGCCTGTAACTGGTAGGCGTGGGGCGGAAGGCCAAACTCTTTGCGAAACTGCCTGAGCAGGTGGAAGGGGCTCAGGCCTGCCACTGTGGCCAGGCGTTCCAGGTCCACATCCTCGGCACAGTGGGCATCCAGGTACTCCTTGGCCAACAGCAGTTGAGGCCTTGGACTCCGCTGTTCGGCCACCCTCTGACGGCCATGGCGGCTCATCAGTTGGACCATCACTGAATAGAGCAGGGATTGCCTGAGCAGGGCGCTGGACTCAGATTTGAAGGCATCGAAGGTCAGCTTGAGCTGCCCGGCCAGGGTGGGGTCCCGCACCACGGGTTCGCAGAAGTAGGGCGCGCCCGGATAGCCAAGTTCTTTGCTCAATGCTTCAAACTGCTCGGGGGTGGGGTACATGGCCTGATAGGACCAGCCTCCCTCGGTGGCGGCGCAACCATTGTGCACCTCATCGGCGTTCACCAGGATGATGGTATGAGTGGGCGCCACATGATTGCCGCCACTGCGAAAAAAACGTTGGGCGCCGGTTTCGATGATGCCAACGGTATAGCCTTCATGGGTATGACGGGAGAAGTTCTGCTTGTGGTAACGAGCATGCAGCAGTTCCAGACCTCCCAGGTCCGGACAGTGTCGATACTCTGCCTGCTCTTTGCTCATTGCTTGTCTCACTGATGACGGCCAACCAGTGTAACCGAGATGGTGATGATGGCTTGTACAAAATTGCCGTTGTCTCTCGGGGCTGTCCCATACAGCGAAGACTGGGTTCAGTGACCTCGGCGCGGCTCGGTGAGCCAGACTGCGATGGTTACAGAGAGCATGGTCGTAGTAGGATATCGGCGAGAATCAACCCTATTGGGAGCCGGTGAGCTCATGAAACAGTCCCTAGTCCATGTTGCCCTGGTGGTGCGTGATTACGATGAAGCCCTGGAGTTTTACGTCGGTAAGCTCAACTTCGAACTCATCGAGGACAGCTATCAGCCCGAGCAGGAGTACGGCATGGTGGCGGTGTTCGAAGATCTCTACGGTAACCGGTGGGATCTGCTCCAGCTCAATGACGATCACCCCATGGCCCTCCGCCAAGGCTAACCGGACAAAAAAGGCCTACAGACTCTTTTTTGTCTCCTCAATCAGCCGTTGCCATTGAGGGTACGCCATAAAGCTCTTGCTCAAGTTGCCCCAGGGCGCCATTGCCTCACCTTGCAGAGCCAGGCTGTCTTCGGCTCCTGTGTGCAGCAGGTAGAGATAGTAGAAGGCTGAGGCGCGATAGTTTGCGGCGCAGTGGATCAGTACATCTTTGTCCTCGTTGGCATCCATCACCTTTAGGAATTGCTGGACATCCTTCACGGTCGGCTGCTTCCAGTCCACACCGATGTGGGCGTACTCCATGCCCGCCTCGGTCACCAGCTTGCCCTCATTCTCCAGACCCGTTGGATTTCCCGCAGGGATCAGATTGATCACCAGATCCACTCCGGCTTGCTTCAGAGCTGGAAACTGCTGCGGAAGGGGCAGGCCTGAGGTGATCACCCGTTCAGAGGGAAATTGGACCGCTTTGACCTCTGCCAGTGCCTCGGGCTGGATGGCGGCGTGTGCCCCGGCGGATGCCAGCAGAGTGCCCAGGACTACTTTTTTGATCATCTGTTTATCCTCCAGAGTGTTAATCACAACTTACCTCAGTCCTTTAAGCCGGCAATGGGGAAAGTGTCAGCATCTGTTAAAGGCCGCAGGACTCAGATCACGCCCCGGCGTTTCTCCTTGGCACAATACGTGCGAAAGAGCGCTTCGACTTGGGGCCACGTCTATCTGCGTCGAAGCAGGGGAGGGTATCGGTCAGGGCATGGTGATAACCGCAACCATCCTAAGGATTATCCGAGTTGCTGCTTGTCTGCAGGTGATTAATTTACAGCCACTTTCCTCTGCGGAGTAGGGGATAAAGCCGGTGGATGCTGGTGTATTCCAAATAGGCTATCAACCCATAGAAATAAATCATAATGCACCGTTCTGGCCTGGGAAAAGGGCTGTGTTAGTCTGCTGTTATATCGATGTTTGTTCAGTGAAAGTGCCGATGAAGCTGTTTACCGATGACCGCAAGCTGTCCATTCTCCACAAGGGTGAGGACCTGGTGCCTCCGGGGTCCATGTTGAGCCAGATAGCCTTTGCTCCCATGCGAGAGCCGTTGGACAGAGAGGTGGTGGCCTATTTGGAAGCGACTATGGGAATTCGCTTTCCTTTGTTGATACTGGATTTTCTGGAGCAGTGTGGTGGCTATGAAGCCAGCACCAAATATGTCTATCCCAGTGCGCTGGGTAAGGCGTTCAAACCGGTCGGCATCGAATTGCGTTGCCCGGACCGTCATTGTTTCTTTGATCTGTCCTGCTTTCAGCAGCCGGATCTGAACCCGTTCGCCACTCTGGCAGCCTGTCTTCCTGCCGACTTTGTTCAGGACCATGAGCTGCTTCTGCGCAAGATGATTCCCCTGGCCTGGGACAACGGGTTCCTGCTGTGTCTGGATTTCAGCCGCAACCCCTGCGAGCCGGCCATCGCCTTTGTGGATCCCAAGGCTCCGGTGATTCACCCTATGTTCCTCGATTTTATCGATTTCGTGCTCAGAATCGGTTATCTCGAACACTGAGATTGAAACGTGAACAAGCCCGGCACTGCCGGGCTTGTTTGATCCACTGTTGCCAAGGTTACAGGTTGGGCTTGTAGTCAAAGCCCGCCTGGGCCTGCGCATCGGTGAAGCTGTTGATGGGCTGCTTGCGGTTCAGCATGGCGTTTATCAGGGAGCCGGGGAACATCTGGATGCCGTTGTTGAACTCTTCCACGTTACGGTTGAAGATGCGGATGGCGGCGCCAACCTGCTCCTGCTGCTCGGAGATCTCCGCCATCACCTTGAGGTAGGTGTCGGAGGCTTTCAGGATCCGGATAGGCTTCCACGGCCACCCTCAGACCCTGCAGAAGCCCTGCGGTGTGCTTCTCTGCCTGTGCCAGTTTGGCCGCATCCACTCCCCCCTGACCCAGCTCGTTGATGGCCGTCACCCGTTTGTTGTGGCTCATGAAACTCCTTTCAACGTGCTTCGGAGTGGGGTGGGACGGTTTAACGCTTTGAGGAGGCGACAATAATACCTAAAAACTACTGTAACTAAACAAGAAATGTAAATACCACTCAGCCGGAAATTCAAAACCGGGCGTTCGCCTTGATTGGTGCCGAAAATCCCGGCAGTTGAGTAAAATGGGTGAAGTGGTCTGATGAAATCGGTCCCGCTGATGCAGTAGAGTGGTCCCCCACATACCTCCTTTGAACCCCAGGCAATAGGACACCCGTCATGACATCCATCACCATCCGCGGCAATGAGTTGAGCTATCTGGACAAGGGCCAGGGCCCAGTGCTGCTGTTCGGCCACAGCTACCTGTGGGACGCGGCCATGTGGGCCCCGCAGATAGAAGCCCTGAGTCAGCACTACCGCTGCATCGTACCGGACCTCTGGGGACACGGCGCGTCCGGTGCCATTCCTGCCGAGACGCGCAACCTCAAGGGCATCGCCGAAGATATGCTGGCACTGATGGATGCCCTGGAAGTGGAGCGTTTCTCCATCGTCGGGTTGTCCGTGGGGGGCATGTGGGCCACCGAGTTGGCGCAACTGGCGCCCAGCCGCATTCAGAGCCTGGTGCTGATGGACACCTTTGTGGGCCTGGAGCCGGAAGTGACCCACAAGAAATACTTTGCCATGCTGGCGGCCATCGAAGAGACCCGTCAGGTGTCGGCGCCGCTGCTGGATCAGATTGTGCCGCTGTTCTTTGCAACTGACGTGGCAGAGCGCCACCCGGAATTGGCACAAGGGTTCCGTGACAGTCTGGCGAATCTGCCGGAGTCCCGTATCGATGACATCGTTCGCATGGGCCGCATCATCTTCGGTCGCCGGGATCAGGTGGACTATCTGGCCAAGCTGGCGCTGCCGGTACTGATCATGGTGGGCCAGGAGGACAGGGCACGCACCGTGCTGGAGAGCTATCTGATGCTGGATGAGATCATCGGTGCCCAGATGGTGGAGATCCCCAAGGCGGGTCACATCTCCACCCTGGAGAATCCGGAGTTTGTAAACCGACACCTGTCGGCGTTTTTTGAGCGGGTGTATGGCTGAGCATAAGCCATCTGTATACGGCTGCCTGCGCAGGCAGGTGTTCTATAAGCAATTCCTAATAAGGCCACCCTGCGGGGTGGCTAAACAGGTGAGGTGTGTCTCCGTCCTGGTTGATTGAGTCTTTACCCGTCAAACGATCATTTTATGGAATACCATTCAATGGCCGTTTGGGCGCCAGTAGCGGTCACCCAGTGTCTATGAAAATCGGGGCTATTCACATCCGCGATGGCGAGTCCATAAAAGCAAAGTGATAATGACCGTTGCTGTGGGTGTACCGTCTGGGCTGCTAAAGGGGGTCGGTGACTAACGTTGCACTGGATGCCGGTTTTGAAAGTCCGAGCGCATTCATTCAAGCATTTCGAACTGTAACCGGTAAAACGCCAAGTCACTTTCTTAGTTGAGATGGAGGATCAATGTCACCCTTGTGCCTGAAGTCGCCGTCCTAAAGTTCTTTAAAGATGTCTCAGTTGGGCACTATGCTTACGCCAGTAATAAGACGGGCTAATTGCATAACATTAGAACATCATCCAGCGAGCCGGTCTCTTTCCGCCTCTAGTAATGCCCGTTTCCGCTCCAATCCCCAGCGGTATCCGCCAAGACTTCCGTCTCCTCGCAAGACCCGATGGCAAGGAATAAGCACGCCGATACGGTTTTTTGCACAAGCTGACGCAACCGCCCGAACAGCCTTGGGCTTGTCGATTTTCTTAGCCACCTCGCTATAGCTAAGAACATCACCTTCTCGGATGCTCAACAGAAATTTCCATACCTTCATTTGAAAGGCTGTGCCTCGCATATCAAGTGGCAAGTCGGGTCTTGGGGCCCCTTTACTAATATGCTGATTCAATGCTTCCATCCAGGCATCAAGTTCAGGAGCATCTTGCGCAGGAGAGGTGCTTAATTCAGCTTTAGGAAATTCCGCCTCTAGGTTGGAGATCAGAGACGTTTCATTTTCACCGAATTGAACAAAACAGACTCCTTTATCCGTCGCTGCCATGGCCATTAGACCCAGTGCTGTGGTTCGACACGCGTAGGTGATGGTCTCGCCAGCACCGCCTGCGCGATAGGCCTTGGGCGTCATCCCAATATTTCGGGTCGCTTCGCCGTAGACACGGCTAATGGAGCCAAATCCGGAGGAGAAAATTGCATCAGTTACGCTGTCACCTTCCTTCAAGGATTGCTTGAAATGTCGCATTCGAACAGCGTCTTGATAGGCCTTAGGTGAAACGCCAAAGGCTTCTTTGAATACTCTTTGTAGCCTTGATGGAGACAGTCCTGCTAACTCAGCCAAGCTAGCCAGTGTTAGCCGTTCATTAGCATGCTCCTCAATATGGCGGGCGACCTCCACTAATCGAGCTACCCGTGGAGTGCCGTCCGTAGCTTGGCAACGCTTGCAAGGCCTGAAACCAGCCAACATGGCGCATTCAATAGTTGGAAAAAATCTTAGGTTTTCGGGCTTGGCTAGGCGAGCGGAGCAGGATGGTTGGCAGAATACGCCCGTTGTGATAACGCCATAGAAAAACAGTCCATCGAAGGACTTATCCCTTGCCTGTATTGCTACTCGCATTAGCTGTTCTGATGGCATCGACATGACGTAACCCTTTACTGGAATTTGACAATACTAGTTGAACTGAGTTCGCGAAGCGTGTCCATCCGATTATTGCTGAGTAATTTCAAACCAAGCAATTTGTTGCGTTCGGACACCTTGTGCCAGACCAAGCAGCGAAATTGAATTAGAGCGCAATAATCGGATGTTTTGAGTTTTGATCACTCGCTAAGCTGCTTACAACATGTATGAACTTGGGACAGGTACTCACTATGATATCTACGATAAACACATCTATGGGCGCTCGTGAATGGGTAATGTTGGTCGCTCTATCCATCCTGTGGGGAGGGTCATTTTTCTTCGTCGGTATAGCTGTAGCAGATCTGCCGCCACTTACAATTGTTTTGCTCAGGGTAGGAATCGCTGCCATAGCGTTATGGAGCATCGCGTTGGTCATGGGGCTGCGCCCACCAAAGAGCTTGGGAGTTTTGGCGGCATTTTTGGGAATGGGGTTGTTGAACAATGTCATTCCCTTTGTCCTTATCGTTTGGGGGCAAACTCAAATTGCGTCTGGACTGGCATCGATCCTTAATGCTGCAACTCCGATATTCACTGTAGTTGTCGCTAGCATGTTACTACCTGACGAGCGTGCCAAGCCCTTGAAAATTTTAGGAGTAGTGATTGGTTTTACTGGAGTAGTTGTGATGATCGGTCTACCCGCTATCGATGGCGACAACAGCTTGCTAGCACAACTCGCTATCATTGCTGCAACTGTGTCCTATGCGTTTGCCGGCGTGTATGGCCGCCGATTCAAGGCAATGGCTATAAACCCCATAATTACTGCTGCTGGCCAGGTCACTGCATCAGCGCTCGTGTTGGCGCCTATCGTACTGATCATAGACGGTCCTCTTGATTTTGCAGTGCCCAGCATGGGGACATGGAGAGCCATCGTTGGGCTTGCTGTCCTCTCTACAGCTGTCGCTTATGTTCTCTATTTCAAAATATTGGAGTCGGCAGGAGCCACCAATCTGCTATTGGTTACATTGTTGGTTCCCGTCTCGGCGATACTGCTCGGATTACTGTTCCTCAACGAATCATTGGAGGCTGTCCATTTTGTGGGAATGGCGCTGATTGCTCTGGGCTTATCGGCCATCGATGGGCGGCTATGGCAGCGCAGAATGATTGCGAAGGCCTAACCGCCACTGTACAAACCGATAGCTTAACGAATAGGCAGGTAGCGCGAATTGAATCGCCCCCAGAACCATAGACACAACTCAGCTTTCCAATGACCGCATCATGTGGCGTTCCCAGTCACTTCTCATAATGGCAGTTTGTAAGGGACAGCGCCCAAGTATTATGTTGGGCGCTGTACTCTGACTAAGAGACGGCTGTGTTTGATCTGTATGTCGATATGATATGGAGCTATTCCGCCTTGCTTTGCGTCGGCATCTTTATTACCGATTTCTGCAAGATCAACGAATTAGGGTAGGTGATCATTCTGTCCCCCTGTCTGATGATCACGTGAAACAGAGCGATCTCTTCGATCTCACCGGATATGTCATCGTCTTTGTCTACTACCTTCACGTAGTCACCGACGCGATAGGGAAAGGCGAAGAAAATGACGAAACTGGCGGTAATGTTGCTCAAAATGGACCACTGGGCAAACAGTGCCACGCCAACCACCGCAAAGATGGAGGAGGCTAAAACGGCCAACTGCTCATACTCCACGCCAAGCACCACAAACAGCGCCAGAAGCAACGCCAGTGAGAGTAGGATATTGAGTGTTCTCACCAAGTATCGCACTCGAAAAGGCTGTACAGACCGTTTTTGCCCGTAGCTTTCGATTCCCCGGGCTACCAGTCTTCCTGCCGTGATGTAGGCGAGAATCAGTACGCCGGCTAATATCCACTGCATTCAGTTTCTCCTTGTCTTGTTATCAGGTTAATCCAGGCTCATCGACGTCGTAGATGATGCCGGGACCCGGGTCCTCATCGAAGAGAGAGTCTATCTGCGCCATCGCTTCGTCAGCGTGCTGTTGCTCAAAGTAGGCAAGATGAAACAGCGCGTCTCCCTCGTTGACGAGTGGCAGGGTGTGCTGACCGATAACGATCCCCTCCTTGGGCGCAAGCAGAGTGAACTCTCCGTGCCCCAGCGGTGCTGCAATTTTGGCTAGCACGGCTCCTTTTTTTACTTTTGAGCCCAGTGCGACCTGGGAGCGGATGATGCCATCTTGCTCGGCTCTGACCCAGGAGGTCGACCGTGCCACAGCCATAGTGTCGGACCGGCTTCGTCGACGTGACGGCAGCATGCCGAGGCTGCGCATCACCCGAATGCAACCTTTGATCGCCATGTTTATGGCACCGCTGTCAAACCTGAGCGCTTCACCTCCTTCAAAGGTGAGCACAGGAATGCCCTTAGCCTGAGCTTCTGCTCTGAGAGAGCCGTCTCTGGTGGAGGCGTTGATTACTACCGGTGCACCAAAGGCTTGAGCCATTGCACTGCTTTCCGGGTCATCCAGGTTGGCTCTGAGCTGAGGCAAATTGGTTCTGTACACCGCGGCCGTATGCAGATCGATGATGTGACTGCAACGGGTCACCACTTGGCTGAAGAACTGATGGGCAAGCCTGGCCGCGATGGAGCCTTTCTGGCTGCCGGGGAAGCTGCGATTGAGATCGCGCCGGTCCGGCAGGTAGCGGCTTTTCTGGATAAAGCCAAAGACATTCACCACAGGTACTGCGACGAGCGTGCCCTTCAGTTTGGCCGGCTCCACCAGAGACAGAATCTGCCTGACTACCTCCACACCGTTGAGTTCATCCCCGTGGATGGCCGCACTGATCAGCAGCACCGGCCCTTCGAGGCGGCCATTCAGCACCTCCACAGGAATGGTCAGCGGTGTGTGGGTGTACAACTGGGCAACATCCAGTTGTATGGTTTGCTGCGTTCCCGGGGCAACCTCGACCCCACCCAATTCAAAACCACGATTTGGTTTAGCCCTTGCCACGAGTGCGCGTCCTTTGAGGTTTGGCGTTTTTTTCAATGTACTCAATGATCATACCGGCCACATCCTTCCCGGTCGCGGCCTCGATCCCTTCCAGTCCCGGAGAGGAGTTCACTTCCATCACCAAGGGGCCACGATGGGACCGCAACAAGTCCACACCGGCGACGCGTAAGCCCATGACCTTGGCTGCCTCTACTGCAGTACGCCGCTCTTCCGGAGTGATGCGCACCAGTGAGGCACTGCCTCCCCGATGCAGATTGGAGCGGAACTCACCCTCGGCTCCCTGGCGTTTCATGGCGGCGATAACCTTGTCGCCGATGACGAAGCAGCGGATATCGGCGCCGTCTGCTTCCTTAATGAACTCCTGCACCATGATGTTGGCCCGGAGCCCAAGGAAGGCTTCGATGACGCTTTCTGCCGCCTTGCGGGTCTCCGCCAGGACCACGCCAATGCCTTGTGTTCCCTCAAGCAGCTTGATGACCACAGGGGCGCCGCCAACCATATCCAGAAGATCCTTGATGTCATCGGGCTTGCTGGCGAAACCGGTAATTGGCATGCCAACCTTGCGGCGTGACAGCAGTTGCATGGAGCGCAGCTTATCTCTGGAGCGGGTGATGGCCACTGATTCGTTGACCGGGTAGACACCCATCATCTCGAACTGACGCAGCACGGCGCAGCCATAGAACGTCACCGACGCACCGATTCTGGGAATGATGGCGTCGAAACCTTCCAGGCTTTCCCCTTTAGAGTGAATGCTGGGTTGGTCTGAATTGATGTTCATGTAACAGCGCAGGGCGTCGATCACGACTGCCTGATGGCCGCGTTGCTCACAGGCTTCGATGAGCCTGCGAGTGCTGTAAAGCTTGCTATTGCGTGACAGTATGCCGATCTTCATTTCGGTTGCTCTCCAAGCAAATAGGATGAGTCGGAGTCAATCAGCAGCCGGCCGCGCATGGCGGTCCGACCGATGAGCATGCGAAACTTCATGGTATCTCTGTTGGTGACGGTCATCTCCACCGGCCAACTCTCGGTGCCGAGGGTAAGCTGGGTAAGAATTACCGGTCTGTTTTCCACATGACCGCCGGAATCGGTGACGTCACGTTGGTCGACAATGGGGGCCTGGCACACCACGACGGTGTCTACATCTCCCTGGCGGGGGTGGACATGAAACTCCAGCCAGGGGTGACCCTCTTTATCGAATACCCGGGTGTGAAACGCGTGCAGACAGGATGTGCGCGCCCCGGTATCCATCTTGGCCTTTATCTTGTCGATGCCCAGGTCGGGTAAAGAGGCCCACTCCCGCCAACCGGCACACTGCTTGGGCGATCTCTTTTCACTGTCCATACAGCCTCCTTCGGCTGATGTCCGGCGCCCCCCGGGGCGCCTTGGTTAGGGGATCAGAACGAGTGTGCCCAGTCCCAGGAATGTCAGGAAACCCACCACATCAGTGACTGTGGTCAGGACCACAGAGCCCGATAGGGCAGGGTCAATCTCTTGTCGGTCCAACATCACCGGGATGATGACACCGGCCAGGGCGGCGACCACAATATTGATGATGATGGCCGCGGCCATCACCAACCCGGTGGCCAGATCGCCAAACCAAAGTCCTGCCACCGCGCCAATAATCACCGACCAGGTAACGCCGTTGAGCAGGCCTACGCCCATCTCTTTAGAGAGCAAGGCGCGCAAGTTACCCTGTGCCAGTTGTCCCATGGCCAAGCCGCGTACCACCAGCGTCAGAGTCTGGCTGCCAGCGATGCCGCCCATGGAGGCGACAATGGGCATCAGTACGGCCAGCGACACCACTTGAACCAGAGTCGCTTCAAACTGACCAATCACCCAGGAGGCCAGCAGCGCGGTGAGCAGGTTGATCCCCAGCCACAGTGCCCGGCGCTTGCTGCTTTGCCATATTGGCGAAAACAGGTCAGTTTCCTCATCCAGACCTACGGTGGCCATCAGCCGGGATTCATACTCTTCCCGGGTGAGCTCCAGAGCCAGTTGCAGGCTGATGCGCCCCAGTAAACGTCCATCCTGATCGATAACCGGCAAGGCGGAGAGATCTGAGTGCTCCACGGCTTCGGTGGCGTCCACCAGGCTGGTCGTCGCTTGCAGCGGCGCCAAGTCCAACAAGGGAGCATCCTGCAGCCGCTGAGAGCCGGGCAGGGTAGCCAGCTGTTGTAATGACATGGCACCCCGATACACCCCTTGGGCATCAACCAGGTAGGCCTGGTCACTGAAAGGGTAGCGGCTGCGCACCAGTACACGCAGGGCATCGGCGGCCCGGGCGTTGGCTGGAATCAGCACCATCTCGTGGTTAAGGTAGCGGCCCACTTCGTCGTCGTCGAACTGACTGGCTTGCTCAAACCAGCGCCTTTGTCTGGCGGTCATTCTGCTGACCGCTTCGTCGACCACCGACTCAGGCAGGTCGTCCGCCAATTCGATCAGGGACTCCGCATCCACCCGGTCGAGCAGTGCCACCAGTGTGGGCTCAGGCAACGTTCTCAAGATGGCGCCACGGGCTTCCGCGCGCATTGCCACCAGTACATCCAGTTGCTCATCCTGGGCAACCTGCTGCCATCTTTCCAGACGCTCTGCTATGGGCAGAGATTCCAGCAACAGGGCAATCTCCCCCGCCTCAACCTGTTCAATGGCTTGCTCGAACAGCGACTCTTGCTGAGCTTCCTTGGCCAGGTTCAGCTTTTCAACCAGTTGACTGACCTCCTCCCTGGAGTGGTCAATTTCGTTTGGTAGTTCGGTCAAGGTGCTCTCCGTTGCTGCAGGTGCGGTTAAAAAAGGGGCAAATTTTGGCGGCATCATGCGCCCAAAAACTGATTTCTACAATCAAATTCTGATGTCAAAACTCAACTTTTTTTCTGAGTGTTTTCGAGCGCTTTTCCAGGTCAATCGGAACTCAGTTCAATGAGTGCCACGAGTCGTGTTTTGATTTCTTTCTTACCGGCATCTATCTAAGATTAGTGGAGTATTTCGAGGATGAGACACTTATGAAAAACAGCCAGGGATTGATCATTGGTCGCCGCTTCGACGGCCAGGGTGGGGCAGAGCCGGTGGCGCTCTGTGAGGATGTTCACTGGCGCTCTAGCGAAGATCCCCTGTGGTTGCATTTCGACTACACCGATGAAGGGGCTAAATCCTGGATAGAGCAGCACAGTGGGCTGGAGCGCGTTGCCATCGATGCACTGCTCTCTGAAGGCAGTCGACCCAGAGCGACCGTGTTGCCGGAGGGATTGCTGCTGAACCTGAGGGGGGTGAACCTAAGTCCAGGTTCGGATCCGGAAGATATGGTGGGCATTCGCTTGTGGACCGATGGTCAGCGCATTCTGAGCACCCGAAAACGGCCTTTGCTGTCGGTTCGGGATATTTCCGATCGCTGGGACCTGGGGGAGGGGCCTCGAAACGTGGGTGAGTTTCTGGTGGTACTGACTGAACGCCTGATGGCGCGGATGCAGGGCACCATTGATGAAACCGAAGATCAGATCGACGAGATCGAGGAGCAGATGCTCACCTCAGACAGTCAGGGCCTTCGCAGTCAGATTGCCTCACTTCGGCGTACGGTGATCTCTTTGCGGCGTTATTTGTCGCCTCAAAAAGAAGCCCTTCAACAACTGCAGATACTCAAAGCGGCCTGGTTGACTCAGGATGAACGTTTGGCGATCCGTGAGGTGGCCGATCATCTTAGCCGTTTTATAGAAGGGCTGGATTCGGTGCGTGAGCGAGCGTTGGTGGCTCAGGAGGAGCTGAACAACCGGTTGGGCGAGAGGATGAATAACCGGATGTATGTGTTGTCTCTGGTTGCGGCCATCTTTCTTCCCCTCGGTTTCCTGACCGGGTTGTTGGGGGTGAATATCGGCGGCATACCCGGTGCAGACTACCCGCTCTCATTCTGGATATTCTGTGGGTTGCTCGTGGCGTTGATCGGGCTGCAGTGGTGGTTATTCAAGCGCAGCCGATGGCTCTAAGCCGATGACTTGGGGATCAGCAGCAGATCACAGTACAGTGTTTCCATAATCTGCTCACTGGTACTGCCGGTCATCTGCCTTTGAAACAGCCCTCGGGCGACCAGGCCCATCACCAGGATGTCGATACGGTGTTTCTGGCAATAGCTGATCAAGGTTTGCGAAGGTTCACCCTGGAGCAATCGCCAGTTGAGTTTGCGCCAGCCGTTGTTGGCAATGAACTCCTGAATCACCTGCTGATGAGTGGACTGAATCATTGAGCGGTATTTGACCATGTAAGCGGGCACATAACAGCTGTGTACCACACTGACCTCTCCATTGAGGGCTCGGGTTAATCCCAGTGCCTGATTGACAATTTTAACGTCCATGTCGGCTGGACGGTCACTCTTGTGGAACGGATCGATGGCGGCCAACAGCGACAGTCGGGTTGGCCAGGGGTGGTCACTGAGCAGCAGTACAGGGCACTGGCTCTGCTCTATGACTCTTCGAAACCGGGGAGGAACCCGCTTGCCTGGACAGTAGACCACCAAAAGGTCAGATTCCGACTCCCAGTGCTTTTGCGCGGTCTCCAGGCTTTTGCTCCAGATGTAACTCAGTTCAAGGGCAACTTTTCCGGAAGCTAACGGGGCGATAAGTGACTGAGCCCAGTCATTGACCTGCTGCTTGTAATGGTCGGCGGCGGCAGCCAGTTCCTGATCGTCAAACAAATAGAATCGTTGCAGAGGCGGGGATTCGCCGTGGATCACCACTTGGCAGGGTGAACTGCTCGCCCGCAGGAGCGGACGCAATTTTGATCTTATCAGGGACAGCTCACCTTCCAGAGCGGACAGCAACAGAGTCGCTCGGTACATTCTTGTCTCCTTATTAGCCGGTAGTCAGACTTTTCTGTTCCTTTGAATCGCTGACTTTGCCATTTCAGTATAGAGGTGTCTTCCGATAATAAGCCTGCCAATGTCCGGAGTTTTCAGTGAAATTTAGCGTGCCTGTGCCTACATTTAGCTAATCTCGGTTGGAGGTTCAGCCGTCTGACCTTGGCGTTTTGCGGCTTGATGAACACAAGGTCACTCTTTTCCTGGAGGTGTGATGCTCAGTGACAGAATAAAGGTGTATTACGACCGGGCAATCGATGCTGTATTTGGCCTGATTCTGCTGTTTATCTCCATTGGGGTTGCCATTGGGGCGATGAAGCTGTTTTTCACCACCTGGGATCTGATACGAGCTGAAGGGGTAACGGGTAATTACATCCACATCATTACCGATGTACTGACGCTGTATGTGATGATAGAGCTGTCAAAGTCCTTGGTTGAGTACTTCAAGTCTCATCGATTGCGTCTGACCTTTATTCTCGACGCAGCTATCGTATTCATTGTGCGTGAGATCCTGATTGCCCTGTTCAAACATGAGATCAAAGCAGAGATGATCTATGCCTTCTCGGTATTTCTGTTGGTACTGGGGGCAATCAGGATCGCCGCAGTGGTGGTCTATCAAAGAGAGAAATTGATCTCCGGTGACGATCACTGAACCCTAGGTTTGAACAGCAGGGCCGTTAATCAGGTGATTTGACCGTCAGCCCCGTGATTCGGCCGCTTTCGGCAAGCGGGCGAAGTTGAGGGTCCGTGTCTGCGTGCCCCAGGTAGTCTGATGAGATGTCGATAGCGCGTTGCAGGTGCAGAGCGGCTTCCTCCAATTCACCAAGAGCAGATGCGGCACAGGCCAGTTGGTAGAAGGCGTGGCCATTCTCCGGATCGATCTGTAAGGCCTGGCGACACAGGTTTATGGCCCATTTTGGTTCGCTAAGCTCAAGGGCTGAGTCTGCTTTGTAGGTGAGCGCCTCTACATCGTCAGGTCGAAGCTGCAGGATCTGGTCATAGATGGAAATTTTCTGTTCTTCGCTGACTTCCTGGCTTGCTCTGAGCCACATTGAATGAATTTCGTTTGTTCGCTCAAGCTCACTTTTATTTTCTGATATCAGCTTCTCTTTGGCATTCATCTGTTCCTCAACGCTTTTTAGCCTTTTTTCATAGCGGTTGATCAATTTGGTTACCTCTTGATCGGTCATCGTTAAGGCTTTGTCTTTGATGTCTCTGATGGAGGTCCAGCCAACCAGGACCAATAAGGAGGAGGCCCCTGCCACCAGATAGAAAAAGTAGGTCACGGTGTCCGTGGCGTAGGTTACGGAGTGGTTTGCCAGTGCCATCTGTTTCTTGTTGAGTTCGCCGATGAGTTCTGCTCTTTGCGCCTGCAATTCGGTTCTCAGAGTTTTGACTTCGTCGAGGAGATAGCGCTCTACAAACGGATTGTAGAGGGGCTTATCCAATTGACTGACGGAATCACGTACTTCCTGCTCCTCTGTGAGGGGCGCTGCAGCAGCAAACAGGTTGTGGCTGAAAAGAAGAGTGACAACGCACATGAGGATTGTTGTGAGGTTTGCTTTCATAAGGGGACCTGATCGGGCAAAGGTAGTGTACAAATCATATCGACATCTTCTGTATGATGCAAAGTCGCACAATGCCTCTATTAATCAGCCGCTTATTGATTCGCTTCTTCGGATCTTTGATTTATTTTGATTAGAGCTGTAACCTTTATTGGGTGTGTGGACAATACCAGTGCGTCCATGGAGGGGGCACTATCTGTCTATGGAGTTCGGCAATCAAGAAGGAGGAATGTGTGAGTAACCGGGATAATCTCGCAGTGGATTTTCAGTCAATGGCCTCTCTCAAACATTGGGGTGAATCCCCGGAGCTGGCCGAGAAAACAATGAAACGCAGGTCGCTGGTTCATTGTGGCTGGGGGCGAGTTCTGTTTGGCCATACTTACGCTGATCACCAGGCCTTGATAGAAGACCTAAATGATGAGGATCAGTTGCGTTCAGATGTGGTGTTTTATTGTCGGGAGCCTCAGGTTCTCGTATCGAAAGCTCCACATCAGTTGTTTATTGACCCCTCGCTAACGTACCGACTCGATCTATCTGGCTCTAAACCAGAGGTTACTCGCTCTCCTAGATTACGGGTCCGTACCTTGATGGGGGGGTGGGATGAATACAATATCAATAAATTGTTGCTTGATTTAGGAAGGGTGGACCTCGGGGATGACTTTACTCACAAGATGTTTGCGGACCCCTCTTTATCAGTGCTCATAGCGGAAGATGAAAAATCGGGCCAATTACTAGGATGCGTTTTCGGTATCGATCATAAGCTCGCGTTTGACGATCCCGACAATGGTTCAAGCGCGTGGTCGCTTGCCGTTGTTGAAGACTCTCCGTTATCAGGAGTGGCCAGTGCGCTGATTTCTGAGTTGGCAAAACGCTTCCGGGAAAAAGGGCGACAATTCCTTGACTGGTCGATAGTTCATGATGAGCAGGATGACTGCTTGCTGGCTGAAAACATGGGGTTTGCGCGCGTTCCGGTTTACTCAGTCAAGAACCGAAATGCAGTTAATGAGCCTTTGTATACCAGCGAAGCAGAGTGCCAGCCAGAATCATTGAGTGCTCAAGCCCTGCCACTGGTTGAGCAAGCTCGTCGCCTGGGGATTTCGGTACAGATACACGACGCGGCCAGGGATCTGTTTTCTCTTCAGCTTGCGGGGCAGTCGGTACGCTGTAAAGGGGCACTCACTGAATTAACCAGCGCGGTTGCCTTGCAAGTGTGTGAAGATCTTCATATCAGCAATTCATTGTTGAGGGGGGTAGATGTTGCTGTGCCAGCACAATGTTTCATCTCGACGAAAAAGGCGCTTGAAGAGTTTGCTAAGCCTTTCATATCGATAGATCTGTTGCCTGCAGTAGGTAACGACGATGGCCAGGCTTTACTGGGTTTGAAGACAGAGGCCGACCTTGAAGCGGCCTGGCATGTTGTTCAAAGCAGTAAGCTGCAATGGGTGGCCCGGGAAAGTATCTTTGGACAAAAGATTGATGTGTTGGTCATCGGCGGTGATGTGTTTGCTGCTAAGGTCGGAGGTCGGTTTTTAGATCACAGTGAGCCGTGCAGGGAGAAAGTCATCTCGCCGGGATCAACACACAACAGTGAAGATGTCACCCAACGCCTCCATCCCGTGATAAAGCGTGCGGCCCTCATGGCTTCGCAAGCACTTGGAGTTCAGGTTGTTGCTTTGGAAATGACGGTGGCCTCAGCTTGCCAGCCAGACTACAAAGTCACTTTGGCGAACCCTCGGCCCGCGCTGAACGCTTTTGCCCCTCAACCGGTAATTGAGCACTGGTTAAAGTTTCTGTTTCCCAGCCTCGCCACTGCAATAGAAATGAAGCGCACTTTTTAGCTTGGCAGGCGCCGACATTGAGTTGGTTATACGGGGTAAGGGTACACAGGAATCGGGCACGTCGATAGGAGCCTTTAATCACGCAGTATGAGACGTCGAGATGGTACTTCCACTGAGAGGTTGTGAGTTAAAAACCCATTGAAAAAGCCCCCAAATCTGGGGGCGTTTGTCTATCTGAGCACTTTGGAGAGGAAGGATTGGGTCCTCTGCTGCTGCGGTGCATCGAAGATTTGCTGCGGCGGTCCGCTCTCCACCACTTCGCCGCCATCGATGAACAGCACCCGATCTGAGACCTCCCGGGCGAAGCCCATCTCGTGGGTGACGATCACCATGGTCATGCCGTCGTCCGCCAGGGATTTCATTACGTCCAGCACGTCGCCGACCATCTCGGGGTCCAGGGCCGAGGTGGGCTCATCGAACAGCATCAGATCCGGCTCCATCGCCAGGGCGCGGGCGATGGCCACTCGCTGCTTCTGGCCTCCGGACAGGCTGGAGGGGTAGACCTGGGCTTTGGCGGCCAGGCCCACCTGTTCCAGCAGAGAGAGGGCTTTGGCTTTGGCCTGTTCGGCGTCCATCAATCCCAGTTTGACCGGTGCCAGGGTGATGTTTTCCATCACCGTCTTGTGCGGGAACAGATTGAAATTCTGAAACACCATGCCGACCTTGCGGCGCAGCTGATCCACGCAGGCGCCGGGGGCGGTGATCGACTCCCCTTCAATGAGGATCTCGCCTTTCGTGGGGATCTCCAGCAGGTTGAGACAGCGCAGGAAGGTGCTCTTGCCGCTGCCGCTGGGACCGATGACGCTGACCACTTCGCCGGGGGCGACGGTTTGGTCGATCCCCTTGAGAACCTCTACATCGCCAAACTGTTTATGCAGGTTGCTGACTTTAATCACTCTGTTTCAGCCTCTTCTCAAATTGGGACAGCATCAGGGTGAAGCTGTAGGTCAACATCAGGTAGATGATGGCGCAGGTAAACAGCGGCACCACGTCTTCGAAGGTGCGACTGCGGATGATCTCTCCGGCGCGCATCAGGTCGACGCCGCCGATAAAGCCGATCACCGCAGTCTCCTTGAGCAACACGATGAATTCGTTGCCCAGAGCCGGCAGGATGTTCTTCACCGCCTGGGGCAGAATCACCTCCTTCATCGCCTGACCCTGAGAGAGGCCGAGGGAGCGGGCCGCTTCCGTCTGGCCCTTGTCCACCGCCTGGATGCCGGCACGGATGATCTCCGAGATGTAGGCACCGCTGTTGATGCCGAAGGCGATCACCGCGGCGGTGATCTTATCCACGTCCAGCGAGGCCAACACGATGAAGTAGAGGATCACCAGCTGGACCACAACCGGGGTGCCGCGAATCACCGACACATAGAGGTTGGCCGGCCAGCGCAGGTACCAGTGGCTGGACATCTTCATCAAAGTGGTGCCGATCCCCAGCACCGAGCCGAGCAGAGTAGCCAGTATGGTCACCGCCAGGGTGACCTTAAGGCCGCTCCAGATCAGCAGGATGCCCACCATTCCATCCTGGCCGATGGGGGTAAAGAGAGAGTCGATGATCGCCTGCATAGGGTTACTTCATGTACTGGGAGATGAGGGCGTCGTACTGGCCATTGGACTTCATCTTGTCCAGGGTGGCGTTGGTCTGCTTGAGCAGTTCGGCGTTCTCCTTGGAGATCGCCAGACCGTAGTATTCCGGATCAAACGCCAGCTTGGTCAGCTGCAGATCCGGGTTCTTCTTCATGTGATTGGCGGCAGGCTCGCTGTCAAACAGCACCAGGTCCACTTTGCCGTTTTTCAGCTCCATGATCGCCTCGAAGCCGGTGTTGAACGCCACCACGTTCTGGCTGTACTCCTTGGCCATGATGTCGCCGGTGGAACCCAGCTGCACGGCGATGGTCTTGCCCTTAAGCTCGTCCGGGCCGGAAGGCGCCTGGCCCTGCTGGGTCAGCACCACCTGGGTGGCTTCGTAGTAGGGTTGGGAGAAGTTCACCGCTTTTTGGCGCTCCGGGGTGATGGTCATGCCGGCGGCGATCATGTCAATTTTGCCCGCGTTCAGGGCCACAATCAGGGAGTCGAACTTCATGTTCTCCACCTTGAGGGTCTTGCCGGCGTCTTCGGCAATCTGACGGGCGATGTCGATATCGAACCCTTTGACTTCGTCGCCGTTGGGGCCACCCATGTATTCAAAGGGAGGGAAGGCGGCGTTGGTGCCGACCACCAGGACGTTCTCTTTCTTTCCACAACCGGTCAGGGTCAGCAGGGAGAGGCTCAGTACAGCAATGAGTTTCTTCATAATCTGGTCTCTGTTTTCAATGGTTCGATAATTGAGAGAGGCCGACTATAGGACAGGGGCAAATGCTTAGTCAATAACTATGCGTTCAGAATGAATTAAAATGCGTTTGATTGCGTTGTTTTTCACCAGTTTTGAACAACGATGCAACCAATGCTATTGGCTTAACGCTATGAGGGAGTGTGTTCACTGTCCAGACAGACATCTCAAACATGCAGCGATTGAATATTTATGCATTGGCCTTGAGGGGGAAGGATTTGTGAGTCATCAGCAGCAACAGGGCGGTCCCCGCCACCAGAGCCAGGGTGGATCCCATGCGGTAGAGGCTGGAGAAGAACAGGTCCTGTTGCCCAGGCACCACGCCGGACATCAGCACGGTGACCGCTGAGGTGCCGGCAAATCCGATGGCGCCACGCTCGCCGCCCTGGCAGACCAGCGACAGGAAGGGGCCCAAAGCCAGGGAGAAGGCCGCCAGGTAGAGCAACAGATGGTCCAGGTAGGAGAACAGCAGCAGTTGTAGCGTCAGGGTGAGGGCACAGCCCAGCAGGGTGCCCACCAGTCTGGCGCGGGAGGCGACAAAGCTGCCCATCAGGCTCATGGGGGCCAACAGCAGCACCGCGGCCGCCTGAGCCGAGAGGGTGTCCGCCAGATCCATACATTGAAACAGCAGATAGAGAAGCATCACCATGCCCCAGGTGATGCGCAGGCCATGGGCGACCTGCTCCGGTGTCTGTGGCGGAGGCCCAGGCATGGGCTGGGGGTCATCCGTCGGGATAAGCAGCAGCATCAGGGCGGCCATCACCGAAGCCAGCAGGGCAGAGAAAAACAGATCCAGGCTGAAGTCCATCAGATCGAAACCGGCAAAACTGCCCACGTTCATCATGACAGACCCTATGGACAGGTTAACAAAGCCAAACATGTAGCTGGCGGGGTGGGTCATGGTGATGCAGCTGATGGCCATCCACAATGCCATGGCGGCCAGGGTCAACAGGGGGAAGGGCTGGAGAAAACCAAGAATCAGGTTGGCCAGCAACCCGGTGAAGCCGACGGACAGCAGCAGTTGGCCTACCACATAGCCGTTCCAGCTCTGCAGCCGCGACAGCAGCACCACCAGCAGCAGCGGCGCGAACATGGCACCGTAGCTCCAGTTGCCCAGCGTCGCCACCACAAAGGCGATGCTGGCGCCAAGCCAAAGCCGCTTGAGCATCTGCACAGCCATCAGTAGATGAAGTGCAGGTGGCTGATGAGGGCGATCTGCACCTGGGCCAGGGTGCGCCAGAGTGGGCTCTCATCCGGGTAGAGCACTACGGAAGCACGGGAGCCGATAAACAGTTGCTGAGGCAGCAGGTCGTCCGAGTTGAGGTTCACCCTGACCCTCTGGGAGTCCCTTACCCAGCGGTTGCTTATCTGGATGCTGGACAGGGCGCCATTGGCGGTCTGCTGCGCCTGGGCGACCCCCATGTCACGGCTGTCCAGGGTGAGGGGGAACACCTCTCCGGGCAGGGCATCGTAAGCCACCAGGGCGCGGGAGTGGTTGTCCATCAGGGCCAGAGCCTTCTCTCTGAAATCGGCGGTGATCCACAGGGAGTTCTCCGGAACAAAGGAGAGCAGGGGTTGGTGGGCGTTGGCGTAGCTGCCGGTGATCAGCTGCAGGTTGGAGACCACACCATCCTCCGGCGCACGGATCTGGGTGTAACTAAGGTTGAGTTTTGCCTGGTTGAGGGTGTTCAGAGCCATCTCCACCGCAGAGATGGTGCCGTCGCCCCACTGGGCCTTCAGGGTCTGCAGCTGCTGCCGGGCCATATCCCGCTCCGCTTCTGCCCCAAGGTAGGCGGTGCGGCTCTGATCCAGCACCGATTGCGACACCAGCTGGCGCTCACCCACCTTGCGGGTGCGCACATACTCCTTATGAGCGTGCTCATAGCCGATCTGGGCCCTGGATAGCTGGGCCTCTGCGGCACCGATCTGAGCCTGCAGAGCCTGTTGCTGCTCCCTGGCTTGCTGCAGGGCTATCTCCGCCTGAGTCACCGCCAGTCGATAGCGGCGGTCATCCAGAGAAAACAGCAGTTGGCCGGCAGTGACCCTCTGGTTGTTCTCCACCTCAACCGAGGTGACCGAGCCGGACACCTCGGTGGCCAATTGCACCACCTGTCCCTGAACTCGGCCTTCGGTGGTCAGGGGCGCGAAGCGGTCGGAAACCACCACATAGAGCAGTACCAGCAGGAACAGCAGCAGCAGGGCGCGGGTCCAGCGTTTGAAAAGGGTGTCGAGTGCGGGCATTGGAAGGCCTGGTTAATTCGCGGTGCGCCAGTATAGGGTCTGTTATTGGTTTCATGAAGGCGGCATAATGGTTCACATATGACCTAAAATTGAGACAATGATGAGTCAGCTGGATGATCTAAATCTGTTTGTGATGACCGTCAGGCATCAAGGGATCAGTGCGGCAGCTAAGGCGGCGGGCATGCCCAGATCCCGCGTCAGCCGGCGGCTGCAGGAGCTTGAGCGTGCTCTGGGGTGCCAACTGCTGATCCGCACCACCCGCCACATCGAGCTGACCGAGAATGGCCGCATGCTCTATGAACAGACTCAGGGGCAGTTGGATACCGCCAATCAGGCGATGGTGCGGCTCAAGGAGCGCAGGATGCAGATGGAGGGGGCTCTGCGAATGGCGGTGCCGGCGGCGGTGGCCTCATCGCCCACCTTCATCACCATGATGCAGCAGTATATGCAGCGTTATCCCAAGGTCAGCCTGGAGGTGTTCTATCACCAGAGAAGTGTCGATCTGCAGCGAGAGCGCATCGATATCCAGCTTCTGCCGTCGGAGGCGGAGGTGATCAATCTCGATTATGTGCGCCAGAGCCTGCAGCCTTTCCCCTGTTGCTGGGCGGCCACCACGGACTACCTGGAGACACATGGGCGGCCTGCCGACGAGAGCGAACTGCAGCAGCACGCCTTGCTAGCCAGCCGCCACATTGCGGCGTTTTTGCAGCGGGATCTCAGCTTTCGCTTTCGCACCGATGATCTGCACCTGGTGCAGCAACTGACCTGTCAGGGGATGGGCATCGGCTTGCTGCCCAGGGTGTTTGTGGCCCGGGCCCAGGACGAGTTCAGCCTGGAGCCGCTGTTTGGTGAGCGTCAGGCGGGAGAGGTGGGGCTGAGCCTCATCTACTCATGCCGCACCTTCCTGCCGGAGAAGACCCGCAAGATGATCGATCACATCCGCGAGACCTTCAGTTCTCTAGGCAGGTAGTGGTGCCGGTTAGCTCCAGCGGAATCGCCAGCTGGCCAGGGCCAGACTCACCAAAGTGATGGCCGCCAGGGGCCACAGGTGATGAGCAATGGCAAAGAGTCCGGCCCCGTCGATGATCACCGCCCGGTTGGCGTCGTTCATGTGGGTCAGCGGCAGCAAGTCCGCCAGGGTGCGCACCCAGGGGGAGCTGCCCTCCAGGCTGAACCAGATCCCCGACAGCAGCATCATCGGCCAGGAGAGCAGGTTGAGGATGCCGTTGGAGAGTTCCTCTGAACGTGTGCGGCTGGCCACCAGCAGGCCGAGGCTGATCATCGCCGCGCCGCCCAGGGTGGTATTGACCAGCAGCAGCAGCGGGTTGCCCACCACGTCGATGGAAAAGATCAGCGCCACCAGGGTAAAGACCGCCACAGAGGTGGCGACAATGGCGCCCAGGCGGCTGAGCATCTGTGACGCGAGAAACTGCCAGGGTCGCAGGGGAGTCACCTGCATCCGCTTGAGCACCCCGGTGCGGCGATAGCGTACCACCACATAGCCGACGCCGTAGAGGGCGGAGAACATCATGTTCATGCCGATGATCCCCGGCAGCAGCCACTCCACGTGGCTGACCGCCTCTCCCTGAATACTTTCGGGATTCAACTGGGGCAGGCGGGCTACCACCAGTTGTTCGGCGATGTAGCCCCGGCTGGAGTCTGGATTGACCCAGTAGTGCTGGCTGTCGATGGCCAGATCCACCAGATGGCGGGCCACCTTGTGTTTGGCCTCCTCAAGGCTGGCGTAGTGGATGTACTCGATGTGGTCGAGGCTTTGCAGGGCCGATGGAATGGCGGTGTTGCCCACCAGGCCAATTTGATACAGGGGGCGCTGATCGTCGTCAAACACCAGCGCCAGGGCGATGATCAGCACCAGAGGAAACACCAGGGACCACCCCAGGGCAGAGCGGTCTCGGCAGAACTCCAGGTTGCGGGCGTGGATCAGGGCGAGTAGGGCGTTCATGGCTGCAGTTGGCTCCCGGTCAGCTTCAGGTAGAGGTCGTCCAGATTGGGCGCCCTGACGGTCAGCCCCTGCAGGGGCAGATTGTGGCGGCTAAGCCAGTTCAGCGCATCCTGGGTGTCGTCGCACTCCAGCACCAGTTGGTCGCCCTGGCGCCACAGCGGATAGCGGTCATCTTCGGGGACGGCCGACTGGCCCGAGTCCAGCAGGGTGATCAGGTGGGGACGGAAATGGTCCTGGAGCAGCACCTCAGGGGCTTCCTCGGCGACGATGCGGCCTCGCTCCATGATGGCGATGCGGTCACAGAGTTGCTGGGCTTCATCCATGTAGTGGGTGGTCAGCACCAGGGTTTTACCCTGATCCTTGAGGGTGCGCACCAGTTGCCAGAACTTGAGCCTGGCCTGGGGATCCAGGCCGGTGGTGGGCTCATCCAGGAACAGCAGCTCCGGGTCATTGACCAGACTCATGGCCAGCAGCAATCGCTGCCGTTGCCCTCCGGAGAGGTGAAAGTGAAGCTTATCCGCCACCTCCTGCAACTGACACAGCTCAATCAGATCCGAGATCTTGGCCTTTTTGGGGTAGAAACTGGCGAACAGTTTCAGGCAGTCGCGTACGCTCAGGTAGTCGGGCAGGGCGGTAGATTGAAACTGGATGCCAATGGCCTGTTTGTACTTGTTGTCTAGCGCAAAGCCTCGAAACAGCACCTTGCCCTTAGCAGGGGGAAGGACGCCTTCCAGCATAGACAGGGTGGTGGATTTTCCGGCGCCATTGGGCCCCAGCAAACCAAAGCAGCTGCCTTGGTTGATATTGAGATCGACTCCGTCCACCGCCCTGTGGTCGTCGTATTGGTAGTGCAGTTGTCGGGCTTGGAGCAGAGCGTTCAAGGTGGGCCTTCGAGATACCGGGGACATTACCGCTATTGTCCCGGCTTCTTGCAGGGCGATTCACTGTGAGTTTTAACAGAGTTTTTCATTGGGTGTGGCAATCGTGCAGTGGCTCAGGTTTTGGTGGCCTGACGCTGGCCTGGAACAGTGTCGGCGCTATGCTGGCGGGAAATTCGACGGCAACGGGCGGAGAAAACCCATGCTTACATCTATCCAGGTGCGCCTGACTCTGTGTCTGGCGCTGTTGCTGTTTCTGCCCGGAGCCTGGGCAGCACGGATTGTGTCTCTGGCACCCAACTGGAGTCATACGGTGTCTGCCGTCGGGGCGGAAGAGGAGTTGGTGGGCGTGACCCGCTATGCCCGTTTTCCACAGAGCATTCCCGACAAGGTGGCCAAAGGCGAGTTGGCGGTGGTGGGTGGGTTTACCGACATCGACCCCGATGTGGTCGCCGCCCTTAAACCGGACCTGGCGCTGACCGCTTCCGGGTTGCAGCTGGGGCTGAAGGCGGAACTGGAAAAACGCGGCATCAAGGTGATCCATATGGAGGAGCGCAGCCTGGCGGAGGTGTACGCCAAGATCCGCGCACTGGGAGAGGCCATAGATCATCGGCCTCAGGCGGCTGCCTTGGTGGACTCCATCCGGGCTGGCCTGGACAAGTTGGCCAGTCAGTACGCAGCCGGTGAGCCTCTCAAGGTCTATTACGAAATCAACTACCTCTACAAGTGTGTGCCGGGGGCGGATTCCTACATCAGTGAGTTGATCCGCCTGGTGGGGGGGGAGCCGGTGTTTGCAGAGCGAGCCGGCATGGCGCCGACTGTCACCTGGCCCGAAGTGGTGCAGTCAAACCCCCAAGTGATATTGCTGCCCACCTGGCCTGGCGCCACCGGACCGGTGTTTGAAGGCCCACAGGCCGGCAGCGGCACCACTACAGTGGCGGAAGTTCAGGGGCGCCAGGGGGCAGAGAGTGTCTTTGCCGTGCAGCATCACCAGGTGAAGTTCATCGATTCTGCGGTCACCAAACAGGCCGGACCCTCGATAGTGACCGCCGCACGCCTGCTGGGTGAGGCGATCCACGGTAAGTAGCACAACACTGGGAAAACCCACATAGAAGCGGTCAACTTCCCAGGGGTAGTATGTGCTTGAGTGATTCATCATATTGAACCTTAACTTTTTCAGCGTTTAACCGGCCTTTGGGCCGGTTTTTTTATGTTAACTGGCTGGCAAAAGCCGGATCACTGTGAAAAGCCCCAGAGTATTTCACGCCTCATCGGTTTACCGTCAGCCTGTTTGCGGCCCCTTTTCAGGGGGCCGGACCAATAACATTCAAACAGTTGGCAAACATGATGATGATGAGAAAAGCGCTGTCCATCGGGGCGGTAACCATGATGGCATTGGGTCTGGGGTTTTCCTCCCAGGCCATGGCCGGAGATGCTGAGCTGCTTACCAAGCTGCAGCAAAAATTTGAGCAGGGGAAATACTCCAAGAAGGGCGCCGATGGCTGCATGATGTGCCATCGCAAAACCGAGGGGGTGGCTGCCATCTTCGATGGCATTCACGGCAATCCCAACGTGGTGAAAGGCCCCATGGCCGGTCTCCAGTGTGAGTCCTGCCACGGCCCTCAGGGCAAACACCGCGGCAAGAATGAGCCGATGATCACCTTTGGTGATGACTCCCCTCTGACCGCCGAGATGCAAAACAGCGTCTGCCTGGCTTGTCACGACGACTCCGGCCGCAGTGACTGGCACCTGGGTGCCCACGCCTCCGATGACGTCGCCTGCGTAGACTGCCACCAGTTGCACGTGGCCAAGGACCAGGTGCTGACCACCGAGGGACAGAACCAGAGCTGCCAGAGCTGCCACACCAAGGTCAAGGCCGACAGCCACAAGCGCTCCGCTCACCCCATCAAGTGGGATGAGATGGCCTGCTCCGACTGCCACAACCCTCATGGCTCCCTGAGTGAGTCCTCCATGAACCAGGCCACCGTCAACGACACCTGCCATCAGTGCCACGCGGACAAGCGCGGTCCCTTCCTGTGGGAGCATGAGCCGGTGATGGAAGATTGCAGCTTGTGCCACAACGCCCACGGCAGCGTGAACGAAGGGATGCTCAAGACCCGGGTCCCCATGCTGTGCAAGCAGTGCCACAGCGAAGATGGCCACCCCAGCACCATTCCTGGCGGTAACGGCAGCATTCAAACCGCAGGGCAGGGCTGCCTGAACTGCCACAGCCAGATCCACGGTTCCAACCATCCGTCCGGCAAGGCGTTCCAGTTCTAAGGGGTGAGACCATGAAGACAAGTATCAGTGCCATCGCCCTGGCGATGATGGCGGCCAGCACCCAGGTGCAGGCGTTCGACTTTGGCGTTAATGCCGCCAATCTGGAGAAGGCCAACACCAGCAAGTGGGCCTGTAAGAAGTGCAACACCAATGTGGGGACTCAGGGTGAATTTACTCTGGCGGCGGGCAGTGCCATCACCGATGATGACCATGCCTCCAATGCCCTGGGCTATGAAGACGGCTTTGCCGCCGGCGTCGATGCGGACATTCTGCACATCAGTGACTCTGGTGTCCGCAGCGAAGTTGAGGCCAAGGAGCTGGGCAGCAAACGAGGCGATCTGCGCCTGAGCCACCGTATGCCGGGCAGCTGGCAGGTAGAGGCGGAGCTGGACACCAAGTCCCATGTGGACACCACCAGCGCACAGACCGATCCCTCCAACCTGGACAAGACCGAACAGCTCAAGCTGGAGCGGGAGAAGCTGGGCTTCGCCGCGCGCTACATGGGAGACCGTTGGGGGGCTCGATTAGCCTTTGACAATGAGGAGCTTACCGGTAAGCAGGTTGGCAGTGTCAGTCTGCTGGGCAATACCACCAATATCGCCAAACCGGTCGACAGCGTTACCCGCAACATCATTGCTGCGGTCAACACCAGCGGCCAGCGTTGGTTGCTGGAAGCGGGCTACCAGGGCAGCTGGTATGACAATGACATACTGGGCTTTGCCGTTCAGGCGCCCGAATCAGCCCTGGCCGGAGCCCCGGACAACCAGGCCCAGCAGCTGTTCCTTAAAGGTCGCTACCAGGCGGGCAGCACCCGTATCAGCGGTCGTGTGGCCACCGGTGAGCAGAAGCAGGATGCGGATCTGGTGACTCTGACCGGCGTTCCCGCCGGTGTGGAAGCGGCGGATCTCAAGGTGGATACCCTGGATGCGGACCTGGGGCTGACCAGTCGGCTCTCATCCAACTTGACCCTGCGCGCCGCCGCCCGTTACCGCGATCGCGACAACGACTCCACCCTGTACGAAATTGAACGGATCCGCTTCGGCGAGCTCAGTGGTCAGGTGGAGCAGACTCAGGCGCTGGACACCACCAAGGCCAACTATCGGTTGTCAGCGGATTACCGCCTGGCCATGGGGCAGAAACTCTCCGCCGGCATCGAGTACGAGAACATCGAACGCAGTGCCAGTGAGCGTGAAGAAACCGACGAGACCGAGGTGTGGGTCAGCTACCGGCTGAGCTCCCTGGAGCTGTGGGACCTGCGCCTGAAGGCGAGCTATGGTCAGCGGGACGGCAGCCGCTTCGAGGCGGACAGCGTCACCTCCTCCGAGGAGAACGACCTGATGCGCAAATACCACCTGGCGGACAGAAACCGCACCCAGGTGGTGGCGGAGATCGGCCACACGCCGCTGCCTCAGCTGAGCATCGACCTGCGGATGCACTATGCCCTGGACGATTACGACGACATTGACATCGGCCTGATCGAGTCCGAAGACTATGGCTATGATCTGAGTCTTGGCTGGGAACCCGGCGACGCCTGGTACCTGTCTCTGTTTGGCGGCTACCAGTGGATCGACAACGAGCAGCTGGGCAGTGACAACGGTGACTACGCCACCTGGTCCGCCCTGAGCAGCGACGAGTTTGGCTTCGCCGGTGTCTCTGCCGATTTCCTGGGCCTGAAGGAGTGGGGCGTCAAGCTGTCTGCATCCTATCAGTATGCACTGTCCATCAGCGATGGTCACACCAGTGCGCCTGAGTATCTGGGCGAGTATGAGTCCACCAGCCACAGTGTGCAGCTGCGTGCAGAGTACGCCCTCAGCGACCGCTCGGCTATCGGCCTGCGTTATCAATATGAGCGCTATCAGGACAGCGATTACGCCGATATTCCGGTGGTCAACTACCCAGGTCAGGGGGTCTGGGGGCTGACAACCCTGGGTGACCTCAGCCAGGACTACAATGCCCACCTGGTGATGGCAACCTTCAGCTACAAGCTGTAACAACGCCAACAAAACAGGGGAGCCGAAAGGCTCCCTTTTTTTATCTTCAGCTTCGGTAGTTTGATGTGATGCCAGTCTCAAATAGAGTAATTGCTCTATTTGGGGTGGAGTGACTGTATTATCCTGTCTCCACAAGTTATGAGGATGAAACGGAGTGCAGGAATGAATCCCTTAAACTGGTGGCGAACGCTGTTTTTACCCGCCATTTTGCCGACAGGTGCCGAGGATGTCCGCAAGATTGATACGACTCTTTTTTTTCTGCTTCTCTCTCTTCTCACCGGGGTCTACAGCCTGATCAAGTGGCAGGGCCAGGGCGTACAGCCTCTGGTTTTGACCTCCATTGTGCTTATCGCTCTGGAACTGTCCGGGGCGGTGGTGCTCAAGCTCTCTGCATCTTACCGGGCCGCCCTGAACCTGGGCTTTCTGGGAATGAGCCTTCACTGCCTTAACCTTATCTACCAGTCCGGCGGCATGCTGGCCTCCAGTCAGGGGTTGTGGGTGCCGGTACTGATGGTGGCCTACTTCCTCTGCGCCGGCTTGCTGATGGCGACCCTGTGGTCTCTGTGTGCCGGTGGCATCGCGTTGGTCATGGTACTCCACGCCCTTTCCGGCGGCAGCTATCCGGACCTGACTTTATCTGCCTCTGCCCTGCGGATGGAGGCGATCACCGGCATCGTGGTGCCTCTGCTGGTCATTGGCATTGCCCTGGCCTTTACCTCTGCTCAGCGCGTCAGAGCACTGCGTCAGGCGACTCAGTCCCGTCAGGAGAGTGAGGCCGCGCTGGACAGGGCCCGCCAGGGAGAGCAGTCTCTGTCTGACGTTCTGGCCAGGGTCAATGATAATGTTCAGCAGCTCTCTGAGGTAAACCGTAATCTGGAGCAGGAGTCCGGTTTGTTGCAGCAGCAAGTGGACCAACTGCATCACAACTGCGCCGACCAATCGGCCGCTGCCGAACAGATAGCCACGGAGCTGCAACGCCTGACCCGGGATACCCAGCGCAGTGACCAGTTTGTCTCGGAGCTCAATCAACACAGCGACAGCATTAACCGCGAGGCTGAGCGCAGCGCGGGCAGCCTGGAGGCGTCGGGCCAGGCAATTTCCCGAATACTGGACGCCAATGACAAGATCACCGGTGTCGCGGCACTGATCACCCAGGTCGCGGAGCAAACTAATCTGTTGGCGCTCAATGCTGCCATCGAGGCGGCTCGCGCTGGCAGTCATGGCCGGGGATTTGCGGTGGTGGCCGACCAGGTGCGAGAGCTTTCGGCTCAGAGCAATCAGGCGGCAAAGGAGATACGCAGCATACTGGACCTCAGCCGCCGCGAGGTTGAGCAGGGCCAGTCTGTGATTGGTGCGACCAACAACACCATCTCCGGCATTCTGTCCCAGGTGGCTGGCAGCCGTGAGGAGGTAGGAAAGCTTACCGGGCTAATCGCTCAGCAGGCTTCCTCGGTCGAAGAGTTGTCAACCGCAGGCGTCAGCGTCAGCGACACGGCGCGGGAAACCGCCGAGGTGGCAGGCCAGGTTGCCGACCAGAGAGTCAGGCTGGCTGAGCAGGTGGAAGTGGTGCGCAGGCTAACACAGGATCTGCACGCCGTTTTGGAGAGCAGAGCCTGAGCACGTTCAACACCGGCACTGAGGGCGCTCTACACCGCCTGTTCAGGGGTCTTCAGACGCTCTAGCGCCGAACTCGTAAGGTAGCGTTCGACCCGGCCGCATTCAGGGCAGGCGAAAAGCTTGAAGGGGGCGTTCGAGTGGGGCAGACCATTGATCAGGCTTAAGGGATCAATGCTGGCATCACCATAGGGCACCATCGCTGAATCGCAGCGCTCGCACTGGGGCAGAACCGCGGCTTCATCGGCTTCAGGATGCCGTTTGGCACAGCAGTTCCAACATTGGGAAAAGGTATCGTCATCTATCAGTACATGACACTGTGGACACACCCAGGACACCACAACTCTCCTTGTCACATGAATATGGCGTGGTAGAAGGCAAGGAGTGTAGGCTTGGAATGCTCATAAGTCCTTGTCATATATCAAAATATATGGATTAACCCCGTCAGGTTTTTTGAAATCATCTTCATAGATTGGCCCTTTATCATGGTGGAATTGCTGGTTATTCCAGCACCCGGTTCGCCAATTACGGCAAAGCGCTGTCATCGGAGCTATCCTCTAAGGTCAGAGGAGCTTAAAGAGCGCAATATGAACAGTGGTTTGCACTTAGTTTCCCAACAGGTTCTTACCGAAAGCGTCATTCGAGGCACTTTGAAAGGCGGTCTTCCGGTACTGGTCGTGCAAAATCGTTTCGCCGAGGCAGTGATCAGCCTGTTTGGCGGTCAGATCCTCAGTTTTACCCCCGTAGGTCGCAATAATTGGCTCTGGCTGAGCGACACAGCCCTGCTGGACCAGACCCGTCCCATTCGGGGTGGGGTGCCCATCTGCTGGCCCTGGTTTGGGAACAACGGCTCCCAGGCGGATTTGCCTTCTCACGGGTTTGCCCGTACCCAACTGTGGCAGCTGGATGAGATCAGTGAGCAGGTCCAGGGCACCATAATTTCCCTGTGTCTGTCAGACGATGACATTCGGCCGGACTATTGGCCCTTTGCCTATGAACTGCAATTGGATATCCACATTGGTCATCAGCTCACCCTCACGTTGACCTGTCATAACTGTGACAGCAAGCCCTGGCCTTTTTCCGCCGCGCTTCATTCCTACTTTGAGGTGGGACAGGTGGATCGCTGCCAGGTGCACGGGCTGGGCGGACGTTATCGTGACAAACTCAGCGGCCAGAGTGTTATACACGCTGGCGCCCTTCAGGTTCGTCCGCCTCTGGACAGGATCTACCCCAAGGCTGAAAGCCAGGTGGTGTTGTCGACACCGGGACACAGTCTGCTATTGGATCAGTCTGGGATGGACTCTGTGGTGGTCTGGAATCCAGGTAAACGGCTACCCGCAGACATGCTGCCGGAACAGGCAGGGTCCATGCTCTGTGTGGAAACCGCCTTGTTGGGCGAGGAGGGGGTGATGCTCTTGCCGGGGCAGGGCAAGCAGTTGTCAGTAACCGTCAGCCGCCAGAGATAAAAAAACCGCCCCAGAGGGGCGGCATCAATCAACGGAAGGTTCGGCGTAGCTTTCCCCTTCAGTTAACTGCAGTCTTTTAGAAAAATCACTCTAAACATCAGTCATCTTTGCTGCAGACCTGCAGCACATCTTCAGCCAGGCCTTCCGGACAGCCGAAATGGGTCCAGTCTACGGTCAGTAACTGGGTGTTGTACTTCTCGCAGATGTGCGGCAGGAAGGTGTTATGGCAGTCGGAAATCAGCTGAATGTAGCTGCGTGGCGTGCCCAGTTCGGCGTCACGGCCGCGTTCCAGCATGCGATCGTAGGCAACTTCAGGATCGGATTTGAGGTAGACCACGGCACTTACCTGAGGGTAATCACGCAGTTTGTCCTGGATGTCGTAGTAGTAATCCAGATCTTTGCCGTCGGGGCGGCATGCCTCAGCCAGATTCGCCTGACAGAACACCAGATCAGAGAACAGGGAGCGTTCGATGATGTAGTTGTAGCCTGGGTCCAGATCCTGGCAGGTCTCTGCACGCTTATTGGTGATGTAGCGCTGGAAGTTGATTCGCTGGCTGGGATCGTTGGTAAAGGCTTTCAGCAGACGCTGGAACTCAGGATCGGTGTCCACCTCCTCAATGATAAGCTTCCAGGGCTTGTCATCTTGGCTGGTTAACTGATGGGCCAGCTTCGGCAGCAGGGTGGATTTGCCTACGCCGATGTTGCCTTCGATGGCGATCAGTTCGAATTCTTGAGTCATGGTCACTGTGGTCTGCTGTTGATATTGGGATGGGCATAATATCAGAACACAGAGTTTTTAAAACGGGAAAATGGCAATTTAAGCGCAACTTTCTATAGGAAAATGGAGCTTGTCAGTGAGAGTTGGTGCCTGAGTGAATAATATTTGGTATTTACTGCGTAATAAATCTTGCAGCCTGATTATGTGATTGAATAAATAGAATATTTCCTCAAATTGAGAATCTTGGCGTTCGGTAGCAAAAACATTGCTTGGGTGAAAAGTGCGCGCCATGGCGATAAATTGAGCTGATTAAGGAGGGGTTTTGAGGGGCTGGAGCCAGAAAGCCGGGAAAAACCCGGCTTTTCGTTATCCTGACTCTATCTCATCAGTTCCAGGAAATGACTGAACGAGGCGATGGCGTGAACGACCAAGTACCAGATGAGGTAGTCACTGAGCATGATGTGCCAGCTTCGCCAGCTCATGGCCAGGCTGCTGTCTAGGGTCGCCAGCCAGGCCAGGCCAGTCAGGCCAATGGCCAGCATCAACAGCAGACCAATGCCCTCAATAAAGGTCAGCAGGCCCGGTGAGCCCGCCGCAGGCAGTTGTCGTTGGGCCAGCTTGCGACAGTCCTTGGCAATGGGGCCAAACTGGCCCAGGCACCAGCCGAAATAGAGACGCCACTGACCATGACGGCAGCACTTGACCAGAAACATCACACTCAACACCGCAGTAACAGTGCCAAGTATTATGTGGTTGTAGTCCCACCATCCGGCCTTGTCGTGGATGCGGTTGGCCAGATGCACCTGACCTGAAGTCGAGAGTATCCAGATTGCCAGCAGTGCCAGCAGGACATGGAGCTTTTCCATTAGCTGAGAGAGTATGCCCATCCTGTCATTCTCCTTGGGATCAGTATGTGGCTACACGCTGGGAGAATCTGTCTACCTTGTCCCAGTCGGTGTATTCAATACAGGCATCCAGGTTGGTTGGGCCCTTGGTGATCCGCATGATGAAACGAATGATGTGGCGATCAAAGAAGTTGTACCTCTGATAGTCCACCATGCCACCGAACACTTCCATAAAGTCAGGTGTCCAGGTGATGCGCTTGAGAAATGCCTGCATATAAGGGTTGGTTTCAGCCGAGTCTTTTCCGGGTTTGCGAGCCACCAGGGATACCGAGAAGAAACCAGAGGGCTTCTGCTCCAGTTGTGGCTGCTTCTCCTTGATAAACTTAAAGACTCTGTGAGCGTGCTTACCGTGTTTGATGCTGGCGCCGATGAGGATCTTGTCGAATCTGGTCAGATCCACATCTCCTTCAGCCAGGTTATGCAGGGATACCACCTCACCACAGCTCTCGAGCTGGGTTTTGATTTTATTGCAGATCTTTAGTGTCTGCCCCTTATCGGTGGAATAGGCGATAAGTGTATTGCTCATTTACTCTCCAGCGGGTTGACCCTATCTCGACGCTCCCATCATAGCCAAAGGAGGCCCAAGGATAACTTGAAGGGGATCACCGATTGGGGCGGGGACTTGGTGAATCGCCTTTCAACTGCTTCTTTTGTGAACTAAACAGGTAAAGTAACTGTTACTGAAAGTGGTCGCCAGTCTCGATTCTCTTTATCGTCTGCCACTCAAAGCAGGAGGAAAACCGCTACAAAGTGAACTCTGGTATGACTGTTTGGCTGAGTGCGGTTCATTTTAAAATACACCTGGTAGTTGAAAAGGTGGTATACTTAGTCCTGAATGTTTCCCCTCGGAGCTGTCACCCCCTCGTAAAGGGTTCCGCCGCCACAGAAGCAAAATCAATGAGAATTAGATTAGAGCAATTGAATGAAGAAGAGATGGATTATCTCTTTAAACTTCGCAAGGCCAGAACATTAGATACACTTGAATTAATGACTGAGCGGTTGGAAAGGGAAGCAACCACCAGCGCTCAGGAAGCCTCAATTTGTCGAGCATTCGACGTTAGAGAAGGTGAAATTGAGCAAGGCAAGTATGTCTAAATGCCTGTGAAGATTTAGATTCGCAAAACAGATATCCATAACTGGTAAAATAGAACTAATAGATAACTAATAATTCTATCTGGATACTTGATTTAAAGCCCGGCCCCTTTTGGGGTGCCGGGCTTTTCTGTCTTAGGGAACAAGGCGATTGATCACAGGCACTCTGGAGAGCGCCATAGTCAACAGCAGAGCGGCAAATAGCGTCAGGATGGCGATCGCCGGCAGGCCGATCCAGTTGCTGCCAAACCAACTATAGACGCCATTACCGAGGTCTCTTACCGGGATCAGAAGCAGAGGGTGAACCAGATAGATTCCCAGGCTGTAACGGGCGATCAGGCTGATAATCTTACGCAGTGGTCCCTGAATGCGATCGGCATAGCGTTGGGCTAATACAAACAGCATTGCGGCTATCACGACAGTATTCAGAGATTTATATCCCATAAAAAATGCACTGTAGCCACGCTTCAGTTCGGCAAACCACCAAGTACCAGTCAGATTGATAAGCAAAGCCAGAGATCCGGCCAATACCCACCACTTCACCTGCTGACTATTATCCCTGTTGAATAGATACCAGCCGAGAATCAGATATCCACTATAGAGAATCAAATTCTGCCTCAGTGGAGTATCGACGTGCAGCCAGTGCGTCAAGGTCAATAGCATCCAGGCGGCAATGATCAATTTAATCCTCTCTTTGTTCATATTAGCCAGAAGGGGGGCTAAAAGGGGAATGACAAAATAGAGAGGAATAAAGTCATAAAAGAACCACAAGTGATACCAGGCAGGTTCTCGTGGTGAACCAACCAGGGTGTCAATGGCCAGTTCTTGCGAAAACCCGCCGTCGGCCCAACCGGAAGCTATTGAATATATTAGGGTCCAGGCGATAAAAGGCACAACAACCTTGAGTAATCGCCGTTTCATATAGTCCTTACAAACAAAGGGGCGATTGTCGGACAACAACAAGGCACCGGTGATCATCATGAAGACGGGCACGGCCCAGCGGGAAAGCGCATTGTAGCCGGAAGCGGCCATCCATTGGTCCATGGGCGCCAGGCCCCACAGGTGGCGCCAGGGGCCCAAAACATGGATCAGCACAACAGCGATGGCAGCCAGGCAGCGTAACAAGTCGAGATAGAAGATGGATGGTCTCGTCTGGGACATGCGATAAGGCTCCTGGGGGAAAACTTATTCAGCATACCTTAGTGAGAGTAATGAAGACAGATTAGGGGCTTAAGCCATTCAGCCTGGGTTAGGACTGATCTGTTATGTGCTCAAAGGTTGGGCGTTTGGGCTGAGTCGATAACCAACCGGTTGGCGTGGGCTCCAGGCCGCGAAACCCTCCGGTTGGTTCGTCTCGGTGTCGTCTATTTGTTGAACGCCACCAGATGCAGCATCTCGGTGGCCAGAGTGGCCCCGGCCAGTGCGGTGATTTCGCTCTGGTCATAGGCGGGTGCCACTTCAACCAGGTCCATGCCGACAATGTTGAGACCAGCCAGTTCACGAAACACCTTCAGCACCTTGTCTGTGCTGAGGCCGCCGCACACAGGTGTGCCGGTACCCGGTGCAAAAGCGGGATCCAGACAGTCGATATCAAAGGTCAGGTAAACCGGCAGGTTACCTACCCGGCTGCGAATCATCTCGGCAATCTTTTTGGCGGGCAGATCGTTGGCTTCATCGGCATGCAGCACCTGGAAGGGGTGATCGTCGTAGCCGTACTCGGTACGAATACCCAACTGGATGCTGTGGTCGGTGTCGATCAAACCCTCTTTGGGAGCGTGATAGAACATGGTGCCATGATCATAACGGCTGCCCATGCTATAGGTGTCTGTATGGGCGTCGAAATGAACCAGAGCCAGCTTACCGTAATGTTTGGCGTGGGCGCGAAGCAGGGGCAGAGTGACGAAGTGATCACCGCCAAAGGTGAGCATCTGCTTGCCAGCCTGGAGCAGCTTGGTCGCGTGGGCTTCCAGTCCCTGAACCAGTTGCTCCGCATCACCGCAGTCAAACACCAGGTCCCCGCAATCCACTACCTTGAGTTTCTCTTCCAGGGCGAATCGCCAGGGGAAACGGTGATCTTCCCAGGCCAGGTTAACCGACGCACGTCGCAGGGCATCGGGACCGTTGCGGCTGCCGGGACGACCAGTGGTTGCCAGATCGAAGGGGACGCCGGAGATCACCCAGTCGGCATCGGATTCGGAGGGGCGAAAGTCCAGGGGGCGGCGCAGAAAGCCAAAGGCGTTGGAATAGAGCGAATAATCTTTCTTATCGGCAAGTGTTGCCATACAGACCTCAAGTGTCACCGTGGTGACGGACTGGTTATGGAATATCAGGGGCTATTGTCCACACAGTCGCGGTTGTTGTCATCTGATATTGGCGGTGGAGAGGCAGATTTTTCCTTGGAGGATCTCTGACCAACTGATCGGCTGCCGGCTTGGTTAAGCTGAATATCCGGGTAGACTGGGGCCAGAACAGATTTTGGAGATGTGACATGGCCCATCAATGGTCACTGGAGTGGCAAGGCCGCACCATCAAAGTGAGCTCAACCTGGGCGGCGGGAAGCCGGCTCTATGTGGATAATGCGCTGCAGGACAGAAACGGTGCGCTATTCGGTTTACCCTCTGCACAGCGGCTGGTCGGTAAGGTTGGAGAGCTTCCCATAGAGGTGGAGGTGAATTACCAGCTTTTCTGGCCTACGGTGGTGATCCGCATAGAGGGTGAAGAGGTGCTCAGGCGCACCTCTCGAGGCTTTTAAATCACCACTTCCTGCCACAGCTTTACCACCTCGGCATCGCCGGGATAAGGGGTGGCGGCCAGCTTGTCGGCGCTGTGGTATTGATGGCGTTCCTCCCCCTTTCCACACAACAGCAGCAGGTCGCCCGGTGCCATCTTATTCAGGGCGGTGTGAATTGCCTGGGCCCTGTCCTCAATTTGGTGAGACAGCCGTCGGGGATCCATGGTGTCGAGCAAGGTGGTCAGGCTGACGCCAAGAGGGTTATCTGCCGTGAAGTAGCTGTGATCGGACAGCGCCAGAACCGTTTCGCCAATCTCTTCGGCATCGGCCAATCGGTCGCCGGTCACCCCCAGCAGGGTATGAATCTGACCGTAGCTGCTATTCCTGGCCTGGGCTATCAGGGTAGCCAGGCTGGCACGGTTGTGGGCATAGTCCACCACCACCTGGCGGTTGTTACTCAGGGCAATGCTGTGGGAGCGGCCGGGGACAGGTGCCAATGCAGTCAGTTTGGTCAATAAGGGCTGAAGGGAATGGCCCAGAATCAGACCCGCGGCCAGCATGGCCAGCGCATTGTCGATGTTGAACTCAAAGGGAAGGGGCAGGGTGCAGCGATATTTTGCTCCCAGATGGTGCAGCCAGAACTCACTGCCCTGAAGATCGCAGTGAATCACCTCGGCGTACAGGTCTGCTTCCGGGTTGGCTCGGCTGTGGGTCAGGGCCGGACCCCGATGGCGGCACCGGTCCAGAACCATGGTGGCGCAGGGATCGTCCAGGTTGACCACCGCGCGTCCTTCCGGCTTCAACTTATCCAGAAGACGCAGCTTCGCCTGTATGTAATTGTCGCGATTACCGTGAAAATCCAGGTGGTCTTCGGTGATGTTGGTGAAAATCGCACAATCGAAGGCGACGTGGTCTACCCGGTCCTGTGCCAGTGCATGGCTGGAGACCTCCATCACATGATGGGTTAACCCCAGGCGCCTCAGCGTGCCGAAGCGTTCCAGCAGCGTCAGGGCATCCGGAGTGGTATTGACGGTGGGCGTCAGCAATTGCCGGTAGAGGCTGCCGAGCGTCCCGGTATAGCAACTCGGGGTAATGTCATCGAGCAGCTGGTAGAGACCGAAGGCCACCGTCGTCTTGCCATTGGTGCCTGTGACTCCGATCTGAGTCAGATGATCGCCTGGGTACTCCAGATAGCCGTTGAGCAGCGCCAGGGTATCGGCAAAACCGGCGGTGACGATGCAGGGCACCTCAAGCTCCAGCGGCCTGTTGGCAATAACCAGAGTGGCTCCGGCGGCCACCGCAGCTTGGGCAAACTCATGACTGTCGACGGTCAGCCCCTGTCGGCAGACAAAGGCGTCACCCGGCTCAATGGATCGGCTGTCCAGTTTGAATGTCTTGGGTTGCAGAGCGTCAAGCTGTTGCAGGCGGGAATCTTGGTTCATAAATCAAGGCCCGGGAGACCCAGGCCAGAATAGGATCAGTTGTCCAGGCCGGCAGAAGCCTGAGCCATCTGAATAAGCTCAATCATGTAGCCATCGGGATCGCGCACAAAGGCGATGTGGGTGTTACCACCCAGAACCGGGCCAGGCTCACGGGTGATCTGGCCACCGGCAGCCCTAATCTTGTCGCAGGCGGCGTAGATGTCGTCGAAGCCCAGGGCCAGGTGTCCGAAGGCGTTGCCCATCTCGTACTCCTCCACACCCCAGTTGTAGGTCAGCTCAACGACGGCGTGACCATCCTTCTCTTCGCCGAACCCAACGAAGGCCAGGGTGTACTTGTACTCCTCATTGACCGATTGGCGCAGCAGGTTCATGCCCAGTACGTCGGTGTAGAATTTGATTGAGCGATCCAGGTCTCCGACCCGAAGCATGGTGTGCAGCATCTGCGGCATGGTGCGTTCCTTAGTGTTCGTTTGCAGCCAAGTTTAAAGATAAACCCTGAGGGATGCGACCACAGAAGCCGTTAAATCGGGATCCGCCTCTCACCTCAATGCAGATGTCAGGGCAGTATCCTCACTTATCTATTTAAATACAGCTAGTTGAACAAGCCTCGACCAGTTGGGTAAGAGTTTTGCCATAACCGCTGTGAGTCATTGCCACCGCGTGTTGCGGTGAGGTTAAAAATGGATTTCAACCCGGACTTTCCTTGGTAAGCTGGCTGAAAAAATGTAGCTGGTTCAAGCAACCGGTAGGGCAAGGGGCATCACTCCCTGTCGCCGGTGATCCTGATTGTATAATTTATTTAACTTAAATCAGTATCTTACTCGGAAACCTGAGCGTACAGATTCCGCGCAGACGTCCAGATGATTTGCTTGATTACGGTCCACAATACAGTATTATCGAAAGGCTGTTTCAAACAGCGAATATCGTTTGTCTGAAGGGGATGGAGTTTGATCCATATCTATCTAGTTGATGACCACGCCCTGGTCCGTACCGGAATTCGCCGCATCTTGGATGACGAGCGTGGCATCAAGGTCGTCGGTGAGGCCGAAGATGGTGAGGTTGCCGTAAACTGGTGCCGGAAGAACCATGCCGACGTCATTCTTATGGACATGAACATGCCTGGTATCGGCGGCCTGGAGGCCACTCGCAAGATTTTGCGGTTTAATCCCGATGCCAAGATCATTGTTCTGACCATCCATACCGAAGAGCCGTTCCCTACCAAGGTGATGCAGGCGGGTGCCGCAGGTTACCTGACTAAGAACGCGCCGCCGGTGGAGATGGTGCAGGCGATCCGCCAGGTGGCTTGTGGTCAGCGTTACCTGTCGCCGGAGATCGCCCAGCAGATGGCACTGAACAAGTTTAAGACCGAGGAGAACCCCTTCGATGACCTGTCGGAGCGGGAGCTGCAGATCATGATGATGATCACCTCAGGGCAAAAGGTCAGTGATATCTCCGAAAGTCTGAACCTGAGCCCGAAGACGGTGAACAGCTATCGTTACCGGCTGTTCCAGAAGCTCAACATCGGTGGTGATGTGGAGCTGACCCGCCTGGCCATTCGCTATGGTATGCTGGACGCAGAGAAACTCTGACAACCAGCTCAATGTCCGAAATACAATTTGACTCCAAGGCCTTCCTGAAAGCGGTCACCTCTCAGCCCGGTGTGTATCGCATGTACGACGCACCGGGTGGGACCGTCATCTATGTCGGTAAGGCCAAAAGCCTCAAGAAACGCCTCAGTTCCTATTTTCGCGCTCAGCTACCCGATGCCAAGACTCAGGCGTTGGTGGCACAGATCCGTCATATCGAAGTGACCGTCACCCACACCGAGACCGAAGCGCTGATCCTCGAGCATGACTACATCAAGTTGTACATGCCCAGGTACAACGTGCTGCTGCGGGATGACAAGTCCTACCCCTATATCTTTCTGTCAGAACACCGCCACCCCAAGTTGGGGTTTCATCGCGGCCCGCGTCGTGCCAAGGGGCGTTACTTCGGTCCTTTCCCCAATGGCGGCGCCGTTCGCGACAGCCTGCACCTGATGCAGAAGCTGTTCCCCATTCGTCAGTGTGAAGACAGCTATTACAAGGCCAGATCCCGGCCTTGTCTGCAGTATCAACTCAAGCGCTGCAGTGCCCCCTGCGTGAGCAAGATCAGCGATGAGGAGTATGCCGAGCAGGTGAAGATGGCCACCCTGTTCCTCCAGGGCAAGAATCTGCAGGTGATTGACCAGTTGGTGGGATGGATGGAGCAGGCCAGTGCCGAACTCAAGTTTGAGAAAGCGGCCCTGTACCGGGATCAGATTCAGGCGATGCGCACCGTCCAGGAGCAGCAGGGGGTCCATGGCAGCCTGGGCGAAATGGACATCCTCGGGGTCTCCGTCGATAAGGGCATGGCCTGTTGCCATATGCTGTTTATCCGGGAGGGTAAGATTCTCGGCAGTCGCAGCTATTTTCCCAAGTTGCCGGCGGACACCGGCAACGATGAACTGACCGCCTCCTTCCTGATGCAGTTCTATCTTGGAGGAGGGGAGGAGCGCCAGGTTCCCACGGAGATCATCCTGCCCTTTGAACTGGATGATAAAGAGGTGCTGCAGGAGGCGATCGTTCAGCGCTGCGGCCATAAGGTGGCACTGAAACACTCGGTACGCAGTGACCGGGCTCAGTTCCAACGGTTGGCGGCCACCAATGCGGCGACCGCCCTGGCCAGCCGGGTGGCGCATAAGTCCACCATTGCCGATCGTTACCGGCTGCTCACCGACACCCTGGAACTGTCTGGCCCCATAGAGAGGATGGAGTGTTTCGACATCAGCCACACCATGGGCGAGCGCACCATTGCCAGCTGTGTGGTGTTCGACGCCGAGGGGCCGGCTAAGAAGGAGTATCGCCGTTATAAGATTGACGGCATCACCCCGGGGGACGATTACGCCGCCATGGCCAAGGCGGTGAAGCGTCGTTTCGAAAAGGTGACCGATGCGGCCAATCTGCCCACCATCCTCTTCATCGACGGAGGCCGGGGTCAACTGACCCAGGCAGAAACCATTCTGGAGGAGACCCTGTCAGCCAGGGGTATTGAGCCACCGCTGGTGATCGGTGTGGCCAAAGGGGAGGGAAGACGCCCCGGTCTGGAAACCCTGTTCGTGGGATTTACCCGGGAAGTGATCGATTTGCCTGCAGACTCTCCGGCGCTGCATCTAATACAGCACATACGGGACGAGGCACACCGTTTTGCCATCAGTGGTCATCGTGCGGCGCGTGGTAAGGCTCGTTCACAATCTACCCTGGAGCATATACCGGGTATTGGGGCCAAAAGGCGTCAGTCTCTGCTCAAATATATGGGTGGAATGCAGGAACTTAAGCGCGCCAGTGTTGAGGAAATAGGCAAAGTGCCAGGAATCAGCACAGAACTGGCACAAAAGATTCATGATGCGTTGCGCGACTGATCGGTTTTCGGCATGATTGACGGCTGAAGTGGGCCGGCTAGGGCGTTTGTTTTGACCTTAAATATTCCAAATATACTCACACTGTTACGGCTCATCCTGATCCCGTTTTTTCTGGTTTTCTATTATATCCCCTGGCAGTACGCCTATATGACCGCGGCAGGCATCTTCGTGTTGGCCTCTTTTACCGATGCTTTGGATGGATACCTGGCCAGGAAACTGAATCAGACCACCCCCTTTGGTGCCTTCCTCGATCCTGTGGTGGACAAGGTGATGGTGGCCAGCGCCCTGGTGGTACTGGTGCAGAGCTACGAAGGCTCCATCTGGATGACCATCGCCGCCATCATCATGATTGGCCGCGAGATCGTGATATCCGCCTTGAGGGAATGGATGGCGGAGCTGGGCAAGCGCTCCTCCGTGGCGGTGTCCTGGATCGGCAAATTCAAGACCGCCGCCCAGATGCTGGCGATTACCGGGTTGATTACCCATTACAATGAGTGGGTCATTAACCTCTCCATGGTGATGCTCTATGTGGCTACGGCACTGACCCTATGGTCTATGCTGGTCTATCTGAAAGCGGCCTGGAAGGACCTGGTTGCCCACGGATAAAGCAATTCACCTGGGCATTGCATAAATACACAGCACTTAACCCCATAACCAACAAAAGGTTATTGACCGCCAAAGGGGTTTAAGTAGAATACACAGCGTTCCGAAACACGGAACAACTGGCGCGTTGGCAGAGTGGCTATGCAGCGGATTGCAAATCCGTGGACCTCGGTTCGACTCCGGGACGCGCCTCCACTTTTGGGTATAGAGAGTAGCGATACTTTTTAAGACCCTGCCCTGGTGGTGAAATTGGTAGACACAAGGGATTTAAAATCCCTCGCTGGTAACAGCGTGCCGGTTCAAGTCCGGCCCGGGGCACCATCTTCTAACCTTTATGGTTAGCACATAAAAGCTCAATCTCTTCAGGAGGTTGGGCTTTTTTGTTGCCTGACTAAAAGGGACAAGACCGCCTGCGGCTGACATTCAGCGCCATGGATAGCAGATTAATGCCCCGTTTCTTCAAGAGGCGGGGCTTTTTTGATAGGGGCGGCGGGTTCGCGTCCGCTTTAGGTGCCCCAACTGCTTTGGAATGCTGAGCGTCGGGTTGTTACCGCCATTGATCTTTTTTTGCTGTGGTTTGTTCCATGCGGGGAGCGCTGATTGTTTGGTTGCGCCACTGGACACCGAATCCCCTCTGTGATCTCTGCGTCTTTCTGCTTGAGGTGGAACAGTTGCTGTTGGGGTGCTGGATGTGGGTACCCAGGTCTCTGGTGTCTCGGGTCACTATCAGGTCATGCCAACATAAACGGGGCGGCCGCAGCCACCCCGAAGATGGGTTAGGGCTGAACGTGGAAGTCCACGCTGTATTTGAGCAGGAAGTCCGCTTCTCGATAGTCCGGGTATTTTGATTTCATCGCGTCCATGGCTGCTTCCTTGGTTTGCGCGTCGGCGGTGACCGCCTGAAAGTACTCCATGTATTCGATCATGGTGGAGAACAGTTTGGCATCGGTCGGCGCGCCGTGGCCCGGATAGAGGGTGGGTTGCAGCGGCGCGTATTGGCGCTCCATTTCCGTCAGTTGTTGCTTCCAGTTGTCGATGTGCTGGTTGGTGACACCTTGACCCATCCACAGGTGCACCTTGTTGTAACCCAGATCAGACATAAACAGGGCATTAAGGCTGTCTACGTAAACGGTAGTCACATGCTCCGCTTCCGCCGGCTGGTATTGAGTCTCCAATGTCAGGGTGTTGCCCCCGGCAAACGCCAGGGTATTGCTTGGCAGTACCTGGATTCTGTTCTGATAATCAAATCCTTGTGGGTGCTTAGCCGATTTGGGCTTCAGATTGGGCTCGGCGTCCAGCCAACCGACACTTTCCATCCAGGTAGAGAAGCCGATAATGTCCTGTTTGATGGCGTCATTGGCCACCACAATTTTGGCGTCCGGGAAGGTTTTGATCAGGTGATCCATGCCGATGTAATGGTCTGGATGGCCGTGGGTGATCAATATGTGGGTCAGAGGCAGGCCTTTGGCCTTGATCTGCTGACCGAGCTTTTTCGCCTCCTCTGTGGAGCGCTGCACATCCATGACGATCAACGATTCACCGTCGGAGAAGATGGTGGAGTTCACCGAGGCGGTTTCGCCCCGGTATAGCTCAACCTCCAGCGGCTGGGCGGCACTCGCCGAGAAGCTGCTGGCCAGGCTCAGGCCCAGGGCGGAGATCAGAGTTGGATTCAGGCGTTTCATAATTGGGTTCCTTGTGTCTTTGTTTCCCCTGTGTGGAATAGGGGGTCAGTTTCCGGCATGGGCTTTGAAGGTTTGTCCGGTCTCTATGCCCTGTACTGATCTCAGGTAGGAGAGGGCCAGGTCTTTGGCGTCGATAGAGTGGAAACCGGGGAAGTAGTCGCCATAGACGGCCAGGGATTCGGTTACCACAGTGGGGCTGACCACATTGACGCGCAGACCACGGGGCAGTTCCTGGGCGACCGCTTTGGCGAAATGCTCAATGGCGCCATTCAGAGTCGCGGCGCTGGTGCCCATGGCGATGGGGTGATCGGCGATGATGCCGCTGGTCAGAGTGATGCTGCCGCCGTCGTTGAGAAACTCTGTGCCTATTTGGGTGAGGTTTACCTGGCCCATCAGGCGGCTGTTGATGCCCAGATCCCACTCTTCTCGGCTGAGCTTATCGAACTGGTTGAAGGCCACTGCTCCGGCGGCGCAGACAATGGCGTCCAGCGGTGCGACCTGGCTCAGTGCTTGCCGAATCGACTCCGGGTTGCTCAGGTCCAGCGACACTTCTCCAGAGTCTTTCCCTGCCCGGATCACCTGATGGTTGCTCTCCAGTGCCGCTGTCACTCTGCTGCCAATGGTGCCGGATGCACCGATAATCAGTATTTTCATTGATTGTCTCCGTTTGTTTATGAAATGGATGGTAGTTGCTTGCCAAACGTAGAAAAACAGCGATAAATGAGTTCACTGTTTAGTAAATGATGTCAATCAATGAATCTCGCCTATCTACAGACCTTTGTGATCGTTGCGAAGGAGCGCAGTTTTACCCGCGCGGCGGAAAGCCTGGGGGTGTCCAAGGGCTTGGTCTCCCGTCATGTGCAGAAGCTGGAGGAGACACTGGCAACCAGGTTGTTGCTGCGTACTACACGATCCATCAATCTCACCGAAGCGGGGGAAGCTCTGTTGGTCAAGGCCAGTCAGATCCAGTTACTGGCCACAGAGGCAGAGATGCAGGTCAGGGATTTGACTCAGGAGCTCAGTGGCGATCTTCGGGTCACTGCTCCCTTCGAATTTGGCCGGGCTCTGTGTCGGCACGTTATCCCCGAGTTCACGGCTTTATACCCCAAGGTCAATCTGATTCTGGATTTTGGCCCTAAACGCCGTCAGATAGAGGCGGGTGACTTCGATGTGGCTTTTCGGGCATACGATGAGTTGCCCAAGGATGTGGTGGCCAGGGATCTGGGGTACATTCGCAATGTACTGGTGTGCAGTTCGGCGTTCGCCGAGTCGTCCAGACCCGGAAAGATAGCCGATCTTCATCGCTGTCGATTCATATTGAACAGCCAGAACGAGCGCTGGAATCAGCTGGAGCTGGTAAGCGATGATCGACGATATACGGTGGAGGTAACCGGAGGGCTCAGTGTCAATACTTATGCCGCGATGCTTCAGCTGGTACAGAGCGGTATGGGGCTGGCCAGTCTGCCCTATTACCAGGTGGAAGAGTTGCTGGAAAAGGGGGAGTTGATTCAGGTGCTGCCTCAGTGGTCGGTGAAAACCCACAGCATGAGCCTCATATACGCCCAGAGGCGGGTGACCCCCCAGAAGCTGACCACTTTTAACCAAGCGGTACAGCGTTGGCTCGGCGCCAACGAGCTATTCCTGATATAGCGTCAACTGGGGGCGTCGTGTCGCTCATGAACCTGCGACACTCTTGCTCCATCTCAGGGTAAACCGACGCAATAGGAGTGCCCAGATGGACGCGAACAAACTGATGAGGCTCAATCCACCGCCATCAGAATCCTCTGGCTTCTCTTCGGGGACCGGCAGAAAAACCACATTATGGTCGTAGTAGTAGCGTTGGCCTTGGCTTGTCCCCAGTTTTTCCCCGTCGCGAATCCCGACAACCAGCTCAAGCCATTGGCTACCGGATAGATCGATATTCAGGCTGACGTTTTTGCTGGACACCCCGGGAAGAAAATCCACACGTTGGGTAAAACCGTCATCGAAGTGGACACCGGGCTCTGCACTGTCGGAGTCTGCGTAGATCTCAATGGACACTCGCTCATTCAGGGTAACTTCCTGTCCATCGGCATCCGCCAGCCAGACTCTGAAATCCACTTTTCCCTGCATCTCCTCATTGAGTGCCTCCTGTTCCACCTCCAACTGAGCTTGCGCCAGTTCAGGCATGGTGGCCGTGATATCAAACCATCGTTTTTGTGGCAGGGTGTGGTCAAAGAGCACCTGGTGAAGGTAGTCAATTTGCTGCTCATTCACTTTGAGCGGGAAAGCGGTTCTTAACGCCTGGGTGGGGCACATCACATTGTCTTTTTGAGTGCACGCCTCCTCAGTCAATGTATCAAGCCCTGCCAGTCGAAACGCTTCATGAGCCCAACTGTCGGGCGTACTGTCTGTCAGCGAAAGAATGGAGGCCGAGTAGCCTGACGAACCGGAGGTGTTTCCTTGAGTGTCTGGCTCAAGAACAACGTAGGTGACGAGGTCTGCGCCGAACCTCTGCATAGCTTGGCTGGCTTCTGTGTCTGCCCCTTCAGAGATCTGATTTTGTATGGCTGCGGCTGCTGCGTCCATATCGGCAATTGGGGTGGTGTAAACCACATCAGCTAAATTGCCATAGTTGGATTGCAATACTGCTTTGGTTTGAAATTTCACTTTAGGATAGGGGACACCTTCAACCTGATTGGCCCAAAACACCCATTCAGTAATTCTATTGCGAATATATTGTTGGTTGAGCTCTTCAATAGCCTGTGGCTCCACGATGAATACGACATCGACATCAATGGGTGGCTCCATGGGACTGAGGTTGAGTACCGCCGATACTAAGAGCGAACTGACTTCCAACATGAACGACTTCCTTGTTATTGATTGAATAAAGCTATGGTATCCAATGACATTTTAGTTTTGCGCAAGGCCTGCTCAAAATGTGACAAGGAGTTGAAAAATAGCGCCTTTTATCCCGTGGGGATAGGAGGGTGTGCCGTGTCGGCTTTGATAACATGTTCCTGACGGGCAAATAACTCGAAAGGGCGTCAAATTGAACGGCGCTCTTAGTGTAGTGGTCTAATGATCCCGGACACCACTTAAGGTGGTAAAGTCACCACCGTAACAAGAGGTGTTCCATGACCAGAAAACGTCGTTCCTTCACGCCCGAGTTCAAGCTCGAGGCTGCCAGTCTAGTACTCGACCAGGGATACTCAGTCCCCGAAGCCAGCCGCTCTCTCGATATCGGTGAGACCATCCTCAGGCGCTGGGTTAAGCAGCTGGAGGAGGAGAGAGGCGGCACCACACCGACAAACAAAGCCCTGACTCCAGAACAGCAGAAGATTCAGGAGCTGGAGGCCCGGATTAACCGTCTTGAGCGAGAGAAGGTGATATTAAAAAAAGCCACCGCTCTCTTGA
>NZ_AUGL01000014.1 GCF_000422645.1 Ferrimonas futtsuensis DSM 18154
TTTAATATCACCTTCTCTCGCTCAAGACGGTTAATCCGGGCCTCCAGCTCCTGAATCTTCTGCTGTTCTGGAGTCAGGGCTTTGTTTGTCGGTGTGGTGCCGCCTCTCTCCTCCTCCAGCTGCTTAACCCAGCGCCTGAGGATGGTCTCACCGATATCGAGAGAGCGGCTGGCTTCGGGGACTGAGTATCCCTGGTCGAGTACTAGACTGGCAGCCTCGAGCTTGAACTCGGGCGTGAAGGAACGACGTTTTCTGGTCATGGAACACCTCTTGTTACGGTGGTGACTTTACCACCTTAAGTGGTGTCCGGGATCATTAGACCACTACATCATTGTGATAGTCGATTTCTGACCACTCCATACTAAGCACACAGCTTTTCCTCTGTCCGGTCAGTAGCAGAATCATCACCACGTCCTGGTAGATTTGCGGCTCAGGTTTCATGGCCTCGAACAAGCGGTCCAGTTCCTCTCGATTAAGTACCCGATCCCGTTTAGTGCTGGCTATCTTCTTAAGGCGCCTCAGTGGCTGGTGGTCCAAGTCGCTGAAGATGGACTTCATCAAGGTGAGGCATTTGTTGTAGATCCAAGGCGATTTCTTTGCCATCAACGCCCTGAAGAACTGTCTCGCATGATCAGCGGTAAGCTCTTCCACCCTCACGTTTGCAAACCGAGCTCTCAGGTGGTTTTTCCAGATTGAGTGGGCATCTTCTAACGACTTGAGTCTTCGCTGCCCTGCCCGAATCTTCAACTCGAACTCGACAACATAGGCCTCGAAGAGCTGGCCGATGGTCTCGGCCGATCTCTCTTGTTCTCTCTCCTCACGTTTTCGCTTGTTGGGGTTCTGCCCCTGGCTGACTTCAGTCGCCAGATCCCGAGCAACGTGCCTAGCGGTGTCGATAGTGGTTGCGGGGAACTGACCGATGGTTACTTCCAGGTCTCGACCCTTGAGCTTTCTGCGGTAACGAAACACCTTCTTGCCGTTGGTCAGCACTTCTATCATCAATCCGGGCAAAGACTCGTACCCGCCCCGGTCATAAACCCGGTATCGCCGCAGCTCTGGCAGCAGCAGCTCAAGTGCTCTCTTGGTGAAGTTGAAGTGTCTATTAGGCATCATTTCTGTCCCGCGCCAGTCCCGCCCTTGGCGGTAATTTTTAGCAAATTTCGCTAAGGCAGGTTAAACAACGTTTAGACAAATTTAGACTTAAACCAATGAAACTTAAAGAGTATTAAGATTGGTTAAACTCGGTTAAATTAGATTTATTTGGCCAAACGGTGGCTCGTGGGGAGGCCACTTCAATTGCCCCTCCGATACGTTTACAAAAGCCACCTCCATCAAAAATGACGCTCCCCTTCGAGAGCGCCATGTGATACCGAATTCTGATTGAAGCTAAGCGCTGAGTCAGCTTAGCTCTGTTGGTACCTGTTCAGGCCTATGGCACCTGCAGGTCGAAGCGCAGGTGGCAGCTGCCACAGGCATTTTCAGACGGCTCATGTTGGTGGTGACAGGAGTTACAGTCGGTGGCTGTGCCGTTATGACGATGGTCATGGGGGTTGGTTTTGGTCACGCTGGGTGTAACCGCAGTGGCCTCGGCCAGATCTTCCACACTGTGGCATTCTTTACACTTGGACATGGCAACAGGCTGACGCTCGGCACCGGTGTGACAGTCGTTACAGGTCAGACCGATTCCCGCGTGGAACTCGTCCAGTTGAGTCGCGTCTTTGGCCATTACGCTGCCCGCACCTACTGTCAGTGCAAACGCCAGCACGATTTTATGTAAGCTGTTCATTTTCATTTTATATCCCATTAATTGAATCTATTCAGAGTCGCTATGGGCGTGTTCGTCTACGCCCCAAAACAGTGATGCCTTACAGCTTGGCGACGTACTTGCCCGCCAGATAACCGAAGGTGTAGCAGCGACCCAGGGACAGACCGAATACGGTCAGTGGGTAGTCCACGCCACCGTAGAAACCGGCCGCCATATTGCCAACGATGAACAAACCGTCGATCTCCTTGCCTTCGGAGTTCAGTGCCTGGTGATGCTTATTCACCAGCATGCCGGAACACAGTGTGGAGATGCGCATGCGGCGGTGGATGCCGTAGAACGGGGGCTTGAGCACCGGCACCATCTTGTCTTTTGGCTTACCGAAGTCGACATCCTTACCGGTTTTGCACAGCTCGTTGTAGCGCTTCACGTTGGCCACAAAGGTCTTGGGATCGCACTCCAACATCACCGCCAGCTCCTCTAAGGAGTTAGCCACGTGGGTGTTGGTCTGGGATGGGTAAACGCCCTTCTTCGGGGAGGGGTCGTTCGGCATGTAGTGCTTCAGCTTCTCAGGGCTGTAGAGGCGGCCAGGCCAGTCCTTCGCCTGCTCCATGTAGTTGGAATCGAACACCTGGGAGTAGTGGCCGGCGTTGTGCTCGTCACGCAGATAGTTGTTCATCAGGGACATGGCCACGGTTTCGTTGACGAAACGCTCACCCTTACGGTTCACCGCCAGGAACGGCATGTCACACATGGCGGCGGGGCCGGCGTCGAAGTCGTGCAGCATTTTGGTGTGACCGACGGGCTCGATGACACCGCCAGCCCAGTAGGCCATGGCAAAACCGTCACCGGTGCGATCCATCTGCTTACGCTCGAAGTTCTTCAGATCTGGGATGAAGAAGTTACACATGGCTTCGTTGTTCTGGTAATCACCGGAGGCCAGAATCACGCCTTTCTTGGCGATGAACTTGTGGTACTTGCCTTCGGCGTCCTTAGCAATCACTCCGGTCACCCGACCGGACGCATCCTGAATCAGCTGCTCAGCAGGAGTATTGAAGAAGTACTGAACCCCCTGCTCCTGGGAGTATTTCGCCAGGGCACGCATGCCATCGCCGGTGGTGTAGGGCTTGGGACCGCAGTAGGAGGTCACAAAGTTTAGCGGATACTCGGTGATACCGTGAATGCCGTGCTGAGGGCCGGTGCCCTGATCAACGATCTGCGCACCGCCTTTCTTGGCGCGGTTGATTACCCAGTTGATCGCCTCACCGGAGTTGTAGGCCCACTCGCGCAGCAAGTCAGGGCTGCAGCGGTGAGCGCTGTCGGCCATCAGGCGGTTTACCAGCGCTTCAACGCCGGCCTTGTCGCTCTTCTTCAGGTCCAGACCGGAGCCGGTGTTGCCCTGAGAGACCGGGATGGACTGCTTCTGCAGTACCGCCACCTTGGCGCCATTTTCATGGGCAGACAGCGCCGCAGGCACACCGGAGGCACCGGCACCCACCACGACAACGTCAAAGGTTTTGGTGGAGGCGATTTGCGAGTCGGCAATGTTCTTAGGCTTGGGCATAAAGTCCAGGCTGGCACCACCGACCTGCGCTACCTCTGCCGCCGTGGCCGGAGAAGCCTCGGCAGCGCCACTTAGGCCAGACACCGCCATGGCACCGGTGCCAATCGCGGCACGGGACAGGAAGCTACGACGAGAGATGCCGTTTTGCAAAACACCCGCGGTGTATTGATCAACGGCTTGTTGGTCCTTTGACTTGTCTTTACTCATTTTCTACTCCTTTTGCTTTGCCGCCGTCATGACGAGCTCTGCGCAGAACCCGATGTCGGCGCTGATCATCATGGCGGCCAGTAAGCGCCTTTGGTTGGTTATCTGTCCGCGGACGAGCGTGCGTTTCCTTAAGAGATGTTTAAGCGCGCCCGACCTCGATAGGTCAAATGTATGACATATAACAAATGAGCAAAAGGCGATCTTTTCAGATGCTTGGGGCGGCTCACGAGACGCCTGGCAATTGAGATTCTCTGTGCAAAACCCACACGGAGTGGCTAAAAAGTTTCATTTTTGGAACCGGGGCATCCCTGATCCAGGGGCAAAATAGAGGAAAAAGTGGGAAGGGGATCAATCGCTTTTGTGCGGTGCAAATCGAAGAAATAGACGACTCAATAGATTCAGCGCATCACCTCAGTCACGAGACTGCGTTACCCGGCATGGACTATCGATTTGGCCAAATCACTATGGCATGCACGCAGCTCTATGGGCATGACAGAAAAAAAATGATTGAGCAGTTGCTTGAGGTTATTCGGTGTAAAAGCTCACTGTCATCCAGCCCGCAGGTGGACACCAGGCGAGTCTGATGAGCTGGCATTTTGGTAGGAGAGATAGTACGAGGCTGAGCTTGGTAACACGGCCATCGGGCAACCAAGCTGCAGCTCTTTGAAGAGGGTGAGAATCAGGAGTTGGATTTGCGGTAATCGTTTTCTACGTTCTGCAACAGTTCGAGGAAGGTTCCCAGGTGCTCCTTCATGGCCGCTTCCGCCGCATCTTCATCACGAGCGATAACCGCCTCGACAATCCGCTTATGCAGGCCAGGAGGATGAATCTCGTTAGTATCAGGCTCAAACTTAAAGGTGATGTTTGAAACCAGGTCCAACATCGACTTTGCCATCGCTCCTAGTAAGCGGTTCTCACAGGCATCTGCCAGAATCACATGCACTTTTTGTCGTGCATGAACGGTTTCCGGATACTGCAGCACCTCGGCCTCTTCGGCTTCTGCCGCCAATAGTTGCTCAGCAATCTCTGGGGTGCAGTGACGAGCAGCCAACCTGGCCACCTGAGGCTCGATCACGAATCGAGTTTCACAGATCTCATCAAACGACATCCGGCCCAGAAAGAACAAGTCGTGACAGGCGGAGCTGACCACTTCGAAATTCATCTCTTTAACGAACGCCCCGCCGGTAGCACCCTGCTTAATCTGCACCAATCCAGATGCTTCCAGTCCCTTGACGGCTTCCCGCACCACGGTGCGGCTAACTTGGAAGGATTCGATCAACTCGCGCTCAGAAGGCAACTTGTCTCCGACCACAAATTTTCCATCAAAGATGGCCAGGCGAAGTTGCTCGAAAACCTCTTCCGAGGCTTTTTTTTGCTTAATGGGCTTGAAGCTAGACACTCTGTTTTATGCTCGTTCCTGTATCCAAGTTTGCAGATTGTATCACGACTACCCCAACCATTGGCGGTCACCATTCTCACTCAAAAGGCGAAAAGTTGTGACGTCACTTGAGTTTGAAGCACTTTCTCCATCCCCATCCCATTTTTTCTGAGTCTGTGAAAGGCAACAAAAATCAAACATTAGGCACTTTTTGATCAAATGCCATATGTCATACATTAAACGTATCACTTAACAATTATGAGAAGTGAAGCCTCAGTTCAGGAGACGCCTCAATGGCTCGGCTGATGGCAGAAAGAGCGGCATTGAACCGGTGGAAAACACCGACCGCACCTTGAATGTATAACTCCGGAACGATATTGATTCGTAGGGACATAGTGATGAAAAAAAGCCTGATTCACCTCGCCACCTTGTGCTGCATTGCAGCACCCAGCTTTGCTGCAGACTCCGTCGGCAACATGTTTTCAGAGGGCACCCTGAAGGGGCAGTTCCAGCTGTTCGACTTCCAGCGTGACTTCGACGACGCAACAGCCGATCGTCACGACACCTCTTTCGGCGGGCTGTTCTACTACCGTTCTGGCGAAGCCAAAGGCATTACCTTCGGTGGCTCCTTCGCCTCTGCAAATCCAATCTGGGAAACCAACGATGCGGTGTACGGCCTGGTCGGAGGCCCGGTAGGCAGAGAGGGTGACCGTACCGCGGTCAACCGTTTGCAGGAGTACTTTGTCACCGGAAACTGGTTCGACACCAAGATCACCCTGGGTGCACAACAACTCTACACGCCGATGATGAGCATCTTCCCGCTACGTGCGATTCCGTTTACCTATCGCGGTGCCAGTGTGCAGAACACCTCCATCGACAACCTGCGCATCACCGGCCTTTACATCGAAGACTTCATGGGCTGGACCAACAACGAGTTTGCCGATGTGGCCGATGGCGTTGCCGGTGAGTTTGCTCGTCGCGGCATCAGCGTCGACGTCGAGGACAACCCCATGTACGCCCTGGGACTGGACTACGCCATCCCGACCGAGGCGGTGAAGGCAAAAGCCAGCCTGTGGCACTACACCATGGAAGATGTGTACAACCAAACCTATGTGAAACTGAACGTCAGCGGCGACATTGGTGGGGCCAACTGGTACTTCAAACCCTCCTACTTGAAACAGGACTCCATCGGTTCAGAGTCCGCAAGCAGCTTTGGTACCTACCAGGCCGGTTTCCACCTGGGCATGAAGTGGAACGGCTTCGATGCGGTGGTCAAGTACGTCGAAACCGGCGATGACAACATCGTGGCCCCATTTGGCGATGAGAAGGTGATCATCCAGCAGGTCATTCAGTCTGGCCGAGCCAATGAAAGTGCTTACGGCGCCCAGCTGGCCTACCGCTTCGCCGAGGACTCTGCCCTCAGCGGCATGAGCACCTACGTCAACTACGCCACCTATGAGGTCGACGGCAACAGCAACGCCGACATCAACGAAACCGACTTCTCGGTTCGCTACAACATGAACAAATGGGTGGACGGACTGAGCCTGCGCGCCCGCTACGCCATTGTTGACCAGGACAGCGGTGATGACCTGACCGACATGCGCTTCTACGTCTACTACAAATTCAAGATTGGCTAATCATCATCAACTCACACTCCTGACACTTGAGTGATGCCAAGGGCCTGCAGAACGTTTTGCAGGCCCTTTTTTGCCTAAGACATCGAGCCCCGCGCCCATCCTTTCTACGATTAAACTACTCTAAGGAGGCTTTTGTCGGGTAAATAGCTAGCCTAAGCCCCGCTGGGCTTTTCATCGACTGAGCATCGAAAACTCAGGCACAACTTAAATTTCTGTCTCCCTCATCATTGCCTCCTCCTCCAGCTCATCATCCATGGAGGTGTCCAGGGCAAAGTGGCGCGTCTGCCAGCGCCCGAGAACCCAAGCTTCCAGCGCTTGGCGGCGATGATTGAGAGACTCCAGAGTCCAGTCGTCGTAGGTGGCCAGTTTGCGCTCCTGCTTGATGCAGGAGTCGCTGTAACTGGGGCTGACGCCGGGGGCGCCCTTCTTTCGCTCAAAATCGAAGTTAGAGTAGCTGGCGTTGTCCTTGGTCAGCACCAGATTGCCCAGATCATGCAGGTAGGTGGCGCGCTCCTCGTCACTCCACACCTTAAGCCAATGGGAGTCTTCCGCCGGAGTCTGGGGCAGGATGTGTTCGATGGTGGAGTCCTTGGCCAGCTCCTGCCAGGTGATTTTCGGCTTGCTGCCCTTGCCCTCTTTGTCCATCAGGTGGTGCTCGTATTCAAACAGGGTGTATTTGAGCAGCCTGCGCCAGTGGTACCACTTACCCGGCTCCTTCAATTGCACCGCAAAGGCGCTGTCACTGGCGTAATAGCGAATCAAGTCATGAACCTTGGCGATTATGGCCTCCAAATCCAGCTGACTTTGATTAAACAGCTCGTGGCCCCAACGATACAGAGTGGAGCTGCCCGAGTTGCTGCGCTTGCCCTCGAACAGGAAGACCCGATAGGCGTAGCACTCCAGCGCCTGCAGCAATTCAATGTACTGGGCTTCGGTCACCTCGCTGGCCTGCCAGCGGCTTCGGGCCGCGACCAACAGCGGCAGGAAGTTAGCGATGTTGCCGGTGTTGTTGATTCGCTCCAGCCAGGCCAGTTCGGCGGCGGAGTCGGTGTTCTGCGAATTGGGGCTGATAACCGCTTGGTAATGCCGCGCCACTTCAGGCAGCCCCTTAACAAACTTCAGCATAAAGGCACGGGTTTCGGCCTTGGTTTTAGTGCCCTTTCCAGGCTGTCCGTCGGGGGCAAAGTCCCTCAGCGGAATGTATTGAGGTTGCTTGAAGCCATCATAACCCTTCCAGTTTTTCGGCAAATGATGACAGTAGAGTGTCCACGCCAGGCGCAGACATTGAGACTCGCTGCCACCTGAGTCGCCCACAAAGCCATAGGTGTCACGCCAGGCGAGGTTCACCCGGCTGGTCAGTTCCTCACGCTCCTCGGGTGCACCATTACGGGCAATCCAGTGCATCAGGTAGTTCTTCAGTAGCTCCAGCACCGACAGCTCTTTGCCCCGGGAATTCATCAGCTCGAAGGTCATGCCAATCTCGCACTCCTCCTCGATGGTGTAGGAGGTGAACACTAACTTACCGGTGATCGCCTCAAACAGCTGGATCAGGTACTCCACGCCCTTGGCATCGTCAGCCAGCAGCTGGGACACATGCGCTTGAAAGTAGGCGGTGGCATCGTACAGGCGGCGCTGATGTGGGGTGGTGGGTAGCTTGAGTGGTCGCCCCTCTGACAACAGCCGATGGAACAGCTCGGCGGTGTCGTTATTCAGGGTGAGCTTGCAGCGCAAGCCGTCGTAGAGAAAGTCGGCGATGTCCCGCTCATACTCGGTCCGTCCCTTGGCTATCAGGGCATTGATGATCACCGACAGATACAAGCACGTCGTCGTCAGCCGCTGCTGACCATCCACCACATCGACCACCTTGGCCGGTCGGCGCCCATAGGTGGCGGTAGGGTGACTGGCCTGATAGGTCACCACGGTGCCGGTGTAGTGGTAGTGAACATTGTCGTCGGTGACTAAGGCATCCAGATCCTCAACGAAATCCCGCCACTGCTTCTTCTCCCAGGCGTAACCCCGCTGATAGTCGGGAATGTGGAACAGGGTGCTGGAGAAAAGGTCGGTAAGCGATTGCTTGTTCATTGAGTGGTTCCTGACTCATCAAGGGTGTGCCAAAGACCGCCTCTGACATCACAACAAAACCTTATACCACGGTGACTTATGCTTTGAGTAGTGAACAGCTCACGGCAGGAGGAATGGAGCTGAACCAGAGGGCAGAAGGAAAAACCCCGCCACCAGCCCGGAGGCCGATGACGGGGAGGTCGATTACTGGTTGGGCATCAGTGGGGCGATGACCCGGGGCAGAACGCCCTGAAGCTTGGAGATGGCCACGCCGTAGTTGGTGATGGGCACGCCGCGACGCTGACATTCGCGCACCCGGCGCAGCATCTCGGTGCGGTTGAACATGCAGGCGCCACAGTGGATCACCAGGGCGTACTCCTCCAGGTTGTCCGGGAAGTCGTGGCCTGAGACCACATCGAACTGCAGGCTCTTGCCGGTGTACTTGCGAATCCAGTTGGGCAGCTTCACTCGGCCAATGTCATCCTCCTGCACATTGTGGCTGCAGGCCTCGGCGATCAGCACCTTGTCGCCCTCCTCCAGGCTGTCGAATCGCTCGGCCCCCGCCACCATGGGCGGCAGGTCGCCCTTGAAACGGGCAAACAGGCTGGAAAAAGTGGTCAGGGGAATGGTCTTGGGTACCACCTGGTCGACGAACTTGATCACCTGGGCGTCGGTGACCACCAGTTTGGGCGGTGTGGTGAAACGCTTCAGCGCATCAGCCAGTTCGGTCTCCTTGACCACCATGGCCATGGCGCTTCGGTCCAGGGCTTCGCGCAACACCTGCACCTGGGGCAGGATAAGACGCCCCTTGGGGGCAGCGGTATCGATGGGCGCCACACACAGCACCACATCGCCGCTGCGGTAGAGGTCCCCGGCCAGTACCGGCTCGGCTTTGAGCTCCTCCGGTGCCAGCTCAAACAGCCGCTGTTTCAGCGCCGCGATGTTGCTGCCGGTGGTGGCGGAGACGCAGATATGCGCCAGGCTGCGTTCCAGGCAGAAGGCCAGGTCATCCCGAGAGGGTTGCTGGCTGTCGCCCTTATTGAACACCACCAGAAACGGCAGCTCGAGAGACTCCATCTGCTCAATCAGCGCCAGTTCATACTCCCCCAGCCCCTGTTCATCGGCGATGAGCACCGCCATGTCGGCGCGGCACAGCACCTTGTGGGTCGCCCCCACCCGCAGGGTGCCCAGGTCGCCCTCGTCGTCGATGCCGGCGGTGTCGAAGATGGTCACCGGCCCCAGGGGCAACAATTCATAGGGTTTGGCTACCGCGTCTGTGGTGGTGCCCTTGGTCTCGGAGACGATGGAGATCTGCTGGCCGGTCATGGCGTTCAGCAGGGAGGATTTGCCCACGTTGCGGCGGCCCACCAGGGCTATCTGGTAGCGCATGCCCCGGGGGGTGGCCTGGGCCGAACCCTCGGCGGCGTTTTGCATTCCGGTACACATATCAATGACTCCTGGAATCACCACGGGCACTGGAGGGCTCCAGGCCGTGCTGTCTTATCTGGTTGCGCACGACCTCAAGCCGCTGGCGCAGGAACGCCTTGGTGGCATTCTTGCCGGGGTAGATGTCGTACTTGGAAAACACGTTCTGCGGGGTGAAGGAGGGCATCACCACGTTGCAGCCCCGCAACAGGGCCAGGGCGCGGCCGCCGGGCTCCAGCGCCTCCAACGAGCTGGTGGCGGGGATGTTGGCCCCGGGGTTCATCAGCCTAAGGATGGCGCTGACCCTGTGGCTCTTGAGCACGCTGCCGCTGTTGCAGCTCGCCATGGGAGTCTGGGGGTGGGCCACAAAGGGGCCACAGGCGATCATGTCCAGCTTGAGGCGGGTCAGTTCGATGATGTCCTGGGCCAGGATATCGTCGGTCATGCCCGGAAGATCGGTGATGATGCCTGAGCCGGTCTGATACCCCAGGGCCTGAATAGCCTTAAGCTTGTCCAGGCGCTCATCGAAGTTGGCCCTGGGACGGGACTCGGCGAACAGCCTGCGATTGAAGGTCTCCATCTTCAACAGGTAGCGGTCGGCCCCCGCCAGCCGCCAGGCTTTGAGCTCCTTCAGGCTGCGATCCCCCAAGGAGAGGGTGATCGCCAGTTTGTATCTGGCCTTGATCTGATGAATCAACTGACTGATGTCATCACCGCGAAACTTATTGTCGTCACCGGATTGCAGCACCAGGGTACCCATGCCAAAGCTGGCCACCTGAGCCACGGCGTCGAGGATCTGGCTGTCATTGAGGCGATAGCGGCCCACCTCCCGGTTGCCACTGCGCAGGCCGCAGTAGTGGCAATCGTTGCGGCAGTGGTTGGAGAACTCGACGATGCCGCGCATAAACACCTGGTCACCAAAGGCCAGCTCTGTTGCCAGCCGGGCACGGCTGAACAGCCAGTCGTCGTCGCTGCCGCCAAGCAGCTCCAGCACCTGCTGCCGATTGAGCGGCATCTGCGCTGCCAAAGCGGGGCTCATGACTGACACTCCCCGGCTCTGGGGCTCACCCTGGTGGCGGCGATGCACTCCTGCACATAGCGGCCCAGGGCGATGGCCCAGGGCTCACTCTGCGCCGGCACCTGGCCCAGGTTGAACCACTGAATCAAACTGCCCGGCGCCAGGCCCAGGGCGCAGGCATCCAGTTGCAGCCACAGGCCCAAGGCCGAGGGCTGGCTGCTGTGGGCATAGTGACCCACAAACAGGGTGTCGCCCACCAACAGCTGGGGCTGAAGCGGCAGGGCGCTGGTGAGCACTAACTTCACCTGTTCGGGAAACGCCTCGGCCAGGTCGTTACACCACTGACGCGAGGCGGCGTACACCCGGGAGATCTGTCCAGGGGTCATCCCCTGGCGCAGCACCTGAGAGAACTCCTGACGCCAGCATTTGGGCGGCAGCACCGACAGTATGGTCAGGCGCTTGAGGCTGCCGTCAGCCAGGCGGCGACGCAACATCGCCTCCACCGGCGAGCCGGCGAAGTTGTCATAGATAGCGGCATGCAGCACCACCTCACTGGCCTCCTCCAGAGCCGCCAGCAGGGCGCCTCTGTCCAGGCCGGGGCTGGGGCGCACGCCCCGTTGCGAAACACTCATCACAGGTAGATGTCCCGTTCGCCGCCGTCGGTCTTGGCCAGGCAGGTGCGCACGTTACGCTCCCGGGCCGGGCTCATGCTGGCCAGCTCAGACTCAATCAGGGCATTGCCCGCTTCGCGGGTACGCTCGCTGGCGTAGTCGTTGAGGTACTCGCGGAAGGTGATCAGCGCATTGGGCTGGCAGAACTTGCCGATGAACTGCTGCTTGGCCAGGCCGATAAAGTGGTCGCCGGTGCGGCCCTTGCGGTAGCAGCCGGTGCAGAAGGAGGGCACAGACTTAGAGTCGGTCACCAGCTCGTAGATGATCTCGTCCATGGGGCGATGATCCCCCAGGGAGAACTGCTCGGCGTCATGCTGCTGTTCCAGGGCCTTCTGGTAGCCGCCGGGGGCGGTGCTGGAGCCGGCGCTGATCTGGGAGACCCCCAGTGCCAGCAGCTCCTTGCGCATTGCGGCGCTTTCGCGGGTGCTCATAATCAGGCCGGTATAGGGCACCGCCAGCCGGGTGATGGCGACGATGCGCTTGAAGCAGTCGTCGTTGACCTCATAGGGGGGGCGCTCACTGAGCTCGGAGCCGTGGGCGGGCTCGATGCGCGGGAAGGAGATGGTGTGGGGGCCGACGCCGCAGTTTTGTTCCAGCTCCTGCACATGGGCCAGCATCGCCAGCAACTCGAACCTGTGGTCGTACAGGCCAAACAGCACGCCGATGCCCACGTCATCGATGCCCGCTTCCATGGCGCGGTGCATGGCGTAGAGGCGGTAGTTGAACCCCTTCTTCTTGCCCTTGAGGTGAACCTTCTCATAGGTGGCCTTGTGGTAGGTCTCCTGGAAGCACTGGTAGGTGCCGATGGCGGCCCCCTTAAGGACACGGAAATCTTCCACGCTCATGGGGGCGCAGTTGACGTTGATGCGGCGAATCTCGCCGCCGTCGCCATGTTTGACGTCGTACATGGTCTTGATGCTGTCGACGATGGCATTGACGCTGTTGCGCGGGTGCTCGCCGTAGACCGCCAGAATTCGCTTGTGGCCCATATCCTGAAGGATTTCCACCTCCCGGCGAAGCTCGTCGGTGCTGAGGGTTTTGCGCTTGAGCTGATGGTTGTCCGCATTGAAACCACAGTAGCTGCAGCTGTTGGCGCAGTGGTTGGACACATACAGCGGGGCAAACAGCACGATGCGGTTGCCGTAGATGGTGTCCTTGATCTCCCTGGCCACCGCAAACAGCTCCTCATCCAGTTCCGGGTGGGGGTTCTGCAGCAGGACCGCGGTCTCCTCCAGGGTCAGCCCCTGGCATTGGCGGGCCTTCTCCAGCACCGCCCTCACCTGCTCGACGCTGGGGTCGGCGCACTGGTCGATGATGGCCCACAGGCCGTCGTCGTAGATAAAGCTGGTTTGAGGATCGTAGACAGGCTGCTTCAGTGGATGGTGATGTGTGCTCATGTCGGGTCCAAGTCGGGTGATGTCAGACGTTAAAAGCAGCCCCCTTGCGAGGGCTGCTTGTGTTTGAGTTAAGGGGTAAGCGAGGGCTTACTTCTGGGTCAGTTCGTCACCGCTGGTGGCCACCGGGGCGATCTCCTGCTCCACCCACAGAGGGGTGTACTCCGCGGCGTCGTGATAAGGCACGTTGCCGTGGATCATCATCGCCTTGAAGTCGTCGAAGCGGTACACCGCCAGGAACAGGTGAACCGGCAAAAACGCGGTCAGCAGCAGGCCACTGGCCAGGTGAGCCATGCCCAAAAACCACACCAGATCGCGGGGAGCGGCGTGGGGGATCAGCCACAGCACCAGGCCGGAGAGGATCAGCGCGGTGCCGCCAATCAGCACGCAGGCGCCGAACAGCTTCTGGCCGGAGTTGTACTTGTTCATCGGTGGCACAGGCACCTTCTTGCCCAGCAAGAACTTCTGCGGGTAACCGCCGAGAACCATAAACCACTTCACGTCGCGCTCAGACAGGCTGAACACCCGGGCCACGAACAGCACCACCCGGTCGAAGGCCATCACGGTGAAAGCCACGGCGTCCAGGGTCATCACCACACCGGCGATGATGTGGATATTGTAAGTCAGTTGCATGCCCTGGTCGGTCAGCGGCTTAAAGAACAGCAGCAGGCCGGTGGCGGCCAGGGGCAGGAAGCTCATCAGCAGGATGTAGTGGAACACCCGTACGTTCAGGGGGTGCTTGAGGATGGGCCTCATGTCATGTTGGTCATGATGCATAGTCGTCTCTCCCTTAGCTCAGCTTGGTGCGGTCAACGAAGTGGGTGTGCAACAGCTCATGGGAGATGTGGCCCAGAGGCTCGCCGCCGAAGTCGCTGTAGTACTTCTCGATGGCCGGGTTGCGGTGGCTGACGCGCACCTTGGCAATGGCGTCGTCCTGATACAGGCCGGCACTGCGGGCCTTGATGTAGTCGTTCCGGCGGGCCAGCTTGTTGGCGAACCAGCCCACGGGGATGGCCATGGCGGCCACGAAGGCGGCGCCCACAGCCATGAACTTACGACGAGACAGGAAGAAGCTGTCTTCGGCGAACAGATGGGTCTTCTTGGTCATGAGAGTCTCCTTATCCGATGTTGCCAATCCAGGATGAACCGCCGCCCTGTACGGGCTGACCGCCGCCGTTCACACAGCCGCCGGCGCAGTTCATCACCTCGATGAAGTGGTAGGGAGAGGTGCCCGCCGCCACGTCACGCAGAATGGGTTCGATGTTGTTGCCCATGTCATGAACCACCGCCACCTTGACGGTGACCTCCTGGCCCAACTGTTTGTCGAACAGGGTGACATCGGCTTCCTTGACCCCTTCGAGGCCACGTACCGGCTCCAGGTCCAGCTTGGCCATCTCGGTGTCGGTCAGCACCTTGTGGGCGGTCCGCAGGGCCGCTTCCATCACCCCGCCAGTGGTGCCGAAGATGGTGCCGGCGCCGGTGTACTGGGCAAACAGGCTGTCGCCCTCGTAGGCCGGGGTGGTGGCCAGATCGATCTTCAGCAGCTTGAGCAGCTGAGCCATCTCGCGGGTGGTCAGCACCGCGTCCACATCCGGGTACTCGGCAGCGTGGGCGCCATGCTCATGGTTGTAGTGCCAGGCGGAGTTGAACTCGGGACGGGAGGCCTCCACCTTCTTGGCGGTGCAGGGCATCACGGCGATGGTGAAGATCTTCTCCGGCTCCATGTCGTAAACCTTGGCGCCGTAGGTCTTGGCCACGGTACCGGCCATCTGCTGAGGCGACTTGGCGGTGGACAGGTTAGGCAGCAACGAGGGGAAGTTACCCTCCAGGTAACGGACCCAGGCGGGACAGCAGGAGGTGAACTGAGGCAGGGCGCCGGCGTGCTCCTCGCCCTTCACGGTGGCGTGCAGGCGATGGATGAATTCACTGCCCTCCTCCATGATGGTGAGGTCGGCGGCGAAGTTACAGTCGAAGATCTTAAATCCGGCCTTGTTCATGGCACCGTACAGCTTGCCGGTCACCAGCTCACCGGTGCCCAGGCCAAACTCTTCGCCGATGGCCACGCGGACCGCAGGGGCGATGATGCCCACCACAGTGGTGTCTTTGTCCGCCAGTTTGCGGATCACCGTGTCCAGCGCACTGTGGGTCTCTTTGATGGCACCGAAGGGACAGTTGATCATGCACTGGCCGCAGCTCAGGCAGCGATCCTTGTCGATGGAGTGAGCGGCACCGGAGGCGCCAACAATGGCCTGAGTGGGACAGAACTTCTTGCAGGCATCACAGCCTTTGCACTTGGAAGCGTCGATCTCAATCAGCCCCTGGATTTCACCGGCTTGATAGGTGGTAGCAGTCATAGGGAGTTGCGTTCCTTGTTAACGGCTTTCGACAACGGAGTTAATCGCTCTGGTTATGCTGTTTTCGATTGCCGTGAGTCGTAGTTCTTAAAAAAGCGGCGGGGAATATAGAGAAAAGCACGCAGTGGAAATTTGCTTTAAATCAAGTTCAGAAATAAAGACGACACAGATCTCACATCTTTTATTGAAAGTTATGATCTAAATCGTCTATTGCAGAGAGTGAAATTTCAAATGCCACGATAAGCTAATTGCACCCAGCGCAATGAACCGGCATCGATTGCGTCTCAGTCAGTTCAGTTTGATCGGAAATATTTAAATCATCACCAAATAGTTAACAAGAGGCATTCTGCTTTCAGCTGAAACAGCAGGAAATATAAGATACTTTTATTCTGCAGCATTTATTTATTGACCATCACCATTACTGAACCGTTATCGGTCTATTTCAGGACCTTATGACTTCAGCTCACCAGGCCCGCCACAGGCCAAAAACCCTGTTGTATCAAGGCCCGCCGAGGGACGGCACTCACCGACGCCAGGCCGACCACCTTATCTTTCTATCGTTAACTGCTTGAAAGAAAGAGTAATTGACAGAGCAATACAGCACTGCAACCTCCGCATTTATCGAGCCAGAACCAAACAGGAAAGATACATTGTGATTCACCCATGGGTGTTGGCTGTCGATATCGAAGACCTATAAAGCCGATGGTATTAATACATCAGCAGAACAACAAATCAATAGTTTAAGTTAGTCAATTGAATAAAAAACAGACCATAGACATTATTTGGTCTAACCAATTATCCAATTAAAATATCTACTCTTGAAAGCAAAAAAAGGGGCAAGCCAGTTGCCCCTCGCCGCTTAATATTTCGCCTGCAGTTTTATTTAAACTCGAATTTACCCTGCATAATGGCCCAGTGGCCGGGGAAGCTGCAGAAGAAGGTGTAATCGCCGCCGGCGGTCAGCTTTTCGGTGCTGAAAGTCAGAGTGACCGACTCACCGCCACCGATCACCTTGGAGGCGGCATACACCCGCTCATCGCCAGGCTTCACATAGTGGTTATCGAACCCGGCGGCCATGCCGTCGGTGCCCACCGCTTGCACATTGGCGGTGTCGGTGATCACCAGGTTATGGCCCATGGCCTGGGCGGGAAGAGTGCCTGTGTGCGTCAGGGTGATGCTCACCTCCTTGCAACTGGCGGGCACACTCAGCAGCTTGGTATTGAACTGCATCATGTCGTTGGCCTCCAGGTTGAGCTCGCACTCGGTGGCGGTGGCGCCAAAGCTCAGACCCAGCATCAAGGCTGCAGCGGCCAAAATTCGATTTGTCATGGTGATTCTCCGTGTCATTAAGGGTGTTATGTTGTTTTCGCTATCAAAAAGAGATACGTATCAGGCGCTCTCCTGGATGAGTCCCACCCGCAGGCGGGACCCGGATTACAGGCCACCGCGCGTCAGCTTGGCGGGGTCGAGCAGCCGGGTCAGCTCCTCAATGCTGAGGTCGGTGTGTTCGGCGGCCACTTCGATGATGGGGCGCCCCTCCTTGTAAGCCAGCTTGGCAAGCTCCGCCGCCTTGAGGTAACCGATGATGGGATTCAAAGCCGTCACCAGGATCGGGTTTTTCGCCAGGGCCTCTTTGAGCCTGGCGTCATTGACCGTGAAGCTGGCAATGGCCTTGTCCGCCAGCAACACGCTGACGTTAGTCAGTAGGCCAATGCTCTCCAGCAGGTTATGGGCGATCATCGGCAACATCACATTGAGCTCGAAATTGCCGGACTGGCCACCGACGGTGATGGCGGTATCGTTGCCCATCACCTGGGCCGCCACCATGGCCGCGGCTTCCGGCACCACCGGGTTGACCTTACCCGGCATGATGGAGGAGCCAGGTTGCAGTGCCTCCAGCTCGATTTCTCCCAGGCCCGCCAGAGGCCCGGAGTTCATCCAGCGCAGATCGTTGACCATCTTCATCACCGACACCGCCGTGGCCTTCAGCTGACCGGAGAGCGCCACCGCTGCGTCCTGGGAACCGATGTGACTGAAGAAGTTGTCCGCCGGCCGAAAGGCCATGCCGGTGTCATGGTTCAACGTTTGGCAGAAGCGGGCGGCGAATTCAGGGTGGGCATTGATGCCGGTGCCCACTGCGGTTCCCCCCTGTGCCAGAGTCTGCATGGCAGGCAGTGCCTGCTCCAGGCGCGAAATGTTCTGCTCCATCTGGCTGGCCCAGCCGTGCAGGCTTTGTCCCAGGGTCACCGGCATGGCGTCCATCAGGTGGGTGCGGCCTGTCTTGATGAATCCCTCGACCTTGACCGCCTTGGCGCGGATCTCGTCGACCAGGTGACGCAGCGCCGGCAACAGGGCGTCTCTCACCTCGATGCTGGCACTGATGTGAATGGTCGAGGGGATGATGTCATTGCTGCTCTGGCCACAGTTGATGTGATCGTTGGCACTGACCGGCTCCCCTAGGATACGGCTGGCCAGGGTAGCCAATACCTCGTTGGCGTTCATGTTGGAGCTGGTGCCCGAACCGGTCTGGAAGATGTCCACCGGGAAGTGAGCCATCAGCTCCTTGTCACGCTGCAACTCATTGCTGGCCTGAACGATGGCATTGGCCACCGGCAGCGGCAGTTGGCCCAACTGGCCATTGGCTCGGGCGGCAGCGGCCTTGGCCTTGAGCAGTGCCCGGATAAAGGACTCGGGCATCCTCCTGCCGCTGATGGGAAAGTTGTTCACCGCTCGCTGTGTCTGGGCACCATAGAGCGCCTTGCTCGGCACCTGAAGTTCTCCCATGCTGTCTTTTTCGATGCGCATAGAGGCCATGCCGATCTCCTTATGTGGTGTCGCACTCGCTCTGATAACCGTAGAAGGTTGGCAGGAAAATGCGGGTGGTAATGGTCAGCTCCCGCTGCAGAGCCTGGACATGCAACTGCTCCCTTTCGTTGCCGGCCAACCGCTTTAGCTGAAACAGCGGCCGGTAGATCTGATTAAGACAGGCCTCGCGCCAGCAGCTGGGCAGCAGCTCATCCAAAGCGGTATCCAGCAGCAGGCGGAACTGGGTCTCATAGTGGTGTCTCTGGCGCTGCACCGGACAGCACTCACATCGCCCGCAGGCGTTCTTGAGGTGTCGGCAGGGCTCCTGCCCCAGCCAACACTCAATGAGATCATGGTTATCAGGCTCAGTGGCCCGCCGAATCTGTCTGGCTAATGCATCCATAGACGCAGGCACCCTCTGTTCTGGAACTTAGACATTGTTCAACTTCATCACTCACCCAAATAATAACGATTCTCATTAACACTTTGCAACCGCCATAGTGACGCCGTTGCCAGTCACGCACCGACCCGACAGGTCACTCATTTGCAACCATACTTAGGGAAAGAAACTCCCCATTTATAAAAGGAGACCAGAATGTTGGAGAAATCGAGGTGCGGTTTACTGGTGGTGGATATTCAAGGGTCGCTTGCCCGGCAGGTGGTAGACAGTGATAAGGTGATTGCCAACGCCAGGTTGATGATTCAGGCGGCGGAGATCCTGGAGATGCCGGTGATCACCCTGGAGCAGTATCCCAGGGGACTGGGTCCCACAGTGGATGAACTGCAGCAGCAACTGTTCGAAGAGCCCAAGCGCAAGACCAGCTTCAACGGCATTCAGCATGAGGTGATCGAACAGGCATTATTGGATACCGACCGCAGGCAATGGCTGGTGTGCGGCATTGAATCCCACATCTGTGTGTATCAGACCACCATGGGGCTGCTGGATGCCGGGTTCGAAGCGGAAGTGGTCATCGACGCCATCTCCTCGCGGCATCCCCTGGATACCCAGGTGGCCATCGATAAGTGTCGGAGCCTGGGCGCAGGCATTACCACAGTAGAGATGTGTCTCTATGAGCTGATGGCAACCTCCCTGAATGAGCATTTCAAGGAGATCCTGCCCCTGATCAAGGCGCATACCGGCTGATCCGCCTTGTCGGGGTGCCGTCGACTCAGAATACTGTTACGGTAAGGAACGGTATGGATGACTGAGGCGGTGCAATGAAGCAATTGGTGCTCTATCTGGGCCTGGGGTATCTGCTGCTGTGCCTGGGGCTGTTTGTCCTGCAACGACGGATGCAGTACTTCCCGACCCCGCCCCTGCAGATAAAGGGGGCCCAGGCGGTCAGCTTTGAGCACCAGGAGATCACCTTGCGAGGTTGGCTGGCCAACCCGGATCAGGAGAATGCCCTGCTCTATTTCGGCGGCAATGGCGAACAGATTGAGCAGAACCTGGCGCAGTTTCGTCTCTGGTTCCCCCACCACAGCGTCTACCTCATCCCCTATCGCGGCTATGGCAACAGTGACGGCACGCCGACGGAAACCGGCATCGTCGGCGATGCCCTATACCTGTTTGATCAATTAAGCCAAACCCACCCCAAGGTCACTGTTATGGGCCGAAGTCTGGGTTCCAGCGTCGCCGTACAGGTGGCGGCTAACCGGCCGGTCGACAGGGTGGTGCTGATCACCCCCTTTGACAGTGCCCTGGCCGTTGCCCGAGATCTCTACTGGATGTTTCCCCTGTCTCTGCTGATGAAGGATCCCTATCGCTCGGATCTGCTGGCCCCGAGAATTGAAGCCCCCAGCTATGTGGTGATCGCCGCCGAGGATGAGGTGATTCCAATGAAACGAACCCAGGCGCTGATCACCGCACTGGCCCCCAGCCTGCAGTGGAGCCGAAAGATCGACGACGCAGGCCACAACACCCTGTCGATGTATTCCGAGTATGGCCACGCCCTGAAACAGGCGGTGCTAGGGCCCTAATCGTCGTCCCGCAACGACAGCGCGGGCAGGCTTCGCCTGTCAACCTCCAGGTGAAACAGATCGGGGCGATGATAGTGACCGCTGACATCCAGTGCCTTGCGGGAATCGGCCGCCGCCTGGATATCGATGCTGGCGTAGAGAATGCCCTTCTCACGATGCAGTGGTCCGGCATGAAGCCCGCCGAACGGCTTAACGATGACGGCGTCACCACTGTTGATCCACTCGTCGTCCTTGAACAACCGATCGCGCTCGGGAAACTCCTGCGGGACATCCTTACCTTCGATGGCCGTGGCGGTACTCATCACCCAACAGCCCCCCTCCCGGGCAATGTGATTCATCGAAGCGTGCCAGGTTTCACCGCCATCCCAGGTGGGGGCCAGGTAGATATCCAGCCCCTGGGCATAAAGAGCAAAGCGCGCCAGGGGCATGTAGCTCTCCCAACAGATCAGACAACCAATCCGGCCCACGGCAGTCTGTACCACCTTGAGGCCACTGGCGTCTCCACAGCCCCATACCATCCGCTCCGGGTTGGTCGGCATCAGCTTACGATGACGGTTCACTATGGTGCCGTCGGCATCAATGATGACGACGGTGTTGAACAGGGTTGAACCACTGAACTCGGCGTCCAGTTCGTTCATCCCCATGACCACCACCATGTTATGTTTGGCTGCCGCCTTACAGATGGGGTCCAGATCGCCGGCAGCAATATCCACCGAATTTTGCCTCAGCAGACTGTGGATACGGTTTCCCACCGCCATATCTCCGCCGGGACGCAGACGCCATATCCAGGTGGGGTAACCGGGCAAATAAGCTTCGGGAAACAGCAGCAGGCGGGTCCCGGAAGCCGCCGCCTCCTCGATGGTTGCTAGGGCACGGTCGATGGAGGTTTGCAGGTTCAATAACGCTGGGGGCCTTTGGGAAATTCCGACGCGAATACTCATGGCAACCTCGGTCTGGCTACAAACAAGCCTTAACCCTAGTTCAAAGTAGACGGACTACAACCCGGGACGAGCCTGAACGGCTCAGACGCATAACCGCCCCTGCATCAGAGAGTGATCAAGGGAAAATAATCCATGGATATCGAGCCATTAATAAAATCACATACACGACAATGAACGGTGTACAAGCTCTGGACAGCAACAGTAGGATGGGGGGGTCGTTAAACCTCGGGCAGTAATGATGATCTATCATCTAGCGGCGGACGCCGTACTGGTGATTCACCTGACCTTTATCTTGTTCGCTCTGTTTGGCGCCCTGCTGGGGCTGAGGCAGCGCTGGATACTCTGGCTGCACCTTCCGGCCGCCATCTGGGCCATTGTCGTGGGGTTCATGGGGTGGATCTGTCCTTTAACCCCCCTGGAAAACTTCCTGCGCACCGCCGCGGGTGATCAAGGCTACAGTGGCGGCTTCATAGAGCACTACCTGCTGCCCATTATCTATCCTCAGGGCGTCACCCTGGATCTGCAGATGTTGTTTGGCCTTATTGCACTAACAATCAATATAGTGATCTATTATTGGGTCATACGAAAACTCTACTTTTCCAGCAAAGAGGTTTAACAAAATAAACCAAAATACCAGCAATGATTATGGATTCAATAAGCCCGAGAAAGAAAGTACACTCTGACGAATATAACCACCTTATTTAAAATCAGTCATTCCAGATTCAGCAAGTCGTTACAAATCATCAACTTGCAATGAATAGATGCATTGTCAATGCAATTCAAGAATATTGAATGTAAGTATCCAAATCTCATTTATTGACCCTCGTCAACGACTCCGTCCCTGAGTGTTATAGAGTTGTAACTCCGCCCTGTGGTTTCACGCATATTTAATGCAAAGGAGTTGCCATGGATAAACCCGTGAAATGCATCTGCTTTTATCGACCGGATAAACTGCAGTCGCCCTTGCCCGCTTTATGTCAGGGGCTTGAATGTCAGGTTGTGGAGCTGACAAGAGAGCAGGAGCTTGCCGTCTACGGCCAGTGCAGTGATCCCATCCTGTTTTTGGTTGCTGCCCAGTTATTGCCCAAGATCAATGGCAGTCTGCCCAATTGGCTGGATAACCTGTTGGAGCATCACCTGGTTGCCATCTATGACGCCAGCGAGCTTCACTACAATCCCATCAACCTTATTCACCACGGTTTGCGCGGTGTGCTTTACCATGGAAGCAAGCTGGATCAATCTCTTACCGGCATTCAAACCATGCTTCAGGGCAACCTTTGGTTTAAACGCATCCATATGGAGCAAGCCCTGAGTGAGCTGATAAAGGAGCACCAGCAGCACCAAACCCCATCCGACGGTCGCAGCCTGGACAAGTTGACCGAACGGGAGATTGGCATCGTTCGCCTGGTGGCACTGGGCTCCAGCAACAAAGAGATCGCCCGCCAGCTGTTCATCAGCGAATACACGGTTAAAGCGCATCTTGCCTCCGTCTTTCGGAAGACCGAAACCCACACCCGTGCAGAGCTGGTTGGCAAACTGGCTCCGACCCAGCAATAAAAAGCCCCCGCCCGAGAGCGGGGGCAAACCTCAGGGAACAAGCCAATCAGAACTGACTGATAGAGATGACGTTGCCTGTGCCCTGTTGCGCGAAGTCAGCGACGTTTCCGTAAGAGGTCTGACGGAAGGTAATGACGTTGCCTTCCCCCTTCTGGCTGGCAGTCAGCGTGTTACCACCGGAGGCTTGATCACCGGACAGCTTGTTGCCAGTACCGTTCTGAGTAATGTCGAGCTCATTGCCAACCACACCAGAGTTGGTTTTAATATCCACCCAGTTGTTCTGCCCTCGCTGGTCAAATTCAGCCAGCAGGTTGGCGGAGGTAGAAAGCAGGTTGATAGTGTTAAGGCTTCCCTTCTGGAACAGATCTACATTGATACCTTGACCCTTGCCATTCAAGTTCAACGTTGCCCGGTTGCGCTCACCCTTTTGTTTGGTGCGGATGTCAGCTTGATCTACATCAGTCACATCGACATTCAGGCGCTGTCCTTCTCCTCTCTGACGAGTCACCATCTTCAGGCTTTCACCTTCACCATGAACCCACAACTTGGCATAGTGACCTTCACCCCGCTGATTAGATTTAATCTTACTGCTTCGGATTCCATCCACATCCAGGTCCAGGTTATGGCTTTGGCCAAATTGCTCAGCTACCAACCTGGAGCGTTCGGCATTGGTGATGTCCGCGGTTAATCGGTGTTCATCACCTTTCTGCATTGTGGACACATCAGCCTTCTTGAAGGTAGGGCCATAGAGATTAAAAGTTGCCGTGTTTTCATGCCCCTTCTGCACACTGTCAATATTGCTCTTCTCTACACCATCGATGGCGAAAGTAAGCCGGTTCTCGTGGCCGCGTTGCTCAGAATTGACACTGGACTTGATCGCATTGGTTACGTCGGCATTAATCCAGTTACCGTTACCAAATTGTTCAGTATTCACCTCAGCACGCTTAAATGTTGGCCCATAAAGATTCAACGTGGCATTGTTATTGTGGCCATGCTGTTCGGCGCTTATGTCACTTTGCTTAACCTTGGTTACATCGGCGGTAATCCGGTTGCTCTGACCATGCTGTGACGCTTCTACCGTGGAGGACTTCGCCAAGGCTATGTTGGCCTTGAGAACATTTTCCTGGCCATGCTGCTTCAAGCCCACTTTGGCATCCATGGCACTACCGTCACCAGTCAGATTCAAGACACTGACGTTACGCTGACCATGTTGATCCATTCCGACTTCACTGCTTTCAACATCCACCAGGTGGGCAGACATGCGGTTATCACGACCTTTCTGCTTAGCCTCTACCAAAGTATTGTTGGTTTGTTCACCCAGGTAAGTAAAGCTATCACCTGAACCATATTGCTTAACCTTGTACTCATTAAAATTGGAGGCAAAAGTCGTCAGGCTAACCCTATGGCCGGCCGCATCGGGACCAATACCTGAGGTCTGCTTGGCGCGCACGGTCTCGGAGTTCCCCTCCATCTCCAACTTGATCAGGTGACCTGCACCCTCAACACTTCTTTGCCTTAAAACCATATCAAAATCACTGCCAGTGACCGCTTCGTTACCGAGGTTAAAGCGAATACGGTTATCAAATCCCTTTTGATCCATTTTAATTTGGTGCCCATCCGCATTCTCGACGAAATCAGCCTGAACAATGGAATTATTCACCCCATTTTGAGAATACTGCAGGTCGTTGTTTATGCTCTGCACGTCTGCAGCCTTAATGACGTTGTAATCACCTTTCTGCGAGAAGTTAGCGCTATTGTCGCCCCAACTCCGATATTCAGCGCTGTTCTGAATACCGTGCTGGTCAACTGTCACTTCATCAGTGGCATTGGCGCAAAAGCCCACACCCAACAGGGCCAGGGTAATAACTGATAGGTTGAATCCACGTTTCATCATCTACTCCTTCACCACTTCAATAGTGGTTGATTGTTACCGTGCGAAAACTGCCGGTTTGATTAATTTGTCGTGAGAGTGAGTCACCACTGCGGGAATAGTCGTAGACCACCGCCCGGTTGTGGTGCCCCACCTGGTGAATGCCGATGGCACTGTTGTCTGTCGCCTGATGGGTGATCGCCAGGTTTCCCTGCCCTTTCTGGGCAATGCTGGCCTGGTTGTGGTTGCCCTCCTGGGCCACCAGGGCGGTATTGCCTCTGCCCTGTTGGCTGACGGTGGCTTTCTGCATCCACCCCTGTTGGGTGAGTACCACCAGGTTGGCTGAACCGCCGCCCTGTATCAGCTGCGCTTCGTTGGCGATCCCCTGTTGGCGGACAACGGCGGCATTTCCAATGGTCTGCTCCATCAGCTGGGCCACGGTGGGCTGCTCAATCAGCCTCTGCAGCGGCAGAGACAATTCAAGCGCCTGGGCCGGTAGCCCTACCATCAAGAGCAATGTGAGTAAGTGCTTCATGCCGTTCCCCTGTTATCACAGGCAAGTTCATCTTATGGGGGAAGTCCGGGGTGGCGGAATCACCCAGACAGGCATAAATCAAAAAAACATTACCCATTGATTATTAAAGAATTTCACTAATGGCGGACGAACTAGAACGTTAAGGCTAATCGGCGCGATAGGACTAGCCCTACCCTGGCCAGCAAGTGGGCCAGAGCAGAGAGTTTGTGTCTGGCATGTAAAAGAAGCGGGCATAAAAAAAACGGCCACCGAAGTGGCCGTCGTGCGGATCGGGGACACTAGCCCGCACTCCAATAACCTTTTGCCATGCCCTTTTCGATGATGGCGATCACCGCCGCCTCCATCGCCTGGCGCACACAAAGCTGCACCGGCTCATTGGTGCTGTAGCCACCTTCCGCTTCCGCCAGACGGTTCAGGCTGACATAACGGAAGAAGCCCGCCCGCAACTCCTGAGAAAAGATCTGCTTGGTGGAGGAGACGGAGATCAGCACCTTGCCGGTCATCACATCGACAGCGCGGAGATAAAGAGTGACCTGATCCTTGCGGTAGAGTTCGGACGCACCGATGCCGTAATACTCCATGCCGATGCCACCGGTTTCGATATCGGTGTCATAGGCGGTAATGCCTCCTTCAAACAGCAGCCTGGCGTCGGCCAGAGTGCCCATGGCATCGGCCTGATCACCCAAGCGCTGTCGAATGATCTTGCGCTCAGTAAGGAGGTTCTGAAGCCCTTCCCGCTCCACGGGGTCAAACCAGGCGCTGTCGAGCAGTGTCTGAACCAGCATGGAGGTGGCACCCTGGGTGACCGCGGTGGAGAAGGAGCTGACGTTGGCCTGAGGCTTATACTGGCCGGTCTGGTCCCGGAAGGCGTACACCGCCACCGGTATGGGGTACTCCGGCGCCGGCTCCTGCTGGAGCACAAGCATCGCTTCACTCACCGGATCGATGCGGGCAGGTTCAACAAAGAGCTCAGGCTTACCTAAGGCCGCACAGCCGCTGAGCATCAGCATTCCGGCCAGGATCAGGATACGTTTCATCAGTAGCTCAACTTAGGCAGAACGATCTCGGTGATCTCGCCGGTAGCCAGGTCGGTAATCAACACATGGATGTTGTTGGGATCATCATCCCGGACATCGATGATGTACTCGCCGGTATTGTAAGTTCCGGCAGTAAAGTCGCCTCGGGTGATGTCACTGGTGAGGCTGTAGAGCAGGTTGCGCTCCAGAGCATCCTGAAACTGCTCAACGAAGCTGGCCTCCTCATAGGACTTGGTGTGATCGTTCTGCGACTGAGCCTTGCTGAGCAGGAAAGAGCCGTTCAGCGGGTTGCCACCAAAACTGGGGTTGACCGGTTGATAGGTTAACTGGGTTGCCGCCGCCGGCAGGCTGAACGCCAGCAGCAAGATCGTTTTTCTCATGATGCCTCCACGGACAAGCCCTACCAGGGCTCATCCTTCTGTCCCAGAATGATGTTGGCCTTGACCCGCGCCACATGATCTATGGTGGTGCGCATGGCGTCGTCAGCCCGCTCCTTGATGTTGTTGTAGCGGCGTCCGAAGTAGGTGATGTACACCTGCTCCTGGTTGACGGTGATCCACAGCTTGGTGCCCGCCTGGGGATAGACCGTTTCATGGACGGTCACGGTAAACCCCTGGGTTCCAGGGAGGTCGCGCCAGTATCCGGCATAGTAATAAAGAAAATCCCTGCCAAAGCGGGTGACAGTGCGATCAATCAGCAGCCCATCGAGCTCAATCTCTGCGCTAATCACAGGCGCAGGCAGAAGCCACAACAACAGGCCGAGAATCAGAGTTCTTCTGTGCATCTCTCCCTCCACCTCAGCCCAATCTGCCCCGAGGATAACGCCACCCATCATGGCAGCGGCATCCCCCGTTTGGGCGTAATCCTTCCGGGTCCTGGCAAAAGGACTAGTCCATGACACTGACTGGTTGTTTCGGTACTCTGTGAAGCTATCTCTCGAAAAAATCAGGATGTTTTCATGAAGTCGGCGCTCATTGCGTCCCTGATGCTCAGCGCATCTGTGGCCGCCAACCCAGTCAGTCAGATCCCCGGTCTGGGCGGGGCTTATCACGCCACTCAGGTACTGAAAGAGGAGATCCTGAGCGCCGGCACCCTGGCGGTAACCGCTTCCCGTGATGCCGCCCTGTTTACCATCGGCGGAACCACCCTGGACGCCTACATCCTGACTCTGCCCCTGGACGGCGCCACCAAGGCTCGGGTGATCAAACGCCTGGCCAACCCCATGTACGCCATCCAACTGGGTCACTTTCTCTACATGTTCAAGGAGCGCTACGCGGGTTACGATGGTAAAGATCAGTTCAAGCAGCACTTGCTCAAACACTACTCCCAGACCTGGCTCACCCGATACCAGCACTCGCTGTTTACCCTGGAAACCGCAGACTCTGATGAATCACAGGCAGAATCCAAGCCACTGATTGACGACCAGTTCATTGCGACTCTGGTGTCCATGTACGACGCCCTGTTCAACAACGATGAGTGGGTTCTGGGCCGTCACCTGCCGGACCACTACCAGTATCTGGGCGAATCCGATGCCGACAGGACCCTCATCGCCCGCATTCAGCCTTTGGTCATCAGCCTGCTGGAGCGCGTGGAGGCGGGCATGGAGCCCGGGGAGTTCAAAAACGCCGTCAAAGAGATCATCGCCGACAATGCGCCGGAGCAGAAAGGCAAGGTGAACAACAAGGCGGAGGCGATCACCATCACCTTGATCGACTTCGTTCGCTACAACGTGCTGAAGAGCTACCGCCAGTTTGTCTGGGAGGAGAGCCGGGCCAAGGCTCAGGCCAGCTGGATGACCCAACAACTTGAGGAAAATCCCAAAGCCCTGGTGGACTACCTGACCAGCCGCGACCAACGCCGGTTTGCGGTGCAGGTGACCGTGGACGGTTTGCAGCAGGGGCTGATGGCCGCCCTGATTGCCCCTGAGCACTCCCCCTTCCTGCGCCAGGCCCTGACCATGCACAACAACCGGGAGAGCTTAAAGCCAGAGGGCGAAAGAACCGCCCAACCGGAACATCAGCAGCGGCTCAGCTATCTGACCCAACTGGTCGAGGCGCCCCAACAGGATGAGCACTACCTGCCCTTCTTCAAGACCCTCTATGCCCAGCCCGAGGGAATCGTCCAGCATGGGGTGTCCACCACCCCCACCATCAGCGTGCGCAACCTGCCGATCATCAAGACCGGCGCCGACGTTGCCGGCAAGGGTGGAACCGGCATCCCCAACTTCCACTTTGTCGACCGACTCCAGGACCGGGCCTACTACTTCTATGGCAACGACGCCCTGCAACTGGAGCGGCTGTTCGAGCAGCGCGGGGCCAGGACCATGTTTGACCGCCTGGACCACCTGAAAACCATGAGCTGCAATGCTCAGTACGACTGGAACAGTCAGGTGGGCTATGACGCCCTGGTGAATCTGGGCCTGGGTGAAGTGGTGCGAGACTTTGGTGAGCGCCGCTGTGCCGGTGAGCTGGCTCGCCGTGCCAAGGTGCATCCGCAGTTGCAGTCGGCCCGGACCGAGCTGCTTGGTCTGATTGCCGATTATCAGGCCACCAGTTGGCTGCTGCCTCTGAGCAAGGCCTCTCAGAAACGTCACCTCGAGCAGAAGATTGAGCAGCTGGCGCAACTGTCCGAACAGGGGATGCCGGATTACCTGCTGATCTACAACCCCTGGCCGGATCATTTCGCCCACTTCAAAGGCCCCTTCAGCGACGAGGTCATCGCCCCCACCGGAGAGCTGAACCGCCTGGATTATTGGCTGGGAGAGTACGACGGCTACTACCAACAGGCTGGCATCAGCCCGCGCACCCTTTGGGGCATGGCGGGGGACCACGGTCTTACCCCAATCTACTGGGCGGTCAATCCGCAGGAGCAGGCGTTGCAGCCTCTGGCGCAAGAGCTGGGTTACCCGCTGATGGTCAGGAAGATCTCCTCGGATGAGGGTGAGGGCCCCAAGATCACCCATGCCCACCACTTCCCCAGCAACAGGGAGTTGGATCTGGTGATCGCCTCCACCGCAGGCGGCAACTTTATGCTGGACCTGTTCAATTCCCACAGCGGCTGGCAGACCCAACCCCTTTACCGGGAGCTGACCCAGTGGCAGCCCAACCAGGCTCCCGAGGGCAGCAAGGTGGATCTGATTGACGAGCTGACCACCCGGCTCGCCTCCAGCCTGGATTACCTGGCAGTAAGGGAAATCCCCTGCACCAACAGGATGTGCACCTTGAGAGTGGTGGCCCGGCGCGATGGGCAGCGCCGGGATGAACTGATACAACGCCATGGCGACAGGCTGCACTACCGCAGTGCCGATGGCAAAACCTCACCGGTACTGCTGCAACTGACCGAAGCCAACCCTTGGGAAGCGCCCCTGGACCAGGCACGTCAGCAGGAGAAAGCACGGTTGTTGGCCACCTGCCTCAATGCCCCCCTGACTGAGCCTGGCCAGTGGTGCACCAGCGCTCAGTGGCGACAACTGACCCGGCTGACCCCGAGGCCGGATTCGGTGAATCAGCTGGCCCACCTCTATGACGATGACAGGGCCGGTACCATCAACTTGTTCCCCACCGAGGGGGTGGGTTACAACACCCTGGTGCCCGGGCGCCATGCCGGCGAACACTACCTGGAAAAGGACGCGTTCCTGGGGTTCTGGGGCACGCCGGTGAAGACGAGCACCCAGGTGCCCACCGCCATCAATGGTTCACTGGCCCCGACTTTGTATGAGTATCTGACCGGTGAGCCGGTGGTGCCCGGTGACAATGGCTGGGGTTTCCCCTCGCTGTGGCCCCAGTTGAGGGGGCACTGAGACCGAACCGGCGCCTGGGCTGGGGGTGACGTTCAGGTCGCTCTTCAGAGACAGGCGCCGGCCACCACCGGACTCAGGCCTTCGAACAGGGAGCCGCCTCACTGGCCCCTGGCCTCTTAGGCTCCCCGGCACAAGCCATGACACCCTGGAATCTCCCCCTCCGCCACCTCCCCTCACGCCACACTTTCATAAGACATCGACAAAATTAACATCTCAACAACACCCTCAAGCCAGTCAATCCAGTCAACTAACTGACACATATAGGTCATATTGACTGGTATTGAGTTCCAACTCGCGTACCAGCTCCCAATTCTTGAGCTGTGGACCCGGATATTATTGTCTTTTGCCAGACCCGTTGGTACCCTGTCGGCCCCTCTCGGCAGGGCCAGACGGGGGTTCACGGCGGCATTTGGCCGTGATTTCGGATTTGAGAGTTGGAGAGTCACAGATGATTAAGGTTAGGCAAACGGTTCCACTGAAAGTGGGCAGGTCACAGGTGGAAGCGGAGCTCAGCTCTTTTCACGGCCTGGAATCAGGCAAGGAGCATGTGGCCATGCGCTTCGCCGGAACCGGTCCCGCCAGCGGCGCCCCCCTGGTAAGGATGCACTCCGAGTGCCTGACCGGAGACGTTTTCCACTCCTCCCGCTGCGACTGTGGCGAGCAGCTCAATGAAGCCATCGAACGCCTGCACGTCTCAGGCGGCGTACTGCTTTACCTGCGCCAGGAAGGGCGCGGTATCGGTTTGTACAACAAACTGGATGCCTATGCTCTGCAGGACACCGGCCTGAACACCTACGAAGCCAACGTCAAACTGGGTTTCGGTGAAGACCAGCGTGACTTCGCCGAAGCCGCGGGCATGCTCAAAGCGATGGGCATCGACCGCATCCGCCTGATCACCAACAACCCCCGCAAGGTGAAGCAACTGACCGACTATGGCATCGAAGTGGAATCCATGGTCAACACCTCGGTGCACATGAAGCCGGGTAACGAGTCCTACCTGAAGGCGAAGAAAAGCCACGGTAACCACCACCTGGCCATCGACTGAGTTTCTTTGGGGTTGGCGCCGGTCTCAGATGAGGACCGGCGCACACTGACATCATCGGCAACCCCGCGCCGAAGCCCATTGCTGCCCATCGTTTGACCCCTTTCTCACCGACTCCATTGTTCTGGGTCATCTTTTTTTTAAAAGGGCAAAATTTCCCTGTTCCCGTCACACGCTTTTGGATAGAATCGCCGCCCAATAAATTTTCATAAGTGCTTTCAGCGACGCTCTTCGCTGTCTTATCGAGGTTATTGGATCATGAGTAACAAGTTCATCATTACCTGGGACAACATGCAGATGTACTCCCGCCAGTTGGCCGAGCGCCTGCTGCCCGCTGACCAGTGGAAGGGGATCATCGCCGTCAGCCGAGGTGGACTTGTGCCCTCCGCCATTCTTGCCCGTGAACTGGGCATCCGCCACGTCGATACCGTGTGCATCTCCAGCTACGATCACAATCACCAAAGAGACCTGACCATCCTGAAGAAAGCCCCGGGTGATGGCGATGGCTTTATCGTCATCGATGATCTGGTGGACACCGGCGGCACTGCCGAAGTGATTCGCGAACTCTACCCCAAGGCCAAGTTTGTCACCGTATGCGCCAAACCTGCCGGCAAGCACTTGGTGGACGACTATGTGGTGGACATTCCTCAGGACACCTGGATTGAACAGCCCTGGGATATGGCGGTGACCTTCGTGGAGCCACTGTCCAAATAAGCGTTGTCACCTCCGAAGGTCACACTGCGAAGGCGGGAGTCTGCTTCCCGCCTTAACTCTCTAATCTGTATTCATTTTTTCCTTCAGCAGCCCCCAAAGCCAGTCAGATCATCCAGATCTACGATATATCCAATCTGTTTATTCCATCATTAAACGTTGGTGCAACGGTTTTCCCTTAACTACCTTTTGCTGATATGGCCGCGCCCATTGCGCGCGACCGGCGTCCCTATCTCAACGCAAGAGGATCAGCAGATGTCACTGAAAGGATCAAAAACCGAACAGAATCTGAAAGACGCCTTCGCCGGTGAATCCCAAGCCAACCGTCGCTACCTCTACTTCGCTGCCAAGGCCGACGTGGAAGGCTACAACGATGTGGCCGCCGTTTTCCGCTCCACTGCGGAGGGGGAAACCGGTCACGCCCATGGTCATCTGGAGTACCTGGAGGAGGTGGGCGATCCCGCCACCGGCCTGCCCATAGGCGGTACCTCAGACAACCTCAAAGCCGCCATCGCCGGTGAAACCCATGAGTACACCGATATGTACCCGGGCATGGCAAAAACCGCCCGGGATGAAGGCTTTGATGAGGTCGCCGACTGGTTTGAAACCCTGGCAAAGGCGGAGCGCAGCCACGCCAACCGATTCCAGAAGGCCCTGGATAACCTGGACGACTGACAGGGAGTGGCACCATGGCCCATAGGGAAGGAAGTCTGGAAGCGCCGACGCGCCACCCTCTGGAGTGGCGCAAGCCGGAGTTTTACGACAGAGACGCCCTCAATCTTGAGCTGGCGAGGGTGTTCGACGTCTGTCACGGCTGCAGGCGCTGCGTCAGCCTGTGCCACGCCTTCCCGACCCTGTTTGATCTGGTGGATGAATCGGACACCATGGAGGTCGACGGGGTCGACAAGGCCGAGTATGTTCAGGTGGTGGATCACTGCTACCTGTGTGATCTGTGCTATCTGACCAAGTGCCCCTATGTGCCGCCCCACGAATGGAACATCGATTTTCCCCACCTGATGCTGCGGGCCAAGGCGGTGAAATTCAAAGAGAGCGGTGCCCGCTTCAGGGACAGACTGCTCACCAGTACCACCACCGTCGGCCGGCTGGCGTCTCTGCCCGGGGTGGATTCCTTAGTTAATGCCCTCAACAACACCGCAAGCTTTCGCAACCAACTGGAATCCGCTCTGGGCGTTCACCATCAGGCCCCTTTGCCCAAATACCACAGCAAAACCATTCGCCACAGAACCCGTCCGCTGCAGGAGGTACTGGAGCCTGTGCCAGCCGGAGAAACCACCGGCAAGGTGGCCCTGTTCTCCACCTGTTACGGCAACTTCAACGCCCCTCATCTGGGTGAGGATCTCTACAAGGTGTTTCAGCACAATGGCATCCACATCGAATTGGTGCCGGGCAACCTCTGCTGTGGCATGCCCAAGCTGGAACTGGGGGACCTGGAGTCGGTTCAGGCGCTGATGGAGAAGAGCCTGCCCGTGCTGACTGAGATGGTGGACGAGGGGTTCGACATCATCGCACCGGTGCCCTCCTGCGTGCTGATGTTCAAACAGGAACTTCCGTTGATGTTCCCGGAGAATCACGCCCTGGCACGGGTACAACGCGCCTTTTTCGACCCATTTGAGTATCTGGCCATGCGCCACAAGGCCGGACTGCTCAACACCGAGTTCCCCGAACCTCTGGGCAAGGTTGCCTATCAGGTGGCCTGCCACCAGCGCGTGCAGCGCATCGGCATGAAAACCAGGGAGGTGCTCAGCCTGATCCCGGGCAGTGAGGTAACCGCCATCGAGCGATGCTCAGGTCACGACGGCACCTACGCGGTCAAGGAGGAAACCCATGCCAACGCGGTGAAAATCGCCCGGCCAGTGGTACGAAAACTGGACCAGTTACAGGGGGACCACCTGGTGAGCGACTGCCCCATGGCCGCCACCCATCTGGCCAACCTGGCCGAGGGTGAGGCGCAGCCCACCCACCCCATCACCCTGCTGCGGCAGGCCTACGGACTATAGGAGTGCCCATGAGCAAGCTGACCCGACACCGGCTTTGGTCCCTGGAGGAGTACGCCGAGCAGCGCCCGGCCTTTCGCCACCAGGTGATGGAACACAAGAGATTCAGACAACTGATGCTCGGAGAACACCTGAGGCTGACCTTCGAAGATGAGATGACCATTCGCTACCAGGTTCAGGAGATGCTGCGCATCGAACGCATCTTTGAGGGTCCAGCCATTCAGGAGGAGCTGGACGCCTATAACCCCCTGATTCCCGATGGCACCAACCTTAAGGCCACCATGATGCTGGAGTACCCCAATGCCACCGAACGACGGGAGCGTCTGGCGCAGCTGACGGGCATTGAGCACAAGATCTGGCTGCAGGTGGGGGACGACTGGTGCTGTTATGGCATCGCCGATGAAGACCTGGATCGCAGCGATGAACACAAAACCTCCAGCGTCCACTTCCTGCGCTTCGAGCTGACACCGGAAGCCATTTTGGACCTGAAGCAGGGCGCCGCCCTGGTCATTGGGGTCGATCACCCACAGATGGATACCGGCCCCATTCCAGTGCCGGACGCAGTGCGGGATGCCCTGGCCGAGGATCTCTCCATTACCTACGCCAGCTGACCCCGGCTGACCAGCCACTGCCTCACCATCAGCGTTGCCAGGTGGTGAGGCTCCAACGCCAGGGCCCGGTAGGGATGACGCACTGAGGTCAGAGCCAGTCTGAGTGACGGGGTCACCTCCTCCCAGGACAGGTCCCTCTCAGTTGGCCAGATGGCCCACAGGCTCTGGGACTGCTGAGTCAGTTCCAGCTCTCGCTCTTCATCGCGGCTGAGTGCCATCAGCGTCTGCCAGATATCATCGATGGGATAAGCACTGGCCACCAGGGTTAGTCCCGGGTTCATCTGCCAGGGTACGGGACCGCCATGTTCCAGCCAAAGGGCACACTCCTCAGAGGTAACCGGAAGCTGACGATGGGCATAGTAGGCTTTGTGAACGCCCCATTCCCAGCGCATCAGGGCACTTAAGAAGGGAAAGTCTCGCCACAGGCCGCCGGCTCTGGGCTGGGCCTGCAACCAGAAAAGCAAGTCTGCCCCGGCCCAATCCAGGGAGTCCTCTGACCGCCACTGGACGGCGAACTCACGCACCATCGCCAGAAACAGGGTCTCTCCCAGCAATTGCTCCGTGGCAGGGTAGCTCTTACGGATGGCGGAGATGGCAGCCCCGAGACGGTTCTGACGATACACCGCCAAGGCATCCTCCAGAGGGGACAGGGTCACTTTAAAGCCGCCGCTGCCATGGTGTTGATAGAAGTTGAGTGGATCCCTGACTCCTTTCATCAGGCTACCCTCCCTTGCATCATGGTTGCCGCCCGCGCCGCTTCCTCCAGCAGAACCGGCAGCTGTGGAATGGCATTGTCCCACTCGATCACCAAGGGCCTGGGCCCCATGCGCACCAACACCTGCTCCAGCAGTTGCCAGACCTGGGGGGATACCCGACTGCCGTGGGTGTCCACCAGCAGGCGATTTCGCTGTTCATACCCGGCAAGATGACAATAGTCCACCGCCTCCAGCGGGAAGGACTCCAGCAAGACCAGAGGGTCCTGATCCAGATTCCGGGCGGTCACATAGAGGTTGTTGACGTCCAGCAGCACCCCGGCACCGGTACGACGATGCATCTCACTGAGCATCTCTCCCTCATCCAGACAGTCGTCCCGGTAAGCGAGATAACGGGAGATGTTCTCCACTGCCATCGGCAGACCCAGAGTCTGCTGAACCCGGTCAACCTGCTGGCACAGCCGCTCCAGGGTGTCGGAAGAGTAGCTGACCGGCAGCAGATCGTGAATATGACCGTCGGGCAGACGGCACACCGCCAGATGATCGGACAAACCGATGGCACCCAGCTCTTCCGCCATGACCTTCAGACGCTGCAGATAACCCTCATCCGGGCCGGATGAGGCCAGGGACAAACCGACACAGTGGAGAATCACCGGATAGCGCTCGGCAACCTGACGAAGCAGATGGTAGTGAGGCCCGCGCAGGGCCATGAAGTTGTCCGCCAGGATCTCAACGAAAGGCAGCGGCTCACGCCGCTGCAGCAGTTGTGCCATATGCCCTTCGCGCAAGCTGATGCCAGCGTCCGTGGGGGCCAGGCCAGGGATCATGACTTCTTCATTCCCTTGGCAGGCTTCACCTTGGCGACCTTGCCACCCAATTTCTTACAGGTCCCCTGGGGGACATAAACCCACTCGTTGGGGCTGTTGTCTGACTTAGCCTGTCCGGCACAACCATGACTGCCATCGAGCGCACCACAGTCATTCATCCCTTTCTTAGCTACCCCGGCGCACTTTTCCCAAGCTTCAGGCTGGTCGGGAACGGCGTTGGCCTGGCCAGACGCCAACAGGAATCCAGCAGACACCATGCCGGCCAGGGTTGCTTTCAGAGTGTTGTGCTTTTCCATTGCCTTTCTCCAGTTGCTCACGAAGTGTTCAACTAGAAGATAGGTGTTTGAGCGGAAGTATTTCCTCACACCTCATAACATTAAGGTGCAGGAATAGTCCAAAAAAGAATATGGTTCAGGCGGCTTCGCGCATCTGGGTCAGCCACAGACCCAGTTCATCCCGGCTGGGAATGCGCTTATCGGAGTGGCCCATCAGTTGAGTCAGGGCATAGCAGTACTGGTGATACACCCCCAGGTCACAACACTCGGTGTCACCATCGTCGATGTTGATCAGACTGCCACGAACAAAGCTGCGCACCAGGGCGCCGCGGTCATAGCCTTCGACAGGACCGATGGCGTCCATCACCCGCTGGTTCCAATCGTTGTAGTCGGCGAAGGCCTTGTTAAAGGCGGCACGGTAGAACTCTCCGGCCTGCTCCAGCACGTCGGTGTTGGGCATCACCCGGGAGATCACGAAGCGGTCATTGCACAGCACTTCGCGCATGCGCCAGCAATGATGGTAGAGGAAGAGATGAAGGGGATTCGCATGCACCTTCTGATCTGCCTGAGCCTGGGCCAGGAAATCTCGGAATTCGGCGGTAGCCACGGCCACCACCAGGTCCGCCTCAGAGGGGAAATGGTTGTAGACAGTACCCTTGGAGATCTGGCTGGCCTTGACCAGATGAGAGCGGCAAAGACCGAAGGTCTTGTGCCCCTTTAAACAGCGCTGCGCCACGGTTACCAGGTAATTTGCCCTTTGTTCCCAGCTGCTCATCACAGACTCCAAAATCTCTGTTGTATGAATTCACAGTCTCAAGGTATCAGCCTTTGGTGCAAGCGGATATTGAGTAATACTTGGGGCACCATTAGCGGAGTGAATACCCCATGCTCAAAGTCGAACTTTTGGAGAGTTTCATCGCCGTTGCCGAGTGCGGCAACATGTCCAAGGCGGCCGAAAAGGTGTGCCGGACCCAGTCGGCGCTGAGCTTGCAGATTAAGAAGCTCGAAGAGAGTGTCGGTCAGATGCTGTTGGACAGAGATAACCGCGGCGTTACCCTCACCGAAGCCGGTGAAAAGCTGTTGAACTACGCCTACAAAATGGTGCAGCTCAATATGCAGGCGTTGGACGATCTCAAAGAGGAAACCAAGCAGATCATCCGCCTCGGTGTGCCCACGGATTACGTGAAGTGGTATCTGGAGTCCGGCCTGATTGAGTTCATTCGCGAGTTCACCAACCTGCAACTGGTGATCGATACTGACGTGTCCGGCAACCTGTTCAAGCGCCTGGGCAATGGCGAATTTGACGCCATCATCGCCACTCACTGGCACCCCCAGGCCCACGGCGAACTGCTGTTTGAGCGCCGCTTCGTCTGGGCCGCCGCCAAAAACGGCAACTCCCACCAACGCAGCACCATCCCCATGGCACTGTACCCGGAGAACTGCCCCATCCGTGCCCAGGTGTTTGCCAACCACAACATCTCCATGCGCCCCATCAACGTGCTGCTCTCCACCCCCTCTCCCCAGGCTCTGTGCATGGCGGTAGAGGATGATCTCTGCATCGCCCCCATCGCCGAGTTCCGGATCAGCGACAAGATGCAGGTACTGGATGCCGAGGAGCATAAGCTGCCCAAATTGCCGATGTTCAATGAGTCCTTCTATGTGAATCCGTCGGCAGAATCCAAGGCATTGGAGCAGTTACGTGGCCTGCTGAAGGCCAACCTCAGCAAGATGGTGATTCAGCACTGAATTCAATGTTAAGAAAGGCCGGTGGAGACACCGGCCTTTTTCGTTGAATCTGACAAACCGCGAGCTACTGACCAACGGCCAGGGTGCTCTCGTAGGGATCTGCCGCAGAGAATTCACTGACAAGCCACTGGGTCAGCTCCTCTCTGGAAGGGCGTACTTCGGCTTCCAACTCCAACAAGCTAGCCACAGACTCAACCAGCGACACGTACCCTTCCAGCGCCTCCAGGCTTCGGCTGCTATCCGGTAGATGATGGTCATTGGCTATCCATTTATACAGTTCCAACATGCCCGCCAGTTTGGGCGAAATCAGCATCTTCAGCAGATAGGTCAGGTAATCGTTGTAGTTGGCCAAGGAGCGCAGATAGCGCCTGGATGTTTCCGCCGAGGCAGAAAAGATCAGCGCGTCACCGGGCACCAGCTGGTGCAGAGGAAAACGGCCCATCACCTGAGCTTCATAGGCCACCCAACAGGCATGATAGAGCAGCGCCCTGGCTGGCTGACGATGCAGGCGATAGGAGTACTCCAAGTGCTTGAAGTGGGAGTAGAGTTCGCTGTCGGCGATGGAAAGACGCAGGTCGTCATCACTGAAGAAGACACGCTCGACCCGATGCTCACAAACATCCGGCTGGGCAGCCAGAATGGAACGACTGAGGCGATACGCCTCCTGTCCCTGAATCAGCTCACGGGCGACGGCGCACAGCGCCCTTCTCTCTCGGAGTCCAGACAACATACCCACCTCTTGGCAAAGGGAAATGGCACTCCATGCGTTAACCAGGGTTCGCTCCGGGACCCCCAAGACAATGCCGCTCACCTTACCCGAGGAATCGTTTCCAAAAAAAAATCGCAGCCACGTTTTGGCTCATTGATCCCAGATGGCCGGTACATAAAAAAGCCCCCACAACTGTGGGGGCCACCTAAGCAAATAGACACGAAACCTCATAGTCAATTAGCAGGGAGACGATGATGAAACCTTGGCCTCGTGTCCGTTTCCGAGGCGCGCAGGAGCACCCCGAAAACCCTCAAAAACTTTATTCAAACGACAATCATGACCAGCTTACCTAAGGAACCGATTCCAAAAAAAAGTGGGGGCCACGTTTTGGCTCATTGAGCACCAGTAAACAACAAAAAAGCCCCCACAATTGTGGGGGCCACCTAAGCAGAAAGACACGATGCCTTACAGTCAATAAGCAAAGAGATGATGATGAAACCATGGCCTCGTGTCTGTTTCCGGGGCGGTTCAAAGCCGCCCCGGAAAACTCTTAGAAGTAGTATCCAAAGTTGATGTTGATGCGGTTGTCCCAACCGCTGTCGGTCTGAGCCAGACCCACGTGATCGTTCACCCCGGCGGCGTACATATTTTCGCCGGCAATAAAGTCGATGTAGGTGTAGGTGGCACCGGCGGAGATCGCCATACCGGTAACGTTCATCAGACTGTCGTCGTAGCTGGCATCATCGGTGTCCGGTGTCAGCATGCCGAAGTCGTTGTAGACGGTGATGCTGCCCCAGGAGGTGGGGAAGCTCTTGGCCAGGTTGACGGAGTAGATCTGAGCCTTGGAGGCCACTTCGTACTGCCAGGCGTAGGCAGATACGGCAATCTTGTTGGCATCGGCCGGGCTGTCGGCGTCGTACTCATACTGCATCGCCTGCAGCTGAAGCTTCCAGTCACCGAACTTGGCGTCCATGTGCAAGGCAACGGCATAGCGATCGCCATTGTCACCGGTCTTGCTGTTGTAGATCTGACCCCACTCCAGAGAGCCACCCAGGGTTGCGCTGCCACCGTCATAATCCATGACGTACACCTGACGCAGGTTGATCTGGTTGGTCTCTTCGTTGTTGTACTCGGTGCCGTTCACCGTACCCTTGTACAGATCGGTGGAGTAACGCTCGTTGCGAGAGGCGCTGTACTCGGCGTTCTTGAACAGGCCGATGTCGGTCTTCCACTGGCCGCCGTTGTAGTGGAAGGTGGCGCCCATGTCGTAGTCATCTTCAAAGCCCAGGTAGTAAGGCAGACCGAACCAGAAGCTGTTGGAGATGTAGCCCGGGTTACCGAAAGGCACGTTGGTCAGACCGAAGCGGCCCTGCCATTGATCATTGAAATCATAGTAGGCGTAGGCATAACGCAGGCTTTCCCAGCCATCGAAGAAACGGTACTCGGACGCCAGGCCAATGCCGTTGATCTCACCGTTGAATTTCAGGGCCAGCATGTCGAACTTGAAGTCGCCCATCTTGTCTTCAGAGGCGTCGCTGTAGCTCTTGTACTGGTAGTTGGCGCGAACGGTGCCGCCCACATCAATACCATCTTCCGCCATTGCCGCAGCGGAGCTGCCGGCCATCATGGCCGCAACGGCCATAGTCAACGCAGTATTATATTTCATCGTTTCCTGTCCTATTTAATATCAGCAGGACACAGCTACCCCTGCCCTCTGCGGGGCATGTAAGTCAACTGGTCCGGAGTTTGGCCGCCAAAGCGGCCGAGATATGGGCCGGTCTGGCGCCGGCCCTTTTTATCAGCTGGTTATCAGTACTTGGTCTTGGTCAGATCGCAGCGGAACTTCTCACCACGCATGGCTGGCGTGTTGGGACGTTCGGAGGACTCACACAGACGGGTCGTACCATAGTCATTACGCTTGTCGTGGGCGTTGGAGCGAGCCCAGACAGTCACGATCGCCTTCTCTTCAGGCTTGGCGTGACAGTTGGCACCGTTGTAGTTAAACGCATGGATGGTGTTCTGGTGGAAGTAGGCCAGATCATCATGCTTGGGCGAGGTGTTGGCCCAGAACCAGGGCTCATTCGGCATGCCGGCGTCAAACTCCACCTCACGAATGGTCTCGTTCTCGCTGATGGTTTTCACCAGGGGGCTGTCCTCACGCACGGCGAAGTTCTGGAACTCGTCGGCACAGGCTGGCTCACGCATGGTGTAGTAGATCTCGGAGATCGCATGGTTGTGATAGGGGTAGAAGGAGTCGATGCGCTGGGTCACCATGCCCACTTCGGCACCCACCTTCTCATTGTTGATCTCGTCGATGCGCAACAGGCCCCAGTGGCCGAACACCTCGGCGTAGGCGTAGTTGCCACGAGTCTTGGTGAAGTTCCGCTTGTTACGCTCGCTGTCTTCGGCGTACATGGGGAACCATCCCACGGAGGCCCACAGGTTTGGCAGGGCGTTGGCGCTGATATCGAATGGGAAGGCATCAGGCAGTTTGATGTCGTCTCCGGTCACCATCTTGGAGAAGTTCTTGGTGAACTCGCGACCGTACTCCTTCACCTCTTTGTTGGTGACCTTCTTGTCGAAGAACTCCTGGAAGGTGGTGCGTTTCAGCCACTTGGCCACGGGAGAGTTTTTCTCCAGCTCGCCACCCGGGCTGTAGATCCAGTTGACGTCCTCGCGGGCGCCGAAACAGGCTTTGGCCTTATCCGGATTGTTGATCACCGCGTAGATGTGCTTGACCATCAGTTTCATGTCACGACGGTCCATGATGCACATGTACTGCGGCCCTTCCAGATCCTGAGTGTTGGTCTGGAACATGCTGCGATCAGAGTTGCGGCAATTACCGTCGCTGGTACTCAGTGCTACCGCGTAACCCTCGAGATATTTCAGGGTTTCGTCCCACAACATGTCGACGTATTTTTGATCTTTCTTGGAATAAGTGGCGGTTTCGCCAAGACATTTGAACTCGGCGTTCATAATTTCTTCTTTATCCAGAAAATCGGGAATGTTAGCAGCCATAGCTGAATTGGCAACCAACAACCCAGCAATCAAAGCAGAGTTTTTCATCATTTATGTCCAGAGATGGTTTTAATCTTTTAAAATAAAGCGGGCAGAATCGGTGGGAAAATGACTTGGAAGTCCGTTTTGATTCTGCCCGCTTAATAGGCTTTATTATATTTTTAATTAAGCAGCTTTTTTACTGCTTATGCTTGGTAAACTTGAAAGTGTGACAGTCGTTACACAGTGGCTGTTTGGCTTCGTGCTCACCGTGGCACACGGTGCAAGGCGTCTCTTTGCCGTAGTGCAGGTTGTTGTGAGGGTTCTGCCACAGCTCCTCCTGATCCTTACGAGCGGTCTTCTTCGCCAGCTTGTCCACCTTGTGGCACTTCAGGCAGGCGTCATCCGCAGGACGAACCGAGGGCGCGTTGGTGCCGTGACACACCTTACAGTTGTCCTTCTTGTAGAACTTCTGGTGGTAGGTGCGACCGTCCATCATACCTTGATCGGTCAGGGAAGCATCAGCCTTGATCTCAGCAGCAACGTGAGTACTTGCCAGCAGAGCAGCAACAGCGGCCAGGGTCATTAACTTTTTCATCATCTAATCCTCATTAATTCCGTTATTGACTCAGGCGCCCATGATGCTGCGAGCAGCAGTCATGCCCATCACCATACAATCTGGAATGGAGCAGCTACCCAGACGGCTCACACCGTGCATACCACCGGCCACTTCGCCCGCGGCATACAGACCTTCGATGCGCTGACCGGTGAAGGAGTCTTTCACCTCGGCCTTGGTGTTGATCTGAACACCGCCCTGGCAGTAGTGAACCTTGGGCCACAGACGAACCACGGTGAAGGGCGCTTTCAGGTACTTACCTTTGGCTTTGCCCATGTTCTTACCGAACTGCTCGTCGTTACCGCTCTTCACATAGCCGTTGTACTCTTCAATCTGCTCCTGCAGAGGCTTCAGAGGCACGTCGAAGTGCTTGGCCAGAGCTTCCAGAGAGTCGAACTTCCAGCCTACGCCGTACTTCAGTACCTTCTTACAGTTGGGGTGCTGCTTGGCGTGCTCGTAGCTGGTGATCATGATCGGAGGCAGAGGCTTGCCTTCAGCATCACGACAGGCCAGTTCGGCGTCGGCACGGGTCTTACGGTCAGCGATTTCGTTCATGAAACGCTTACCGGTCATGCGGTTAACCGCAATGGAGTGGGGGAAGTTGAAGATGGAGTAGTTGGACACATAGCCGAAACCACCCTCATCCGGGGACGCCCAGGGACCGGACTGGATGTGCGCCATGTGCACAGGGATGGCACCCAGACGGAACATCTCGAACATGCCTTCACCGGTGGCACCCTTGGCGTTGGTACAACCCACTTCGGCGGTCAGAGTCGGATCCTGAGCCATACGCAGGTCGACGTTCTGAGCGAAACCACCGGTGGCCATGATCACACCGCGGGTGGCGCGAACGTTGATCTCTTTCTCCACACCGGCATCTTCATCTTCGAAGTAGTACCCCTGGTTCAGGCGCACACCGACAACCTTGCCAGCGTCATCCAGGATGAAACCGTTGAACTTGGTGCGAGGCACCATGTTCACGCCCATCTTGCGGCACTCATGCAGCAGAGGCTGGGTAATACCGGCGCCACAGCTGACGGTGGTCTGGTAGGTACGAGGTACGGAGTGGCCACCCAGCTGCTGCAGGTAGGGGTGGAACACGGCACCGGCGTCGATGGTCATCTGCAGCGCTTCCATGGCGTGAGACGCCACGTGACGCAGCAGAGCTTCATCGGCAATACCACGACCGGCTTTCAACTGGTCATTCACCATGCGTTCTACTGAATCTTCAACGCCCTTCTCTTTCTGCATGGGCGTTTGAGGCGCAGCGAACAGACCACCGTTAATGGCGGAGTTACCGCCGAAAACAGGCATCTTTTCGAAGATGGTGACTGACTTACAGCCTTGACGGGCCGCTTCGATGCCTGCGGCCAGGCCGGCGAAACCGGAGCCGATGATGGCGATTTCTACAGTCTCATCCCACTTCACACCTTTGGCGCTGACAGACGTTGCCATGGCAGGCGCGGCCATTACGGCACCGGCTGCACCCAGCCCCTTAATGAAATTACGACGTCCGAGCAGATTAACTTTACTCATCTGGTTCTCACCCTTGTTTGGTTATCTCGGGGCCAGTGTAAAAGTGGAACCAGTTCCAAAACGGGAGGATCTGTCATTTCTTAATAAAAGAGTTTGAACCTTTTGAAAAATAGAGAGACCAATCAAATTTATAAAAGGAATATATATATTTCATCGTCTTTTGGAAATCGTTCCAAAATGAATATCAGGTCATATTTCCCCACCTGAAAAGAATCATTACTTTCTATCGCCTGATATTGTGTCGTTAACAAGACTCAAAATAACGGAAGACAATGGAACTAGAAGAGTTGTACCGGCGCGACCTCAGTCTGCTTGTCGCCCTTCAGGTACTGATTGAGGAGGGCAGCGTTACCCGGGCCGCCAAACGTCTGCATCTGAGTCAGTCCGCCACCAGCCGGGTGCTGGCCAGGCTAAGAGAGATGCTGGGGGATCCGCTGTTTACCCGGGTAGGCACCCGACTGCAGCCCACTCAATTTGCCCTGGATTGCCAGCATAAGTTGCAGGCGCCCATTACTGAGCTGAGTCATCTGCTCTCCCCCAGGGTATTCGACCCGGCGCAGTGCCGACAGACCTTTACCATTGCGGTGACCGACTTTGCCCTGCAGGCACTGATGCCCGCCATCCTGGAAAAGCTCTACTCCCAGGCGCCGGGGGTAAACCTGGAGGTGCTGCCGGTCCAGCACCGGGATCTGAAAACCCAGCTAGGCAGTGAAGGGGTGGACCTGGCCATCTGCCGGGCTCCGGGGAAGAGCGCTCCGGTTATCAGCCGCAATTTGGGGCTGGTCGGTCTACGGGCAGTGGTGGCCAAGCAGCATCCCCTGGCCGATGCCGCTCTCGAACCTGAGCACTTCAGAGAATACCCGTCAGCCGTAGTGGCAGTGAGTGACGGCGTAAAGGCGTTGATGGACGATGCCATGGCGGGCCTCGGCGGCCACAGAATGCTGCTGCGCACCCCAAGCCTGGGCAATGCCCTGGCACTGCTCAAACATCAGCCTTTGTTGCTGACCCTGCCCTCGGGGCTGGCCGAACAGGCGGGAGAACAACATGATCTGGTGGTCAAGCCCCTGCCCTTCCCCCTCCCCCCCATCGACTACCACCTGTTCTGGCACTCCCGCACCGGTGAGGATCCGGCCCAGTGCTGGCTCAGAGAGCTGATCAGCGACGCCACCTCTCCCCTGCTGGATGGTCAGTTGAGTTAGCCTTCACGGCGCTCCCTCCTCCCCAGCTGGGTCTTCCCCCAAGCTCCTTCCCCAGGCTCCTTCCCACAGGCCAAGCATTGGTTTGGTGGTTTTCCGGCACGGACATAAAAAATCCGCCCCGAGGGGCGGATCACGACCTCTGGACGGAGATCAAAATCAGAGGGTAATGATCACCCGACCGGTTACCTGACCACGCACAATCTTATGGGCGTAATCGGCGACCTGTCCCAGGCCAATGCTATGACAAGCCTGCTCGTAGAAAGACTCAGGCAGAATATCCAGGGCCTTCTTCCACGCAGTCAGTCGCTGATCATAGGGGCAGGCTACGGAGTCCACTCCCTGAAGGCGCACATTGCGCAGGATGAATGGCATCACTGTAGTCGGCAACAGGTGACCACCAGCCAGACCACAGATTGCGGCAGTGCCACCGTAGTTCACCTGGGACAGGGCGTGAGCCAGCACCTGGCTGCCCACGGTGTCCACGACACCGGCCCAACGCTGGCGCTCCAGCGGCCGGGCCTGAACACACAGCATGGCAGTCAGGCCGGCGGTACCGATCATCATCGCCTTGTTGGCATCGCAGTTGGCAGGCATGGGGACCAGCCAGTCCGCCTTCACGCGCGCACGCTCCGCCATGCCGCCCCAATGGCGTTCACCCACACCCCAGCCGGTCAAAATGACCTGATCACCCGCTTTGTAACGCTCGTCACTGGACTCGATGACCCGACCAGCAAAATCGATACCCGGCACCATGGGGAAATCCCGAATGATTTTGCCGGTGCCAGTCACCGCCAGACCATCTTTGTAATTGAGAGAAGATGCTTCCACCTCCACCAGTACATCACCTTCAGGCAGATCGCTCTCCTGCAGCTGTTGAATCTGGGCTTTCGTGGTTTTCTCCTCCTGGGTCAGGACAAGCGCATTAAACATATTGGGATTCCTTTGAGAAATAAGATCGCTTAAGACGATGTTTGGATAAGCTTAAGACAGATATAGGTGCAAAAAAACTGAATTCACTGCATATCTCCCATGCATATAACGCCAATCTTTCAGGTCGTGATCCCGATAGCAATGGGACTTTAGCCGCAGAGACATTGCTCACGGATTGAACCACATTCCATAACGCCGACTCACTCACACATCATAATCACCCGAGTTGAATCTGATTCCTTTCGTGCAGTTTCCGACCAGGCCCTCATCTTTTGTCCCCGGCCAGCGAGCATAGATGACAAGCGAAAGCCGCACCCTGTCTAGAAATCACACAGGATAAATGAATCACATAGCCAGGGGGTCGCCACAACGACTGTCACATCAGGTTAAAATTTCTGTTGGTTAATCACGCTTTGCGGCACCCTGGACAGGCTAGGCGTTACCCAAGCCGATCAAGGTCTGGGCCACTGCTCGGCCGAGTTGCCAGTTCAGTTCGCCGCCAGCGCCCTTTCCCGGGCAATGTAGTCATTCACCAGGCGATCAAGAATGTCGAGCGGCAGGGCGCCATTACGGAGTACCACGTCGTGGAACGCCGCCAGATTAAACTGCTCCCCCAGGGCCTGCTGAGCCCGATGGCGCAGCTCCAGAATCTTCATCATCCCCACCTTGTAGGCGGTGGCCTGACCGGGCATCACGATGTAACGCTCCACCTCGGCGATGACGTCAGACTCTGCCATGCCGGTGTTGGCCAGCATGTAGTCAATCGCCTGCTCCCGGGTCCAGCGCTTGGCGTGCAGACCGGTGTCCACCACCAGACGCACGGCGCGGAACAACTCGGCCTGCAGCCTGCCCAGGTTATCCAGAGGTTGCTGCTGAAAGCCCATCTCCCAGGCCAGTTGCTCAGCATAGAGGGCCCAGCCTTCCACATAGGCGGTAAAGGGAGAAACGCGGCGAAAGAAAGGCAGCCCTTCCAGTTCCATGGCGATGGCGATCTGGAAGTGATGGCCGGGTATCCCTTCGTGGTATGCCAGGGTGCGCATGGAATAGGTGGGGGTGGCCTTGATGTCGTAAAGGTTGGCGTAGAAACGCCCGGGGCGGCTGCCATCCAGTGCCGGCTGCTCATAATAGGCTCCCGGTGAGGTCTTCTCCTTAAACGCCGGAATCCGCTTAACCTCCATGCCCACCGCGGGGCGAAGGCTAAACGCCTGGGCAATGCCGGCATCGATCTCATCCAGAATGCGCTGGTATTCGTCGAGGATCTGCTGACGCCCCTGGTCGGTATCCGGGTAGTAGAAACGGGAATCGGATGAGAGTGCCTCCATGGCCGCGGCAAAGCCGGACTGGGTCTCTATCCCCTCTGCGGCCAGTATCGCCATCATTCGCGACTGAATGCGATCCACCTCGGCCAAGCCCAGGTTATGAATCTCGTCGGCACTGTAATCTGTGGTGGTAAACAGCCTCAACGCCGCCTCATAGGCTTGCTCGCCCTGAGGCAGGCGCCACAATCCGGCGTCCTCTCCCGCCTTGGCATGAAGCTGCTCGAAGTAGGCGATAAAGCCCTGGTAAGCGGGGTACACCCGATTTTCAATTCGCTCCTCGGCCCCCGCCAGCAAGCCCTGTTTCTCCTCCTGTGGCAGCCCATCCACCTTGTCCAGTTTCTTGGCCAGGGAGGTGTACAGGATGTTCTCTGTGGCCGGGGTATCCACGAACCCGCGCATCTCGGTCAACACCCGGTCAATGACAAAGCGAGGGGGGATGATCCCCTTCTCCTCCCGCAGCTTCAGTCCCTCCAGATACTGAAGAAACTTCCGCTCCACCTGATCCAAACGGGCCAGGTAGTGTTCCGCATCTTCGCTGCTGGTTACCTGATGCTTTGACTGCATGAAGCTCGGGAAAGCGCTCTGTACCCCAAACATCTGATTGACTGGGTAGTTATGGTGACGGAATGCCTTGGCTTCATCCATGAAGTTGAGCAGATAGAGGGCCACCTCCTTGGAGAGGCGATCCTCCTCGCTCAGATCCGCATCTTCGTAGGTCATCAGCACCCGGCGGGCATCCAGCAGGGTATTCAGTTGCTCGTCGCTGCGGGCGGGGCTGGCGTCATCCAGTCTGGCATTGTGGCCATTGATTCCGGCGGACTCGAGGAAGCCAAGGGAGGTAAGGGTCTCCGGGCTGTCGAAGGCCATCTTGACCAGAGTACGGTCAACGAAGTTCCGAAAGAAAAAAGGCTTCTCTGCATACCATTCATGGGCGGCGAAGGCTCCGCCCAACACGGTGATCGACAGCAGACCTACCCCGGCCCGCTTCAACATTTTTTTCATCTCATCATCCCTGAACTGAACCGAATTTTGCTCAATCAGCAAGCTATCAGGCCAGAAGATTAGCTACAATTTGTTTACGTTTCAAAATGCTACAGCGCGTTATCAGCCAGTCCCGTTACAGAAGCGAACGCGGGTTCGCCAAAAGGTCTCTGAACAACGCGCAAACGTCCGGAAAAGGCTGGGCAGCCACTTAAGGCCGAATCCTGGAATATCCATTGAAATAATAAGCGCTTAAGCTCTAGTATGGTTGTATATTCGCCAGCGAATTTGCCGGCGACACTCCAAAAACAAAACCTTTGCAGGATGCACTGATGGCTATTCGCTCCCCCCGTTCGCTGACGCTGCTCACTCTCGCGGCTCTCGCCCTGTCTGCCTGCCAGAAACCCGAGGTCACCATCGAACCCAAGCTGGTGGTCGTGGAGGAGGTGCAGACTGCCACGGTGCCGCTGTACGGTAACTATGTGGGGGTAACCCGAGCCTCGCTGGACGTGGAGGTGCGGGCCCGGATCAATGGCTTCGTGGAGGAGCGCATCTTCGTAGAGGGCAGCGCCGTCAAGGCGGGGGATCCGCTCTACCAGATCGACGACAAACCCTACCTGGCGGTGGTCAACCGCCTCAAGGCCAAACTGGCGTCCCAGCGCAGCATTCTGGAAAAGGCCCAGCGTGACGCCGACCGCCTGCGTCCCCTCTATGAGCAGGATGCCGCCAGCCAGCTGGATTACGACAACGCCCTCTCCGCCCTCTCGCAGGCCAAATCCAACCTGGCCGCCTCCAAGGCAGAGCTGGAGGAGGCCGAACTGGAGCTGAGCTACACCAAGATCCAGGCCCCCATCGATGGCCTGGTAAGTCGCTCCGAGGTGGACATCGGCGCCCTGGTCGGCAGCCAGGGTCAGTCGCTGCTGACCCGGGTGCGCCAGGTGGACCCCATCTACGTCAACTTCAACATGTCGGCCCTGGATTATCTCAACGCCCGGCGCCGCATCGTCAGTGAGCGGGCCAAACGGGAGGCGGAGACTGAAGGGAAAACCGTCGAAGGCTTCGTGCGCATCACCCTGCCGGACAACAGCGAATACCGCTACTGGGGGGACGTCAGCTTTACCGATCCCTCGGTCAACCCGGACACCGGCACCTTCGAGGTTCGGGCGGTGCTGCCCAACCCGGACCGGGAACTGCTTCCCGGCCAGTACACCAACGCCCGCATAAAACTCTCCGAGCTGGAGAACGCCATCGTCATCCCTCAGAAGGCCACCCGGGTGGACCAGGGGGGGGTCTACGTGATGGTGGTGCTGCCGGACAACAAGGTGGAGCGTCGCTTCATCGTCATCAAGCACCAGGGTGAGGAGGGCGTGGTGGTCAAGAGCGGCCTGCGCGCCGGCGAGCTGGTGATCATCGAGGGGATGCACCGGGTGCAGCATGGCCAGTTGGCCGAGCCGCTGACCGCCGAAGAGTACCAGTCCAGGGAGGACACCAAGGAGAAAGCCCAGGCGCTGGAACAGCAGCAGATTGAGCAGCAACAGGCACAGGAGCAGGAGTGATGGCCCAGTTCTTCGTCAATCGGCCGGTATTTGCCAGCGTCATCTCCATCGTCATCGTCCTGCTCGGACTGGTGGCCATGTTCCAGTTGCCCATCGATCAGTACCCCTACATCACCCCACCCCAGGTGAAGATCTCCGCCTCCTACCCGGGCGCCACCTCGGTGACCGCCGCCGAGTCGGTGGCGACGCCGCTGGAGCAGGAGGTCAACGGGGTGCCCAACATGATCTACATGAGCTCAAAAAGCACCAACTCCGGCAGCACCAACGTCACCATCACCTTCGATGTGGGCACCAGCCCGGATCTGGCGGCGGTGGATGTGCAAAACGCCACCCAGCAGGCGTTCGGCAGCCTGCCCATCGACGTGCAGACCGAGGGCGTCTCGGTGTCCAAGGAAGCCTCGGTGGAGCTGCTGAAGCTGGCGCTGACCTCGGACGATGAGCGCTTCGATGAGATCTACCTGAGTAACTACGCCACCATCAACATCACCTCGGCGCTGAAACGGATCCCCGGGGTGGGCCGTACCCGCAACACAGGGGCGCGCAGCTATTCCATGCGCATCTGGCTCAAGCCGGACATGATGGCCGGCTACGGACTGACCACTTCGGATGTCATCGGGGCCATCAAGGCCCAGAACAAGGAGAGTCCGGCGGGCACCATAGGCACCCAGCCCAACAGCGATCAGCTGTCACTGACGCTGCCGATCACCGCCGCTGGCCGCCTCTCCAGCGTGCAACAATTCAACGAGATCATCGTCCGCGCCGACGCCGATGGCTCACTGATCCGACTGCGCGACATCGCCCGCGTCGAACTGGGCTCCTCCGCCTACACCCTGCAATCCCAGCTCAACGGCGCCAACGCCACCATCGTCCAGGTCTACCTGCTGCCCGGGGCCAACGCCCTGGAGGTGACCCGCAAGGTGAAGGAGACCATGGCAGAGCTGGCCACCAAGTTCCCTGCCGGGGTCCAGTGGCAGGTGTTCTATGACGCCTCGGAGTTTATCGAGGACTCCATCTCCGAAGTGGTCAAGACTTTGATAGAAGCCCTGATCCTGGTGGTGGCCGTGGTCTACCTGTTCCTGCAGAACTGGCGCGCCACCCTGATCCCCGCCATCGCCGTACCCGTCTCCCTGGTGGGCACTCTGGCGGCGATGCTGGCCTTTGGCTTTACCATCAACACCGTCAGCCTGCTGGCCCTGGTGCTGGCAATCGGTATCGTCGTGGACGACGCCATTGTGGTGGTGGAGAACGTCGAGCGGTTGATGAAAGAGAAGGGACTGAGCGCCGCGGCGGCCACCCGGGTCGCCATGAAGGAGCTCTCCGGTGCCCTGGTGGCCACCAGCCTGGTGCTGGCGGCGGTGTTTGTGCCTGTCTCCTTCCTGGCGGGGATCACCGGCATCATGTACCGGGAGTTCGCCGTAGCCATTACCGTTTCGGTGCTGATCTCCACCCTGGTGGCCCTGACCCTGAGTCCGGCCCTGTGCGCCATCCTGCTCACCCATGAGGAAAGCAAACCCAATGCCCTGTTCCGCTGGATCAATCGGGTACTGGACAGCGCCACCAACCGCTACGTCTCTCTGGTAGGGCTGACCCAGTCCCACGCCAAGCGCAGCTACCTGGCCTTCGCCATCATGGTGGGCGGGGTCTACCTAATCATGAATCAGCTGCCCGCCAGCTTTATGCCCGACGAAGACCAGGGGCGCTTCTTCATCGACATGACCCTGCCGGACGGCTCCACGGTCAACCGCACCCAGGAGGTGCTGAAAAAGGCGGAGCAGTATGTGATGGCCCACCCCGCGGTGGCCTACTCCTTTACCCTGGCGGGGGAGAACCGCCGCTCCGGCTCCAACCAGGCCAACGGCCAGTTTGAAGTGATCCTCACCCCCTGGGAGCAGCGCAAACCGGAGGGACATACGGTTAAGAAGGTGATGCATCAGCTGCAGAAAGATCTGCATCAGGTGCTGGAGGCGGAGTTCAGCCTCTACCTGCCGTCGGCGGTCCCGGGCCTCGGCAACGGCTCCGGGGTGGAGATGGAGCTGCAGGACACCTCCGGCACCAACTTCGAAGGGCTGATTGAGAACGCCAAGGAACTGGTGGAGCAGCTCAAGCGCCAGCCGGAAGTGTCCCGGGCCGGGCTCTCCCTGCAGTCGGCCATTCCTCAATTGAGACTGTCGGTGGATGAAGCCAAGGCGATGGCCATCGGCGTCACCGTGTCCGACATCTACAGCACCATTAAGACCTTCACCGACTCCTCCACGGTCAACGACTTCAACCTGTTTGGCCGGGTGTACCGGGTGAAGATCCAGGCGGAGCAGGAGTACCGCCAGTTCCCCGACCAGATCAAGGATTTCTATGTCCGCTCCAGCAGCGGTGCCATGGTACCCATCGGCGTGCTGGCCGAATACGGCTACAGTGTGGGGCCGGCGTCGGTCACCCACTACAACATGTTCTCCAGCGCCTCCATCAACGTCACCCCGGCGCCGGGTTACGCCACCGGCGATGTGATCAAGGCGATCGAGCGCGTGGCCACGCCACTGCTGCCCAACACCTTCCGCTACGAGTGGAGCGGCCTCACCTACCAGGAGGTGCAATCCGCCAACCAGACCGGCATCGCCGTTACCCTGGCGCTGGTGTTTGTGTTCCTGTTCCTGGCCGCCCTCTACGAGAGCTGGACCATTCCGGTGGCGGTGCTGCTGATCGCCCCGGTGGCCATGCTGGGCGCCGCGTCCGCAACCATGGTCAGCGGCATGGAGAGCAACCTGTTTTTCCAAATCGCCTTTATCGCCCTCATCGGCATGGCCGCCAAGAACTCCATTTTGATTGTCGAGTTTGCCAACCAGCTGCATCAGCAGGGACGCTCCCGGGTGGATGCCGCCCTGGAGGCGGCGGCACTGAGGTTCCGCCCCATCCTGATGACCTCCATGGCCTTCATCCTCGGGGTGCTGCCCCTGGTGCTGTCAACAGGCCCGGGCGCCGTCAGCCGTCAGTCCATCGCCATCCCCATTCTCGGCGGCATGATTCTGGCCACCAGCGTCGGCATCGTGCTGGTGCCCCTGTTCTTCATCACCTGCGCCGGATGGCTGAAATCCCGTAACAAGCCGCCACTGCCAGAGCAGACCCAAACCGAGGAGGCACGCCCATGAGACTGCTGCCCCTGACTCTGGCCCTGATCCTCACCGGTTGCGCCGTCGGTCCTGACTACCAACGACCAGAGCAATCCCTGCCGGAGCACTTTGATGCCACCCCGGGGGTCAGTGCTCACCTGGGCACCCTGCCCTGGCGCCGGTTCTTCCTCGACCCTCAACTGCAAGGGCTGATAGAGCAGGCACTGACGGACAACCTCAGCCTGGAGGTCACCCGCTCCAGGCTCCAGGCTGCCCGGGAACAAACCAGGGTCACCGACGCCGCCCTCTACCCCGAACTCAGCCTGGGCCTGTCCGCCGAGCGCGAGAGCGACAGTGGGCTGACCAACAGTGATCCGGAGATCGCCGACACCTTCAATCTGGATGGCATGGTCAGTTGGGAGGTGGATCTCTGGGGCGCGAACCGCCGGCGCAGCGAAGCCAGCTACGCCCAGTTGCTCAGCAGCAAACAGCAGCTGAACCTGGCCACCCTGAGCCTTATCAGCGACGTGGCCAGCCGCTACTACGAGTGGCTGGACATAGAGCAGCGCTACCGCATCTCCAAAGACACCGCCAGGGTAAGGCTGGAAGAGTTGAAACTGGCGCGGCTTCGCAAGGAAAACGGGGTGATCTCCGGACTGGAGGTGCGTCAGGCCGAGGTAGAGTATCAGTCCGCCCGCACCACCCTGCCCGCCCTGGACTTTGATCGCCATCAGAAGCAGAACCAGCTGAAACTGCTGCTGGGAAGCTACGATTTGAACGCCCAGTACCAGCTGCCACAGGGGCTCACCGCCCTGGGGATCACCGATGTGCTGGCCATCGGGGTGCCCTCAGACATGCTCAGCCAGCGACCCGATGTGGCGGTGGCCGAGCAGCAGCTTGTCGCCGCTAGCGCCTCCCTCGGCGTCGCCAAAGCAGCCCTGTTGCCCAGCTTTACTCTCAGCGGCAGTTACGGCATCGAAAGCGACAGACTGGGAGACATTCTCGACAGTGAAGGGGTGACCTGGAGCCTGCTCGGCGGCCTGACCCAGCCTTTGTTCAACTCGGGTAAGCTCAAAGCCCAGGAGCGGATCGCCGCCGAAGAACTGAAACAGGCTGAGCTGAGCTATCGGGAAGCGATACTGACCGCCTACACCGAGGTCAGTGACGCCCTGGCCAGGGTGCGCCGCGCCCAGAGTGCCATGGAAGCCCAGCAACAACTGGTCAGCGCCTCTCAGGAGTATGTGCGTCTGGCCAGGCTCCGATATCAAAATGGCGTCGCCACCTCTCTGGATCTGCTGGACGCCCAACGTCAGCTGTTCAGTGCTCAGCTGGCCCTGAGTCAGTTGCAAAGGGACCAGTTGCTGGCCCACATCAGCCTCTATCGCGCCCTGGGAGGCGGCCTGGCCGCCGACCCGGAGCCCGCTCAGGCTGGCTGAGGCTGCAACCTGGCCAGAGGGCGGGCGTCGATGGGCAGGTGCAACACAGCGGCCGCAAAGGCCAGCACCACGGTGCTCCACCAGATCGGCTCATAGGTGCCGTAGTGGTCGTAGATGCGGCCACCGGCCCAGGCCCCCAGGAAGCTGCCCACCTGATGGGTAAAGAACACCAGCCCATAGAGGGTGGAGAGGTAGCGGGCACCAAAGATCTGTCTGACCAGACCTGAGGTCAGTGGCACTGTGCCCAGCCAACAGAAGCCGATGGCGGCACCGAACAGCGAGGCGCTGGCGTCGGTGACCGGCAGGGTCACGAAGCCGGTAATCACCGCGGTGCGCGTCAGATACAGCGTCGTCATCACGTAGCGCTTATCGAAGTGATCCCCCATCAGGCCCCAGAAATAGGAGCCGAAGATATTGAAGATCCCCACATAGGCCAGGGCCAGCGCCGCCACCTGGGCCGACAGTCCCTTGTCCGCCAGGTAGCTGGGCAGGTGGGTGGCAATGAACATCACATGAAAGCCGCAAACGAAAAAACCCGCATGGATAAACCAGTAGCCGCGATGACGACACGCTTCTCCCAGGGCCTGCTTCAGGGTCTGGCTGTCCTCCCCTTGCGCCGCAGCGGAGTGCTCCTCTGAGGCTGGCTTAATGAAGGAGGCAAAGGCCACCATCAGGGTGCAGGCCACGGCGAACAGCTCCATGGTGACCCGCCAGTCGAAATGGGTCAGCATCGCCTGGGCACCAGGGATCACCGCAAACATGCCGAAGGAGCCCGCCGCCGTGGTCAGGCCGAAGGCCTTGGCCGCGTGCTCCGCAGGCACCGCCCGGGCCACCGCCCCGAGGATGATCACATAGCTGGTGGCACTGAGTCCCAGCCCCACCAGACCACCCAGGGAGAGATAGAGCCAGTCCGGCTGGGTGGTCAGAGCGGTCAGCAACAGGCCTGAGCCATAGGCGATAGAGCCCGCCACAATGATGCGACCCGGGCCGAAGCGGTCGGCCGCCATCCCCACAAAGGGCTGGAAAGCGCCAAACAGCAGATTCTGCAGGGCAATGGCGAAGGAGAAAAACTCCCGACCGGTACCAAAATCCATCACCATGGGGGAGAGGAAGATGCCAAACGACTGACGAATGCCCAGGCTGATGACCAGCACACCGATGCCCATCCACACCAACAGGGGGAAGCGGAAAATACTCATGGTGACTCTACTCCGGGAATTCTCGGTGGTGATGGTGCTTGGCATGATGACCGCTGCCACCGGTAGAGTGGCAACCAGAGCCCATCGCCTGACTGGCAAAGGCATCTAGCAGGGGATCGCACCGGTTAACCGCGATCAGCACAATGGCCAGTACCAGCCCGGTTCTCACAAGCTGCATCAGCAGTGACTGGGAGCCCATACCCCACCTCGACCTAAAAAAGTGGACAAAGTCTACGCTTCATATTTGGAGGGAACCATAGGGGTAAGGGGTGAAGATTATGCAACTTCACTATGCGCCGCGCGCATGGTTGCCAAGGTGTTAATGCGCAGGTAGCAACATGGTTACCTAACTAACTGACTTTGTTAAACAAAAAGCTGAAAGCAACGACTGAAATCACCTCAGTCCAGGCGCAGATCCAGCCACACCAGACGATGGTCTGAAGAGGCCCCCCGGCCACTGACCAGATACGCCTGATCACTGCTGGGCTCGGGCCAGAACACCCCGCCCTGTTCCACCTCAATGCCCGACCTGGACGGCAACACATAATCTACTCTGGCACGCCAGTCTGCAGTATGACTCTGTCCGTGAGGGTTCGCCTGTGAGTGCTGCGCGCCTCCCTGGCTGTTAGGCTCCAGCTCACTGTTCACCAGAGGGTGGCCCAGCAGCTGCTCGATGGCCCCGGGCAAGGATCGGCCCTCAACCGGTGAGGCATTGTAGTCACCGACGATGACAAAGGCCGCCTCCGGCGCCAATCCTCCGGCAACCCCCAGATCGTCCATCAGATAACCGCTTCGGCTGGGATCCACATAATCGGCCCACAGCCGAATTTCATCGAAGTTACGGGCGGCATTGCGCCGCTCCGGCCCGTCAAACACCGGTGGCGTCGGGTGAGCCGCCAACAGATGCAGAGTCTGGCCCCGGATCTGAATGGGCAGATCCCAATGGCTCTTGGAAGAGAGCCTGAGCTGGCGCCAGGTCAGCTCGTCATAGAACGGGGAACCATCCGGGTGCATCGGCTCCCGGGCGCCGGGCATCTTGTGCCAGGGAAACAGCCGAAAGCTGCGCACCCGACTGCGCTCGATGGGAAAACGGGACAGCACCAGCATGCCGTACTGGCCAGGATAGTGGCCAAAACCCCAGGCGTCGCCGCCGCTGCCGGATGCCAGGCCATCACCGTCGATGTCCAGGGGACTGGGCTCTCCGCTGTTCACCGGAGCGGTATAGACGTGGCGATAGTGGATGGGACGCTGACCGTTCTGGGATACGGCCAGGTAACGACGCTGAAACGCCAATGCCCCTCGGCGGGGATCCTTGATGTAATCAAACTCGTTGAGCAACAGAATATCGGGTCGCACCCGCTGAATGATCTCGGCGATATTGCAAATCTGGCGGTTACGACCACTGCGCAACCGTCTCTCAAGGGCGCGGGGATCGCGCGCCTCGGCGCCGCGGCAGTAGTTGTCCGCCTCCATGCTGGCATTGAAAGTGGCCACCCTCAGGGTGGCCGGGTAAGACTTCATACTCTGACTTCATAGGACAAGACTGCCGCCACTATATCAGATAGCCAATGCAGGGCCGCCGGTTACTCCTCTTCAGAACATTGATGCTGATTTCTCAGGTTGCAGAAGCCATCCTCTTCGGTAAATGTCTGATTGCCGAAAGAGCCATCCGGCCGCCCTTCAATGGCACCCACCTCCACCTTGAGAGGGGTTCCTGGCGGCAATGATCGCAAGTAGGCTCGCGGCACCCGGACCTGATTAACCTCGGCAGGCACCCTGAGAGTGACAGCAAATTGCGACAGCTCATCGTCGTCGGGCTCCACCACCACCTCATAAGCGATGATGGAACTCTCGGGTGCCACCCCAAATCCATCGGGCCAGGTGGTGCACTCTCCGAGGTCCTCGCCGTACTGCCAAGAGATCCACTTGCCGTCAAACTCGACCTCAGCCGGCGCTGCGGGAATCATATGGGTCAACATGGTACTGCCAGTCTGGTCGCCGCTGTCCAAGCTAAAACCGTAACTGCCGGCGGGAAATCGACTCAGAAACTCCGGCAGGGTCACGACCTCCTCATCAGGCTCCTCCGCCAACCCGGGTTCACACACGGGCTCGGCGCTCTCGAAGAAATTCTCGGTCAGGGTCTGATCCGACAAAGCGCCGGACAACTCGGTGTCCAGCAGCGGCGTGCCGTCCGGCCCGGTCATCTGAGCCGTCTCCCAGCCGTCACCATCGAACAGAGTATGGAAGCCGATGTCCCCGTCAATGGCATTGATCTCGATGTAGACCCGGCACTCCCCCAGATCCCCGCAGGGGGCATCCGCCCACGCAGGGGCGGCCAACAACAGAGCCATGGCGCTCAGTGCGTACCTCATACCCACCTCCCTTCAGCACAGTCTTCGGTTCCAATCCCGCGCCTGCGGCAAGAAACCATGGATTCGAGCCCAATAAGGATAGCAGCATAGACACATAAAAATTGTGGATACTGCCGCCCTCGGTCCTCGGCTGAACAGGACAGGATCGAACAACACTTGCACAGTGACGCTCTGACAGGTACCCTGCGGCGTTTTTTTAATTTCATACTGGGAATGCAGCACCTTGATCATCGCCTCCAACATCACCATGCAGTTCGGGGATAAGCCCCTTTTCGAAGACATCAGCGCCAAGTTTGGCGGCGGCAATCGCTTTGGCCTGATCGGCGCCAATGGTGCCGGTAAGTCCACCTTTATGAAGATCCTCTCCGGTGAGCTGGAGCCCTCCGCCGGCAACGTCAGCCTGGAAGCCAACACCCGCATGGCCAAGCTGGGGCAGGATCAGTGGGCCTTCGAAGAGTACACGGTGATCGACACGGTGATCATGGGTCACCAGGAGATGTGGAAGGTCAAGGCCGAACGTGATCGCATTTACAGCCTGCCGGAGATGAGTGAAGAGGAGGGGATGCTGGTTGCCGATCTGGAGGTGCAGTTTGCCGAAATGGATGGCTACAGCGCCGAAGCCCGTGCCGGAGAGCTGCTGCTGGGCCTGGGCATTCCTGAGGATCAACACTTTGGCCTGATGAGCGCCGTCGCCCCCGGCCTCAAGGTACGGGTTCTGCTGGCCCAGGTGCTGTTTGCCGACCCGGACATCATGCTGCTGGACGAGCCCACCAACAACTTGGATATCCACACCATCCACTGGCTGGAAGAGGTGCTCAACGGGCGCAACTGCACCATGATCATCATCTCCCACGACCGCCACTTCCTGAACTCGGTGTGCACCCACATGGCGGACATCGACTATGGCGAGCTGCGGATGTACCACGGCAACTACGACGAGTACATGACCGCTGCCGAACAGGCTCGTGAGCGGATGTTGGCGGACAACGCCAAGAAGAAGGCGCAGATCGCCGAGCTGCAGAACTTCGTCAGCCGCTTCTCCGCCAACGCCTCCAAGGCGCGCCAGGCCACCTCTCGTGCCAAGCAGATCGACAAGATCCAGCTGCAGGAGGTCAAAGCCTCCAGCCGCCAGTCTCCCTTCATCCGTTTCGAACAGGAGAAGAAACTGTTCCGAAACGCCCTGGAGGTGGAGAAGCTGTCCCAGGGCTTTGATGACGGCCTGCTGTTTAACAACCTGGAGCTGCGGGTGGAAGTGGGTGAGCGCATCGCCATCATCGGTGAAAACGGCATCGGCAAATCCACCCTGCTCAACACCCTGGTGGGCCGCATGGCGCCCAAATCCGGCACCGTGAAGTGGTCTGAAAACCACAACATCGGCTACTACGCCCAGGAGCATGCCGCCGACTTCGATACCGATCTGAACCTGTTCGACTGGATGGGACAATGGGCCACCGAAGGCGCCGACGAGCAGACCATCCGCTCCTTCCTGGGAAGAATGCTGTTCTCTCAGAATGAGATCAAAAAATCCACCCGGGTGATCTCCGGTGGTGAACAGGGACGGATGCTGTTCGGTAAGCTGATGATGCAAAAGCCCAACATTCTGGTGATGGATGAGCCGACCAACCACATGGACATGGAATCCATCGAGGCGCTCAACCTGGCCCTTGAGAACTACGCAGGCACCCTGCTGTTCGTCTCCCACGACCGTCAGTTTGTCTCCTCCGTGGCCACCCGCATCATCGAGCTGAAGGCGGACGGCATCACCGACTTCCACGGCACCTACGACGAGTACCTGCGCAGCCAGGGCGTCGAAGGCTGATCATCGCGGCCCGGGACTGCGTGTCCCGGGCTGGCCCTGCCAGCTAGGCGACTGTTACTCCAGCCCATCTCTAAGTAATCCCTTCAGTGCGTGCTTCAGCCAGTTCAGGGCTGGGCCGCTCTCCGCTCCCGGGCGAGTGACCAGGTCCACCGGCACCTGCCAAGCCTGGCTATCAAACTCTGGTTCCAGCGGCAAAAGCCGGGGGCCAAATACCGGGTCTTGGGTCAGGTGCTGCGGAATGTAACCCCAACCAAAACCTCGGCTGGCCAGCTCCGCCACCATGTAGAAGTTGTTTGTGCCCCAGCAGTTTGGACTGACCGCAGGGAAATCTCCCATCAGAGTTCCCGCCGTCCCCCTCACCAGAAGCTGCCGATGCAAACTCAACTGATCCAGGGTCAGGTTCTGCTCCTTCGCCAAGGGGTGCTTTGGAGACACCACCGCCACAAAGGGCAGACTGCCTATATAGCTAGTATCCAGTTCAGTTGGGTAGGGGATTTGAGAAAACATCAGCCCCAAATGTACGCGGCCGCTATCAACCAGTTCCACCACATCCGGGCTGACCACGGTCAAAAACTCTAACGCGGTAGCAGGAAAGCGTTCGGCAAACTGAGTCAGGACCGCTTCCAGCCCCGGCATCATCAGGGCCTCATCCAGGGCAAACACCAACTGGCTCTCCTCTCCCAAACTCAAGCTTTGCGCACTGCTTTGCAGCCGCTGATGATGCAACATCAGCATCTGTGCCTGCTCGAACAGGGTCCGGCCGTGGGGAGTCAGCACAGGCGAACGACCGCTGCGGTCGAACAGGACAAGGTTCAGATCGATCTCCAGGTTGGCAATTCCCTGACTGACCACAGACTGCGCCTTGCCCAATCGCCGGGCGGCGGCTGAGAAGGAGCCTTGCTCCACCGCGGTGACAAACATGCGTAACTGTTCCAGGGTATACATATCTACAAAACCGATAGCTACTAACTTTCACCTATCATAATAAAAAATAGAATGGGCGCCATAAGCCAATTTAAGGAGCCCAACATGTCCACCAAAGAACGCATCCTCCATACCCTGCTGTTCGAGGCCTTCGCACTGATCATCATCGTCGGCATAGTGCCGCTGTTTTTGCAGGTGGCCACCCACACCATCGCTGGCATCTCCATCGCACTGTCGCTGATCGCCATGGGGTGGAACTACGCCTACAACCTGATGTTCGACAAGATGTTCGGCGAGGATCGCACCAGCCGCTCCCCTCTGATTCGTCTGGGTCATGGCCTGGGTTTTGAATTGGGACTGCTGCCTCTGACTCTGCCGGTACTGATGTGGGCGCTCAACAAGAGCCTGTGGCAAGTACTGCTGCTGGATATCGGCTTTATCCTGTTCTTCCTGGTCTACGCCATCATCTTTAATTGGGGATACGACAAGGCACGCGCATCCCTGATGACCAGAAGCATCAACTGCGAAGCCGCTAAAGAGGTAAGTTAAGCGAAAGCGACCCGACCAGGTTCCCAACTTTGCCGCTCGACGTGAGCGGCATCACCCCACCTTCACAGATGTCAGAATGCGCCTCACAAGAACAGAAACTGACCAATTTTGGCCATTTTCTTTTGTTACTATCCCGTTGTCGTTGTCTGTTTCCAACGATTATGGGTGTCTGTAATGGATCAGGAATTCTAGGCCTGAGCCCATCGAATGACTCTCCCAGGGGCAAATGGAAGTCAGTGAGCCTGATGCCCCGGCACTTTGCCGACCACCATCCTATGTCGTAGGCCAACTTATCATCCACAGGCCGACTGCATACACCGGCAATCCCTTGTTGCTTAACGGCACAGGGGATTTTCTTTTTCTGGTTGCCACGTATCTGTGCACCGAAACTCAAAATTTCATCCGCGGCACCTCAGCCTCTCTTATTATTGTCGCATTTATGCAACAATCCTCTTTCACTCCGAAGCGACTCTGTTGGATGGCTATGAGGCTACTGACTTCTCTGTTTCTGCTGACTTATCTGATTCAACCGGCCCAAGCCATTGAAGCCAAAGAGCAATTGGCACAGTGGATGAACGGCAATTACTCCAGCAAAACCCAGTCGAAAGAGCTTCTCAATTACTTTGACCTCAATCTGCACATTGTCCCGATCTGGACAGAGCGCAGTGATGGCCCCTGGCTCTACTCGGAGCATGCCTCTTCAAAAAGACCCGAGCGCCCATTTCGTCAGCGGGTACTGCGCCTGGAGACCACCCCATCTGGGGTTCTGATCCACCTGTTTGAACTGCCCACACCCAGACACTTTGCCGGCGCCTGGCACTCCCAAACGCCGCTGGAGTCGCTATCCCCAGAGCAACTGCTCCCCAAACCCGGCTGCAACGTCGAGCTGGTCTATGACCCCAATACTCAGGGGTATAAGGGACGAACCGGCGCAGACAGCTGCACCAACCGCATGTATGGTGCCAGCTATTCGCAAACCGATCTGGAGATCTACCCTGACCGCATCATTCGCTGGACCAAAGGGTACGACGACAATGGGCAGCAGCTATGGGGTGCCGCCCAGGGTGGCTATAGATTCGAAAAGAAAACCCATTGAATGACAGCACCACCCAGAAGCGGTGTTGTTACGACACTTAAGCGATCACGTTTTCTGATCGATAGAGTCAAGCAGCGAGGAGTACTTCAGCAGACCGGCCATGTTGCTGGCGTGCAGTTTCTTCATCACGTTGGAACGATGCACTTCGATGGTGCGCACCGACACAAACAGAGTGTCTGCCATCTGCTTGTTGGTGTAACCGTTGATCACCAGGCGAAACACCTGCTGCTCACGTTCGGTGAGGTCCTGGAGCAGGGCCAGTTGATTCAGGTCGTGGTGGAGTTTGTCGCTGTGGGCCAGCCCGCGCTGCACCGCTTCGAACAGCTCCTTGCCCTGGACCGGCTTCTGAAAGAAATCGAACGCCCCGTTTTTCAGCGCTTCCACCGCCATCGGCACATCTCCATGGCCGGTGAGGAAGATCACCGCCAGTGGGCTGTTGGCCTCATTCAGCTTTTGGTGCAGCTCCTGGCCGGTCAGCTCGGGCATGCGGCTGTCGAGGATGACACAACCGGGTTGACCAAGATCCACCGTCTCCAGGAAGGCCGCACCACCGCTGAAGGCATTGACCTTCAGGCCATACCCCTCCATCAGGAAGCTCAACGAGTCGAGAATCGCCTCATCATCGTCCACCAGATAGACCATCTCTCCCTGGTTCTGGGTCATACTCTCTCCTCGAATTAGTCTTTTCTCATAGAGTGATATCTCAGATCCGACCAATAAGCGATAGCAAAGTCCCTAACTTTGAGTCGCTTCACATTGAATCCGGCGCCGACTGGCTTATGTTAAAACCATCATGAAATTGATTCTGGATCAAGCCGTGCGCATTGCCCCCCTGTGGATTGGACTACTGAGCCTGTTACTGCTGTTTTCCGGAGCACTGCGGGCGGCCGACAAGACTGAGCAGCACCTTAAGGTGGGAGTCCTGGCCAATTGGGGCTACCTGCAGGCAGAAAAGCGCTGGCAGCCGATGATGGACTACCTCACCGAGAAGGTGGACGGAGCCCGCTTCAGCGTACGCCCCGGCTCCTTCGAGGAGCTCAACGCCGCCCTGGAGGCTGGTGAGATTGAGTTTATCGTCACCAACCCGGGTCAATACCTCTACCTTTCCAATCAGTTTCCACTCTCCTGGCTGGCCACCATGCGCTCAGCCAAACACAATGGCGCAACCTACGCCATCGGCTCCACCATCATCGTCCGCGCCGACAGCGACTATCGCACCCTGTACGACCTCAAGGACAAAGTGGTCGCCGCCAGTGGTCGTCACGCCCTCGGCGGTTACCAGGCCACCGTAGGGCTGATGCATAAGCTGGGCATGACTCCCGAAGATTTCTTCAAGGAGGTGAAGTTTTTAGGCTTCCCCCTGGGGCCGCTGATCTTCCAGGTGCGAGACCGCAACATCGATGCCGCCATCACCCCCTTCTGTACTATGGAAGAGATGGTCGAAAAAGGAGTAATCCGCACCGAAGACTTTCGGGTGATCAACCCGAGTCGTCCTCCCGGCTACGACTGTCAGGTCAGCACCCAGCTCTACCCCAACTGGTCTTTCGCCGCCAGCGAAGAGGTCAGCTACAACCTGACCAAACAGATCACCCGAGCCCTGTTTGAGCTCACCCCGGATCACCCCGCCGCCATCGAAGCTGGCACCCTAGGCTGGACCGCCCCCATCAGTCAGCTCAAGGTGATTCAACTGTTCTCCAACCTCCACTACCAGAAGCAGGAGGTCAGCAAATGGGACCTGCTGCTGGAGTGGATGGAGGCCAACCGCAAGTGGGGCGTGGCCATCGCAATGCTGTTCGTCATCGCCACCCTCTACCACTTCTGGATCGAGTTCAAGTTTCGTCAGAAAAGCGACACCCTGGTGGAGACCGAGCGGGAACTCAAGCGCAAAGCGGTTCAGTTGGAGCGACTCCACAGCGCCGCAGTGATAGGAGAGATCGGTGCCGGCCTGGCCCATGAAATCAACCAGCCCATCGCCGCCATCAACAACTACAGCGAAGGCGGCCTGGTTCGATTACGCAGTCAGACCCAGCCCGATACGGAGATGCTGGCCCTGCTGGATAAGATCAATCAGCAATCCCAGCGAGCCGCGTCTGTCGTTCAGCGTATTCGTGGCCTGCTGAAGCGCCGGGATACGGTGCTCGAGCGGGTCAACCTCCTGAGCCTGGTGGATGAAGGGATCTCCTTGATGAAGCTGGAGCTGGAGCGCCACAGAGTACAAGTTCGTACCCTGGTCAAAGGTGAACCCTATTTCGCCCGAGCAGACAGGGTGGGAATGCAGCAGGTACTGATCAACTTGCTGAAAAACAGTGTAGATGCCCTATCAGAACTCTCAGGCAATCAGGGCGAAATCCTTATTGAACTGCGATTCGATGAACAACGGGTGCGATTGAGGGTCATAGATAACGGTCCCGGCTTCGCCGAAGACCCGCAAACCATGATGGCCACCTTCACCACCACCAAGAGTGACGGTCTTGGGCTGGGGCTGGCCATCTGTAGCGACCTGGTCAAAGCCCAGGAGGGGGAGTTCTCCATCCGTAACAACGATGAAGGAGCAGGCTGCATTGCCGAAATCACTCTGACCAGAGCCAACGAAGCCTGATCACAACTTTAATCCAGTCCCCGGCACATCGGGGACAAAGCTGCTAGCTTGGCAGCTTCAACACCATAGAGAAGAGAGTCCCATGTCCGAATCCAACAAGGCGTTTTTCGATCGCGCCAACGCCCATATTCACCTGGCGAACGACCACAACAAGGATCCTCAGGTACAGGCTGGCGAAGTGAGTGCCTCCTTTATGTGGGCCCTGGCCCGCTATAACGCCTGGTTCGGCGCTTCCGGCTTCAACAGCGCCGAAGAGATGACCGTTCGTAAAGAGGAGATGATGGAGTACTACATTGATGAGTATCGCAAGATGCTGGAAGCCAACATGAAGGACTACATCGAGAACTTCGACGGCTATATGAAAAACCAGGGCTAAGACCCCTCTCTCGAAAAGCGCCCAACCGGGCGCTTTTTTGTATCAAGAATCATTCTCTTATCCCCCCGCCGACATTTATGTGGTTTACCACAATAGACAAACACCCAATCACTCATCGCTCAAAAATCGAACTGCGAAAGAGATCACAAAGCGTTAACCAATCAGAGTGATATGTGGTTTACCACAATACCGACCCTTGCCTCCCCGTTCGACACTGACCCTGACAACTGAGTATCCCTCCCGCTGACCGCTGCACCCGGTGAGCGGGGAGACCCATCAAAATCCAAAAGGGGAATCATGATGAAACTCGATCGGCGAACCTTTATGAAAGGAGCCGGGGCAAGCACCGCAGGTTGTGCTCTGGCCAGTCTGCTGCCAGGTACCCTGGGCGCCCTAGAGCAGACCGAGCTCAAGGGTTCAGCAATTGAGGTGAAGAGCATCTGTGAAATGTGCTCCACCCGCTGTCCCATCTCCGCCCGCATCGTCAACGGCAAGAACGTCTCCATTCTGGGTAATGCCAACGCCAAATCCTTTGGCGGAGCGGTCTGCGCCCGTGGCGGCGCCGGTCACAGCCTGCTGTACGACAAGCAGCGCCTGGTGAAACCCCTGAAACGGGTCGGCGAGCGTGGTGAAGGCCAGTGGAAAGAGATCGAGTGGGACGAAGCCTACGCCCTGATCGCCGACAAGCTGGGCACCATCAAAGAGAAGTATGGCCCGGAAGCGGTCTCCTTCTCCTCCAAGTCCGGCTCCAACCACAAACACCTGTTCCATCTGGCTAAGGCATTCGGCAGCCCCAACACCTTCAACCACGGCACCACCTGTCCCACCGCCTACAAGATCGCCGCCTTCGCCATCTTTGGCACCAAGATGAAGCGCGATCTGGGCAACTCCAAGTACATCATCAACTTCGGCCACAACATCTACGAAGGGATCAACATGTCCGAGACCCGCGGCATGATGAAGGCCCAGGCGGATCGTGGCGCCAAGCTGGTGGTGTTTGAGCCCCGCTTCTCGGTGGTCGCCGACAAAGGCGATGAGTGGCATGCCATCAAACCGGGTACCGACGTCACCGTAGCCCTGGCTCTGTGTCATGTGCTGATTAAAGACAACCTCTACGATAAAGCCTTCATCGAACGCCACGTGATCGGCTTCGACGAGTTCGCCAAAGAGGTGGCTGGCTACACGCCTGAGTGGGCCGAGTCCATCAGCGACGTCCCCGCCGAGGACATTCGCCGCATCGCCCACGAACTGGCGGCCGCCGCACCCCATGCGGTCATCGACTTCGGGCACCGCGCCACCTTTACCACCGAAGAGTTTGAGATGCGCCGCGCCATCTTCGCCGCCAATGTGCTCATCGGCAACATCGAGCGGAAGGGCGGCATCTACGCCGGCAAGAAAGCCAAGACCTACAACAAGTTTGCCGGTGCCGACGTCACCCCCGGCCTGGCCAAGCCCAAAGTGGATATGCCCAAGCCCACCGCCAAACGCATCGACATGGTCGACCAGCAGTACGAAATGCTGTGGTCCAACGGCGGCATCTACCAGAGCATTCTCGACTCCGCCCTGGACGAGGTCCCCTACAAGACCCGTGGCTGGGTGATGAGCCGCACCAACCCCATGCAGACCATGACCGATCGCGCCCGGGTAGTAAAAGCGATGAACGCCATGGACTTCATCGTCTGCTGCGACGTCTACGTCAGTGAGACCGCCGCCTACGCCGATGTGATCCTGCCTGAGTCCACCTACCTGGAGCGCTCCGAGGAGGTGTTCGACAAATCTGGCAAGAACCCTGCCTACTATGTGCGTCAACCCGTGGTCGAGACCATCGGCGATACCCGCCCCTCCTGGCAGATCTGGAAGCAGGTGGCCGACGCCCTGGGCCTGGGTCAGTACTTCCCCTGGGAGAACATCGAGACCCTGCAGCTGCTGCAGGTGAAGAAGGACGCCAAGCTGCTCAATCGCATCAAGCAAGAGGGTTACGTCAGCTTTGGTAAGCCTCTGATGTTGCGCGAGCCCGAGATGGTGGCCAACTTCGCCGCCCAGTACGACACCGCCCGTACCCTGGACGAGGATGGCACCTACGCCAGCGCCATGAAGTTCAAGACCCCCAGCGGCAAGATTGAGCTGAGCTCCGCCAAGGTGGAGAAGATGGCCCCGGGCCGGGGCGTGATCAAGTACCGCGAGGTGAACCTGAAGAAGGCGGACGAGCTGTTCTTCATCCAGGGCAAGACCGCCATTCACACCAACGGTGCCACCCACAATGTGCCCTACCTGGCCAACCTGATGTCCGACAACGCCGTGTGGATTCACCCGCTGACCGCCGGCCTGCTGGGGATCAAGAGTGGCGACGCCATCCGCCTGCACAACGACGTGGGCAGTGAAGAGGGTAAAGCCCTGGTCACCCCAGGCATCCGCCCCGACACCGTATTTGCCTACATGGGCTTTGGCTCCAAGAACAAAGAGCTGGCCCGGGCCTTCGGCAAGGGCGTCCACTGCGGCAACCTGCTGCCTCATGTCACCGCTCCGGTTGTAGGGATGAACCTGCACACCACCGGGGTGAAAGTGGAAAAGATCTAATCGGAGATGGTCATGAAAAAACGCTATGTAATGGTGCACGACGAGAACAAGTGCATCGGCTGCCAGGCCTGCAACGTGGCCTGCCGCAGTGAGAACAGTATCCCAGACTCGGTGACCCGGCTGCAGGTGCGCATCGAAGGCCCGGTAGGTAACTTCCCCAACCTGGCCTTCAAGTACCACCGCGTGTCGTGTCAGCAGTGTGAAGATGCTCCTTGCGTCAAGGTATGCCCTACCGGTGCCGCCTACGTGGGCGACGATGGCATCATCACCATCAACGACAAGAAGTGTGTGGGCTGTCAGTACTGCATTGCCGCCTGCCCCTACAAGGTGCGCTTCATCAACCCAGAAACCCGGGTACCGGACAAGTGTAACTTCTGTAAGGACACCCGCCTGTCCCGGGGCGAACAGCCCGCCTGTGTCAGCGTCTGTCCCACCGACGCCCTGGTGTTTGGCGATGCCGCCGACCCAAGCAGCGAAGTGAGCCAACTGCTGGACACCCAGCCTAACTATCAAGACAAGGTTCACCTGGGCACCAAGCCTCGTGTGTACCGCATTCCCGGCAAGAAGGGAGGGATCAACGCATGAATGTACTCTGGGGATCCATGGAACAATACGATCCGGTAGTGTGGAACTGGATCATCGCCGTCTACCTGTTTATGGCAGGCCTCTCTGCCGGCTCCATGCTGGTGGCCATCGGTCTGCGCTGGTATAAGCAAAGCCGCGGCCTGCCGGTAGACGGTCTGCCGGTGATTAAGGCTTCTGCGGTCATCGGCCCTCTGGCCATCGTCGCAGGTATGGGCCTGCTGGTGCTGGACCTCACCAAGCCCTGGGAGTTCTACATCATCCTGCTCAACTACAACCTGACGTCTGTGATGGCCTGGGGTGTGTTGTTGCTGCTGGCCTACATTCCTCTGGTGTTTATCTACTCCGCCCTGGTGTTTGAAAAGTCCCTGGTGGCGGCCATGCCATCGCTCAAGGGGATCATGGGCGTGTTCCGAGCCATCGAAGGTGGCCTGAACAAGCTGATCTTCGCTCTGGCCATCGGCGTGGGTGTCTACACCGGCTTCCTGTTGTCGGCCCTGATCAGCTACCCGATCCTGAACACCGCGGTACTGCCCGGCCTGTTCCTCGCCTCCTCTTTGAGCGTGGGCTCTGCGGGTAACATTCTGGTGGCCACCCTGTTCTTCAGTAAGAAGTCCTCCGACTGCATCGAGCAGGTACACCGCATCGAGTATCCGGTGGCCTTCAACGAAGCGATGCTGCTGGTGCTGCTGTTCGTCGGCCTGAACTTCTCCGGTCCCGCGGCCCAGGCAGCCCTGGCGGCCATCAGTGACGGTACCTGGGCCCAGGTGTTCTGGGTCGGAGTGGTCGGCATCGGCCTGGGTGTACCGGTACTCTCCAGCGTGTTTGCCCCCAAGTCCTGGAAGCACAGCAAACCCTTCCTGGTAACCGTGGCCAGCTGCACCATCATCGGCGTGCTCGCCCTGCGTCACTTCGTGGTCTACGCCGGCCAGATGTACACCAGTTAATCTTCATCCTTGCATAAGCAAAGGGGAGGCTCACGCCTCCCCTTTTTTTGGATCCATGCCCCGCCATCAGCCGCAGCCTGGGAACAGAGGCCGACGGCCAACCCGAGTCTCCCATACCAGTCACATCTGACGGTGCACAGAAATAAATCAGGCTCCCGGACACCATAAAGGTCTGGGCATCCAGCATTAACAACGCCCTGAAGCCGACTTGGCAGAGGGTCAAGCTGTCGCCCGGGGACGCGGCGGCGGCTGACGCTCATTGGCCAGACGATTCAGTGGCTGCGCCTTCAGCCGATCATGAAAAGCAGAGCCAGCCACCGTGCTTTAGCCGATTGGCGAATGGAGGCGATGGTCAGCACCCGGCAACACCGGCCGATGACTAAGGGGGCGGAAGCTGCCCGAGCCAGGTCTCCACCACAGACCGAACATCCTCGGACACCACCACCCCCATATGACTGAGTCCAGGCAACACCCGGATATCGGCTTCGAGCAGGGGCTCGACAGTCGGCTTGAACTGCTCGGCAACAAAGGCTTCATCCTCACTGCCTATCAACAACAGGGTGGGCTGGCTGATGGCGGCCAGATCCTGTCGGTAGTGTCTGGGAGCAAAACCCATCATCAACCGGTAGGAGTAGGTCAGGGTTTCAGTGCCATCTCGATAGGGCTTAGGCATGTCGAAGGCAATGGCCGGCAGGTGGGAAAAGCGGTCTATGCCCACCCTCTCGAACATGCTCAGCCCGATGATCCTCGGTGTAAAGGGGCGGGCCCAGCCGCCGGAGTTGGGCCGAACCGTCGGAGCGTCGTACCTTAAGAAGGGTGCCAGCAGCAGATAGCCGTCCACCTGGTTGCCATACTGGCTTCCGGCGAAACGAATCGCCAGGCCGCCACCGGAGGAGTGCCCTCCCACGACGATTCTGGCCTGGGGCTGACGCCTGCGGAGCTCTGCCAACAGATCCGCCAGATCGTCCTCCAGCTGATCCTGGTAGTCGATGTCTCCGCGGCGCTTGGGCCGCTCTCCATGGCCTCGCAGGTCCGGGGTCACCACCTGAGCAATGCCGTTGTCACTCAGATGATTGGCCAGGGGATAGAGATAACGGCTGTGCCAGCCTGAGCCGTGCAGCAGCACCAGCACCAATTCGGAGTCTGCAGGGTAAGACCGGTAGCTCAGCTCAGTGCCATCTCTGGCGTTAAAGCCCTGCAATTTTGGCAGGGCAGCGTAATCCAGCCTGAGCTCATCGAAGGCCAGGGACTCAGCTTCGGTATCGGGCAAGGAGGCTGTGCCAAAGGCAACCAGCACCCCGGCCACCCCCAGGTAGACGGCGATGGAGCCCGCCACAATTCTCACCGTCACACTCGATATCACCTTGACTCCTTGGCAGATTCAGCCCCGATTACGCTAAAGTAACAAGATACCCCATAGTGAGAAAGACAATGAAGAAACTGGAATTTTACGTTCCCAAAGCTCACCTTGAGTCTGTTCTGGAGGCGCTGTTTCATGCCGGGGCCGGCCGAATCGGCAACTACGACAGCTGCTGCTGGTACACCAGCGGCATGGGCCAGTTCCGGCCGTTGGAGGGGGCCGATCCCTATGTACACAGCGGCGAGCAGGTTCACCGGGAAGAGGAATACAAGGTGGAACTGGTCTTCCAGGCGTCCCTGCAGACCGAGGTGATCTCGGCACTGAAGCGGGCCCACCCCTACGAGACTCCGGCGTATCAGGTGCTCAGTATCGAGACCTGATTCCCCTCAATGGGCCGAGCGTCGATAAAGGTGGCGCAGCGCCCCCACCAGATCCCGGCGGCTTACCATCCCGACCAGATGGCCATTGTCCACCACGGGAAAGTGACGCGGGTGCCAGGAGCGCCCCTCGCGAGCTCGCTCCTTCAAAGGCATGGTGCTTAGGGTCACGGCACTGCCATTGCCATCGATGGGGTAGAGGGTATTGGGGTCCACGCAGATGCGCTCTGCCAGGGCCAGCAGGTCGTCTCTGGGGGTCAGCACGGTGACCTTACGCTGCATCAATTCGCACACCTGAGCACACTGCTGTGGTTCATAGTCGTGGTACCAGAGATCGAGCAGCAGATCATGCTCGCTGAGCACCCCCACCAGGCGGCCATGGGCATCGATAACCGGAGCAGCCCCAAGGCGCGCCTCGAGCAGTTTATCCAAGGCATCCCCGGCATCGGTATCGGGATGGAGCACAACTTCGGGATCGTGCATGACGCTGGCGACAGTCAGAGATTGGGGCATAGGGCACCTCCTGTTGCTGGCGGCGCCGCAACTCCCAGTCAGGGCGCCGCTTCCTTTACGACAAATCTCTTTCTATTAACTCCTGTTTTCCCACATATTACCTCTCATGTGGAGGAATTTATTGATGTGACCTCCAGTTTTATTCAGTGAAATTTATAAAGCCAGTTAACTGTGGTTCAATGCTTGCAGAACTGGATTAACTTCGAACCGGAGCCATCAAGGTGCGTTTCTCTCTCAAGCAGCTGGCGGTATTCAATGCCGTTGCCGATTTCGGCAGTGTCAGTAAAGCCGCTCAGACCCTCTCTTTGACTCAGTCGGCCACCAGCATGTCTCTGTCTCAGCTTGAGAAGTCTCTGGGACGGCCGCTGTTTGAACGACAGGGCAAGCGCATGGTCCTCAGCCACTGGGGCAACTGGCTGCGCCCGCGAGCCAAACAGTTGCTGCACGATGCCCGTCAGATTGAACTGGGTCTCTACGACCAACACCTGATCAGCGGTGAAATTCAGCTGGGGGCCAGTCAGACCGCCGCCGAACACCTGGTGCCCGAACTCATCAGCCGCATCGACGGCGACTTCCCCGAGATCCGCATCGAACTGACGGTGCACAACACTCAGAAGGTGATCGAGGGGGTGCTGAGTTACCAGTACGACATCGGCATCATCGAGGGGCGCTGCGACGACAGTCGCATCTGTCACGAAGTGTGGTGCGACGACCACCTGGTGATCATCGCCGCCAAACATCACCCCTTTGCCCGCCAGAAGCAGATCAGTGCCGCCCAGTTGGAGCAGGCCAAATGGGTGCTTCGTGAGCAGGGAGCCGGTACCCGGCGCATCTTCGACAGCGCCATTCACGGCCTGGTCTCCGAACTGGATGTCTGGCGCGAATATGAACATGTGCCAGTGCTGCGTACCATGGTCACCAAAGGCTACTACCTGAGCTGTCTGCCCTATCTGGATGTGGCCGCTCAACTGGAGAGCGGCGAACTGGTGGCACTGGAAGTCCCTGGGCTGGACATGACCCGGACCCTCTCTTTCGTCTGGCGCGCAGACTCTGCAGACAACCCGGTTCGTGAGTGCATCCGCCACGAAGCAAAACAACTGCTCTCCCGCTTGCCCAGCGCCCGATAACCTCACAACCCTTTTGATACAGCACATCAGTTTTGCTGATGTGTTCACACGGCAATTTGTGACACCCATCACACCACGCCAACTCAATGATGCGCGTCATCACCCAATAGCTGCACTGTGACAGTGACTCAATGCACCAAACTCATGCAAACGCCCAAATCCACGGCTTACAGCAGCTGTGAGCTTTCGCCCCCGGGATGGCAATGCTAAATTATCCAGCTATTACCAGCCTGCCAACGGAGCACACAGTGAAAGGACAGATCCTACGAGAGATGAAAGTACTTGCGGCCATCGAACCCGAGTTTGAGGTTCAGCGCCGGGTCGCCTTTATCCAGGGGAAACTCAGGGAATCGGGATGTAAGAACATCGTTCTCGGGATCAGTGGGGGCGTGGATTCCAGCGTCACCGGCCGCCTGTGTCAGCTGGCCGTCGATGGCCTCAATGAGGGTAAGGAAACGCCAGAGTATCGCTTTATCGCCGTGCGCCTGCCCTACGACGTGCAGAAAGACGAAGATGAGGCGCAGATGGCCTGCCGCTTTATCCAGCCCAGCAAGCAGGTGGAAGTGAACATCAAGGCGGGCGCCGATGGCATTCACGCCGAAACCCTGGCCGCGGTGACCGCAGCCGGCATTGAACTGCCCAGCGAGGACAAGGTGGATTTTGCCAAGGGCAACGTCAAAGCCAGGATGCGCATGGTGGCCCAGTATGAGATCGCTGGCCTGGTGGGCGGCCTGGTGGCCGGCACCGATCACAGCGCCGAAAACGTCACCGGCTTCTACACCAAGCATGGTGATGGCGCCTGCGACCTGGTGCCGATCTTCGGCCTGAACAAACGCCAGGTCCGGAAGATGGCCACCTACCTGGGGGCCCCGGAGCAGTTGGTGGTGAAAGCGCCCACAGCGGATCTGGAGTGCGATCGCCCTGGCCTGGAAGACGAAGTGGCCCTGGGACTGAGCTACGACCAGATTGATGATTTCCTCGAGGGCAAACAGGTGGCACCGGAAGTGGAGGCCCGCATCATCGGCATCTACAAAGCCACCCAGCACAAGCGCCAGCCGATCCCCACCATCTACGACTAATTAGAAAAGCCCGCGACAGCGGGCTTTTTGATGTGCCTCATCCACTCAGGCGATGGGGTAATCGGTATACCCTTCGGCGCCACCACCATAGAAGGTGGCTTGAGCGGCATCGTCCACCGGTGTCAGCGCCAGTCCCTCACGGCAGCGACGAACCAAATCCGGATTGGTGATAAAAGGCTGGCCGAAGGCGATCAGATCCGCGAGCCCCCTGTTCAGCATCGCCTGACCACTCTCCAGGGTATAGTTGCCGGCCACCATGATCGGCCGAGGGTAACGTTCTCGCAACTGCTCACGGAAGCGGTCCGGTGTGCCGTTGCCGCCGCCCTCTGACAAGTGCAGATAGGCCAGCCCCAGGGGGGCTAACGCCGCCACCAACTTGAGGGTCAGCTCCGGGAGTTCCGGATCCAGCCCCCCACTTCCGCCGACGTAGGGGGAGAGGCGCAGGGCAGTGCGCTCTGCGCCGATCGCCGAGGTCACCGCCTTGATCACCTCCAACAGAAAGCGCAGTCGGTTCTCCTGACCGCCACCATAGCAGTCACTGCGTTGGTTGCTGGAGCGACACAGAAACTGCTCCAGCAGGTAGCCATGGGCACCATGGAGCTCCACACCGTCGAATCCGGCCTCCATGGCGTTAACGGCAGCCTGGGTGAAATCGGCGATGGTGGCGTCGATATCCTCCTGGGTCATGGCTCGCGGCTCACCGGTCTCGATCATGCCAAATCCACCTTGGGGAAGCGGCCCATATACCCGGTCTGGCACCTTCAGCGCCGAGGGTGACACCGGCTGCTCGCCGGCAATGCTGGCGTGGGAGCGGCGCCCCACATGCCATAACTGGATGAAGATCTTTCCGCCTTTGGCGTGCACCTCATCGGTCACCCGCTTCCAGCCATCGATCTGTGCCTGAGTGTAGATCCCCGGGGTCAGCGAGTAGCCTCGGGCCACGGTGGAGATGGGCGCCCCCTCGGTGATGATCAGCCCTGCGCCGGCCCGCTGGCCATAGTATTTCACCATCAGCTCGCTTGGCCTGTCTCCGGGCTGGTCGGTGCGGGCGCGAGTCATAGGAGCCATGACAAAGCGGTTGGCCAGCGGGAGGCTTCCCAGCATGAAGGGGGTAAATATCATCAATGTACTCCTTGGTGAGGGTGGGTGCAGCGGCGCTCCGTCACCTGCGGTTGTCCTGACGATGTCGCGGCGCATCCGGGAAAAGCCCAAGAGAACGGTACCATCACCCCACAGGTGCGAACAGGGGGCACACGATCTAAGCGGGGGGGGGCTGTCGACACAAAGCCCGCAGAAGCGGGCTTTTAGGGTCGGCCTCAGACTGGCAGGGTGTGCTCCCCCTGCCACAGCAGCTCCAGGGGTTCCCGCTCACGGATCAGGTGCAACTGCTCGTTGTCCACCATCACCTCGGCCACCCTGGGGCGACTGTTGTAGTTGGACGCCATGGTAAAGCCGTAGGCACCGGCACCACGCACCGCCAGCAGATCCCCTTCGGCCAGCGCCAGGCTACGCTCTTTGCCGAGGAAGTCGCCGGTTTCGCACACCGGGCCAACGATGTCGTACACCCGCAGCTCCTGCTGACGGGGAGTGACCGGCACAATTTGCTGACAAGCACCGTAGAGGCTGGGTCTGAGCAGGTCGTTCATGGCGGCATCGACGATGGCAAAATCGCGATCCTCGCCCGCTTTCAGGTACTCCACCTTGGTCACCAGGATACCCGCATTAGCCATGATCGCCCGACCCGGTTCCAGGATCAGCTTGAGCTGACGCCCGCCCAGGCTGGGCAGCAGCGCCTTCACATAGTCTGCAGGACTGGGCGGAGTCTCGTCGGTGTAGGGCACCCCCAGGCCACCGCCGAGATCCAGGTGCTCGAGGTCGATGCCCTCCTCAGCCAACTGGTCCATCAGCCCCAACAGCCGCTCCAGGGCCTCCACAAAGGGACGGGCCTCGGTCAGCTGGGAGCCGATGTGGCAATCCATGCCGGTCACCTTCAGGTTGGGCAGCTCTGCGGCCCGCCGGTACACCGCCACCGCCCGCTCCCAGGGGATGCCGAATTTGTTCTGCTTCAACCCGGTGGAGATGTAGGGGTGGCTGTTGGCATCGATGTCGGGGTTGATCCTCAGAGACACCGGGGCCTGCGCCCCCATCTCCCCGGCCACCCTGTCCAGGCGCTCCAGCTCAGCCTCAGACTCTACGTTGAAGCAGAGAATGCCCGCCGCCAGTGCCTGACGCATCTCCGCCTCAGTCTTGCCCACCCCGGAGAACACCACCTTGGCCGGATCGCCGCCGGCCTGAAGCACCCGGGCCAGCTCGCCACCGGAGACGATGTCGAAACCGGAGCCCATACGGGCCATCAGGTTGAGGATGGCCAGGTTGGAGTTGGCCTTCACCGCGTAACAGATAAGGTGGTCCCGCCCGCCCATGGCGTCGCTGAAGGCGTGCCAGTGGCGCTCGATAGTGGCCCGGGAGTAGAGATAACACGGCGTGCCGAATCGTTCGGCGGCTTCCGCCACCGGAACCGATTCCGCCATCAATTGCCCGTCACTGTAGTTGAAGTAGTCCATATCAAGCCCCTTCAGTTTGGTAGTGGTCTTCTCCACCTTCCCGGCGGCGCAGCAGCCCCACCAGAACCATCAGTCCCAGACAGCTGATCAGCAATCCGGCGGCCACAGAGCCAGTAAAGCCCAGTACCAGGTAACCTGCCAGGGCCAGACCGGCGGCCATCACCGCGTAGGGCAACTGCGTGGCCACATGGTCCATATGATGACAGGCGGAACCGGTAGAGGAGAGGATGGTGGTATCGGAGATGGGTGAGCAGTGATCGCCGAACACCCCACCGGCCAGAGCCGCAGACAGGGCTGGCACCAGCAGGGCTGGCTCAAGGGCCAACGCCATGTTGGCGGCGATGGGCAACATGATGGCAAAGGTGCCGTAGCTGGTGCCGGTGGAGAATGCCGCAGCGGCGGAGATCAAAAACACCAGGGCCGGCAGCAGAGGCTGAGGCAGGCTTTCCGAAGCCAGACCAGCCAGGTACTTGCCGGTTTCCAGGTCGGCAATGACCCCAGCGATGCTCCAGGCCATCAGCAAAATGTAGACCGCGGGCAGCATGGAGTGCATCCCCTTGAGCAGTGCCCGGCCAATCAGCGCCGGAGATACCCCTTGGGCAATCATCCCCAAGGCAGTGATCACTATGGTGATACTGCCGGCGGTTGCCATGGACCAGGCACCGTCGGCGTTCTCCAGGGCGGCAATCAGGGCAAAGGGTTCGCCGGCGGCCTCCAGCGCCATGTCACCGGAGAACAGCATCAGACCCACCACCAGGCTCACCAGCAGTACCAGAGGACCAGCCAGGTTCAGCACAGTGCCGCTGCGGGCCTGCTCCAGACCCAGATCTTCACCGGCTGGGGTGCCCTTTTGTGCATCCCAGAGTTGACCGGCCTGGGCCCGGCGCTCTGCGGCAGCCATGGGCCCGATGTCCAGACGCAGATACACCACACACAACAGCAGGGCCAGGGCGGTCAGGGCATAGAGGTTGAAGGGGATCATCTGGGCAAACAGAGACAGGGCGGTGATCTCGGTCAGCCCATGACTGGCGAGCAATGCGGCCAGCAGAGACATGATGTAAGCACCCCAGGTAGAGATGGGGGAGATCACACACACAGGCGCCGAAGTGGAATCGATGCAGTAGGCCAGCTTCTCCCGTGAGATGCCGTATTGATCGGTGACCGGCCGGGCGACGTTGCCCACCAGCAGGGCATTGAAATAGTCATCGATGAAGATCACCGCCCCAAGGAACAGGGTCATCAGCTGCGCATCCCGACGGTCTCGGATGCGACGACGGGCCCACTGGGCAAAGGCCCGGGTGCCACCGGACACGGAGATCAGCGCCATCAGGATCCCCATGGTCATCAGAAAACCCAGGGTATACAGGTTCCAGCTGGCGAAGCCGTCACCGTCCCACACCAGACCGGCGGCGCGGGAGGTCAGTTCGGACAGAATCACCGAGGGGGCGAAGTCCGCCAGCATGACGATCCCCAGCAGAATACCCAGACCCAGGGAGAGCAACACTCTGCGAGTCACAATCGCCAGGCCAATGGCGGCCACGGGAGGCAAAATGGAAAGTGCCGAATCGGCGTAACTGATTAAAGCCATCGTTTCTCTTTGTCTTATAAGTACGATGGAGGCTGCTGACAGTGGCGATATGCCACGGACGTCACCCGGGCGTGAATGAGGGTGACGACGTCCTTCAGTAGCGCTCCACAGTAAATTTAATCCCCAATATCCGTTTGGGATTTACCATGGCAGTGCTGCACCTGTTAGATACAGCCCCAGCGACCGGGGATGACGCCCCTGCCACTTCGGCATCGACTCCTTTCTCTCGACCTCATCGGGTGTCACCCTAAATCGAGATACTGATAGGCGATGCGCCTCTACTGTTACCCAGTGCGGGTAACGATCTGTGTGTTACAGCCTATAACAGAATCTGTTTCTAACGCCAGTAAAAAGTTAAAAAACTGGCATTTAGACCGCTTGTTCGCTCAAAACCCACAAAACAGTAACTTTTAGCCGGAAGAGGTTACATCCCGCTTCCCAGGTACATTGAGCATCACACAGGACAAAAGCGTGATCGGGATCTCATCACTGTCTGACCATCTGCTTATACTGAGCGGCTTTCACCGATGAGATCCCATTGATGTCACGCCCCAGCCCAACACTGTTCTCCCGCCCCCTGCACGCCCTGTTCTGGCTCACAGCCCTGGCCTGCCTGTTGCCGGTGATCAGCTCGCCCATGGCGCTGGTGCTGGGCATCGTGGCCGCCAGTCTGGGCGCCACCCCCAAAGGGGTGAACACCGGCGCCCTGGCCAAGAAACTGCTGGCTTTCTCCATCGTCGGCCTGGGTTTCGGCATTCAGCTGGACCAGGCCATCGAGGCCACCCGGGCGGGACTGGGCATCATCGTGGTCACCATCTTCGGCACCCTGGCCCTGGGCACCCTGATGGCCCGGGCCCTGAAACTGGACCGCAAGACCGGTCATCTGATCGCCTCAGGCACCGCCATCTGCGGCGGCAGCGCCATTGCCGCGGTGGCACCGGCCATCGACGCCGACAGCAAGCAGGTCTCTCTGGCCCTAGGGACCGTGTTCGTACTCAACTCGGTTGCCCTGTTCCTGTTTCCAGTGATTGGCCATTGGGTGGGACTGACTCAGGAGCAGTTCGGCATCTGGAGCGCCATCGCCATCCACGACACCTCCTCGGTGGTGGGGGCCGCCGGTGCTTTCGGGGACCAGGCACTGATCACCGCCACCACCCTGAAGCTGGCACGGGCCCTGTGGATCATCCCGGTGGCCTTCCTCAGTGCGCTGGCGTTTCGCAGTCAGAGCCGCAAACTCAGCGTGCCGATGTTCATTCTCTATTACTGTGTGGCCATAGGTGTGGCTCATCTGCTGCCACAGATGGCGCCGGTGTGGGAGGGGGTATTCTGGGCCAGTAAACGGCTGCTGGTGGTCTGCCTGTTCCTGATTGGCTGTGGCATCACCGCCCGCCGACTGAGAGAGGCGGGGCCGCGGCCGCTGATGTTGGGGGTTGGCCTGTGGCTGGCCATCAGTTCGGTGTCACTCCTTTACCTTATCGCCTGACACGCCCAGCACCACCGCCAGCACGGCAGCGAAGCCCAGCAGCTCCAGTGTCGCCCTGATCATCCCATCCGTGGTCAGGGCCACCACCACCATCAGCGGCAACAGCAACCACAATGCCCCCTGTCTCATCACCTGATCCTCTGCGCTATTTCAGGGGATCATCATGGTCGCCAGGGCAGCAGCCATCAAACGCCATTTCGACTGTTATATTCCCAAAAGCTATATAAAGCTAAATATTAATAACTATGTGCCGAGGCCGATCTTCGGCTTGATACCAGCCAGCCCGCCAACATGTTCAGCCCCAGAGCCAGTCCATAGACCAGGTAAAACGGGTCCCCCAGCAGCACCAGGTAGCCGGCGGCCACAAGAGGAATAAACAGGGTCAAGGTGGCCAGAAAAGACGCACTCAGGGTGCGCAGGGCAAACAGCCACATAAGATAGGAGAGGCCATTGATCCACACCCCATTGACCACTATCGAGGGCCAGGCACCGGTGTCAGGCAGAGCAATGGAGGAGTAGCGGCACACCCCCGCCAGAGAAGCCAGGGTTGCGACAGCAAAGTAGACCAGGGTCAGAGACACGGGTTCCAGGGTGATCCTTTTGCTCAAAACGGAGAACAGGGCAAAGCAAAAGGCCCCCAGCACCACCCAAGCCAGCAACATGGGCTGCGCCAAGGAGAGACTGGAGAGCTGACCCCGACTGAGTACCAGCACCACCGCCATCAGCCCCAGCATCACTGCCACCCCCTGCCTGCCACTGAAACTCTCCTTCAACAGCAGTGGCGCCAACAGGGCAATCATCACCGGCCAGGTGTACTGCACAATGAGCACCTCCATGCTCTCCCCCTGGCGATACCCCAGATAGAGCAGCAGATAGTAGAGGTAGGTGCCCAGAAACCCCAGGCCGGTGGCGGTCAGCCACTCCCGTCTGTCGTAGGCGGCCAGCCAACGGATGCGCCCTGACACCAGGCCGACGACGAACAGCGCCGCAAGCGAAGTCAGGCTGGACCAGAACAGAAACTGGTGATGATCCAGGCTGGCCTGGCCGAAGCGAGCCACCACCGGAATGGCCGCCCACAACAGGATACAGGCCAGGGCACAGATAAGACCTCTGACAGCTTGGGAATTCATAAAACGGTCCGAAATAATCCACACAGATGGCCATTGTCTGCGCCATCATCATTCTTGTAAAATGATGGATTGCGCATTCAGATATCATTCTTTGAGAACTGAAATCTATGGACTTCAAACAACTCAGAACCTTCAGCGCCGCCGCCAGGCTGGGCAGCTTCAGCGAGGCAGCTCATCAGTTGGGCTATGTGCAGTCCGCGATCACCAACCAGATCAGGACATTGGAATCCCAGCTCGGCACCCAGCTGTTTTCCCGAAACGGCCGTGGAGTGGAGCTCACACCGGCGGGGGCCACTTTGCTAGAGTATGCGGATCGTCTGTTTACGCTTCGCCAGGAAGCTCAGGACGCCGTGAAACAGGGCAGCCAACTGTCCGGTGAGGTCACCCTGGCGGGTTATGAAACCCTGCTCACCTACAGGATGCCCGCCGTTCTGGACCGCTTCCTGCGTGATCACCCTCAGATCCGGCTTAATGTCCAGCCTCTAAGCGTCAAGCTGCTGAAAACACAAGTGCTCAGTGGTCAGGTAGACATCGCCCTGCTTCTGGAGGAGTCGTTCGAGCTGAAGGGGCTGACCAGCCGTCATCTGGGCGAGGAGGAGGTGGTGGTGATCGCCGCCCCCAACCACCCTCTGGCCAGTCAAGTCAGGGTGACTGCCGCCGATTTGGCCGGGGAAAACCTGCTGCTGACCGAACCCGGATGCAGCTATCGCAACCGCTTCGAGCGGGCATTGATTCGTGCCGGTGCCTACAACGGCAACCGCATGGAGTTCACCAGCATCGAAGCGATCAAGTCCTGTGCCCGGCTGGGCACCGGCATCGGCGCCATCAGCCGCATCTCCGTTGAGGGAGAGCTCAGCCGGGGCGAACTGGTGGCCCTCGACTGGGAGGGGGAATCGCTGAACTCCGGCTTCTACGTTGGCTGGAATGAACGCCGACGCCTGACACCCGCCGCAGAGCTGCTTCTTGAGTACCTGAAACCGCAGCGCTGACCTCTACTGGCCTATAGATTTCGCCGCCGGGCTTTACACGCCTGGCGGGGATTTTTATAGTAGCCGCCTCTCTATCCGGAACAGGCCCGCTGTGGGGCCGCAGTAGTGAAAAGGATCCCCCAAATGATCAACGTATTTGGCCACAAGAGCCCCGACAGCGATTGCGTCAGCTCTGCCGTGATTGCCGCCCACTGGCTGACCGCTCGTGGCAAAGACGCCACCCCCTTCCGCCTGGGTGAAGTAAGCCGTGAGACTCAGTTCATCTTCGATTTCGCCGGCGCCGAGCTGCCGCCACTGCTGGAGAAACCCCTGAAAGGGGAGCAGGTCTATCTGGTGGACTTCAGCGAAGCCGAGCAGGCCCCCGACGACATCAACGACGCCGACCTGGTGGGCATCGTCGATCACCACCGTCTGGGCACCCTGACCAGCGCCGCCCCCCTGGAAGCCTGGCTGATGCCCCTGGGCTCCTCCGCCTCTGTGCTGTTCGAGCTGTTCGCCATCCACCAGGTGGCGATCACTCAGCCCATCGCCCGTCTGATGCTGGGTGCCCTGCTGAGCGACACCGTGGGCCTGAAGTCCCCCACCACCACCGAGCGTGACGCCGAGATCGTCGAGCTGCTGGCCCCTCTGGCCGATGTGCAGGTGGAAGCCTTCCTGGCCGACCTGCTGGCAGCCAAGACCAACGTCGAAGGCCTGTCCACCGAAGCGCTGCTGGACAAGGACGTGAAGAACTACGAGATCGCCGGCAAGTCCACCACCCTGGGTCAGCTGGAGCTGGCCGACTACGGTCAGGTGGAGCACGCCCTCGAAGAGATGCAGGCGGTGATGAACCAGCGTGTGGCCGACAAGGGCCTGGATCTGGCGGCACTGATGCTGACCAACATCCGCTCCGAGGAGACCCGTCTGCTGGTCGCCGGCCCTCTGGCCGACACCCTCAAGGCTGCCAACGGCGACAGCCTGACCTTCGCCGGCTTCCTGAGCCGCAAGAAGCAGATGCTGCCCTGGGTGACCCAGGTACTGGCCGGCTAAGCCGACCCAAAGACCAAAAACCGGCCATCTGGCCGGTTTTTTTGTGCCTGAGCCTCAGGTAATGGAGGGCTAACCTCCTTTGATGGTGAAGGTCTTATAGCTGTAGTTGCCATCAGGCAGCTTGGTGGCCAGGCCATACTCGCCGTTGGTCAGCAGGCTATAGGCCGCAGGGTCCCCCAGTTGCACCTTGTCAGGGGTGTTGAGTGTCCACTCCTGCTGGATCTCCTGCAGCCGTCCCTCATAAGCCTGAGCCCCCAGCAGTGAGGTAAGGGCCCAGTAAGTGTACTCGGTCACCATGCAGCTGTAGTCACAGGTGCTGTCGTCATAGGTGTACCAGGCCCCTTCCGGGTATTTGGCCGGAATGGCGGTAAAGCGGCCTCCCCTGGCCTGATCCATGGCGTCGGCAATCTGACTCTCCGGCACCTCTCCAAAGATCTTGGGGTACACCTGAGAATAACCGCCGTGAGTGATCAGGTGCAGCACCTCCTCCAGGGTTGCGTCGAAAGCGCCGGGCTTGGAGCCTCCGGGATGCACCTCTGCACCATAAAGATCCTGAATCGTCCCCTGGCCATCCAGCTTGTCCCCCAAGGCCTGCATGTCGGACTCCTTCGGCACCATCACCAGAGTCGCCTTGCTGGCCACAAGTTTGTCCACCACCGCTTCGTTATCCACAAGGCCGTTTTCGTCGTTGTCCAGGTACTGAGCCATCACCTGGGCGGCATGCAACATCTTGGTGCGATCGATATTGGCGGTAGCCCGAATGGTTACCCCAAACACATCGATGGAGAGAGGAAGCGCTTTCTCCAGAGCAGACTCACCTGTGGTCGGCGGCGTGGTGCCGGTGTTACTGCTGCTGTTGCTATTACTGCTGCCATTGCAGCCTGCCAGGACCAGAGCGGTGGCCAGGGCCAGTAGGGTCGGTTGCTTCACAGGGGATCCTTAGTGTCTTAGGTTGGGTCAACCTGAGACTAACCCGCGAGCAGAGGTCAATGGGGTAAGGGGGCGCAACCTGGAGTAAGCGGCTGTAAGAACGAAAGAATGGTTCTGATTCACCATAAGCAGATTAAATAGTTATTTAACCAAAGCGACTATTTATCTGCACCAAGTTGGTGATAAAGTAATCTGTTCATCCCGAGAAAATAGGAAGTAGAAGTATGAAGCTGGAGTCCCTTGCACTGCACCACGGCTACGAGTCGGAGGCCACCACTAAGGCGGCAGCGGTCCCCATCTACCAGACCACCTCCTACACCTTCGACGATACCCAGCACGGGGCCGATCTGTTCGATCTCAAGGTGGCGGGCAATATCTACACCCGCATCATGAACCCCACCACCGACGTATTGGAGAAGCGGGTTGCCGCCATGGAGGGGGGCATCGGCGCCCTGGCCCTGGCCTCGGGCATGGCCGCCATCACCTACGCCATTCAGACCCTGTGTGAAGTGGGTTCCAACATCGTCAGCACCAGCCAGCTCTATGGCGGCACCTACAATCTGTTCGCCCATACCCTGCCCAAGCAGGGCATCGAGGTGCGCATGGTGGATGCCAATGATTTCGACGGTTTCGATGCCGCCATCGACGCCAACACCAAGGCGATCTTCTGTGAGTCCATCGGCAACCCGGCGGGTAATGTGGTGAACCTGCGCGCCCTGGCGGACATCGCCGACAAGCATGGGGTGCCACTGATTGTGGACAACACCGTGGCCACCCCCTTCCTGTGTCGCCCCTTCGAGCATGGCGCCCACATCGTCATTCACTCGCTGACCAAATACATCGGCGGTCACGGCACCGCGGTGGGAGGCATCGTGGTCGACTCAGGCAAGTTTGACTGGGTGGCCAACAAGGAGCGATTCCCCATTCTCAACGAGCCCGACCCCTCCTACCACGGGGTGGTCTACACCGAGGCACTTGGCGAAGCTGCCTTTATCGGCCGCTGCCGGGTGGTGCCCCTGCGCAACACCGGCGCCGCCATCTCTCCCCACAACGCCTTCCTGATTCTGCAGGGACTGGAAACCCTGGGGCTAAGGATGGAGCGCCACTGTTACAACGCCAAGAAGCTGGCGGCCTATCTGTCCGATCACTTCAAGGTGAAGTGGGTCAACTACGCCGCCCTGCCAGCCAGCCCCCATTTCGACAACTGCCAGCGCTTCTGTGGTGGTCAGGCCTCGGGAATCCTCAGCTTCGGCATCCGCGGTGGCCGCGAGGCCGGCGCCCAGTTTATCGATGCCCTACAGATGGTACTGAGACTGGTGAACATCGGTGACGCCAAATCTCTGGCCTGTCATCCTGCCACCACCACCCACAGACAGCTCAACGAAGAGGAGTTGGCCAAGGCCGGGGTGAGTGAGGATCTGGTGCGGCTGTCGGTGGGCATCGAGAACATCGACGACATCATCGCCGATATCTCTCAGGCACTGGAGAAGGTGGAGTAACACCGGCGCCACTGGCCGCTATTGAGAGTCGCGACAACAACAAAGGGGCCATACGGCCCCTTTTAGCTTCTGCGTCTCACCCTGGGATGGCGCTCGCTGGCCAGTTCATGGAAGAGATCATCCAGGTAACCACACAGCTCTGACTCCTCCATGTCCGGTGGAAACACCACCTCATGCACCCGACTGAGGTGACCTGTGTCAGATTCGCGAAACAGCTGCCACTCCGACCCTATGCGCATCACCACCATAGGGGTACCAAACAGATTGATCTTAACCATTCTTCCCTCCCCTATACCCAATGCAATGAAGAGATGACCAGTTCAGTTGAATGACCAGAGGATTAATGCACTTGGTATAAAGTCAGAATGGCTGAACGCCGCTCAAAAGAAAAGGGGCCATCCGGCCCCTTCTGCTTATCGTGCTGTGCCCTTACAGGTGGTACTTCACGATAAAGGAGTAGGTGCTCTGATCGATGCCCTTCACGCCATACTTGTTCTGCCAGTAATCGTACTCGATACCGATGAACAGGCTGTTGGCCTTGGACTCACCAAACAGGGAACGACCCAGGTCATACTTGATCTGGGGATTGATGTGCAGGTTTTCTTCGTAGGCGGCGTTGTCGGAGGCGAACACCCAGTCGATGTAACCATCAACCACCAGGGCGGCATTGCCTACGGGGATATCGAAGCGGTACACAGGAGTCAGCTGCCAACCTTCACTCAGGTTGTTGCCGCTCTGAGGGTCACGCTTGTAGGTGTTCACCTGCAGGTAGGTGAAGCCGGGTACCTTAAGGTCCACACCCACACCGTAAAGCAGGGCTTCTACGGGGCCGCGACCAAACTCCTGGGTCAGCGCCAGGGAAAGATCGGTAACAGGACCGGCCGCCAGCTCTTTGCCAAAGATCTTGCCAAAGCTGAAACGGGGGGAGATCTCGCCATAGGTAGCGGACTCGTCGGTCCCATTGAAGTCGATCATGTCGTAGAAGGCGAACCAGTCGCCGTAGCTGAAGCCACCGGCAGTTTCCAGGGTGACCGTGGTCTGGCGGTGGGAAGGAGCCAGGTCATAGTCTTCGCCGTGAAGCAGAGTGGCACTGGCGTCCCACCACTGGATTGGGCTTTGGGCAAGGGCAGGCATGGACGCAAGCAGGGCCAGCGCCAGGGTAGTCTTTCTCATTGTAGGGTTACCTTAATACAACAGGCAGGGTGGGCCCCGCCGTTTTCTTTATAATTAGGGATTTCCAATGAAAAGAGAGACCTTTCCATAGGAAAGCCCGGGCAATATAGAGAACAACACCCAACAATTCAAAAACTTTGGTAACCAGCGCTTAATATATAAACACCGGCTCAAGAAAGGGGCAATTTTGTGGCCTGGATCCCACCAGGCCAGCGGGGATCAGGCAGTGGTGTCCAGCAGGGTGCCGAGCATCTCATCGCTGTGCCGCAGTAGGGTAGCACCCGCTGCGCCATAGAGCGGTGCCTGAGTGGCAGACAGCAGGGCACTCTCCGCCGATGGCTTAGCGACACTTTGCTGAGGATTGGCTCCCTCCGCCTGAACTGAGGCGATGGTGTGAGCGTCCCTATCCAGTTGGGCCTGACTCTGTTGAATCAACTGACTGGCACTGTGTATGGCTGACATGGACATGAGGAACTCCCGCTGTTTGGACTGCCAGACTAGCTTTAAGGTCGCCAAAGAACAAGCGTCAACTGTTTGCTTCCCAAGAGTAACAGATTAAATGAAATAGCATAGTGACATATTGACAACCTATTTTAACTGTGTGCAAATCCCCGCGTCTTAACCTAAGCTGAACCAAATTTGGATTTCTGCATAAGCAGAAATATCTCTTTCAGTTTCCACTAGGAAAAAAAAGGAGTTCCCTTAGGTCAAGATCCCTTGTCCAAGGTGTGACGCCCTCAGCCACCCCAAGACAAATATCCTTTTACATCAAGCAAATGCATGGTAATTTCGTTCGGGACCTCATCATTACCCCCCCAAATAAATACCGTCATTTACCCCATTGCAATTGACAGCTTTACACAGGGTCTTTCTCTTACAATTTGTCGCACAATGTTGTCTTGTTATACAGGTGGAAAGTATGAGATAAATACCGTCTTACTCTTTTCTCTTTGCTTATTTCGCCCGTCCCCGGGCGAGCACTGTCTATTCGAAAACTAGGAGTCCAGATGCGGCATTCGCTGAAGCTGGCCACGGCGGTGGCCGTAGCCCTGTCTCTGTCTGCCTGTGGTACAGAAGAGCCCGCAGCCAAACACCCTGGCGGCCAACAGACCGCTCAGGTCAATGTGGTGACCGTCACCCCTCACGCCCAGGCCATTAGCGTAGAGCTGCCTGGTCGCAGCCGCGCCTACCTCAACGCCGAAGTACGCCCCCAGGTCAGTGGCGTCATCACCGCCCGCAGCTTTGTCGAAGGTGGCATGGTGGAAGCTGGCCAGTCCCTGTATCAGATCGATGCGGCCCCCTATGAAGCGGCGCTGATCAGCGCCAAAGCGGACCTGGAGCGCGCCAAGGCCAGTGAACTGTCCACCCGGGCTACCTACAACCGCTACCAGGAGCTGATCCACACCAGCTCCATCTCCAAGCAGGACCTGGACCTGGCTCAGGCGGCATGGATGGAGGCCAGGGCCAGTGTCGAGATGGCCAAAGCCGCCATTCACCAGGCCGAGATCAACCTGGACTACACCAAGGTCGAGGCGCCCATCTCCGGCCACATCAGCCGCTCCGCGGTGACCCCGGGCGCTCTGGTGACCGCCAACCAGGGGCAGGCGTTGGCTCAAATCTCCCAGCTGGATCCCATCAACGTGGACATCGTCCAGTCCAGCACCGAGATGCTCAAGCTCAAGTCGCAGCTGGCCTCAGGCAAACTGATGCAGTCCGACACCACCGAAGTCACTCTGATTCTGGAAGACGGCACCGAATACACCCACAGAGGCACCCTGAAGTTTGCCGAAGTGACCGTGGATGAAGGTACAGGCTCGGTCAGTCTGCGCGCCGAATTCCCCAATCCAGACGGCCTGCTGCTGCCCGGCATGTTCGTCCGCACCCGCATGGTGGTCGGCACCGATCCTCAGGCGCTGATGGTGCCCCAGAAAGCGGTCACCCGTAATCCCAAAGGGGAAGGCATGGCCATGGTGGTCAATGCCGACAACCAGGTGGAAGCCCGGGTTATCACCACCGCTCAGGCCATTGACCACCAGTGGCGCGTCACCGCCGGCCTCAAGCCCGGTGACAAGGTGATCACCGAGGGGCTGCAGAAGATCCGTCCCGGCGCCACCGTGGTGGCCCAGGAGATCACCCAGATGGCATCCAAATAACCGGGAGAGTTCATGGCTCGTTTCTTTATCGATCGCCCCATCTTCGCGTGGGTGATCGCCATTATCGTGATGCTGGCCGGTACCCTGGCGATCACCACCTTGCCGGTGTCCCAGTACCCCAACATCGCGCCGCCCACCATCGAGATCAACGCCAACTACCCTGGCGCCTCGGCCAAGACGGTGGAAGACACCGTCACCCAGGTGATCGAGCAGCGGATGACCGGCCTGGATCACCTGCGCTACATCGCGTCTCAGAGCGACAGCTTCGGTAATGCCACCATTACCCTGACCTTCAACGCCGAAGCGGACGCAGATATCGCCCAGGTGCAGGTACAGAACAAGCTGCAGCTGGCGATGCCGCTGCTGCCACAGGAGGTGCAGGCCCAGGGGATCAGTGTCAACAAGTCCTCCAGCGGATTTTTGATGGTACTGGGCTTTGTGTCTCAAGACGGCTCCATGGACAAGGCGGACATCGCCGACTACGTGGCCGCCAACATCCAGGACCCCATGAGCCGGGTACCCGGGGTAGGCGACATCACCCTGTTCGGCGCCCAGTACGCCATGCGCATCTGGCTGGATCCGCTGAAGCTGAACCAGTTCAATCTGACCACCAGTGACGTGGTGGCGGCCATCCGCGAGCAGAATGCCCAGGTGTCCGCCGGTCAGCTTGGCGGTGCCCCCTCGGTGGCCGCCCAGGAGCTGAACGCCACCATCTCTGCCCAGTCCAGGCTGCAGACTCCGGAGGAGTTCCGCAACATCGTGCTCAAATCCGACATGGACGGCGCCAAGGTGTTCCTGGGCGATGTGGGCCGGGTGGAGATCGGTGCCGAAAGCTACTCGGTGACCTCCTTCTACAATGGCCAGCCCGCCTCGGGCCTGGCGATTCAGCTGGCCACCGGAGCCAACGCCCTGAACACCGCCGAAGCGGTGATGGCCAAGATGGATGAGATGCGCCCCTACTTCCCTGAAGGGCTGGATGTGGTGCTGCCCTTTGACACCACCCCCTTCGTCAGCAAATCCATCGAAGGTGTGGTGCACACCCTGCTGGAAGCGATCGTACTGGTGTTCTTCATCATGTACCTGTTCCTGCAAAACTTCCGGGCCACCCTGATCCCCATGATTGCGGTGCCCGTGGTGCTGCTGGGAACCTTCGGCATCCTGGCGGCCACCGGTTTCTCCATCAATACCCTGACCATGTTCGCCATGGTACTGGCCATTGGTCTGCTGGTGGATGACGCCATCGTGGTGGTGGAGAACGTGGAACGGGTGATGTCCGAAGAGGGCTGCTCTCCCCTGGAAGCCACCCGCAAGTCGATGGATCAGATCACCGGCGCCCTGGTGGGCATCGGCCTGACCCTGTCGGCGGTGTTCGTGCCCATGGCCTTCATGTCCGGCTCCACCGGGGTGATCTACCGCCAGTTCTCCATCACCATCGTTTCTGCCATGGCCCTGTCGGTAATGGTGGCCATCATCCTGACCCCGGCCCTGTGTGCCACCATGCTCAAGCCGGTGAAGAAAGGACACGCCTACACCGACAAAGGCTTCTTCGGCTGGTTCAACCGCAGTTTCAACCGCTGGACCGATCGCTATGAAGGCAGTGTGGGCGGCATCCTCAAACGCACCGGCCGGGTGTTTGGCATCTACCTGGTACTGGTGGTGGCCACCGGCTGGATCTTCCTGCGCATGCCCACCGCCTTCCTCCCCGATGAGGATCAGGGGGTGATGTTTGTCCAGGCGATCCTGCCCGCCAACGCCACCCAGGAAAGCACCCAGCATGTACTGGACAAGGTCAACGACTACCTGCTGGATCAAGAGGGCGAATCCGTGGAATCGGTGTTTACCGTATCCGGCTTCAGCTTCGCCGGCATGGGTCAGAACATGGGCCTGGCCTTCGTCAACATGAAGCCCTGGGATGAACGTACTGCCCCGGGCACCGATGTGCAGTCGGTGGCCGGGCGGGCCATGGGTGCTTTCTCCCAGATCAAGGAAGCCCTGGTGTTTGCCTTCGTGCCCCCTGCGGTACTGGAGCTGGGCACCGCCAACGGTTTCGATCTCTATCTGCAGGATAAGGGCGGCAAGGGCCACGACGCCCTGATTCAGGCGCGCAACCAACTGCTGGGAATGGCCGCTCAGGAGCCCAGCCTGGTTGGGGTTCGTCCCAACGGCCAGGAGGATGCCCCTCAGTACCAGTTGGACATCGACCACGGCAAACTGCGTGCCCTGGGACTGAACATCACCGAGGTGAACAGTGCCCTGGCGACCGCCTGGGGTGGCGCCTACGTCAATGACTTCATCGACCGCGGCCGGGTGAAGAAGGTGTTCGTCCAGGGTGAGGCGGAATACCGCATGCAGCCTGGGGATCTGGATACCTGGTATGTGCGCAACAACCAGGGTGAAATGGTGCCCTTCTCCGCCTTCGCCACCGGCCACTGGGAGTATGGCTCTCCCCGACTGGAACGTTTCGGCGGCCTGCCGGCGGTCAACATTCAGGGTGCCACCGCCCCGGGTGTCAGTACCGGTGACGCCATGGAGACCATGGAGCGGCTGGCCTCTCAGTTGCCTCCCGGCTTCGGCATCGAGTGGAACGGCCTCTCTTATGAGGAGCGGCTCTCCGGCAACCAGGCTCCGGCGCTGTACGCCCTGTCGATTCTGGTGGTGTTCCTGGTACTGGCGGCGCTGTATGAGAGCTGGTCCGTGCCCTTCGCGGTAATTCTGGTGGTGCCTCTGGGTATCATCGGCGCCCTGCTGGCCACCTATGGCCGCGGGTTGTCCAACGACGTGTTCTTCCAGGTGGGCCTGCTCACCACCGTGGGTCTGGCCACCAAGAACGCCATCCTCATCGTGGAGTTCGCCAAGGAGTACTACGAGAAAGGTGCCGGTCTCATCGAAGCGACCCTGCACGCGGTGCGGGTACGTCTGCGTCCCATCCTGATGACCTCCCTGGCCTTCGGCCTGGGCGTGGTGCCCCTGGCGATCAGCAGTGGCGTGGGCTCCGGTGCCCAGAACGCCATCGGTACCGGCGTACTGGGAGGCATGATGAGCTCCACCTTCCTGGGGATCTTCTTCGTGCCACTGTTCTTCGTGATTGTGGAGCGTATCTTCAGTCCCAAGGAACGTAAGCAGCCTGAGGCGACGCCTCAGCCGGCAGAAGCCGAGTCATAGAACGACAAAAGCCCCGCCGTGCGGGGCTTTTTTATGACGGTTGAATCAGGCCAATTGCGCTTCCAGCTGGGCCACCAGCTCCGGCTGCAGCTGCAGTTGATTGGCCAGTTCCTTAAGATAAGCCTGCTCCATGAAGTTCTGTTCATCCACCATGATCACCGACGCCAGGTAGACCTCGGCAGCCTCCTCCGGGCCGGATACCGCAGCCGCCACTTCGGTGGGATCCAGGGGTTTATCCAGCTCCTGTTGGACAAAGTGGCTCACCTCGTCAGAGGCGCCCATGGCGTGCACCGCCTTGAAGATGCGCCCCTTCTCCTCGTCATCCACATGACCGTCTGACTTGGCGGCGGCGATCATCGCCTTGAGTACCACCATGGAGTGCTGTTCTGTGGGGGCGGGCAGCGCCTGAGGCTGGGGTACCGCCTGGGGTTGAGCAGCAGGTTGAGGGCTCTGGGAGCTCTCTGCCGCGCCTCCCTGGTTGGCCTGCCAGTCATTGAACACCTTATAGGCCAGGGCGCCCAGGGCGGCGGCGCCACCGAGTTTGGCGGCCTTCTTACCCATCTTGCGCCCCTTCTTGGAACCCACCAGCATGGTCAGCAAGCTGCCGCCCACGGCACCGCCGATCGCCCCTTTGGTCATGTCGGACATGCCCCCCTGGCCACTGCCCTGACTCAGCCCACTCTTGGCCTGCTTGGCCATGTCACCGCCACTGGCCATCACTTGATTGAGTAACCCTTTGAAATCCATCCATTCCCTCCAGATCTCTTTGCCTCCCCTCGCGGGGAGCGGCATTCGCTATGCCCATACCGTTGTTTTTCTGAACGTTTCCAGCATAGACGAGGGCAGAGTCTCTGTTAAGTCTGCCTTTGTAACCAGACATTGGCACCCTGCCGAGGTGACCCTGTAGCCATTCCTTTGCCGAGTTGAGAACAAAAAGTAGCAAACTTAATACCGCTTTTGTGAAGCCGCGCATCCTTTACCCTTTTCCTTGGCCATGAAAATGATTCACCATTGGCAACCAATATGCGGCCCAGGGCCGCGCCGGAAGGACTGAAATGGGGAGGTATCGTCTTTCATGCGGGTATTACTGCTGGTCACGGCCTTTAATGGCCTGTCTCAACGTATCTATGGTGAACTCAAGGCCCGGGGGCATACCCTGAGCGTGGTGCTCGGTGGCAATGAATCCGAGGTCCGTGACGCCGTGGAGCAGTTCGAGCCCGACTTGATCCTCTGCCCCTTCCTGAAACACCGCATCCCCGATGATATCTGGCAGCAGCGTCTGTGCATCATCATCCACCCGGGCATTCAGGGGGACCGTGGTCCTTCGTCTCTGGACTGGGCCATCATCGACCAGCAAACCGAGTGGGGCGTGACCGCCCTGCAGGCGGATGCTGAAATGGACGCCGGTGACATCTGGGCCACAGGCAACTTCCCCATGCGCGATGCCTCCAAGGCCAGCCTTTACCGTCGCGACGTCACCGCCATGGCGTCCAAGCTGGTACAAGAGCTGATGACCCGGGTGGCAGACAAAGGCTTCAGCCCCGAGCCTCTGGATTACAGCGATCCCAAGGTCAAGGGCGAGCTCAAGCCGCTGATGAAACAACCGCTGCGCAGCATCGACTGGCTGGCAGACGACAGTGACACCATCCTTCGCAAGATTCGCGCCGCCGACAGTTTCCCCGGGGTGCTGACCGAGCTCTACGGCGAGTTGGTCTACCTCTATGGCGCTCACCCTGAATCGACCCTGGGCGGCGCCCTGCCCAAGACGCCCCTGGCCACCCGTGACGGCGCTTTGTGCATCGCCACCACAGATGGCGCCATCTGGGTCAGTCACATGAAACTGAAGAGCGACACGCCACAGTTCAAACTGCCGGCAACCTGGGTGATGAAGGCGCACCTGGACGGAGTTCCCGAGTTGGCACCGCCACTGCTTCCGGAGATGACCACGCCCGGCTTTCAGGAGATCCGCTATCGGGAAGCGGATGGCGTCGGCTATCTCCATTTCGATTTTCATAACGGCGCCATGGGCACCAGCCAGTGCCGTCGTCTGCTCCACGCCTACCAGGCGGCCTGTCGACAGGACACCCGCGTGCTGGTACTGATGGGTGGCGAGGATTTCTGGAGCAATGGCATCCACCTGAACCACATCGAGGCGGCCGACAATCCCGCCGACGAATCCTGGCGCAACATCAACGCCATCAACGATCTCGTCAGTGCGATCCTGCTGACCGACGACAAACTCACCGTTGCCGCTCTGGGCGCCAACGCCGGTGCCGGCGGTGCCATGATGGCTCTGGCCTGCGATCAAGTGGTGGCCAGGGAGGGCGTTGTCCTCAACCCCCACTACCAGAGCATGGGCCTCTACGGCTCCGAATACTGGACCTACTCCCTGCCCAAGCGCGTCGGCGAGGCCACGGCCCGGCGCCTCACCCAGTCCTGTCTGCCCGTGGGGACCACCCAGGCACTCAAACTGGGGTTGGTCGACAAGGTGCTCGAGGAAACCCAGTCTCATTATGAGCGCCAATTGATCGACTACTGCCTGACCCTGGCCAGCGATCATGAGTTTCACCGCCGGCTTCAGGCCAAGACCAAAACCCGGGCCCGGGATGAAGCCCGACATCCTCTGGCCGAGTATCGCCGTCATGAGCTGACCAAGATGCACCATTGCTTCTACGAACCGGACAGCCACTACCACAGGCTGCGCAAGGAGTTCGTCTATAAAGTGTGCCCCTGCTCAACCCCTCAGAGGCTGGTTTACAACAAGCCTCTGGTGAAACGTACCGGCTGACGCTCACTCTTGAGGGTCTGAACCGCTCAGGATTTTACAGGCGACGAAGGATAACTGATTGATATAAAATAGGGATAGTTAAGGACCTGATGGACAATTTTGAGGATCCCATGAATCAAGGACGTAGCCTCACCCCGGAGGATCTCAAGGCCCGGGCGATCCGTTTCTATGAGCGTTATGGTAAGGATATGGAGCAGATCAGCGACCTGCTCAATATTCGCTTAACCCAGCTGGCCCAGGCCTATACCCTGGAGAATGCCCTGCCCCAGGAAGCCATCACCATCACCACCCGGGTAAAAAGTCTGGGCAGCTTCCTGAAAAAGCTGGAAAAGCGTGGCTGGCCCCAGTTCTACTACCCCACCGAAGTAATTCAGGATCTCATCGGCGCCAGAGTGGTGTGCTGGTTTGTGGACGACTGCCGTGGCATGGAGAAATTCATCGCCGGGTCCAAACACCTCACCATTCATGACGAGGTGGAAGATTACATCGACGACCCCAAACCCTCGGGCTACCGCTCTATCCACCTGCTGGCAGATGTAGGGTATGACCGGGTGCACCGCAGTGGCCGAGAGGTGGAGATTCAGGATGGCTCCATGGTGTGTGAGATTCAGATCCGTACCATGCTTCAGGACGCCTGGGGGCAAATCACTCATGAGTTCCACTACAAGGCTCAGAGCGCCGGGGTAAACAACCGCTTCTATGAGCGGATCCTGGCGGAGATCGCCAGTCGCCTGTGCAACGAGGACAACTCCCTGCTGACCCTGCGTGATGCCTACCAGGATCTCGCCAAGGAGCAGATCAAGCCCTCCTCCCATGAAGGGATCAAGGGAGCAGATTAAGTCGGGCCGCTACCAGCGAATCTCGATGGGCGTGCCCACCGGCACCAATGCCATGAATTCATCCATCTCGTCGTTGGTCAGGGCGATGCAACCGTCGGTCCAGTTAAACCATTGAGTCAGGGGTGCCAGCCACCCCAGGCCGTTGCGCTGTCCGTGCACCATGATGAGCCCTCCAGGCGACACACCGTGTTCTGCTGCAGCGGCCCTGTCCTGGGCGTTGGGGTAGTCAATGTGCATCGCCCGGTAGAAACTGGAGTCCTCCTTGGTGTAATCAAGGATATAGCGCCCCTCCGGGGTCTTCTCATCCCCCTCCTGCTGCTTATGCCCCTGGGGATTGGCCCCAAAGGCTACCGAGTAGCTGCGCACCACCGCTCCCTGCTCCAGCAGTTCCATCTGCCGTTGTGACTTGTCTACCCTGACCAGATCCACCTGAGCCAAGACTGGGGCACTCACCAGTGCCATCAGCAGCATCCCTTTATAAGTCAAACCCTTTTCTCCCTTTCAGACCGACCCGTCAACATGCCGGAGCCTCAATTGAAACACAGCGGATAAACACAGGGCCACCCGTAGGTGGCCCTTATTCACCGACTGACGCCCTACCAGATCATCTCCACAAACTCCGGGTGATCGACGAAGGGGTTACGATTGCCCTGATGATCGAACGCCGCCTGGTTGCGGTCCCGCTCCTTCTGGCTGACGGGATCCTGCAGGTGCCACGTCTTCAGCAGGGCCAGCAGCCAGGGCTCAAACACCCGGTCGGCACTGCCGTCCAGCACCAAATCAGAATTGCTGGTGTTGCTCTCCCAGCCCGCAATCTTATCCTGATAGCGGGTTGCCATGTAGAAGTAAGCTCGGGCCAGATCGCCCTTGAACTCATCGATGGGCTCAAACAGGGTGCGGCCGCTGGCATCGGTGCCCAATTTGGAGCCATTGCCTGAGGTATAGCTGGCGCTGACCACCTCGCCATAGGGGTAGTTGCTGCGCTTGGCATTCACATAACCATCGGTGGCAAAGATGTGGTGCACATCAGAGTTCATCGGCTCCACCTTGCCGCCAAACCAGCTCTTGGGGAAGGAGTGCTCACGATTGTAGCAATCCCCTTCGCGGCTGTAGCTGCCACACTGGTCCTGGCCGGCGCTGAAGTGGACGCTGTCCCCGGAGGCAGGCTTCTCCGAATAGATGTCCAAAATGGAGCCATCATTCTCGTAATAGTTGTCCAGCTCATTAGCCTGGTAGAACTGCCACAGGGCCGTGTACCCCTGAGAGGAATGCCCCTTGATGATGTTGTGCAACTCACTCTTGAGCGGGTAGCCGGTGAGGCCTTCGGCACTCAGGTAGTAGGCTTCCAGGTTGGTGGCTCCACCGTTGTCGCCGCCGCCGTTATCGCCTCCGCCGGTGCCCACGGTAAAGCTGCTGCTCTGGCTGTAGGTGAACTGGCTCCCCTGCACCACCACCTGTCCACCGATCTCGATACGGTAACCGGCACTGCCCAGGAGTCCGTCACCATAACTGTCGTTGATGGTGAACCGGTAGTCGTCATCGGCCAGACAGAAGGTCTCGGTCACCTGCTCATTGTTGCCGTAGCCATTACCACTGTAGAGTTCGGTGTCCTGGGCATTGATCAGGCTCCAGGAGGTCTCACTGCCATAGCCATCTGTGGTCAGTGCCAGAGTCGCCTCGGTGTCGCTGCAACCCGGTACGGGAGTCGAGTCGTTACGCGGGCGGAAGTTGTCCACATAGACAATCTCATTGCCGTCGAAGCCGCTTTCATCGTAGAAACGCAGCCCCACCTCAATGCTGCCGCTACTGGAGGGGGTATGGCTGTGACTCAGTGTCTGCCACTGTCCGATCAGGGCCGGATTGGAATACCCCTGGTAGGTGCCCACATAGAGGCGTGCCTTGACGTTACCTTCGGTGTGGTAGAGATCCACCGACACCTCGATGGGCACCCCGGCAGTCACGGAAATTGACTGCCTGAAGTCGGTATTACTCTGGGTTCCGGTCAGCACCTCCACCTGAGCGGAGCTGTTTCCGGTGGTGGCAAAAGCCGACGACTGACTGAGACGAATACCACTGTCTATGGTGGTCCACCCCTGGGGCGTTCCACTGCTCCAGGTTTCAAAATCGCCATTGTCTATCTGTGCCTGCACAGCACCGGACAGCAGTAACAGAGCCCCGGAAAGGCCAATTAGCTGTTTCATCCTGTTTCCTCGCGTCATAACGCCACCTGAAGGTGGCTTGTTGTTGTTTCCCGGCCGGTGTAGCACACCGGCTAACAGCTGCACTCGTAAACGTGTGCAGCTCGGATAGTGACCAAATGATGTAATATTTCAATCATTAATCGAGAAAAGACTGTTCAAAATCAACTTTTATAATTAACAAACGAAACATAAGCACAACACCCGGCACCACCCCGACCGGCTGCCACCGGTGACAGCACCCACTCTCCCTGAGTGAGTGCGACTCAATGCAACGCAGTGACGTGATGTTTATCGGATGATGACAGGACAGCTGAAAGAGAGTCAGGTTAGGGAGGCAAGCACCCTGGAAATTTGAGCCTTGGGGGTCTTGGACAACTTCTTCAGTTGGGCAAAATGGGGGGCACGCACGCCCCAGTCAGCGTGCAGATCCGCCAGCATCGCCAACCAGAGATCGGCGGTCATCTGTGCATCGGCCAGAGCACGGTGGAACACGCCATCATGGGGAATCGATTTGAAGGTCACCAGAGAGCCCAGCTTGTGGTTGGGCGCCTCGGGATAGAGACGGCGGGCCAGCAGCATGGAGCAGACAAAATCTCCGGCATAGTCCCGGTCAATGGCCGCCAGCTCGGCGTCCAGGAAGCGCTGATCGAACGACGCGTTGTGAGCCACCAGGTTGGAGCCGTCAATGAAGTCGGCAAACGCATCCATCACCTCATCGCACCCAGGCGCGCCCGCCAACATGGCGTTGGTGATGCCGGTATAGCCTTCGATGAAACCACTGACCCGAAACCCGGGGTTCATCAGTTGCTGGAACCGGTCGATCACCTGCCCTTGCTGCAGCTTGACCGCCCCGATCTCTATGGCCCTGTCCCCCTGATTGGGAGAGAGGCCGGTGGTTTCAAAATCGAGCACCACCAGGGTATCGGCAGGCGTTTGAGTCAAAGGAGGCATAGGCATTCCAGCAACAGACGGGTGGCCAAGCTTACCCTAAGGTCAGCCGGGTTTACAGCTCAGAGGCGCACCATAGGCAGCAATGTGACCCCCGCTTCAGACAGGTCGCGATGTAAGGTCTCCATCCGCTCTGGCGTGGTTTGGGCCAGACTCCGGCCCCGCTCACCCACCCCATGATGCTGGTAGCGATTGAGGCGAAGCGCCGGGGGATTGGGCAACGAGTGGTACAGCTCGATGAGTGCCGTCAGTTCGTCGTCGCCGTCGTTGACGCTCTCCACCACCAGCCAGCGAAGCTCCGCCAGCTTACCCGTCTGGGCCAGAAGCCGGGCACTGTCCAGCACCTGCTGGTTATCCCGGCCGGTCAGGCGCTTGTGAACCGCCGAACCCATCCCCTTGATGTCCAGCATCACCCCGTCCACCCGCTCCAGCAAGGCTGGCCAGTGGCCCGCCGCCAGCAGGCCGTTGGAGTCGACCAACCGTCCCAGGTGGGCAGTGCGGCAATCCTTGTCCAGGGCATCACACAACCTCACCAGAAACTGGCGCTGTAAGGTGGCTTCTCCGCCGGAGAAGGTGACGCCATCGAGCAGGGGGGCATGACGGGCAATGCGCTCCACCAGGGAGGCCACATCGAAGCTCACCGCATTGGGGTTACCACTTCTGGGACAGTGAGGCAGACAGAGATCGCAACTCTGACACTGGCTTTCGTCACACAATTTGCGCTTGCGCTGGCCGGAGCCCCGCTCAAGGGACAGGGCGCCATTGGGGCAGTGGTCGATGCAGTCACCACACTGGTTGCACTGACCTATGGTCTGGGGGTTGTGGCAGCCGGGACAGTTCATATTGCACCCTTGGAAGAACACCACCAGGCGGCTGCCCGGCCCATCCACACAACTGAAGGGCAGGATGCGACTCACCATCCCGGGTCGTTGAGCCACAGGGGACAGAGATCTTATTTCCACAGGGAAACCGGGTGCTGCTCCTGGCTGACCACCCTGGCCTGACGCTCAAGAATCTTCACCACGTCCACCGCCTCTGCCCCTAAACAGGTGGAGTTGTGCCGCTCCGCCTGATGGCGGAACTTGTCGATGTCGGATCGCTTCACCATGTAGCCGGTGACCCGAACCAGATCGTTGTCCGACAGGTTGGCGGTGAACATCTTCAGCCCCATGCCAAATCCGCCGCTGACCAGACGCTCCAGGGCGCCGGGGTTGTGACGTATGGTGGGGTCCAGGCCGAAGATGTCGCTGATGCCGCCATCAAAGTACTGATGCATGGGCGCGCAGGCCAGGATATGACTTAGGGGATCCGGCTCGCTGCCCACCGGGATGCGGGTGCCGGCGGTCTCCTCTTTGTCGCAGGAGATGCCGGACTGGGAGTGCAGCCTCATCAATCCGCCTTCACAGTGGATCATCTCCAGGTGGTCCACCTGGCGACGATAGGCAGCGACAATGCGCTCACCCAGGGCGGTGGCTTCCCGATCCAGGCCATAACGGCCGGGCATGCCCTGGGCATCCATCAACAAGTTCACCAGCTCCGCCAGTCCATAGAGGCCAAACATGGCAGTGAAGTGCCCCAGAGAGACCAGCCCCTCCTTGCACAGGAAGTGATGCTCAAAGAAGCCGGACTGCTCCACCAAAAAGCGGATGCGATGGGTCATGGCACTGGCCATCAGCTCAGCGCAGCGGGGCACTACATTGTCGATGTAATCCTGTTCACTGCCATCACACAGCTCGAAGGAACGCATCAGGTTCAGACGCAGCAGGGTGTGGGAGCCGCCGCCCAGAGGCAGGGCGTTGTAGCAGCTGACCACCCCATAGCCTTTATCAAATTCGGCATCGATCGCCTCATGGTTGGCTACATGGGGCTTGTTGCAAGCGATGATGTTGTCGGTGACCCGGCGCAGCAGGTCATCCGGGGTCACCCCCTCCTGATAGCGGAACGTCAGGTTGGGCACCGACTGAGCCAGTTTGGCATCCACCTTGAGGATCATCCGCCCTACCCGGCTCTCCTCGGGCCCCAGGTTCGCATGAACAAAGGAATCCGGCAGGGTACGGTCCAACCGCTGCCAGAACAGGGTCAGGGCCTTTTCCAGCTCGGCATCGTTCACCCCATCTACGAAAGGCTCCAGCAGCTGGTCCAAGTGACCGAGGAACACCGGATAGCCGGTCACCGACGGCACATTGAGATAAAGAATGGAGAGAAAATTCAACGCCTCGTCCAGATCCTGGGGGGCCGCCAGCTCCAAAAACTCACTGCCCTGGGCCATCGCCTTGGCGTAATCCGGCAAGACGTACCTGGGCTTAAAGGGGCTCTGACTCTCAAACATGTCGTGGAGAATGCCACGCTCGAACGCCCGCTCCACCTCCTCGCCATAGGGATTTCTGGGCAACAGCGACTCCGCCAGCTGAGCCAGGGCCAGCTGTTTTTGGGGCAGAGTGAGATTGGGGTTGGTGATGTGGCCGAGCACGGCCTGTTGCAACTGTTCTATCTGGGACATGGGCGATAAACCACCGGGCCGCATCGGGCCAAGACTTCAACTGCCCCCATTCTCCCCCCTGGGGGCCTAAATTGAGTGAACCAAGATCACAAATCCGGCTCTGGCCAGCCGCCCGTCCCAGCCTATGTCGGGGATTTACCCCTGGTTTTTCTGCCCTTAGTCGTACGACTACCTCGACCAGATTTGGGGGTCGCCGCCCTTCCTCGTCGACTGGGGGCCGACACCCCTCGAAGGGACTCCGGCAGATGCTGCCGGGCACCGGACACCAACGCCTGAAGCTGTTCGGTCAGCGGCCCCATAAACCCCTGATAACTGAGCTGACGCTCTCGTATCGACTCCAGTGCCGACTCCCAGCGAGCGGTCATATCCGGGGTGGTGGCACTCTCCGGCAAACTGGCGATCAGCGCCCTGCCCGCCTCGGTGGCCCGAATCTGCTTGCCTTGGCGGGTAAGAAACCCGCGTTTGAACAGCAGTTCGATGATGCCAGCGCGAGTGGCCTCGGTGCCCAGGCCGTCGGTCTCCTTGAGGATGCTCTTGAGCGCCATGTCGGTCACATGGGCGGCAATGTTGGTCATGGCCGCCAGCAAGGTGGCATCGGTGAAATGCTTGGGAGGCTGAGTCTGTTTCTCCAGCACCTCACCACGCTGGCAATGAAGCGGCTGGCCCTCATTCAGTTGCGGTAGCCTGGCACTCTCCTCGTCATCACTCTTCTCCTTCTGGGGAAACAACGCCTTCCAGCCCATCTCCACCGGCACCTTGGCCCCCGCCCGGAACAGGCCCGTGCCTATGGTGACCTCCACCTTGGTTTCATCGAAGCGGTAATCCGGGTAGAACTGCAGCAGGTACTGACGGGCAATCAGCTCATAGAGTTTTCTCTCATCGGCAGAGAGGCTGCCGGCGCCGCGCTTGTCGGTGGGGATCACCGCATGATGGGCATCCACCTTAGCATCGTTCCACGCCTTGCCCCTGCGGCCGGTGTCCGCGCCCTCCACCGCCTGTGACAGGGCATCGCTGTTGGCAGCGATGGCGGCGGTGACTCGGGGGGCGTCCCCGTGTTGCTGGCTGGGCAGATGGCGACTATCGGATCTGGGGTAGGTGATCAGTTGGTGACGCTCATACAAGGCCTGAGCCAGGTCCAGCACCCGTTGGGCACTGAAGCCAAAGCGTTTGGCCGCATCGATCTGCAGGGCGGACAGGTTGTAGGGCAGTGGCGCCCCCTGGCTCTTACGCTTCTTTGACAACGAGGAGACGGTGCCTGGTTTATCGGTAATGCGCCCGGCCACGTTCTGAGCCAGCCCCCGTGCCAGTACCCTGTCCTCCTCGTCCATATAGGGTTTGCACGCCTCGCTGGGCACCCACTTGGCGGTGAACGCCTCGCCCGCCTCGGTAGTGAGATGAGCAACAACTTCATAGAAAGGTTTGGACACGAAGGACTCGATGGCCAGATCCCGGCGCACCACCAATCCCAGCAGCGGCGTCTGTACGCGGCCGACAGAGAGTACCCCGGAGTAGTTCACCTTGCGCCCCTGCAGGGTGTAGGCCCGGGTCAGGTTGATGCCATACAGCCAGTCGGCCCGTGAGCGGGCCAGGGCGGACACCGACAGGGAAACAAAATCGCGATTGCTGCGCAGCTGCCCCAGGGCACGGGTGACCGCCGCCGGGGTCAGATCGCTGACCAGCAACCGTTTCATCCCCTGACGTTTGGCCTGGGTCACCTTGCAGTGGTGCACCACCTCATCCACCAGCAACTGCCCCTCCCTGTCCGGATCGCCGGCATGCACCAGCTCATCTGCCTGCTTCATCAGCTTGCGCAGTACCGTCAGCTGCTTGTGGCACCCCTTGCGGGTCTTGAGCTGCCAGTCATTGGGTAGGATGGGCAGGTGTTGTTCCTGCCAGGAGCGCCAACTCTCGTCATAGTCGCCCGGCTCCGCCTGCTCCAACAGATGGCCGACACACCAACTGACACAGTCGCCATTGCCCAGCTCAATGTAGCCCTCATGCTTCTTGTGGGGCTTGGGCAGCACGGCGGCAATGGCCCGTCCCAGGCTGGGTTTTTCGGCGATGTAGAGTCTCATGGCGCTCACTCACTGTATAGATAGACAGTAGTGTAGCGAAAGCTGGCCCCGGTGTGAACCGGGGAAGGGGGATCAGGCCTGACGACCACTCGGCGGATTGGCTGTCAGGCAGCGACTGCAGGAGCAAATATCATCGCCATGATGATCAATATGGCGGGAGACCAGCTCGGCCAGTTTAAGGTAAAGGGGCTCATCCACAGGCACATTCCAGTGGAAGGCATTGACTATGGTCAGGATGCTCTCCATCTGCACGCGGCTGCGTCGCTGTTCATCCAATTTGTTCACCAATCGGCTTTCGTACGCGGTGGCCTGACCGTACAGCTGAAAGTACACCATCTGGGCCAGGAGCCGCAGCCGCTCATCACTCTCCTGCAGTTCCCCCGCCTCTCTGGCCTGATTCGCCAGTCGATGTATCAGCTCGATAAAGCGGTTGGCCCGCTCACGGAGCCGATCAACCCGATCACAACTGGCCAGCGGCCACACTTTGGAGTTGGCGGATATGGAGTAGAGTGCCATGAAGGTGCGATTGCGGCTGGCCATCTCCAGCACAGAGATCATCGGGATCAGGAAACGCTCCTGGGCACTCAGGTGAGGATAACGGCTCAGAACCCCCTCCATGTCACCGCCTGCGGCACTGCGCAGAAACAGACACAGCAGCAGGTCCTCCTTGCTCTCAAACAGGGCATCGACTGTGTCCGGGGATACCCCGGCAACCTTGGCAATATCGGAGAAATTAAAGGAGACGATGCCCTTCTCCTCAATCAGTCGTTCAACCACTTGCAATAGCGACTGGCAGTTGGCCTGGGCCTGACGATCGACAGGACAATGCATTATGTATTTGTATTCCCTCAACCCTAAAGGCCGAAATTAGCGGTTTCCAGAAAACTTTGTTGTGACTGCGTTCAACAATCCCGGACAGTCACCCTGAACCGAATTCGGTTTTGGGACCAACCTCCCTGAAATAGGGCTCGCACCCTCCTTATCCGGTTGCGCATACAAGAAGGCCCCGCGTATGCGGGGCCCCTTCATTCAGCTCAAGCGATAACGGCCAATCAGTTGCTGCAATTCATTGGCCTGGGAAGCGATCCCCTCGCCAACCTGTCGGGCCTCGGTGGCATTACGCTCCACCGATTCTCCCACCTCTTTAACCCGCAGCACATTCTGGCTGATCTCCTCGCTGACGCGGCTCTGCTCCTCGGCAGCCGCGGCGATCTCCATATTCATCTGGCTCAGCTGTCCCACCTCTTCGGTCACCAGGCTGAGCATCTCGTCCACTTCGGTGGCCTGATTGGCGCACACGTCGGCGAACTGCTGGCCATGCTGGATGGACGCCACCGCCTCCTGGCTCTCACTCTGCAGACGCTCAATCATGGTCTGAATCTGCTGAGTGGACTCCTGGGTTCGCGACGCCAGAGAACGCACCTCATCCGCCACCACGGCGAAGCCGCGCCCCTGCTCACCGGCCCTGGCCGCTTCGATGGCCGCATTCAGCGCCAGCAGGTTGGTTTGCTCTGCGATGGTACGAATCACATCCAGAATCGCCCCAATCTCCTGACTTTCATGCTCAAGGCGCTGCATCACCTGCCCTGAATGGCTCACCGCCCCCTGCAGTTCGATGATGTTCTGCTTGGTTTCATTGAGATTGCGCTTGCTCTCTCCAAGACGGCCGTTGGTTTCCGCCACATTGTTGGCCGCCACCTGGGCACTGGAGCTGACCTGGGAGATGGACGCCACCATCTCGGTCATGGCACTGGCCATCTGGTCGGTCTGCGAGTTTTGATCGTGAATATCGCTGGCTGTTTCGCCCATCTCCCGCTGCAGGGTGTGAGACTGGCTGGTCAGCAAAGTCGACACCTGATGCAACTGGTTGAGGATCGCCACCTGCTGCTGCTGCAACTCTCTGGCATCCCCGGCCAGTTTGCCCAGTTCGTCCTTCTGCTCCAGAGTAAGCTGGGTAGTAAAGTTCCCAGACGCCAGCTCACGCAGAAATTCGCCAACGCTGCGCATGGGACGAATGATGAAGCCGTTGCTCACCATGCCCCCCACCACCAGTGCCAGGGAAAAAGCCAGGGCAAGGGTGACCATGGCCAACATCAGTTGCTGGTCTGCATGCTGCTGATGCTCCTTCACGGCCCTCTCCTGAGACTCCGCCATGGCGTCCACCAGAGCATCCAGGCTCTTGGCCGGCGCACGATCGATCCCCCGAACCAGGGTGTCTGTGCCGGCAGCATCATAGCCGTTTGCCAACTGATACTCCCTGCCTTCGCGGTACTTCTGTCCCAGCACCTTGTGCGCCTCGATAAACGCCTCCAACTTACTGGCCAGTCCGGCATCCAGTTCTCTGAGCAGAGCCAGCGTAGACTCGGCGTCTTCACGTACCTTGGCCTCGACCTTCAGGTACTTACCCCAATACTTTTCCCGGTCCTGCTCCTTGTAGGTTCGCACCAGGACGTTTTTCCACTCCTGTACCTGCGCTTTGAAATCCACTTCCAGGGTGAGCACCTGCTCCCTGGCCACCACATCTTGATGCAGTACCTGCTGGTAATAGCCGACCACAGTGACCTGGCTGTAGAGGGCAAAGCCTGCCCCAAGGAGCAAAAGCAGCATGCCCACCAAGTTGGCGAACATCAGTTTCTTGCTAATGCTGAGATGACGGAGAAGCTTCATATATCGGCCCTTAAATGTTGCTGAGACTCTTGTAATCCGTACGCGGAAAACCCGCTTTACTGGGGTTAACGGCAGGGTAACATCAAGCTGTAATGGTATTTTCGGGCCACCTATTCACAGCCTCACACATCTGCCAACACCCGGTTAAGACGCTGTAAAAACAGAGTAAATACACTAATTTTTAACTCCTTATACCCATCTGATTTAATTGGCCAAATTCTTACGAAACCGAGCGCCTGGCTAAACCTGAACCAGATCACATCCCGCAACACTCAGTTGCAGCTAAAGATCTCAAATTAATTAAGGTTAATGGCAAAAAAACCTCCTTTGTTTAGATCCAGCTCATTGACCAGAGCCTGTCCCCTTCATACCTTAGGAGGACAGACCAGCACCGATGGAGAGGTGTTGGCCGGTAGCAACCGAAGATCACATGGAGTACGTCCGCATGGCCCGCTTGTCCCTGATTGATGCATCCTTTGTTCTGTTTGAAACAGCCGCCACTCCCATGCATGTGGGTGGTCTGATCGAGGTCGAGCCGGACAGCCCAGACTATGCGGACAGACTGTTTGAACACCTGATGAGCTGTGAACAGGTCCACGCCCCTTTCAATAGAGTGCTCCACTTCGGACCCGGGCTATGGCCAAGCTGGAAGCGAAAAGCCAGACTGAACCTAAACCAGCATCTGTTCCGCCATCACCTGGATGACCATGGGGGAGAGCATCAACTGCAGCGCGTGCTCGGATCCATTCACAGCACTCAGATGGACAGGCGAAAGCCGCTGTGGGAATGTCACCTGATTGAAGGGCTGACCGGCGGAATGGTCGCCATCTATGTGAAAATTCATCACGCCTGCGCCGACGGCATGAAACTCAGCGCCCTGATGCAACAGATGCTCAGTGCCGACCCTGACACGATCGCCAGCCCGGCATTCTGGCAGTTCTCCAAGCAACGCCACCGCAGTCCCAATCCCACACTGAAACTGGCTTATGACTTCGCTCATACCCTCTACCATCAGGTTCAGGAGTTACCCAACCTGGCCAAGCTCACCGGCAAACTGTTCTCCAGAGCCTTTTATCCCAGTATCAGCCGCCTGCCTATCCCCTTCACCGCTGAGCGCACCCTGTTTAATCAGGGACCCGACAGCGAGCGGGTCATCGCCTGGGGCGGGCTGCCCCTGAGCTCCATCCGACGCATCAGTCAATTTACCGGGGCGTCCATCAACGAAGTGGTGTTGGCAGTCTGTGACGCTGCCCTGCATCAATACCTGATTGAACACCAACACCCCAGTGACAAACCTCTGGTGGCCATCATGCCGGTGAACATGAAGGGAGAGGGAGACACCCGGGACAACCACTTCTCCCCGGCCCTGATTGAGCTGGGCAGGAGACAGAACCTGCCCACAGAACGCCTCAAGGAGATCATGATCTCCAGCCGGCAGATCAAACACGAAGCCAAGAGTTTCTCGCCCACCGCCTTCATGAACCTGTCGGTGGTCACCAATGCCCTGATGCTGTTGATCGGTCGCCTGGGTCTGGACACCAAGCTGCCTGCCATCAGCAATCTGATCATCTCCAATGTGCCCGGCCCCAAGGAGCAACGCTACCTTTATGGCGCCTCCATCCGATCCATTACGCCCTTCTCACTGTTGCTGCCGGGACAGAGCCTGAACATCACCATGTTCAGCTATGACGGCCAGCTCAACATCGGCGTTGCCGCCTGTCACACTGCCCTGGCGGATGCGGACAAGTTGATCCCCTATATCAGTAAGGCCCTGACGGCGCTGGAGCTGGACCTGCTTAACGTGACTCTGGAACTGGCAAACAGGGAAAAAAATAGGCAACTTCAATAAGCTGGCTTTGCAAACCGGAAGCCTGGCAGGATAGATTGGGCAGAGTTGATCCGCAGCGAGCGGGCTGCTCGTGCCCCTGCACACCGTTATTCACAGGAAGTGTTCCATGAGATCCGCTCTGTTTGCCGCCCTGCTGTGGCTGTTGCTCACGCCGCCTGGAGTGGCCGCACCCGACCATCAATGGCAAACTCTGGAAACTGAGTTATACCGCATTCACTTTACCCCCGAGCATGAACATTGGGCCCGGCAGTTGGCCACCGACGCCGACCGGTTACAAAGGGCCGTCGGAGACTCAGTCGGCCATCAGTTGCCCGGCAAGGTCGACCTGGTCATTCGCGACCCCCTCAACCTGGCCAATGGATTTGCCCTGCCGGTGATAGGCCGGAGTCGCACCGTGTTCTACACCACCCCCCCACTCTCTGACTCTGTGATCTCCCATATGCCGCAATGGTCGACCCTGCTGCTGGTGCACGAGCAGGCTCACCTGAATCATCTGGCCAGGGAGTCTCGCTCCCCCATGACCCAGCTCTGGCAATCACTGTATGTGGACTTTCTTGAGGTCCCCCGCTGGGTGTCTGAAGGCTATGCCACGGTGATCGAACATCAGCACGATGGCAAGGGCCGACCCGCCAATGCCCTGGTGCAGGGGATCTTGATGCAGTGGGCCCGCGAAGGGTATCTCCCCAGCTATCGACAGTTGTCCGGCGATGAGGAGAGCTACCTTGGCATGAGCATGGCCTACCTAATGGGGTCCAGCTACCTGCTGTGGTTACAACAACAGCACGGAGAGGAGAGCCTCAAGCAGGTATGGACCCGGATGGTGGCCAAGGAACCGCGCAGCTTCGATCAGGCGTTCGAAGGGGTGTTCGGTCAGGAGCCCGAACGGCTGTATCGCCGCTTCGTGGCAGAAACCACCTATCTGGCGATGACGCAGGAATACGCGGCCGAGGCGGAGACCGCTGAACTCTGGCTGAAACACCACTGGCAGTTGTCGGCACCCAGCCTGTCCCCCTCCGGAGCAAAACTGGCCCTGATTGAAGGGGACCGCAAGGGCTACAATCAGAAACTGGTGATCTACAGCAACAGTCCCAATGACACCGCTCGCAACAACTGGCTGGAGCGACGACGCGAGCGGCTCGACGCCGATCCCCAGGATATCCCGGACAAGGAGCCCGAGCAGTTTAACCCGGAAGTGCTTCACTCCCTGCCACGTCGCAGCGGCATGATGACCGATCCTGTCTGGCTGAATGAGACACAGCTGGTATTCAGTCAACTGAGTCAGGGAGATCAGGGCCGCTGGCATTTTGACCTCTATCTGTGGCACTTAGACACCCAGGAGGTGACCCGGCTGACTCACAGGCAGAATCTTGTGCGCCCCTTCCCCCACCCCGAGGGAGGAAAGCTGCTGGCCCTGCAACTTCAAGGGGGGCGAAGCAGTGTGGTGGAACTGAAACTGGACAGTGGCACACTCACCACCCGGGTGATGGCGGCAGGTAACGAGATCCTCGACTTTCCCGGCTACCGTCCCGGCGATAACCAGCTGAGTTATCTGAAGCACAGCCAGGGTCACTGGGACCTGTACCTCTCCGACGGGCAACAGGAAACCGCTGTGGGACTGGCACAGACCAATGGGGGGAATTTCCTCAGCTATCCGAACTGGCAGAGCCGGGACTCCCTGCTGCTGAGCCTGGGGAATAACAACGGCGTGGCCAGCTACCGCTTCAACGTCAGCGACCGCTCACTGACCCGGCTTACCAGTTACCGTCAGGTGGCCACTGCCCCCCGCAGCGACGGTAAGACGCTCTACTTCGTTGCTACCACCAGCCAGGGACAGAACCTCTATCGTCAGCCCATGAACGTGAGCCTGCTGGCTCGGACCACCCTGGCGCCCATCAAGACTCAGCCGCAGCCGCCGCTCCCAGCCCAGGATGAGCGACCAGCCACAAGCTACGGCGTCGGCCCCCAGTATGGCTCAATGGCCTTCGGCACTCAGCTGAGCCCCTGGCAACAGGCACTGGAGGTTGGCATCAAGGGCGGCGACCCCGTCAACCGGCTGCGTTGGCAATTGCTGGCCCAGGGAGACATCTCCGGCATCCAGCAGGGCATCCAGGGCTCACTGAGATGGCAAGGCTGGCCTGTCGACCTCAATGCGGACCTGCTGGCCCTGAAGCAGGACTTTGGGGAGTTGTCGCAGAGCCAGGCCCCACAGCAGGATGAGCGGCGACTGGTGGCCCACCTGGGCGGCCAGTGGCACCGACGCTTTGGCTCGGCGATGACGCTGCATCTGGGCGGTGGCGCCACCCTGGGTAAGGTGGAGGCTCGAGGCAGCGATGTGGACACCGACCTCAGCTCCGCCTATCTGGATGCCAGCCTGAGGGGCAGCTGGCGCCGGGGGCCCCTGTCCCTGGGCAGTCAGTTGCAGGGCAGACATACCTGGGGAGAGAGCCAGGACCAATGGCAGCGCAGCGACAGCCAGCTCAGTCTGTCCCTGGGGTGGCAGGATTGGCGCCTGATCGGCCACGGTGCCCTGTGGGATCTTGGGGGCCGCCCCGCTCCCGTAGACCAACTGAGGCTGGGTGGCGTGCCCAGCAGCCTTACGCCCCATTGGCTCCCCTGGGGGCAGGTAATGGAACCGGCCCTGCCCCATTCAGCCCTCACCGGAGAGCGGTTGGAGCGACTGGGCATCAGCCTCGGCAATGCGCCTGTGCAACTCTTCTATCACAGCTATCAGATGGACCGGGGAGACCGCCTGCCGGTGGCCGGAGTCAACCTGGGGCTGGAGGGACTCTCTCCCTATATCTTCGATGCCCTGCCTGAGTTTGACGGCCTGAAGATGCAGATGGGGGCCGGTTGGGCCGGCGATAATGGTGTAGAGGACCCCATAGGCTGGAGCGCCTGGCTGAGCCTCTACTACCAGCTCTAGTCACCTGGCCCCCACTTAGGTATGGTGGGGGCCTCGAAATGGCCAGCAGAACATCACCATGACTCCAGAACAACTGCTCGCGCAGCTCTTCGCCCTGCCCACTCAGAAGCTCGACAGTCTGGCACTCTCTACCGTGGTGCTCAGCCTGCTGCATCACGAAGGGGAGGCGGTCCGGCTGATGGAGGGAACCCTGGATGGCAGTCCCCATCACTGGGTGATCTGGCAGGACCGCCTGGTGGACTTTCGTTACCCCGGCATCCAAACCCCGGAAGCCGGCATCCGCCCCGTCGATGAGTGCTCACACTACAGGGGAGCGCCAGCAAAAGTAGCCCCCGTTCCCAAAGTGATGCTGCCCGCCTTCTGTGGCGGTGACCACGCCCACTTCGATCATCTGGCCGGTAAGGGCGAGGCATAAAAAAAACCGCCCCTGGGGCGGTTTTTTTCTATCAGAGTCACTCGACTCAGATGTCAATAACGTCGAACTCAACCTGAGGGTTGACGTCGGCCTCGTAGTCAATGCCTTCAACACCAAAGCCAAACAGCTTGAGGAACTCCTCCTTGTACTCGACGTAGTCGGTCAGCTCCTTGAGGTTGTCGTCGGTCAGCTGAGCCCACAGATCGCGGCAGTGCTTCTGGATGTCCTCACGCAGCTCCCAGTCGTCCAGGCGCAGGCGGTTCTCTTCATCCACCTCGGCAGCAGAGCCGTCCGCCTTGTAGAGGCGCTCACTGAACATGCGGTAGATCTGCTCCATGCAGCCCTCATGCACGCCCTCTTCGCGCATCTTCTTGAACACCATGGCGATGTACAGAGGCATAACCGGAATGGCGGAGGAGGCCTGGGTCACCACGGACTTGAGTACCGCCACATTGGCGCTGCCGCCATTGGCCTTGAGCTTGGCATCCAGGGCATGAGCCGCACGGTCCAGATCCTTCTTGGCATCCCCCAGGGCACCGTGCCAGTAGATGGGCCAGGTGATCTCAGTGCCGATGTAGCTGTAAGCCACGGTCTTGCAGCCGTCGGCCAGCACACCCGCATCGTTCAGGGCGTTGATCCACAGCTCCCAGTCCTCACCACCCATCACGGTCTTGGTGGCGGCGATCTCTTCCTCGGTGGCAGGCTCGATGGAGGCTTCGAACAGGGCATCCTTGTTGGTGTCCACGGCGGTGGCGGTGTAGGTTTCACCCTTGGGCTTAAGCACGGAGCGAACCACTTCTCCGCTGTCTGGCATCTTACGAACCGGGGAGGCCAGGGAGTAGACCACCATATCCACCTGACCCAGGTCGGCTTTGATCAGGTCGATGGTTTTCTGCTTGGCCTCGTGGCTGAAGGCGTCACCGTTGAGGCTCTTGGCGTACAGGCCGGCCTCGTGGGCCAGCTTGTCGAAAGCCGCGGCGTTGTGCCAGCCAGCGGTGCCAGGCTTCTTCTCGGTGGCGGGCTTCTCAAAGAACACGCCGATGGTGGCAGCGCCACAGCCAAAAGCGGACGCGATGCGGGAGGAGAGGCCATAGCCACTGGAGGAGCCGATCACCAGTACCCGCTTAGGGCCTTCGGCGATGGCACCCTTGGCCTGGGTGTAGGCGATCTGCTCACGTACATTCTGCTCACAACCAACTGGGTGAGTGGTGGTACAGATGAAACCGCGAATCTTTGGCTTGATGATCATCAATAATTCCCTTGTCTGGTGCCTGCATTTTGGCAGGAGTTCGGCCCCAAGTTTAGGCCCGTTCTAAAAATTTTCCGGAAAGCTTATCCAAAAGCGCCGACTACGGAAAGGAAAAACCCGCAGATCCGACCATCACCCCAAATACCCATGACACTAAATTTCAGCTGAAAGACCCGACATTCAGTGCACCGGCCAAAATAAAAAAGGCGTGGCCGGAGCCACGCCTTTATCGACTGACGCCCCCCCTTATTGGGCGGCGTAGTAGCTGACCTCGGCACTGGTGCGCAGGGCGGCAATCAGCGACTGGTAGTTTTCCTGTCCCATCATTCCAGCCAGACGCAACTTCAGGGCCTCGGCAGCGGCGCGCTCAGCATCGCCGTCGGTCACCTTGTCCAGGGCCACAATGGCGTAGTCGCCACTGCTCAGCTTGATGCTGCCCAGGGTCGGCTTACCGGCAGGACGAGCCAGGGTAAACACCTGAGACACCAGCTGAGGATCTACACCAGGCTTGCCCATACGGCCCAGGCCGGTTTCCGTCACCATACCTTCCAGGGTCGCACCGGACTCCAGCTCAGCCAGTTTGGTCTTGGCGGCAGCCTCGGCCAGTTTGGAGGCCTCTTCCGCCTTCAACTGAGCCAGGATCTGTTCACGCACCTCATCCAGAGGCTGAGTGCCTGCGGCGTGGTATTCCTTAGCACGTACCACGAGCACATGACCACTGCCCAGCTCGATCACATCGCTGTTCATCTGATCCAGAACCACGGCATCAGAGAAGGCGGCATTCAGTACCTTAGGATTGCTGAAGGGCTCTTGAGCATTGAAGCGGTTAAACAGCTCGGTGCTCTGAACCGCCTTGCCCACTTCGGCAGAGGCGTCACTCAGGCTCTCAGGGAACTGGAAGGCCGCATCCACCAGACGCTGCTGCATGTCATAGAAGGCTTCCTGGGCTTTCTCAAGCTTCACGGTGTCGGCAATCTCAGCCTTAACATCGTCAAACGGCGCCGCCACATTGGTTTCAATGTCCTTGGCCTGGATGATCTGGAAACCGAAGTCAGACTCCACAATCTCAGACACCGCCCCCTTCTCCAGGGCAAACAGGGCATCATCGAACGCCTGATCCATCATGCCGCGCTGGAACCAGTCCAGCTCACCGCCATTCTCGGCGGAGAAATCTTCGGAGACCGCTTTGGCCACATCGGCAAACGCTTCACCGGCCTGGATGCGAGCCAGCGCCTCTTCCGCCTTGGCGCGATCTTCAACCAGAATCATCGCCGCCAGACGGCGCTCAGGCTTCTGATACAGATTCTGATGGCCGTCGTAGTAGGCCAGCAGTTCGTCGTCGCTGACCTCCATATCCTTGGCCAGGTCAGCCGCACTCAGCTCGATGTACTCCAGGCTCACCTGCTCGGGAGTGGCGAAACGATCCAGATTGGTGTCGTAGAACGCCTGCACCTGCTCATCGCTCACACTGACCTGATCCAGGTAACCGGACTTGGCGATGGTCAGATAACGGACATCCCTCAGCTGTTGCTGCAGGGCCAGCAGGTCCTGAGCCTGCTCGGAGGTCACAATTTCACTGCCAAACAGGGTACTCAGCAACTGTTGACGCACCAGATCCTGGCCGATGGTGGCCGCCAGACGATCCGGGGTCATGTTGATCTGCCGCAGAACCGCCTGGTAACGGTCGTTATCGAATGCGCCATCTACCTGAAACTCAGGGGTCTCTACGATGGCTTGCTTGATCTGCTCATCGGATACGCGCAGACCCAGGGCACGGGCCTTCTGGTCAATCAGGCGTTCGGAGACCATACGCTCCAGGACGGAACGCTCTACATTGGCCATCCAGGCAGGGTCGGCAGCCAGGGTGTCAAACATCTCGCCCATCTGGTTGCGAAGGCGGTTCTGCTCATTCTGCAGCGCAACGCTCAGGTCGTAGCGGGTGATGTCTTCACCGTTGACGGTGGCGGCATTGGCCTGGCCGTTGGAGCCCAGGTAGCTGTAGATTCCGGACAGTGCAAATGAAAGAATCACGGCACCCAGGATGATCTTGGCGGCGCCTCCCTGCGATCCTTCACGAATTTTTTCTAACATCAGACGTCTCTTTTCGAACGAGCTGGAAGGGGTTGTATCCCAGTATACGGGTACAAAATAAAAAAAAGCGCATCGGGGATGCGCCTTTGTATAGCTGGCGGAGTGGACGGGACTCGAACCCGCGACCCCCGGCGTGACAGGCCGGTATTCTAACCAACTGAACTACCACTCCGAAACTAAAAAACGCTCAGAAAAGTCGGAGCGTCTTCAGATATCTTAGTTTACCGCGTCTTTCAGCGCTTTACCGGCCTTGAATGCAGGGATCTTCGCCGCAGCGATCTTGATCTCTTGGCCAGTTTGAGGGTTGCGACCAGTGCGCTCAGCACGCTCGCGAACTTCGAAAGTACCGAAACCAACCAGGGAGATCTTGTCGCCCTCTTTCAGAGTGTCGGTGATTGCTTCAATGAAGGAATCCAGAGCGCGGCTGGCCGCTGCTTTGGAAATATCAGCACCAGAAGCGATTTGATCGATCAGTTGAGATTTGTTCATTTCATCCCCTTCAATTCTAATTTTGCGCCGCTGCCATTCCATACGCTAGCGCGGTCTGCGGAGAGTTTTATATCAAGCCTAATTTCAAAGTTCAAGCGTTCAAAGTGCCGCATGACATGGAAACCAGGATACCGCTCAAAGCCAGTCATGCCGCGCCCTATAGCGCACTGAGCCTTGGTTCAAACCATACACTACACAGCGAAAACGAGATTGCAAAGCCCTTTTTGCGGTTTTTGCCCCAAAATCAAAAATGCGCCTTAAAAAAGGCGCATTTTGGGGGGTGTTTAGCCACTTTTAGGCCACAGATTCAAACCCTTCCGGAGGATTTTCCAGAGCCAAGGTCAAAACTTCATCAATCCATTGGACCGGATGGATGGCCAAATCCTTCTTCACGTTTTCCGGAATCTCCTCCAGGTCCCGCGCATTCTCTTTAGGAATAAGCACAGTTTTGATGCCACCGCGATGAGCGGCCAGCAATTTTTCCTTCAGACCACCGATGGGCAGCACCTCACCCCGCAGGGTGATCTCCCCGGTCATGGCCACATCGGCGCGAACCGGGTTACCGGTGAGACTGGAGACCAGGGAGGTGCACATGGCGATGCCCGCAGAGGGGCCATCTTTCGGGGTTGCCCCCTCGGGCACGTGCACATGGATATCCCGCTTCTCGTAGAAGTCCGGATTGATGCGCAGCTTCTCTGCCCGGGAGCGCACCACGGTCATCGCCGCCTGGATAGACTCCTGCATCACATCACCCAGGGAACCGGTGTAGGTGAGCTTGCCTTTACCGGCCACGGAGGTGGCTTCGATGGTCAGCAGATCGCCGCCCACCTCGGTCCAGGCCAGGCCTACCACCTGCCCCACCTGATTGTTCTCTTCCGCCTTGCCATAATCAAAGCGCTGAACACCCAGGAAGTCCTTGAGGTTGTCACCGTTGACGGTCACCGACTTCTGCGACTTGTCCAACAGCAGTTGCTTCACCGCCTTACGGCAGATCTTGGAGATTTCACGCTCCAGGCTGCGCACGCCCGCTTCACGGGTGTAATAACGGATGATGCCGATGATGGCGTCATCTTCTACGGTCACCTCACCGGGCTTGAGGCCATTACGCTTGATCTGCTTGGAGAGCAGATGCTGCTTGGCAATGTTGAGCTTCTCGTCTTCGGTGTAACCGGAGAGGCGAATCACCTCCATCCGGTCCAGCAGAGGGCCAGGGATATTCATGGAGTTGGAGGTGGCCACAAACATCACGTCAGACAGGTCGTAGTCTACTTCCAGATAGTGATCGTTAAAGGCGTTGTTCTGCTCCGGATCCAGCACCTCCAGCAGCGCCGACGCCGGGTCTCCACGCATGTCGGAGCTCATCTTATCGATCTCATCAAGCAGGAACAGCGGGTTGCGCACTTCTACCTTGGCCATCTTTTGAATCAGCTTGCCAGGCAGTGAACCGATGTAAGTACGACGGTGACCGCGGATCTCCGCTTCATCACGCACCCCACCCAGGGCCATACGTACGTATTTACGGCCGGTGGCACGGGCGATGGACTGTCCCAGAGAGGTCTTACCCACCCCTGGAGGCCCCACCAGGCACAGAATAGGTCCTTTCAGCTGCCTGACTCTGGATTGCACCGCCAGGTACTCCAGGATCCGCTCCTTCACCTTCTCCAGACCATAGTGGTCGGCATCCAGTACCTCCTGAGCCCGGGCAATGTCCTTCTTCACCTTGCTGCGCTTGGTCCAGGGCACGCTCACCATCCAGTCGATGTAGCTGCGCACCACGGTGGCCTCGGCAGACATGGGGGACATCATCTTCAGCTTGTTCAGTTCGGCTTCCGCCTTCTCCTGAGCTTCTTTAGGCATGCCCGCATCGGCAATCTTCTTGGAGAGTGCCTCAAACTCGTCGGGCACATCATCCAGCTCGCCCAGCTCCTTCTGAATCGCTTTCATCTGCTCATTCAGATAGTACTCGCGCTGGCTCTTCTCCATCTGTTTCTTGACGCGGGAGCGGATCTTTTTCTCCACCTGGAGAATGTCGATCTCCGACTCCATCATCGCCATCAGGTACTCCAGGCGCTCGGCGACGTTGTCCATCTCCAGGACCGCCTGCTTCTCCTCCAGTTTCAGCGGCATGTGCGCAGCCATGGTGTCTGCCAGGCGCGCCGCCTCATCGATGCCATTGAGGGAGGTAAGCACCTCAGGAGGAATCTTCTTGTTGAGCTTAATGTAGCCTTCAAACTGGCCGATGGCGGTGCGCACCAGCACCTCCTCCTCGCGCTCCTCCATCCGCTCTGTTTCCACAAAGCGAGCGTCGGCCACCAGAAAGGGCTCCTCATCGGTAAACTGTTCAATTCGAGCACGCTGACTGCCCTCGACCAGCACCTTGACGGTACCGTCAGGCAGCTTCAGCAGCTGCAGAATCGACGCCACAGTACCCAGCTGGTAAACATCATCGACCGAGGGGTCGTCCTGCTCAGCCTCTTTCTGGGCCACCAGCAGAACCTGCTTGTCCTGCTCCATGGCCGCTTCGAGGCAATTGATCGACTTCTGCCGGCCAACAAACAGGGGGATCACCATATGGGGGTAGACCACCACATCCCGTAATGGCAAAACCGGGATCTGGACGAGGTCGGAGCGCTCTATTGTCATGGCTCTATTCCATTTCAGCTACCGGCCTGCTCCAAACGCAGGCCATCCGTAATTCAGTATATGGGGGCATTTCTGACAGTTTCAATTGTTTATTTGAATTCGAACCAATAAAAAAGGAGCCCAAATAGGCTCCTTTTTTCAACACACTAGCGAAATCACTCTGATGAAGCCGCCTGGGCATCTGAGCCATCGTAGATCAGGATGGGATCGGACTCCCCCTTGATCACAGACTCGTCGATCACCACCTTGCTGACGTTGTCCGCAGAGGGCAGATCGTACATGGTATCCAGCAGCACGCCTTCAACAATAGAGCGCAGGCCACGGGCACCGGTCTTCCGCGCCATCGCTTTCTTGGCAATGGCACGCAAAGCGTCGTCACGGAACTCCAGATCCACATCTTCCAAAGCGAACAGGGCACCATACTGCTTGGTCAGCGAGTTCTTTGGCTCCTGCAGAATCTCAATCAGTGCAGACTCATCCAGCTCACCCAGAGTCGCCACCACCGGCAGTCGGCCAATGAACTCGGGGATCAGACCATACTTCACCAGATCCTCAGGCTCCACCTGTTGAAAGGTTTCGGTCAGTGACTGATTGTCATTCTTTCCACGGACCTCGGCACCAAAGCCGATGCCGGTGCCGGTCAGGGCACGCTGCTCAATCACCTTGTCCAGGCCGGCGAATGCTCCGCCACAGATAAACAGGATCTTGGAGGTGTCCACCTGCAGGAACTCCTGCTGGGGATGCTTACGGCCACCCTGTGGCGGAACCGCAGCAACAGTGCCTTCGATCAGCTTCAGCAGCGCCTGCTGCACACCCTCACCGGACACATCCCGGGTAATGGAGGGGTTGTCAGACTTACGGGAGATCTTGTCGATCTCATCGATGTAGACAATGCCGCGCTGCGCCTTCTCTACATCATAATCGCACTTCTGCAGCAGCTTCTGGATGATGTTCTCCACATCCTCACCCACGTAACCCGCTTCGGTCAGGGTGGTGGCATCGGCCATGGTGAAGGGCACATCCAGGAAACGGGCCAGGGTCTCGGCCAGCAGGGTCTTACCCGAACCGGTGGGACCGATCAGCAGAATGTTGCTCTTGCCCAGTTCCACTTCGGCGTTGTCGCCGCCGTGGCGCAGGCGCTTGTAGTGGTTGTACACCGCCACCGCCAGCACCTTCTTCGCCTGGCCCTGACCAATTACATAGTCATCCAGGTGAGAGCGGATCTCGTGAGGCGTGGGCAGGCGATCGCTGTCCCGCTTGGGCACCAGCTCCTTGACCTCTTCACGAATGATGTCGTTACAGAGATCCACACACTCATCACAGATATAAACGGAAGGGCCGGCAATCAGCTTGCGTACTTCGTGCTGGCTCTTTCCGCAGAAGGAGCAGTACAGCAGCTTGCTGTTTTCGCCATCGCCCTTGGAGATATCACTCATTCAGCTACCTCATCGCTGTGCCCGCCGAAGGGAAAGTCCACCTTAGTGTACGTCACCTCCGGCTGCTTTGCTTTACTCTGCGCCGCGCTTGGTCAGTACGGAATCGACCAGTCCGTACTCGACGGCTTCCTTGGCACTCATGAAGTTATCCCGGTCGGTATCCCGCTCGATGATCTCGAGAGGCTGACCGGTGTGCTCAGCCAACAGGCTGTTCAGTTTTTGTTTGATGCCGATGATCTCCTGGGCATGGATGGCGATATCGGACGCTTGGCCCTGGAAGCCGCCCAGAGGCTGGTGGATCATCACCCGGGAGTTGGGCAGCACATGGCGCTTACCCTTGGCCCCACCGGCCAGCAGGAAGGCGCCCATGGACGCGGCCTGACCCATGCACACTGTGCTGACGTCGGGCTTGATGAACTGCATGGTGTCATAGATGGACATGCCTGCAGTCACTGACCCACCGGGGGAGTTGATGTACAGATAGATGTCCTTGTCCGGGTTTTCGGACTCCAGGAACAGCAGTTGCGCCACCACCAGGTTGGCCATGTGATCTTCTACCGGACCGGTAAGGAAGATCACCCGCTCCTTCAGCAGGCGCGAATAGATGTCGTATGAACGTTCACCCTTGGCGGTCTGCTCAACCACCATAGGGACCAAAGCGTTGAGAGGAGATTCGAGCAAATGCTGCATATTCAATCCGTTTCCTAACAAAATGGCTCGCATGAGAACAACCCCATACGAGCCATAATATGATCGGCCACAGGGGCCAAGTCAAATCAACTTAGGCAGCAGGCTGCTGTTGATTCATGAACTCTTGGAAGTCCACTTCCTTCTCAGAAACTTTAGCATCGGCCATCAGAGCTTCTACAGCTTGCTCTTCCAGGGCGACATTGCGCATGTTCTGCATCATTTCCTGGTTGTTGTTGTAGTACTCAACAACTTCCTTGGGATCTTCGTAAGCGGAAGCCATGGATTCGATCAGAGCGGAAACACGCTCCTCTTCCACTTTCAGCTCTTTCTGCTTGATCACTTCACCCAGCAGCAGACCGATGCGAACGCGGCGCTCGGCTTGCTCGGTGAACAGCTCAGCAGGCAGCTCAGGCATGTTGTTGCCCTGCATGCCGCCGAAGCGCTGCATCGCCTGCTGACGCAGAACATTGATCTCGCCCTCAACCAGAGGCTTAGGCACGTCAATCTCGTTGGCCTTCAGCAGACCGTCCAGAGCTTGCTCTTTCACCTTGGCTTTCAGGGCCTGGCTCAGCTCGCGCTCCATGTTCTTGCGGATCTCGGCTTTCAGAGCATCCATACCACCTTCGGTGATGCCGAACTTGGTCACGAACTCGTCGTTCAGCTCAGGCAGAACCTGGGCTTCAACGGAGTGCAGCTTGATGGCGAACTGAGCGGCTTTGCCTTTCAGGTTCTCGGCGTGGTACTCCTCAGGGAAGGTCACGTCGATGGTGAACTCGTCACCCGCTTTCTTGCCCATCAGGCCATCTTCGAAGCCGGGGATCATGCGGCCGGAGCCCAGAACCAGCTCGAAACCTTCAGACTTGCCGCCGTCGAAGGCTTCGCCGTCGATGGAACCTTCAAAGTCCAGCTTAACCTTGTCGTCGTTGGCCGCTTCGCGCTCAACGGCATCGAAAGTAGCATGCTGCTTGCGCAGAGTCTCGATCATGTTGTCTACGTCGGCATCAGTCACGTCGCAAACAGGCTTCTCGATTTCGATGTCGGTCAGGCCAGCCAGCTCTACCTCAGGGTAGACTTCGAACAGGGCGTTGAACTGCAGATCTTCACCCTCGTTGTCAGCAACAACCTCGAAGCGAGGGGCGCCGGCAGGGTTCAGCTTCTGCTCAACGATGGCTTCGAAGAACTTCTGCTGCATCAGCTCACCCAGGGTCTCCTGACGGATGGCAGCGCCGTAGCGCTTCTTGAATACAGACACAGGCACTTTACCGGGACGGAAACCGTCCAGACGTACGCGCTTGGCTTCGGCCTTCATCTTCTCAGTTACTTTAGGCTCGAATTCGGCGCTCTCAACGGTAATGGTCAGGCGGCGCTCCAGGCCTTCCAGGGTTTCAAAAGAAACTTGCATTAGGTTACCTCAAGTACTCGTGTTCTTTGTGGCCGGTCGTTTATCCCGACCGGCGAAAAATCGTGGCGCGGCCCTGTTTCCAAACCGCGCAATTCAGGTGTGAATCAACGACTTTAGACCTCGAAGCCCGATGCGTGTCATGGCTCCAAAATCGGCCGAGGTTGCCCGTCGGCGCCTGTCACATCCTGCCTAAGCCAATAGTAGGACGCGCCATTATAGCCATAGGTCTATGCGGAGTCGAGACGGCATTGTCAATGGCTGGGGAAGATTTTCGCCAGCGCACTGTTTAACGCACTTTTCCCGGCAATTTCTGAGGCAGATCAATAGCAGGGCCAGGCGCTGTGGCACTCCCTGGCACCAGCAACCACACTTAGTATAAGAACTGTCCAGTGTACTGGAGGACGCCCATGCGAGCCCAATACTGTCACATCGGCAATCAGATGATCGAAGTCGCGGTCATCGACGAGGTAATGACCATCAAAGGACACGGCAGCCTGTCCGACGTCACCGTGGACATTCCCTACGCAGAGGCACTGGAGGCAGCCAAGGCCTATGTGGAACAGCACGGCGGTGACCTGCCCCAACTGTATCGGGCCGGCTGGATGGCGGAGGAAAACCGCTACGAAGAGAAAGGGATCTACTCCAGCAACCCCGACCTTCAGGTCTGGCAGGACCGTAAAGCCACAGAGCAAACGAAATAGCCCGTAGGGCAGGCACTGTCAAAGAACGAAAAACGCTCTGTTATCACAGGGCTTTTTTCTGAATACACGGTGGAGTGGCCGATGGAGATTGAATCCTCAGCAACCGAAACCTAAATTCAATCTATACATATCAGGGACTCAGTCTTCACCCTGGCTCCCCCCGAAATGAATCCGATTGCGGGGCCAGGCAGAGTTTGACCAGATTGCAGATACGAAAAAGCCCCTGAAAATCAGGGGCTTAATCTAAATGATGGGGTGGCTGATCGGGCTTGAACCGACGACAACCGGAATCACAATCCGGGACTCTACCAACTGAGCTACAGCCACCACTGTTATGGCGCACCCGGCAGGATTCGAACCTGCGACCAGCTGCTTAGAAGGCAGCTGCTCTATCCAACTGAGCTACGGGCGCAAGAAAATGACCAATCCGGTGCATTTTTCGAGTTATCGGCAAACTAGTCAACAACTCTAAAAGTGGTCGGTGATAGAGGATTCGAACCTCTGACCCTCTGGTCCCAAACCAGATGCGCTACCAGGCTGCGCTAATCACCGACAATTTGTTTCTTCTTTTGAGTCCGAGTTGTTTGGAACCAGCTGCTCCCTCTCTTACCCAAAACCGGGGATGCGCTAGCAGGCTGCGCTAATCACCGACTGTTTGTTGTTACGGGTTACCCCTCGACAACGGGGGCGAATATTAGCGGTGGTGGCTTCCAAGGTCAAACACTTTTTTATGCATCCATTTCTAATTGGACAATCCCTGTACTCCAACCACACTAATTTCATGACACAGCGCACTTTAGCTGGCAAAATGCGCTGCGGCGTCAACCTATTCAGCTACATAGGAAGTCTGTAGAGATGACAGCAACACTAATAGACGGCAAAGCCATTGCCGCGTCCGTTCGTCAGAACATCGCCTCACAAGTTCAATCCCGAACCCAACAGGGCCTGCGCGCCCCCGGACTGGCCGTTATCCTGGTCGGCAGCGACCCCGCCTCCCAGGTTTATGTCGGCAACAAGCGCAAAGCCTGCGAACAGGTTGGCTTTGTCTCCCGAAGTTTCGACCTGCCCGCCGATACCGCTCAGTCTGATCTGCTGGCTCAGATCGACCTCCTCAATGAGGACCCCAGTATCGACGGCATTCTGGTGCAACTGCCCCTGCCTGAGCACATCGACAGTGCCACCGTCATCGAGCGCATTCGCCCCGATAAAGATGTGGATGGGTTTCACCCCTACAACGTCGGCCGCCTGGCTCAGCGCATCCCGGTGCTGCGCCCCTGCACGCCTCTGGGGATCACCCACCTGATCGAATCCACCGGTATCCGCACTCAGGGGCTGCACGCCGTGGTGGTTGGCGCCTCCAACATCGTCGGTCGCCCCATGACCCTGGAGCTGCTGCTCGGCGGTTGCACCACCACCACCTGCCATAGATTCACCAAGGACCTGCGCCACCATGTGGAGCAAGCTGACCTGCTGGTGGTGGCCGTAGGCAAGCCCGACTTCATTCCTGGCGAATGGATCAAGCCTGGCGCCATCGTCATCGATGTCGGCATCAACCGCCTGGAGGATGGCCGCCTGGTCGGAGACGTGGAGTTCGATGCGGCCAAAGAGCGCGCTGGACACATCACGCCGGTTCCCGGTGGCGTGGGTCCCATGACCATCGCCTGCCTGCTGCAGAACACCCTGTTTGCCTGCGAGCAGTACCACAGCTAGGCAGCCTTGAGATAAGGCCCCCAACAAAAAAGCCCGCAATTGCGGGCTTTTTTATCTGGCCGGAACAGGCCCTAACGATTACTTACGTCGCCAGGTGGTACCGCCGGCACCATCTTCCAGCACAATGCCCATGGCGGTCAGGGCATCCCGGGCCTCGTCGGCCTTGCCCCAGTCCTTGGCGGCACGAGCATCGTTACGCTGCTTGATCAGGGCTTCGATGGTCGCCACCTCATCCTCATCACCGCCCCCTTGCAGGAACTGCTCTGGCTGCTGCTGCAAAATACCCAGCACTTCGCCAATCCCCTTCAGGGTCGCCGCCAGGTCTGCGGCCAGCTCAGGATTGTTCTCCTTGGCGATGTTCAGCTCCCGCGCCAGATCAAACAGCACGGATACCGCTTCCGGGGTGTTGAGGTCGTCGTTCATCGCCTCGCGGAAGCTTGCCTGATAACTCTCCAGTACCTGTCCGCCCTCCGGGGCACCACGCAGGGCGGTATAGAGCCTTTCCATGGCAGCATGAGCCTGATCCAGATTCTCTTCGGAGTAGTTCAGCTGGCTGCGATAGTGGCTGGAGAGCAGGAAGTAACGCACCGACTCACCCTGATACACCTTCAGCACGTCACGGATAGTGAAGAAGTTACCCAGAGACTTGGACATCTTCTCCTTGTTCACCTGCACCATGCCGGAGTGCATCCAGTAGTTCACGTAGTTGTTGTCGTTGGCACAGCAGCTCTGAGCCACCTCATTCTCGTGGTGAGGGAACATCAGGTCAGACCCACCGCCATGGATGTCGAACACCTTGCCCAGGTGCTTCTCGTTCATGGCAGAGCACTCGATGTGCCAACCAGGGCGGCCTTTGCCCCATGGAGAATCCCAGGAGGGCTCACCGGGCTTGGCGCTCTTCCACAGGGCAAAGTCCATGGGGTTACGCTTGGCCTCCTCCACGTCCACCCGGGCGCCAGCCTGCAACTGCTCCAGGTCCTGCTTGGACAGCTTGCCGTACTCACCGAAGGTGTTCACCTCAAACCAGACATCGCCATTGTCCGAGACATAGGCATGGCCTTTGTCCACCAGGCGCTGAATGATGTCGATGATTTCAGCCATATGGCCAGTCACCGTTGGGGTGATGTCCGGGCGCAGCAGACCCAGGGCATCGAAATCTTGGTACATCGCCTGGGTGAATCGGTCCACCAGGGCATCGCAGCTTTCGCCGTTTTCGGCGGCACGGCGGATGATCTTGTCATCTACGTCGGTGATATTACGGACGTAGTTCACCTCCATGCCCAGGGAGCGCAGGTAACGAACGGCGATATCGAACGCGACGTAGGTGCGACCGTGACCGATGTGACAGTAGTCATAGATGGTGACCCCACACACATACATGCCCACCTTGTTGGGGACGATTGGAGTAAAGGTCTCTTTCTGTCTGGTCAGCGTATTAAAAATCTTTAGCATTGCACCGCTCGTTATACTGTTTGACGTTAAGCGAAAATCAAAGGCGATAGTTTATCACGACTTCTCCTGCTGAAAACGGGCTTTTTGGCCATCAGCGAACTGCCCCTTTTCTCATACCTTTTGCTTAAGGTAAAATTTGTAAACCATTCATAATGAGGTCCCTATTATGGTGACACTGACCACCAATTTCGGCGATATCAAGCTGGAACTTTTTGCCGACAAGGCTCCTAAAACCGTTGAGAACTTCCTGAACTACGTCAAGCAGGGTTTCTACGACAACACCATTTTCCACCGCGTCATCGACGGCTTCATGGTTCAAGGTGGTGGTTTCACTCCTGACATGCAGCAGAAGACCGCCGGGGCTGGCGTAGAGAACGAAGCCAACAACGGTATCTCCAATAAAGTGGGCACCATCGCCATGGCCCGCACCCCGGATCCACACTCCGCCACCGCCCAGTTCTTCATCAACGTGAATGACAACACCTTCCTGGACTTCAAAAGCGAGTCCATGCAGGGTTGGGGCTACTGCGTATTCGGCCAGGTGGTTGAAGGCATGGATGTGGTTGAGAAGATCAAGGCAGTGAAAACCGGCAACCACGGCATGCATCAGGACGTTCCCCTGGAATCTGTGGTTATCGAGAGCGCCAAGCTTGAAGACTGATAACCTTCAGAGGGTCGCCGTCGGCGGCCCTCGCACCCTGTTTATCGGCGATCTGCATCTGAGTGCGGAGCGTCCCGACATCACCAGGGCCTTCGCTCGCTTTCTGAATAACGAGCTCCCCGGTGCCGACGCCCTCTACATCCTCGGCGACCTGTTTGAAGCCTGGATAGGGGATGACGACCTGACCCCCTTTAACCGCGAAATCGCCGCCCTGCTTCATCAGGCCAGTGCCCAGGCTCCCATCTTTTACATCCACGGCAACCGCGACTTCCTGGTGGGGCCAGACTTTGCCAAGCGCGCCGGCATCACTCTGCTGCCCGAAGTGGAGACCCTGACACTCTACGGCACTCCGACGGTGATTCTTCACGGAGACAGCCTCTGCACCGCCGACCTGGAGTATCAGAAATTTCGCCGCCTCAGGAATCGCCCCTGGTTTCGCCTGCTGATGCTCTCCCTGCCTCTGCGCATGCGCCGCGCCCTGGCTCGCCGTGCCCGCGCACGCAGCAAAGCGGTCAATGCCGGCAAGGATATGACCATCATGGATGTCACCCCCTCCGCCGTTGGCCACCTGCTCGATCAAACCCGGACCCAGCGGATGATCCATGGTCACACCCACAGACCCGCCATCCACCCCCTGCCCGGCAACCGCCAACGTGTGGTGGTCGGAGACTGGTACCAACAAGACAGTGTGCTTCTGGTGACGCCGGAGGAGTGTAAACTCTCCAGCCAGGCCCTGCCAAAATCTTAACCAGCTGTAATTACGAAGATTATTTACAACCTTCTCTCATCCGGCTCGGCCCTGGGCCGGATAAAAGCGTGATCTTATTCAAACTTCTCCTTGACTCGCGCTTGGCAATCCCTAATAACTAATCAGGAAGTAGTTGTATCGTCTGATGTTTCGACGACCATCATTGTTTGAGGTTCAAGCAGGGGATAATAACTATGATACTCAATCATTTATGGGGACTTTATGCCCATCCACGCCAGGAATGGCAAAGCATCGAGCAAACCCACGAAGGGGTGGGCGCCAGCCTGGCCCACATCCTTGTCATCGCACTGATCCCGGCCATATGCGGCTTCTTTGCCAGCAGTTACATCGGCTGGAGCATCGGCGCCGGGGATCCCATCAAGCTGACTCAGGCCAGTGCCGCCAAGATGGCCATCGCCATGTATGGTGCGTTGATCGCCGGCGTGTTCCTGTTGGCTTACCTGGCTCACTGGATGGCCAAGACCTTCGGCGCCAAGCCCAGCTTCACCCAGGCGATCGAGCTCTCAGCCTACACAGCTACGCCGCTGTTTATGGTGGGCTTTGCCACCCTCTACCCCGAGCTGTGGTTTGTGATGGTGGTGGGTCTGGCTGGAATCGCCTATTCGGTCTACCTGCTCTATTCCGGGGTGCCGATCATCATGAACATTCCCGAAGAGCGCGGGTTCATCTATGCCAGTTCGCTGGTAACCTGTGGCCTGGTGTTGCTGGTGGCGATTCTCGCCTCTTCGGTGATCCTGTGGAACGTGGGCTTTGGCCCCTCCTACGTGAGCTAGGCCAGACCTAAGTAGGAAAAAAAAACGCGCCGACTGGCGCGTTTTTTCTGTCACAAAGATGCCGCCATCGCCCTAAGGGTGGCAGACGTTGTGAATCTCCAGGTTGCTGCTCTGCTCGGAATCGCGCTTGGCTTTGGCGTCATCGCTGCGATCTGCGTTCAGCTGGTCCAGGTAGGCCTGATCCACATCCTGAGTCACATACTGACCGTTAAACACCGAGGTATCAAACCGGCTCACCGTCGGGTTCTCTTCGCTCACGGCAGCCACCAGATCCGGCAGATCCTGGTAGATCAGGCCGTCGGCGCCAATGATCTTGCACACCTCCTCCACGTCCCGGCCATGAGCGATCAGCTCCTGAGAGCTGGGCATGTCGATGCCGTAGACGTTGGGGAAGCGGATCTCCGGAGCCGCCGAGGCAAAGTACACCTTGCGGGCACCGGATTCACGGGCCATCTCGATGATCTGCTCAGAGGTAGTACCCCGGACCACAGAGTCATCCACCAACAAAACGTTCTTGCCCTTGAACTCCTGACCGATGGCGTTGAGCTTGCGGCGCACCGATTTCTTACGCTCCTCCTGGCCCGGCATGATGAAGGTCCGGCCCACGTAGCGGTTCTTCACGAAACCCTGACGGTAGGGAAGATCCAGTTCGTTGGCAATCTGCAGGGCGATGTCGCAGGAAGTTTCCGGAATCGGGATCACCACATCGATGTCGTGCTCTTCCCACTCCCTGGCAATCTTGGCGCCCAGTTTACGGCCCATGTTCACCCGGCTGGCATAGACGGAGATGCCATCGATGGTGGAATCGGGACGGGCAAAGTAGACAAACTCGAAGATGCAGGGATTCAGCTGTGGGGCTTCGGCGCACTGTTTGGTAAACAGCTGGCCTTCACAATCCACATACACCGCTTCGCCCGGAGCCACATCACGGATGTACTCAAAGCCCACCGCATCCAGGGCCACACTCTCCGAGGCCACCATGTACTCGTGACCTTTGTCTGAGCTGCGCTTACCCAACACCAGGGGACGAATGCCATTGGGATCACGGAACGCCACCAGCCCCTGGCCGACAATCAGGGCCACACAGGCGTAGGCACCTCGTACCGTGGCATGCAGCTTGGTGACTGCCTCAAACACCTGCTCCGGGGTCAGCACATAACCTGGCTTCTGCTGGATCTCATGGGCCAATACGTTCAACAACAGCTCAGAGTCTGAATTGGTGTTGATGTGGCGGCGCATCTGAGCCATCTGCTCGCTGAGCTGATGGGCGTTGGTGAGATTGCCGTTGTGGGCGAGGGTGATTCCGAAGGGGGAGTTGACGTAGAAGGGTTGGGCTTCCGAGGAGCTGGAAGAGCCGGCGGTGGGATAGCGTACGTGGCCTATTCCCACATTCCCCTGTAACCGCAACATGTGCTTGCTTTGGAACACATCCTTCACCAGGCCATTTGCTTTGCGCAGGCGGAAGGCTTCGCCATCCACTGTCACAATACCGGCGGCGTCCTGCCCCCGGTGCTGCAACACAGTCAACGCATCATAAATGGTTTGGTTAACGGAGGAATGAGCAACGATTCCGACGATACCACACATTATGTTTGGTCCTTAGTTGGTAAGAAGTTCATAGTTTGTAGGGTCATTCTGTTTTTATATTTTTGGTAAAAAACTGGAGCTTTGCTCCAAATATTGGAAGAACCATTGGATGACGACCTTGAACTCGGGGATAAGCAGCGAATCCCGCCACCAGTCCGAGGAGGCCGCCGGAGTAAAACTGTCGAGGAAAAACAAGGCTGCGGCCACCACCAGGGCACCGCGGGCGGCGCCAAATACGACGCCGAGTAGACGATCGGTTCCGGTGAGGCCGGTGCGATCCACCATCTGTCCCACCAGGTAGTTCAGCAGGCCACCGAGAATCAGGGTCGCCACAAACAGCACGGCAATGGCCGCGCCGTTGCGCAGCATGGGATCATCGATCTGGGTCAGGTAGACCGCCAGATCTTCATAGAAGCGGCTTGAAATCAGGAAGGCAAGCAACCACACCACCAGTGACATCGCCTCTCTGGCGAAACCACGAACCAGACTAATCAGGACCGACAGGCCCACCACGCCCAAAATGGCGTAGTCTATCCATACCATCACAGCGAGCATCGCCTCCTAGTGTTTCTTGCGCGGCAATTCTAACAGAGGGTGCGGGGTTTCTCACCAAAAATCGCCCCCATAAGGATTCCACTAAAAAGCCCGCATGATGCGGGCTTATACTTCGATTATGACTATATATCTGTGGCCTTATAGGGCACCAGGGCCCCTTTGAGCTCCGTGGCCTTGGCCAGGCGCAACTGCTCCTTCTCCAGCTTGGATTTAGAGACATCCGGCCCGACGAACACCCGGTTGATCTTCCCCTCTATTGGGCGCGACGGAACGCTGTAGGCGCGAAACCCCTTGTCGCGAAGCTCATTGACCAACTTGGTGACATTCTTGGCATTTCTGAAGCTGCCCACCTGTAAGGTCCAGCCCGTTTTCAACGTGCTGCTGTTAACTGGTGTGTTGGGCTCGCTCTTCACCGACGCAATCTGGGCAGAATCAGCGTTCCTGGTGTTCCCGGCCTTGGGCGCGGACGCCGCAGGCTCAGGTGCCGCTTCAGACGTGCCAGCGTCAGGCTGCAGGGCGATCTCCTCGAACGCCTGCTCCGGCACCCCCTGGGGCAGCGCCACCGGTCCCAGTGGGATAGTCGCGAAATTCTCCTCCAGTCGGCGCTTTTCGCCGTCCAGGAGGTTCGGCAGGAAAATGACCGCCAGAGCGGTTAATACCAGGGTGCCGACAATGCGGTTTTTCAGCTGATCCGACAACAGTTACTCTCCCTTAAACAGACTCTGGGCCTGGGCCACAGTGTAAAAGGAGCCAAACACAATGACCAGATCCAAATCCGAGGCCAGTTCACAGGCGCGGCTCACGGCCCGCGCCACCGAAGCGTCGACGTCCCGGGCGCCAACCACCTTAGCGATGCGGCTGCCATCGGCGCCCCTGGGCACCTCAAGAGGTGCGGGGAACCAGGTGTCGACCACCGGCAACAGAGGTTCCAGAGACCCTTCGATCTCCTTGTCGTCCAACATGGCACACACCGCCAACACCCTGCCCTCTCCCCTGAGCTGTGTCAGACGCTGGGCCAGGTGACGGGCTGCATGGGGGTTATGAGCCACGTCAGCGTAGACTCGTGGAAGCTGACTGAGCCGCTGCATCCGGCCGGGCAGAGACGCCTTGGCCAGGCCGCCTCGGATATCGGCATCCTTGAGTGCAGGCTTAAGTTGTTCCAGGGCCGCCAGTGCAGTCACCGCATTGATGGCGGGAAGAGAGGGAATGGGCAGGCAATCAATCTGACGCACAGCCCCGTGAAACTGCCAGCTGTCCAGATGGAATTCACCATGAAAATCCACGCCGGTGCGGAGCAGCGGCGTACCCAGTTCTTCGGCAACCTCAGTCACGGAAAGCGGCAGATCCGGCTCGCCGATAATGGCGGGCACACCAGGGCGGAAGATGCCCGCCTTCTCCCGGCCCACCGACTCCCGGGTATCTCCCAGGTACTCCTGGTGGTCCAGGTCGATGGAGGTGATCACCGCCAGGTCCGCATCGATGAGGTTGGTGGCATCCAACCGCCCGCCCAGGCCAACCTCCAGCAGCACCACTTGCGGGCGATGCTTGGCAAACAGATAGAGGGCACCCAGAGCAGAAAACTCGAAGAAGGTTAACTGAACCTCACCCCGGGCCAGCTCTATGGCCGCAAAAGCCTCCAGATGCGCCTGATCATCCAGTTCCAGGCCATTGATGCGAACGCGCTCATTGTATCGGTGCAGATGAGGAGAGCTGAACACACCCGTGGTGACGTCACCCTCGAGCAGGATCGATTCCATCATGGCGCAGGTTGATCCCTTGCCATTAGTGCCGGCAACGGTGACCACGGTGGAGTGCGGCAGGGTGTCCAGCCCCATCAGGGCGGCGACCTCGGCCAGGCGGCTAAGGCCCATTTCGATGTCGGCCGGATGCACCGACAAGATATGATTAAGCCAGTCCACAAGGGACTGGCTTTCAAATCGGGTGGAGCTGGGCATTACTCAGTCTCTTGGGGTGGCGCCTGGGTAAACTTCCCGATCACTCGAGCCAGGGTGTCCCGCATCTCGCGACGATCCACGATCATGTCGATGGCGCCCTTCTCCAGCAAAAATTCACTCCGCTGGAACCCTTCAGGCAGTTGTTCACGAACGGTCTGCTCGATCACCCGGGGACCGGCAAAGCCGATAAGCGCCTTGGGCTCACCCACGTTGATGTCGCCCAGCATTGCCAGGGATGCGGATACGCCTCCCATGGTGGGATCGGTCAGAACCGAGATGTAGGGCAGTCCACGTTCGCTCATCTTGGCCAGGGCTGCGGAGGTCTTGGCCATCTGCATCAGGGAGAACAGAGCCTCCTGCATACGGGCACCACCACTGGCAGAGAAGCACACCAGGGGCAGGTTCTTATCCAGGCACACCTCAACGGCACGCACGAAGCGGGCTCCGACCACAGAAGCCATGGAACCGCCCATGAAGGAGAACTCGAAGGAGCAGGCCACAACGTGCATCCCCTTCAGTTTGCCCTCTGCCGCTACCAGCGCGTCTTTCTCACCGCTGGCGCGTTCACCCTGGACAATACGGTCTTTGTACTTCTTGGAGTCGCGGAACTTCAGGATGTCCTGCGGTTCAAGATCGGCACCGATCTCTCTCAGGGTGCCTTCGTCGAAAAACTTTTCCAGCCGTGCACGGGCTCCGATACGCATGTGGTGATCGCACTTGGGACACACCTCCAGGTTGCGCTCGAGTTCGGCGCGATAGAGGATCTGGTCACACTGCTCACATTTGCTCCATACACCTTCTGGTACGGAGTGGCGACGGGCCGCGACTGTTTTACTTTTAGGCAGGATTTTCTCTAACCAACTCATCGTCGCTAGTCCTGTTTTCTGAATGGCCTGATTAGGCTGTTATCTGCGTCAATCAGGCTATTAAGTCGATAATAATAGCCTGTTTTCGAATTCTGTTTCTGGCACTTGGGCGCAAACTGGCTAAATTAAACCACAAAGGTCACACTGGCGATACCGAAAACTGGTCTAACCCGATAATTCTCGGGGAAATTGCGGCAATCTTCAGGGTTTATTCGCCGATCTTCCTACAACGGGTCGGGAAGGAACAATGGGCCGGGTTGAGTCTTGGGCAGGCCAAACTCCTGCGGATAGTCCACCTCGACCAGATACAGCCCCTCCGCCTTGGCGGTGGCCGCAGCCAGACTGCGATCCTGACCGGCCAGTAACTCGGCGATCCACTCCACCGGCTGCGCCCCTTTGCCCACCTCCATCAGCGAGCCGATGATGTTGCGCACCATATGGTGAACAAAGGCATTGGCTTTGATATCCATAATGACGAAATGGTTCCGTCGGCTGACACTCAGGTGATGAACATTGCGCCAGGGTGACTTGGATTGGCACTGCACCGCCCTGAACGCACTGAAGTCGTTCTCACCCAGCAGTAGCTGGCCCGCCTGGTGCATCAACGTCTCATCCAGATCGTGATAATAATGGCTCACTCCACGCCCCAGGATCGCCGGACGATACCTGTGGTTGTAGATGATGTAGCGGTAGCGGCGTGCGGTGGCCGAGAATCGGGCATGAAACTCGTCGCTGACCGGCTTGGCCCAACGCACGGCAATGTCACCAGGCAGGTTGGCGTTCAGCCCCAGAGTCCAGGCACGCTCCGGGCGAACGGCATCGGTATCAAAATGCACCACCTGCCCGGTGCCATGAACACCGGCATCGGTGCGTCCGGCGCAGCTGACCTCCACAGGGTGATTGGCAACAACAGAGATCGCTTCCTCTAGCCGCTGCTGGACGCCAACCACTTCTCGCTGGCGCTGCCAGCCATAGTAGTGACTGCCGTCATACTCAATACCCAGTGCCACTCTCATAGACGGTTCAACCTGCTTTTCTCAAAAGGGGGCGCATTATACCAGACTCCGGCCCGTTTGGATCCGGCTCTTAGGCCCGACCACGGCGGGCTATTGTACGTGATTCACAGCGACACAACAGCCGCAGTTCTGAAATCTGACGACACCACACCCGGCATCTCCGCAGAGCAACAGCGCATGCCTCGCTCCAACCCGGTTTTGTGATAGATAGCCGTTGATGGAGCGCAAAAAAACGGCGACCGAGGTCGCCGTTTTCGTTCAGTGCCGGGTTACATCTTATCCAACAGACTCTGGGCCTCCAGCTTCTGGGAGTCGGCGCCCTTCTCCACCACCTCTTTCAGCAGGGCCTTGGCGCTGTCCTTATCATCAATCTCGATGTAGGCTCTGGCCAGATCCAGCTTGGCGCTGAAGCCACCATCCTCATCATCTACATCCACCCCTCCGGCATCACCCACCAGGTCGGACAGGTCGGATTCTCCGATATCCAGGTCCAGGCCGTTGTAGGGCTCGAAGTTAGGCTCTGTCGTGCCAGATTCATCCAGCAGCTTATCGATGTCGATGAACCCCTCCTCCGGATCAGCTTCACTCTGAGAGGGCTCAGGCTGAGCATCCGGCAAGGAGAGTGACGACTCATCCGCAGTCAGATCCAAACCACTCAGGGGTGCCTCGGGTTCAGCCATCGGGGGCTCAGGCACGGAATCCTGGGGCTGGGGTTGCAGCTCAGGCCGGATCTGAGGTTCAGCTTCCTCGGCGGCCCCTTTGAGCAGGGCATCGATCTCATCCTCACCCAGGTTGGGCTCCACTTCCGGAGCCTCGTGGCTGAGCTCAACCATGTCATTGGTGTCATCCAGGGCAACCCCAAGCTCCTCCATCACGGTATCGATGTCGGGCTCCAACTCATTCATCGCCATGTTGGCCAGCAGCTCATCATCCCCTTGGACCTGTGGAGCCTCTGGCGCTACCTCGGTCAGACTGACCTCGGGTTCCTCCATGCTCTGGTGCTCCTGCAGCAGCTCCTCCAGAGACTGGACGGGTTCATCCTCCTCCTGTACCTGAGGATCCAGTTGGATGGCACTTTCCAGGTCCATCCCTTCGGAGCCATCGGCAACCTGGGGGTCAGGTATCGTAGCGACCGGTTCAGCAACAGGAGCCAGGTTCGGATCGGAGATCTGCGCAATGCTGGCGTCGGGCTCTGGGGCGCGACGACGCAGGAACAGCCAGATCAGCGCCAGCACAAAGATGGTGGGCACCACACCGGCAATGCCCACCAACCAGGGCTTGCTCCACAACTGCTGCCAGATGCCGCTCTCCTCCATCTCCTCCACAGGCTCAAACACTTCACCTGTGGGCTCATCAGCGATGGGAGTGAGCAGTTGCTGCTCCAACTCACGATTCACAGCCTGCTGATCATCCAGAGCACCCTGCAGCACCTGGATCTGGCCATTGAGCTCCTCCAGGCGCGCCTTGAGCAGTTCATTCTGCTCCAGCATGGCACCCATCTCATCGATGGACATGCCCAGATCGCGGCGCAGCTGAGCAATCTGTTCGGCAGACTGACGCCTCTGCTCATCCAGCTGACCACTCAATTCAGCCAGCTTGGCACTGACCTCATCCTGACCAGCGGTGCTCACCGGGATGGGTTGGTTGGAGGGTGTGGTGACCGTTTGGGGCCCGGTCTGAGTCTTGGGCTTGGGAGCAGCCTTGGAGGCAGGCTTGGCAGGCTTACCACTCCACTGACGGTCATCCTGTGTAGCTCGCCGCTTGGCTTCAACGGGATCGATGGCCAGGATGGTCTGGCTGTCGGGCAACGTCAGCATCATCCCCTTTTCGAGGGAGTTGAGGTTGTTGGCATTGAACGCCTTAGGGTTGGCTTCATAGAGCGCCACCATGGTCTGGTAAACCGTGGCCCCTTCAGGTTTGTGGGCATTCGCCAGGCGCCACAGAGTATCTTTGGGGCTGGTTGGGCCAATGGTGACCTGCTTTACCTCGCCTTTGGGCCCGGCGAGAGATATCCCTTCGGCAACAGCACCCAGTGAGAGAGAGCAGCTCAGAGCGCCCCCTAGAAGAGCAGCCAATACCCTTTGCTTTCCAGTCATTTTGCAGGCCCGCATATCTCGAATTTATCTGAATCTAATTACAGCGATTTCAACACTATATCTTATCTGATTCCAGGACGACAATTGTTGTGAAGCCGCGCTGGCGCGGGCTTCACAGTTTGCCCCTTGTCAGAGGTAGTCGCGCACCAGAACTTCGCCAATCTGCACCGCATTCAGGGCCGCCCCCTTACGGATGTTGTCCGCCACCACCCAGAGGTTCAGACCACAGGGGTGACTCAGATCCTGACGAACCCGGCCGACAAACACCTCATCCTGGCCGGTGGCATTGCCCACCTGAGTCGGATAGTCAATATCCTCTTCCATCAGGGTCACGCCCGGAGCCTGGTTCAGCAGCGCCTTCACCTCCTCAACCGAGGTGGGTTGGCGGGTCTCCAGGTGAATCGCTTCCCCATGGCCATGGAACACGGGCACCCGCACGGCGGTAGCGTTAACCATCACCGAGGCATCACCGAGGATCTTCTGGGTCTCCCACAGCATCTTCATCTCCTCCTTGGTGTAGCCATTGTCCATGAAGGCATCGATCTTGGGCAGACAGTTGAAGGCGATCTGGTTGTCAAACACCTCGTTGTTCACCGGCAGGCCATTGAGCAGTTGGGCACACTGCTTGGCCAGCTCCTCGATGGCACGGCGACCTCCACCGGAGACCGACTGGTAGGTGGTCACATTGATGCGCTCAATGCCATACTGCTGGTGGATCGGGTTCAGCGCCACCAGCATCTGGATGGTGGAACAGTTGGGGTTGGCAATGATGTTGCGGTTGCGGAACTCCTCCAGGGCGTGGGGGTTGATCTCCGGCACCACCAGAGGCACTTGCGGGTCGTTGCGGAAGTGAGAGGTGTTGTCGATCACCACACAGCCTTCGCCAGCCGCCACCTCGGCCCAACGGGCAGACACCTCACCGCCGGCGGAAAAGAACGCCAGCTCAACCTGGCTCCAGTCAAACTTCTCCACGTCCTCGACAGTCAGCTCCTCCCCCTTGAAGCTGACACTCTTGCCGGCACTGTTGGTGCTGGCCAGTGGAAACAGCTGTCCTACAGGAAAATTCCGCTCCTCCAGAATCTGAATCAGGGTTTCACCAACGGCGCCGGTGGCGCCCAAAATCGCAACATTAAAGGCCTGTGCCATGAGGGTTCTCTCTTGTGTTAAATCCGAGTTGTGACCAGAGGTCGGCCTGCTGTGCAGGTCCCTCTATGGTCAGTGACATAAATTCCCGGCGCTCCAGGTGCGCCTTGCGCTGTCGGTCAAATCCGCCCGGCTGACTGAACCAGGCGCGAAACCGCCGGTCCTGTGCATCGATGTCGTACACCAGTCGCGCCAGCCTGGCCATCTCTCCCTGGCCGGCCAGGTCCGCCAGCCCTACCGAGCTGATACTGGATGGCGGCACAAAGGTGCTCAGTGGCGGTACCTTGCTGATTCCCAGGGTCTGCGCCAGCGTGTTCAGCAACAACCAGTTCCCCCTGAGTTTCGCCTCGACACTGTATCCGGCGATGTGAGGGGTGGCGATGTCGGCCGAAGCCACCAGTTCCGCCAGGGGATTGGGCTCCCCCTCCCACACGTCCAGAATCAGCCGGCAATCGGGACAGGCGCGCTTGTGGGCGACCAACGCCTGATTGTCCACCACCTCTCCCCGGCAGGCATTCACCAGCCAGGCATCCGTCTTCAGCATCGCCAGCCGCTCCCCATCAAGCAGATGATAGGTGCAATCGTCTCCATCGCGGTTCAGCGGCACATGGCAACAGATGATGTCCGATTGAGCCAGCAGGGCGTTCAATTCGACAAAACTGCGCGGGTCACCCTGGCGCTGCAAAGGGGGATCGTTGAGCAGCACCGTCATGCCCAGGGCGGCGGCCCGCTGTGCGGTGGCACTGCCGGTATTGCCGGCACCTATGACCCCGAGGGTACGTCCGGCCAGGCTCACGCCCAGCCTCTCGGCCAGAGTGAGCAGCGCAGTAAGTACATACTCACCGACCGCCTGAGCGTTACAGCCCGGCGCGTTGCTCCAGGGGATCCCTCTCGCCTCAAGGGCCAGGGTATCGATATGGTCAAAACCTATGGTGGCGGTACCGACAAATTTTAGCCCGGGGGCGGCAGAGATCAGTCTCTCATCCACCTGGGTCACACTGCGAACCAGCAGGATATCGGCATCGCGCACCTGCTCAGCACCGATATCACGCCCGGGATAGACGCGGATCTCTGCATGGTCGCCGAACATGGCATCCAGTGCCGGCATATTCTCATCTGCAACGATAATCATCGGTCTGGGAGGGGAGTGGGGAATACAGGAGGGGGAGTGTATCAAAAGCGAAGCCGGGATTCAGTATCCCGGCTTCGTTAGAGTTCTTGGCCGCTATCGGGGGTTAACCCTTGTACTTGCGAACAATCAGAGTGGCGTTGGTGCCGCCGAAGCCGAAGCTGTTGCTCATAAAGGTGTTCACAGGCTGCTCGCGGGTCTCAGCCACGATATCCAGGCCCTCGGCTTCGGGATCCAGGTTGTCGATGTTGATGGAGGGCGCAATGAAGTCATTGTCCATCATCAGCAGACTGTAGATCGCCTCATGTACGCCGGCGGCGCCCAGGGCGTGACCGGTCATCGCCTTGGTGGCACTGATGGCCGGGCTGTTGCTGCCAAACACTTCCTGGATGGCGCCCAGCTCTTTGGTGTCGCCCACAGGCGTGGAGGTACCATGGGTGTTGATGTAGTCGATGGACACATCGTCACCGGCCTGCTCCAGCGCCATCTTCATGCAGCGTACGGCACCTTCGCCACTGGGGGCAACCATGTCGTAACCGTCGGAGTTGGCACCGTAGCCGACGATTTCGCCGTAGATCTTGGCACCGCGAGCCAGAGCATGTTCCAGCTCTTCAACCACAACCATGCCGCCACCACCGGAGATGACAAAGCCGTCACGGTCAGCATCATAGGTACGCGATGCCTTGGTGGGGTCTTCATTGTACTTGGTGGACAAAGCGCCCATGCCGTCGAAGCCCATGGCCAGGGTCCAGTGCAGCTCCTCGGATCCACCGGCGAACACGATGTCCTGCTTGCCCAGCTGGATCTGCTCTACCGCGTTACCGATGCAGTGCGCACTGGTAGCACAGGCGGAGCTGATGGAGTAGTTCACACCCTTGATCTTGAATGGGGTGGCCAGACAGGCGGAAGCGGTGGAAGACATGATGCGAGGCACCAGATAGGGGCCCACGCGACGAACGCCTTTGCTGCGAAGGGTATCAGCAGCCTGCACCTGGTTCAGGGAGGAGGCACCGCCACAACCGGCGATGATGCCGGTACGCAGGTTGCTCACCTGATCCTCTTCGAGGCCAGCGTCTTCGATGGCTTCCTTCATGGCGATGTAGGCGTAGGCAGCAGCGTCGCCCATAAAGCGCAGGGTCTTGCGGTCAACGTGCTCGGAGGTGTCGATCTTCAGATCGCCCCACACGCGGCTACGCAGGCCCAGTTCCTCAAATTGTTCTGAGTAGCTCAGGCCACTCTTACCAGCCTTAAGGGAAGCTTTCACTTCCTCGGCGTTGTTGCCAATACTGGAAACGATGCCCAGTCCGGTAATTACAACTCGCTTCATCGTTGTATCCTGTGTATGAAGATCTTTAAACCGCCGTCATCTTAGCCTGTTTTACAAGCTGAACTGGTCGGCTTTCCCCCCTCGGGGTTAGAATGGCGTCTCAAAATGCAACAGTGAGTACCCCAGTGAATTCCATAAGCCACGCCAAACTGGATTGGCGCGACTCCGACACCCCGGTCTCCATCGAATTTGATGATGTCTACTTCTCCACCGTCGACGGCATCGACGAGACCCGATATGTATTTATGCAACATAACGGGTTTCCGGAGCGATTTACAGAGCACCCCCATGACACTTTGGTTGTGGCTGAAACCGGTTTCGGCACCGGCTTGAATCTGATGGTGCTGTGGCACAGCTTTCGACAGTTCCGCCAACGCCACCCCGACGCCCCCTGCAAACGGCTGCACTTTGTCACCATGGAGAAGTACCCGGTTACCGGTGCGGATCTGGCCAAGGCGCACCGCTACTGGCCGGAGTTTGCCGATCAGAGCCGTCAGCTTAAAACCGCCTACCCCATGCCCCTGCCTGGCTGCCACCGCATGGAGTTTGACCAGGGACAAGTGGTGGTGGATCTCTGGCTCGGCGACGTCAATGAGTGCCTGGAGCAGATGCATGCGCCGCCCCAGGGCGTTGTGGACGTGTGGTTCCTCGATGGTTTTACCCCCAGTCGCAACCCCCAGATGTGGCAGGAGCAGTTGTACCTGCAGATGGCCAGGCTCAGCCGTAAAGGGGCGAGCTACGCCACCTTTACCGCCGCTGGCCACGTCCGCCGGGGGCTGGAGAAGCATGGCTTCAGCGTAGTCAAGGATCAGGGGTATGGCATCAAACGGGAGATGATCTCCGGCCACTTCGCCACCGAGAAGCCCGAGACAACCTCTCCGCTGGAAGTGGCGGTTGTCGGCGCCGGAGTGGCAGCCGCCCACACCGCACTCAGCCTGGTGCAACGGGGCATCAGAGTGACCCTCTACAGCCGGGGAGCCAAACCCGCCGATGGTGCCTCAGGCAACCGCCAAGGTGCCCTGTACCCCTTGATGAACCTGGCAGAGGACGGTCTCAGCACCATCTACCAGCAGGGATTCCTGCTCGCCCGCCAGCGCCTGAATCGGCTGGTGGACGGCGGCCACAGCATCGACCATGAGTGGTGTGGTGTACTGCAGCTGAGCCAGAACCCAAAAGACGCCGACAAGCTGGAGCGCATCGGCAAGGCCGGCTTCCCCAGCGAACTGGTGCATCAGGTGGATCGGCAGGCGGCCAGCCACATCGCCGACCTGCCCCTGGATCGCGGTGGGCTCTACTTCCCCTATGGAGGGTGGCTGGCCCCGGAGCAACTGATCCCCGCCCTGCTTAATCAGGCCAAGGAGACCGGGCTGCTGACCTGCCACTGGCATCACCAACTGATCGGCCTGGACCGTCAAGGTCAGCACTGGCAGCTGCAATTTGACCAAACCAGTGCCTGCCATCCGCATCTGGTGATCTGCATGGGGCATGCCAGCGCAGATCTTTCCCAGACTGCAGCGTTGCCCCTGCTGCCGGTCAGAGGCCAGATCAGCGCACCACTGGCAGGTAACACGCTGTCAAAACTCAAGACGGTACTGTGTGCCGACGGCTACCTGGTGCCTGCCCTGGACGGCCGCCTGACCAGTGGGGCCAGCTTCATCAAGAACAGCCAGGATACCCGGTGGCGCCAAGAGGATGTTGAGGAGATTGCCGGTCGCATGAACAACAGCTTCGGCGACAGTGACTGGCTGTCCCAGCTGCAACTGGATGACAGTGGTCGCGCCGCCATTCGCGGCTCGGTACGGGATCATTTCCCCCTGATGGGTCCCCTGCCCGATTGGGACAGAATCGCAACGGACCCACAAGCCTGGCGTCATCAGCCACTGCCTGAACAGCCCGGAATCCACCTGGTGTCCGGCCTGGGATCCCGGGGGCTGTGCAGCGGTGCCCTGATGGCAGAATCCGTGGTGTCGCAGATCTGCGGAGAACCCCTGCCTCTGTCAGAGCAGCAGTTGCAACGGCTGCTGCCGGGGCGTTTCTGGCAAAGACGCATCAATAAGGGCCACCCACCCGTCGCCCAATAACCCTGCCGCGAACGGCTGACAGAGAAAACCAGAAGAGGCTCCCAGGGGAGCCTCTTACTTATTGAGCGTACGACAGCGGCTAGCTCTGAACCAGCCGCTCCAGCAGCTGCTGCCAGGCGTGACGCACCAGGGCCAGATCTTCCGGGGCCAGTTCACTGCTGGCGTCATCCAGGCGGGCGCCCATATCCTGGGCCAACACCTCAATCAGCCCCTGCTGACTATCCTCCAGGGTGCTCAGGCTCAGGGCCAGGTGCCCCTGTAGGTAGCCACTGGCAAACACCTGATCATCACTGCCCTGCTCCACCATCTCGGTCATCCACTGGTTCGCCAGCAGTTCAATTTGGTCTAACATCCACCCTTCCTACGCTAATGGGTACAACACTTCATCGTGATAGCCGGTGATAACGGGGTACCACCCGGCCAGCTGGGCGTCCAGCTCCGGGTCGCCAGTATCGGCGATCATCGGCCTTCCCTCAAGAGCCTCAAGCTTGGCTTTGGTGGCCAGCACTAGGATGTTCTTTTGGCCTACCGCACGGATCACCTGCGGACTCAGCTGCTGGTTGCCCCGGCCAAACAGGTGTCCCTGACCGCCGATCAGGGTGACCACCAGCTTGGTGGGCCGACCTTCAACCTGACTAATCAGCTGATCCGCTGTCATATCCTGCCCAAGCACCTGGTCTTCAGCAATCAGATCAACCCCGAGCAAGGTGTTCGCCAGCCCCAGGTGCTCCATCACCGCCGCCACGGTGGAACCGGAGCCCATGATGTACTGCCAATGATCATCCAGTCGCTCCTGAAACTCGGCACTGATGTCATCCAGCACCAGGGCTTCAACCTCGACGCCCCCCATCTTAACCGCCTGCACATAATGCAGCGCCTGGGGAATACGCATCTCGCCATAGTGACGGGCCCGGACCTGGCCCTGGCGAAACGCCTCCTCGTCGATGTCCCTCACCTCCGCAAGCTCGGTAGAGAGCAACTCACCGCGGATCATCTTGGCCACCACCTCACCGCTGGCCTTGGGGGTGATGCCATAGACCCCGGAGTGGATTTTCACTCCGGCTGGCACACCCAGCACAGGCTGACGGTCGTGCACCTGGGCACAGATATCCCGGGCAGTGCCGTCGCCTCCGGCAAACAGAATCAGGTCGACCCCTTTGTCCATCAGGGCCTGAGCCGCCAGCTTGGTGTCGGTGTCCCGGGTGGTGTCACTGCATCTGTGCACCACTTGTGGGCGATAACCCAGGCTCTCCAACAACGTCTGGCCCATGGGACCGGAGGCGGTCAAGAGCTCCACTCTGTCGCTGAGCGCCTCGATCTGCTCCAGGGCGGTGGCCATTCTCAGGTGCGCCTTGGGTTCGGCGCCCAGCGCCAGCGCCTGCTCGGCCATGCCATCGCTGCCCTTGAGGGCGACACTGCCGCCTAGCCCCGCCAGCGGGTTGATGATCACCCCGAGTCTGAATTTTCTGTTCATCCTTGCCTCAATGCTCAAATTGTCTGTGGGTCAGGGCTGGCGTGCCATACAGGTGACGTAGATCGTCGATCAGCGCCTGGGCTCTCGGTGGGAACCCCTGGCGAAGATAAGTTAGGGCCTGAGCCTGCACCCTGGCCTGAAACCCTGAACGGTCCACCTCTGCGCCCCCGAGGTTGTCCACACTGACATGGAAGTGACGGCCGGCAGCCAGATGCAATGCCCACTCGATGGCCTGGGGTTTTACTTCGACCTTCTCGAACGCCCTCTGCTGAGACTCACTGCGCCCATCCGGGTGATACCAGTAGCCGTAATCCAGCAACTGACGGCGAACCTCTCCGGCCAGCGTCCAGTGCGCCAGCTCATGAAGGGCACTGGCATAAAAACCGTGGGCAAAATAGATGCGGTGCCAGGGACAGTATTGATCCGCAGGCAGATAGAGAGGTTCACTGCCCAGGTCGATAAGCCGGGTGTGGTATCTTTTGCCCAGCCCTTGATTAAACAGCTGGGTCAGGCGGCCATTCTCTTTCCTTGTCACCTCAATGCATCATCCTGTTGTTGTAGCCTAGCGCCTTGGAGATCAGGGCAGCCAGCAAAGCGGTCAACGCCAGCCCCATGGCCAACCACCAGATCCGCTCTGGATGGTGCTGCCACAGGTGGCCACTGATGTAGATGCCCACAGCCCCGCCACCACTGAACGACAAACTGCGGTACAGCGCCTGGACCCGGCCCTGAATGCCCGCACTGAACTCATGATGGATAAACTGCATTGCACAGACATGAGCCAGGGAAAAACTGGCGGCATGCAGCAGGTTGGCCGGCAACTGCCCCCAAAGAGAGTCCATCTCTGCGGTGAGGAGCCAACGCAGCAGCGCCAGCATACCACAGGCGATCATCAACCAGTCCAAGGGCACACTCCGAAGCAACCTGGGTGTCAGGGCGAACAATCCGACTTCGGCCACCACACCGGAGGCCACCAGCACGCCGGCCAGGGTTTCGTTGATCCCCAAAGATTGCAGGTAAAGCACATAGAAGCCGTAGAAGGGGCCGTGGCTGGCATTCAGGCAGAAGGCAAACAGCATAAACAGAGCGACCCTGGGCCAATGGACCCCACCCCAGCTTCCCCCCTGAGAGGTCTGGTGTCTGTCGCCCCCACTCTTCAATGGAAGGGCAAACAGCAGCATCAGGATCAGCAGTCCACAGCCGATCCAGGGCATAAGGGCGACACTCCAGCGCTCAAACAACCACCCCGCCAGGGCAACCATCACCAGAAAGCCAAGGCTGCCCCAGGTGCGAATCCTGCTATAGAGCTCTACCCTGGGTCTGAGCGCCATCAGGGTCAGGACCTCCAGCTGGGACAAAATGCTGCTCCAGCTGAAGCCAAACAGCAGCAGGGCTGCCGCAGTCGACCAGAACCCCTGTGCCAGGAACAAACTGGCGAACCCCAGCAGCGACAGCACCACGCCCAGTTTGGTCATCAGTGCCCGCTTACCCGTGCGGTCCGCCAGCGTCGCCCATAGGTAGGGAGAGACCATGGCCATGGCCATCTGCGCCGCCATCAGGGTGCCTGTCTCCGGAGCTGAGAACCCCCTAAGTTTCAGAAACACCGCCATGAAGGGCACGGTCAGCGCCTGCATGGCAAAGTAAAACAGATAGTTTGCCGCCAGCAACTGTCGTTGCGGCTGCCAGAAACGGCTCTCTTTCATGGTGTCTTTAACTGACCGCGGACTCCGGGCAGGGACTCTCCTGGCCACCGGGACTGGCAACCCGAAGGTTATAACTGCACGCCCGTGACAGGCCGGCCGCCACCAAAGAGACCAGCGCCAGAGCCATGGCCAGTTGCCAGACTCGCTCTGGTTGCTCTGCCCACAGGTGACCGCTCAGGTAGATGCCGAGGGCGCCACCACCGCTGAACGCCAGGCTGCCATAGAGCGCCTGAACCCGCCCCTGAATCCCAGGGTGAAACTCATGATGAATAAACTGCATGGCACAGGCGTGAGCCAGAGCAAAACTGGCGGCATGCAATAACTGGGCAGGCAACTGCCCCAGAGGCGTAACCATCTGAGAGGTGATAAACCACCTCATCAGGGCCAACAGAGCGCAGGCGATCATCAGCCTGTCCAGAGAAACCCGCCGGAGCAATCGGGGCATCAGGGCAAACAGGGCCACCTCGGCCAGCACTCCAGAGGCAACCAGCAGACCCGCCACGGACTCACCGATCCCCAGAGTCTGCAGGTAGAGCACGTAGAAACCGTAATAGGCGCCGTGACTGGCGTTGAGGCTGAAGGCAAACAGCAGGTAAAGCAGCACCTTGGGCCAGTGAACCCCCTGCCAGCTCCCTTTGGACACCTCGGCGGTTTCACCGTTGCCATTGTTCAGCGCCAGGGTAAACCACAGCATGGCACCCAGAACGGCCACCCCAATCCAGGGAAGCAGACCCGCATCCCACTGATCAAAAGCCCAGCCAGCGACAATCACCATCGCCAGGTAACCCACACTCCCCCAGCTGCGCACCTTGCTGTAGAGCTCGGTTCGAGGTTTCAGGGAAGAGAGCGTCAGCACCTCCAACTGGGCCAATATGCCACTCCAGCAGAAACTGAAGGCCACCAGGGCGGCGGCGGTGGACCAGAAACCCTGGGCCAGGAACAGCCCGGAGAATCCCACCAGGGCCAATGCCAGGCCAGATTTAGCCACCAGTGCCCTGCGCCCGGTGGCGTCAGCCAGAGACGCCCACAGGTAGGGGGAGATCATGGCGGTGGCCATCTGCACCGCCATCAGGCTGCCAATCTCTGGGGCGTGAAATCCGCGAAGGTCGAGGTAGATCCCCATAAAGGGGACTGTCAGCCCCTGAATGGCAAAGTAAAATAGGTAGTTGGCAGCCAGCAGTTGACGCTGTGGCTGCCAGAATCCAGTGGTCATTTGGTCTTCATGGTCAGGGTGGGGGTGGAGACACAGACATCGGCATTCTGAGCACGATGGCGCAGCAGATGATCCATCAGGGTGATGGCCATCATCGCTTCAGCAATGGGCACGGCCCGAATCCCCACACAGGGGTCATGGCGTCCACGGGTCACCAGTTCGGTAGGGTTACCCTCAAGATCGATGCTCTTGCCCGGCACCATGATGGAAGAGGTGGGCTTGAGTGCCAGATGAGCCACCAGTGGCTGACCGCTGCTGATCCCCCCCAACACACCGCCGGCATGGTTAGAGGTAAAGCCCTCCGGGGTCAGCTCATCCCTGTGTTCGCTGCCTCGCTGCTCAACCACATCAAACCCATCTCCCATGGCCACGGCCTTCACCGCATTGATGCTCATCAGGCTGTGGGCCAGGTCAGCATCCAGTCGATCGAAGATCGGCTCGCCCAGTCCAACGGGGACACCATTGGCCACGACAGTCACCTTGGCGCCGATGGAATCGCCGCTTTTTTTCAGGTCCCGCATAAACTGATCCAGCGCATCAAGCTTGGAGGCATCGGGGAAGAAGAAAGGATTTTGCGCCACCTGAGCCAAGTCCACCTGCTCCGCCTTGATGGGGCCCAGCTGGGACAGATACCCGCGAATCTCGATACCATGGATCTGAGCCAGGTATTTCTTGGCGATGGCACCGGCCGCCACGCGCATGGCGGTCTCCCGGGCAGAACTGCGCCCTCCGCCACGGTAATCGCGAATGCCATACTTGTGATGATAGGTGTAGTCCGCATGGCCGGGACGGAAGGTTTTGGCGATCTCGGAGTAGTCTTTGGAGCGCTGATCCGTGTTCTGAATCAACAAACCGATGGGGGTGCCTGTGGTTTTCCCCTCAAACACACCGGACTGAATGGCGACCTCATCGGCCTCCCGCCGTGCCGTGGTGTATCGGGAGCTGCCTGGGCGACGACGATCCAGGTCTTGCTGCAGGTCCGCCTCGCTCAACTCAATGCCGGGGGGGCAGCCATCCACAATGGCGCCCAGAGAAAGACCATGACTCTCACCCCAGGTGGTCACAGTAAAAAGTTTACCTATTGTATTACCAGCCATTCCCCAACGGCACTCCCATATCTAATGTTGACTACTTGAAGCTATCTTGGTGCTCCACTAACTGCTCTCGAGTGAGAACAAACACCCCGTCGCCACCGTTTTCAAACTCTAGCCAGGTAAAGGGAACCTCGTGCAGCTGCTCTGCCAGGGCTACCCAGGAGTTCCCCACTTCCACCACCAGCACACCATTGTCATTCAGGTGCTCTGCGGCTTCGCGCAGGATGCGGCGAGTCAGATCCAGGCCATCATTGCCTGACGCCAAACCCAGCTCAGGTTCGTGATGGAACTCCTCAGGCAAGTCAGCCATATCTTCGGCGTCGACATAAGGGGGATTGGACACAATAAGATCATACTTCTGGCCTGGCAAGGCATCGAAGCAATCCGACTGGATCGGGAAGACGCTGTGCAGCATGCCATGGCGTTCAATATTGATCTGAGCCACGTCCAGTGCGTCGGTACTGATGTCCACTGCATCCACCTCTGCTTCGGGAAAGGCGTAGGCGCAGGCAATGGCAATGCAGCCAGAGCCGGTGCACATGTCCAGCACACGATTCACAGGCTTATTGTACATCCAGGGAGTGAACCCTTTGTCGATCAGCTCGGCCAGGGGCGAGCGAGGCACCAGCACCCTCTCGTCACAGAAGAACTCCAGGCCGGCAAACCAGGCGCTGTTGGTCAGGTATGGCACCGGCGTACGGTCGCGAACCCGGCGAATCACCATCTCAGCGATCTTGTGCTTTTCACTGCTGGTGAGTCGCGCTCGGCGCACCTCATTGCCCAGCTCCAGGGGCAGATGCAGGCAGTGCAGCACCAGGGCCACCGCCTCGTCCCAGGGGTTGTCGGTGCCATGGCCATAATAGATGCCAGCGTCGTTGAAGCGGCTGACGGACCAGCGCAGCATATCTTCAATGGTCTGCAGCTCAGTCACTGCTTCGTCGATAAAAATCTTATCCACCAGGAAAACCCTAAACTTGAGGAAACCGGCACATTGTAACCCGCCCCATGACGGATTACGATTGCATTCCTTTAACCTCAGGGCGCGTCGGCCTTGCTGATTTTTTTGCGCCTCTTACTGACCGTTGTGGTATCAAGATGTTTGGCGCTTATTCTGACTGGGGTGCCACAATACGATTTTCAGCGCCCTTGCAATCTGAACACCTAAGACAAACACGCCCTCGTAGGCCTGAGCGGAGAATTTATGAGCCAGGAAAAAGATGACCAGCTGTTTTCCGAATTGATGCAGGGGATCAAACCTATCAGCCAGGATAAACATCATCACAGGAAAACGGCCAAGTCTCGGGTGGTGGTTGAGGAGAAGCAGCAGCGCCAGATGGCGGACACCTTCTTCTCCGACGAGTACCAGCCTGCCATGCCGGACAGCGGCCCAACCCGCTTCGTGCGCGAGGGGGCGGATCCCTTCGAGTTAAAGAAGTTGCGCCGGGGAGATTACCCGCCGGAGTTGATGCTGGACCTTCATGGTTATCGTGCCCAGGAAGCTCGGTTTGAGCTCATCGCCCTGATTGAGGAGTGCAAGAAGCAGCATATTTATTGCGCCTGCATTATGCATGGCATCGGTGGCGGGGTACTCAAACAGCAGGTCCCTGCCTGGCTGGCGCAGCACCCGGACGTCATCGCCTATCATCAGGCCCCCCTGGAGTGGGGAGGAGACGGGTCACTGTTGGTTTTGGTGGATATCGGCCAATCAGAGGAGAACTGGCATCGTCGGTGATTTAAGCCACTGCAACTCGGCGCCAGGTTCGCTTTTTACCGACGCCACCGCAGCGGTGGCAAACAATGGTGGCTCGACGCCTGGAACAAACTCCCGCACCAGGTAAGCCAGAAGCGGCATATGAGCCACCACCAACACCCGCTCGGCGCCATGGGCCTCGGCGTAGGCCGCAATCACATCGTGGCTGAGCACAGGATCGGCGTTGGGCACCAGTTCTTCCAGGGTTTCAACCTGCACATCGTCCGGCAGAGCCGCCTGCAGGCAGATCCAGCTCTGCTGGGCGCGAACATAGGGACTCACCAGAACCAACTCGCACAGGGACAGCTCCTGGGTCAGTCTGGCGCCCATATGCAACACCTCCCTCTGACCGAGATCGGTCAAAGTCCTCTGACTGTCCACCGAGGCATCAAACCCCGCTTCGCCGTGACGCATCAGATATAGCTGCATAGATACCCCAAAAATCGCTCGCCGCCGAAGGCCTTCATGCTCCAGCAAAATCGTGGCTCCTGTCTACAATGACCGGCGATCTCAGTCCCGATACTCATGACAGGTCAAGAGGGGCATTCTATAGAAAGCCCACACCATTGTTAACTCTAACTCTCACCCTGGGCAAAAAGCACCCACTCACCCAAAAAACCAACCAATAACAAGGTGATTCATTTTGGTTTTCCCTAAGTAAAGGGTATAAGCTAACAAAAATGCCACGTTCGCAGTCAGCTTTAACTAGGCTTATCACTAATAGAACCAGCATGCGCATTGCCCTTGTTGTCTCCGGCGCAATACTCAAAGCACTGCGGTAGGCCCATAGGACTCAACATCAATGCCAGAACTGATCGTCAGCCCTAACGATAACAAGAAATACGCTCAGCTTACCCTAGACAATGGCCTAAGAGTCCTCCTTATTCAGGATCCGGCAGCCAATAAATCCGCCGCCGCCATGGCAGTCAACGTCGGCCACTTCGATGATCCTGACGATCGGGAGGGGATGGCTCACTTTCTCGAACATATGTTGTTCCTTGGGACAGAAAAATACCCCACACCAGGCGACTATCAACGCTTCATCAGCCAGCATGGCGGCAGCCACAATGCCTGGACCGGCCCGGAGTTCACCAGCTACTTCTTTGACATCAACCACGACAGCTATGAAGAGGGGCTGGACAGATTCAGTCAGTTTTTCACAGCGCCGCTGTTTGACGCCCATCTGTCTGACAAAGAGCGTCAATCCGTGGACTCCGAGTTCAAGATGAAGCTCAGAGATGATGTAAGGCGCCTCTATCAGGTTCACAAACAAACCGTCAATCCCGATCACCCCTTTGCCAAGTTTTCCGTGGGCAACCTGCAGACCCTGGAAGACAGAGACGACAGACCGGTTCGGGAAGAGTTACTGGAGTTCTATCAGCACCACTACTCCGCCAACCTCATGACCCTGGTGATGGTTAGCCTGGCGCCGCTGGAGCTGCAAGAGACCTGGGCCCGTGAACGTTTTTCCCAGGTGGAAAACCGCAACATCACCAAGCAATACCCGAACATTGAGCTCTACACCGATGAGCAGCTCAATGTCGAAGTCAGAGCCACGCCACTCAAGGCCCAGCGACGCCTCACCGCCACCTTCCCATTACCCGGTGTGGACCAGTGGTACCACCTCAAGCCCCTCACCTTTCTGGCCCACATGCTGGGATACGAGGGGCGCGGCAGCCTGCTGTCCTTGCTGAAGCGCAGGGGACTGGCCACCAACCTGTCTGCCGGTGGGGGAATAAACGGATATAACTTCAAAGATTTCAACATCAGCTTTCAGTTAACCGAAAAGGGAAGTCAGGAACAGGACACCATTCTTGGGCTGATGTTTCAGTACATTGAGATGGCTAAGAAGCAGTGCCTTGAGCCCTGGCGCTATGAGGAACGAAAGACCTTGCTGGATCTGGCATTCCGCTATCAGGAAGCCAGCAAACCCATGGATCTGGCCAGTCACCTGGCCATCAATATGCACCACTATCCCGAGCACGACATCATCTATGGAGACTATCGAATGGATCGGCTGGATATCCAGCTGGCCAGGGACCTCCTGGGCATGATGCACCCCGGCAGATTAAGGCTGCAGCTGGTGTTGCCTGATCTTGAAACCGATCAGCTTGCCAAGTGGTACAACACCCCCTATTCGATACACCCAATCACCCAGGAGAGGCGGGCCAGCTGGGCCGCAGTCCCCGAGTCTGACGAGCTCAGTCTTCCCGGCCCCAACCCCTATATCGTAAAAGACATTCAGGCCCGTCATGAGGAGCCTGACTCTTCGGTACCCCAGGTGGTGTTTGAGAAGAAGGGCTTCAGGTTATGGCACTTCAAGGACAGCGAGTTTAACGTCCCCAAGGGGCATCTGTTTATCGCACTGGACAGTGATGAAGCACACCGTACCACCAGGGCGGCGGCGCTGACACGCCTCTACATCGCCATGTTGCTCGATGACCTCAGTGAACGTACCTATGCCGCTGAAATTGCGGGACTCAGCTACAACATCTATCCCCATCAAGGGGGACTGACCCTGCACCTCACCGGCTTTACCGGCAAACAGCAGGAGCTGCTCAGCCTTCTGTTGACCCAAATCAGGCAGCCCAACTTCCTGCCAAGGCGGTTCAACGACACCAAAGCAAGGCTGATGCGTAACTGGCACGCGGTCAGAAACGCCCGGCCCATCTCCAAGTTGTTCAACAGCCTGACGGCCACCCTTCAGCATCGCAGCTTCGAACCATTGCGCCTGGCCGCGGGCCTGGAAAGCGCCACCCTGGAGGAGCTCCACGAACACATCAGTCGCATCTATCACCAGATCAGCATCGAGGCCTTTGTCTATGGCGACTGGTTGCGCTCCGAGGCGGACTTCCTGGCCGAGGATCTGCACAACCAGTTGATCAAATTCAGTGCTCCCGGGCCAGAGGTGATCCGCGAGCTGGTGAGTATCGAAGCACGAGGCACCATCTTACGAGAGCTGCCGGCTGAGCATCAGGACAGCGCCATCCTGGTTTACTACCAATCCCGGCAGCACACCCCCGAAAAGGCGGCCATGTTCAGCCTGCTGAATCATGCCATGAGCTCCAATTTCTTCCACGAGCTCAGAACCAAACAGCAATTGGGTTACATGGTGGGCACCAGCTATGTGCCCCTCAATCACTATCCGGGCCTGATGTTCTACATTCAGAGTCCTGTGGCCAGCCCGCTACAACTCATTGAAGCGATTGATCAGTTTATCGCCGATTTCAGCTATGCCCTGATGCAGATCACCCATGACCAATGGCAGGCGACCAAGCAGGGGTTGATACGCCAAATCCTTGAACCAGACGCCAATATTAATGCCAGGGCACAAAGGCTTTGGACCAGCATTGGAAACCATGACAACGACTTTGGACTGCGGCAGAGGATTGCCGAGGAGATCGATACTCTGGAACGGGCAGACATGATTCGGTTTATCGTTAGCCGTATGAAGGCCAAAGTGCCCGACAGACTGATCCTGTTCAGTTGCGGAAACCAGCACCAGGGCCAGTCAGTGATAGAGGGTTCGAGCAATATTGAAGATTTGAATCGATTTAAATCGGAAACCGGTCGCTTTTCTATTTAGCCACAGACACGCACGGAGGTCATGGCCATGGATGAGGCCTTAAAACCCTTGCTTACAGATGCCCCCTGTTCATTCAGGGTGGGTCATGCTAGGTTCGATACACTGCTCTTAGATAAGATAAACACACAATAAATACAGACATGACTTTAAAATCAGTTATTGCTCTGGGCCTCTCTTTGTTACTTTTGTCTCTCCCAACGAAGGCCGACTCACTGCAGCCCGTTACCAAGTTCCAGCACCTTTCTACTGCTCAGGGTTTAAGCCAGTCTGTAGTTACCTCCATTGCCCAAGACAGGCTCGGCATGCTTTGGGTGGGAACCCTGGAAGGCCTCAATCGATTCGATGGCCATGAGTTCAGAACATTTCGCCATCAGCAGGAGGGCAGTAACAGCCTCAGTTCCAATACGATTCTGGACCTAGTTTATCTAAACGATAGCGATACCTTGGTCATCGCAACCCAAACAACACTTGACACCTATAACATCCTGGAAGACCGGTTCAGAACATTAGACACGCCCATTGGGATGAAAGTTAGCCACCTTCATAAAGAAGGAGACACGGTTTGGATAGCGTCTAATATTGGAATATTCAGCTTAGATACAAAAACAATGAAGCTGAAAAAGATCGTTGATAAAATTAATGCGGTTAAATTTATCCCATTTAATGGTGGTGGAATAGCCTTGCTGTACGATGGCAGTTTAATCGTTCACGGAATACAGATGGACCTTCCGGACCGTACGTCCTTCACCGACATAGCAAAGTCTGATTCTCAACTTCTTCTTCTGGGAGATGAGAACATCTTCATTATAAATCAAGGTGAAAAGCCAAGTCAGATCTATGCTGGCAAGGGATTCCAAAAGATAAAACACAATCCTCAGGATAACAGTGTTTACGCCGTTTCAAGAAGTGAAATTTTCTCTTTCGACCTTAGTACGAAGAACAATCAGGAACGACATTATCAAAACCAAAGTGAAGCTATGGCTATTACCGTTGTCCAATTTGATAATGACAGTAATTTACTCATAGGAACCAATGGCAATGGTGTTTTTCGAAAAAGCAGCAAAGATAAAACTGTAGAAAAGCTGTCTAATTCCGAACTTAGTGATATATGGGGCGCACATCAGTTCGGAGAAAACCTACTCCTGGTCGAGAATGACCCTATCATCAACCTGTACGATCAATCATTTAAATTAGTTAAGAGCATTGATACAGGTATATCTGGACCTAAGGGAATCAACGAGTTTTCTGGCCGACTTCTCATTAGCGGAAGAAACAAGCTATTGATAGTTAAAGATAATCTGTCAATGGAGGTCTTGCACCACCCGGCAACTTTCAGCGCTATTATCCCTGATCATTATTCTGGCCAATTGTACTTGGGTACGGTGGAGCATGGCCTAATGATGTTAATCGATTTAGAAGGAAACCCAAGAGTTGAGAAAGCGCCTGTGGATCGCCAAATCAATATGCCAATTCTCAATGGATTGGCCACTAAAAAAGCTCTTTTCATCGGCACACAAACAGGAGCGGTGCAATTAACCAAGCTGAACAACAACTTAATTAGAAATGGCGAATTCCTTAAAGGCAAGATTGTGTCAGGTATCAAACACTCCGAAGGAAGGGTGCTTGCACAATCTTTGGACAGTGGGATTTTCAATATTTCCAGCAATGGTCACGCCGAGGTATTCAGCGATCTTAACAATCACATAGCTTACTCTTTTGAAGTAACAAAAGATCGAATTATCAGTGCCACATCAGGCGGCTTGGTTGTTATTGACAAAAACAGTGGTGAGATCCTTAAAATATTTGGCACAAAGCAGGGGTCGCTGAATGATTTTAACGGCATGGCCTCAGGAAAGTTTAATGACACTCTTATATTTGGTGGAAGCGAAGGCATTAATCTGGTATCCGATATCAACAAGTATAGAGAACAACGTATAGCACCAGTATTAACCTCATTTAGAGTATTCAATAAAAATGTCAAAATAGGTGCCAACCTATCTCAGGCCATTCCTTTCGCAAGCTCCGTAAGCTTAAAATACAGTGACTATCCATTCTCCTTTGCTTTCTCTTCCCCGAGAGAGGCTCTGGATCACGATCTCCAGTACTTTTATCGTCTTCAGGGTTTAGATGATCATTGGCTCGAGGCCAATGGCAATGCCAGAGTAGCCACGTACACCAATGTGCCCTACGGCAACTACACCTTTGAGGTGAAAAGCTCAGATGAACTCGGCCACGAAAGCCCGGTACGCAGCCTGAAAGTTGTTATCCTTCCCCCCTGGTGGCTGTCCAATGTCGCCAAGGCCCTGTATGCCTTGCTCATTCTGGCCATGATCTATCTTGCTCTTCGCTCCATACAGCAAAGACGCATGGTACAACTGCGTATTGCTCAGAGTGAAGAACGCCTCAAGCTCTCTTTGTGGGGCAGTGGCGACGAGATGTGGGACTGGGACATTCGCTCCGGTCGCATCTATCGATCCAATATCTGGGGCACCCTGGACTTCCCTCAGGATGGTCAACGTAGTGCGCCAACAGACAATGGCAACATCCACCCCAACGACAGGGAAAGAGTGAAAAACGCCCTGGATGCACACTTTAACGGCAAGCTGGACCACTTCGAGGCGACCTATAGAGTACGAGACAAGCAGCACAACTGGGTATGGATTCTTGACCGGGCCAAAATCGTAGAGCGGGATGGAGAGGATAAACCAACCCGTATGACCGGAACCATTAAAGACATCAGCAAGCTCAAGGAAGCCGAGGAGCGACTGACCATCTTTGCCCGGGCTCTGACTAACATCTCCGAGGGGATGTTCATCCTCGATGCCAATTTCCGCTACCTGGAGCTCAATGACAGCGCCTGCAAAATTCTGGGTCATGAACGTCGTGAACTTACAGGCAGCCCCCTGGCACTGGGAGCACTGGATGCCAGCTACTTCCAGGAGATCTCCAATATCGTCAAAATCCAGGGCAACTGGGCCTCAGAACTGGAGCACCTTCGCCCGGACGGTCGCCATATCTACCTGGATGTGGTCATTGACCTGATCAAAGCCGAAGACAACCAGCCAAGCTACTTTGTCGGCATCCTGACTGACATCACCCACAGGAAGCAAAACGAAACCGAGCTCAGGCGCTTGACCAACAATGATGTGTTGACCGGCTTACCCAACCGCACCTATCTGCAGATCAGCCTCGATGCCAGGATCAAACGGGAAAATGCCCATTGCCTCTTTGTGTTCGACCTGGATAACTTCAAACGTATCAATGAGACTCTTGGTCACGATGTCGGCGACAGCCTTCTTTGCCATGTTGCCAATCGCCTCAACTCTCAACTGACCAACGAGTGCGAGCTGTATCGATTGGGCGGAGACGAGTTTGCGGTGATCGCCGACAACGACTCCTCCATCAAGAACGCCACCAAGATCGCCACCCGGATTCTGGAAACCTTCGAGCAGCCCTTCCTGATTGAAGAGGAGGAGATCGTGGTCAAAGCCAGTATCGGCATTGTCAGCTACCCGGAGGATGACTCCGATCCCCATGCGCTGCTGAGAAAAGCCGACCTGGCCATGTATCATGCAAAAAGCCAGGGGGGACAATGCTTCCAGTTTTTCAACGACTTTATGAATCAGGATGCTGTCCGGCGTTTTGAAGTTGAAGCGATGATTCGCCAAGCATTGAAGGAAAACTGGTTCGAGTTGCACTACCAGCCCAAGATGGCCCTGGCCAACGAATCCATCTTCGGTATGGAGGCCTTGGTTCGGCTTAACCATCCCACTCAGGGACTGCTCTATCCAGATAAGTTCATCTCCCTGGCAGAGGAGACCGGCCTGATTGCCGACATTGATACCTGGGTATTGAGACAGGCCTGTCAGACCGCTCAGCAATGGCGCAATCAGGGACTGTTAAAAGGTCGCATGGCAGTCAATATCTCCAGCCAGCAGTTTGCTTCTAAGGAGCTGTGCCAACGCCTGGCAACCATCCTGGATGAAACCGGACTGCCTCCAGAGTGTCTGGAATTGGAAATTACCGAAGGAACCGTCATTGAGAGGCCCGACGAGGCAATCTCAATTATGCGCGAGTTGAATCAGATGCATATTCATTTGGCACTGGACGATTTCGGAACAGGGTATTCTTCACTTTCCTATCTCAAGAAATTCCCCATTCATACATTGAAGATAGACAAATCCTTCATTGATGACATCGCCATTTCAGACAAGGACATGAAGATGGTGGACTCCATTGTCACCATCGCTCACAACATGAATCTGCAGGTGGTTGCTGAAGGAATAGAAAATCTATCGCAACTCACTGTTTTGAAAGCTCTTAAGTGTGAATTAATCCAAGGCTACCATTTCAGCAAGCCTCTTAAAAAATCTGATATAGAACAGAGACTTAAAAATGAGAAAGAAAAGTTAATGGCCTGATCTAGAAAAGTTACCACTATTTCAACTTTGGCACGCCCATTGCTCAGTCCTTGCCGACTAATTTTTATTTTCGGCAAGGACAATCGCCATGAAAACAGCAATGAAAACTCTGGTAATCGCCATCGCTTCCGCCACCGCTTTCTCTTCTTCAGCCTTCGTAAGCCATGCCGAAAATGGTAATCAAGCCACGAGCAAAGTTACCGGCTCCATTCCTTGGGTAAAGCCAGTAGAGCAGAACAATGCTGGCGGTATTCCATGGATCAA
>NZ_AUGL01000015.1 GCF_000422645.1 Ferrimonas futtsuensis DSM 18154
TTTAATATCACCTTCTCTCGCTCAAGACGGTTAATCCGGGCCTCCAGCTCCTGAATCTTCTGCTGTTCTGGAGTCAGGGCTTTGTTTGTCGGTGTGGTGCCGCCTCTCTCCTCCTCCAGCTGCTTAACCCAGCGCCTGAGGATGGTCTCACCGATATCGAGAGAGCGGCTGGCTTCGGGGACTGAGTATCCCTGGTCGAGTACTAGACTGGCAGCCTCGAGCTTGAACTCGGGCGTGAAGGAACGACGTTTTCTGGTCATGGAACACCTCTTGTTACGGTGGTGACTTTACCACCTTAAGTGGTGTCCGGGATCATTAGACCACTACATGGGTGTCTTGATAGGGAGCTCAACAGAGGGGCAAAACTCTGGATGTCTCGATAAGGAAGGATCGAAATAAGGATGGGTGTCTCGATTGGAAGGGGTGTAACTGTGGGTGTCTTGGTAAGAGAGGGGGAAGAAAAACGGCCCCGCATGTGCGGGGCCGATAGGACTGATCTGTTTCACCCTCTTAAGGGGCATCATCTCAGTACGGCTTTATCAATTGATTATATTGCCGTTGTTTTTATTAAACGTCCTGTAAATACAGCAACGCCAGCAGGTGGCGTGACATATCCCCCTAAGTCCCACTTGGAGTGGTTAGTTGAATAACTCAAACTCGCCGGATTCGATCTCGGCCTTAAGATCCAGGTAGTCGCTCAACCGCAGACCGGTCAGTTCGAAACCCAGAAATTGCTTATTCTGCTGTTCATTCACGTCATCCAGACGCTGGCACATCTGTGCCTCGGCCTGCTCCAGCGCACCCTCGGCGCTGTCAGCCTGCACATCAAATTGCTCAAAATGGAAACCAATGAAGTTCTCTTCGGCATCGGTCTCATTGGCTCGCCCAAAAACCACGTAGTCCATTTTTGTTATCCTTCAAGTTCGATTCGATGATTAAGTTATACTGGTCGGACATAAATTAAAAGACCTTAAAAATATATTTTTTATTAACTTTGTTTTACAGAGACTTATAAAAGTTGGTTTTCTACAGGAACGTTAACTAGATCACATTGACTCAAAACTTAAAATCAAAAACATTTTCATCTGCCGCGACGCAAAATTGACGCAATATCACCACGCCACACCATTAAATCCTTATGTAACAGCAAGTTAAGACACTTTTAGGATGGCGAGGCACACAAACAAAATGAGGCCCCTAGTAATTTAACTAGTGAAATTAGCGGGATAGATTATTCGTTTACAAATAGTTACACCCATTACTTAAATGATTGAAAATATAAACCTGAGTTATAAAGTTAAAGATCGTCAAACATTTATATTTGGATTCTCGGGCTACAAACCAATTTAGCTATTCAACTCACTGAATTACTGTAGAAATTCAAATGATTGGGTCCTGGCGCACTCACCGATTCGAAAAAGATTCACAAAAATCAGTGGTCTCTCCCTTGACACCCAAATGAGAACAGTTATCATTTGCGGTAACGATATGAGAGGAGACCTACCATGCTGTTTACCATTGATGCCCGTTTGGACCAGCGCCCCTGCAGCCTGACCGTGTACCACTCACTCAGTGGTCGGCCGGTAATGCGCCTCCAGGAGCAAGAGTTGAATGAGATGCTGGAGGCCGGCGATATCTGCCTGCAGGAGCTGACCAGCAACGACAGCCAAACCCTGCATAACCTGGCCTGGGAGCTGTTGCTGTTTCAAAGCGCTGCACACACCCGGCACAGCTCTCTGAGCAGCTTCGAGGCGTGAGGCCATGATCTCGGCCATGCCCCCGGATGCCCCATGCGAACGTTGTGATGACACAGAAAAGATAACGCCCGGCAAGTGCCGGGCGTTTCTGTCTTTATCGGTAGAGAAGCTTGGCCCCCTCGGGCCGGGTATGCAGCACTTTGAGAAACCACATGTACTGTTCCGGATGAGCCCCTATCAGCCGCTCCAGTTGATGGTTGAGCAGTGACGCCTCCGCCTCCTTGGAGAGCTTAGTGCCCAGATCCAATGCCTCAAACACCTCCATGGTCATATTGCCCCTCTCCTTATCGATGCCAATGGTCAATGGCAGAACCGTGGCCCCCCCGCAGTTGGCCAAGCGGCCAATCACCGGCAGGGTCGCCTTCTGGGTGGCAAAGAAATCGGCAAAGATGCTCTTCTCGGGACCATGGTCCTGATCAGGCAGATAGAAGAAACTCTCGCCCCGACGCAGCCCCTGAACCAGTGTGCGTAAGCCTGCATCTCTGTGATACACGGTGCCACCGAAACGGCAGCGCTGACGCACGCTGAGCCAGTTGAACACCGGGTTCTTGTGGTGCTTGACCATGCCCATCATCGGCAGCCCCCAGGAGGAGAGCCTGGCGCCGGCGTATTCGATACCCCACAGGTGTGGCACCAGAAAGACAATAGGCTTGCCCTGGTCTCGGGCTCGTTCGATGTGCTCCAACCCTTTGATGGCGATGTGCTTCTCCAGGTGCTTACGGGACTTGACCGCCAACACCCCCATGCTTAAGCCCACCAGGGAGAAGTTGAACATCATCTTCTTCAGGATCGCCTCGGTCTCCGCCTCACTCATGTCGGGGAAACAGGCGCCCAGGTTGGCCCTGGCGATGCGGAAAGGTTTCTTGCAGAAGGGGCGAATGACCCGCGCCAGTCCTCTGGCCATCCAATAGCGTACCCGGTGAGGCAGATACGCCAGCAGCACCATCATCCCCACCGCCAGCCAGGAGGGCCAGTACTTGGGCGACAACATACTGCGGCAGAATTCCACCCGGTAGGGTTGGTTCGGAGAGATGGGCAGGGACATAATATTGTTCTAATGGTTGTGCTTCTGAATTCGGATCACACCTTACCTGAACCCTGACTGACTCACAACGATCGCCCGATAAACTCGGGCGTCAGATTGGTTTCGAAATAATAACTGAATAGGATTTCATCAACGACTGTAGGGATCGGGCCGCCCCGGAGGCTGACTCTTGAAGAACTTCAGAATCCACATGTATTGCGCAGGCTCGGGTCCAATCAAGGCTTCTATCTCCTGATTCAGGCGGCGAGCGTCCTGTTCTGCGTCCGCAACAACCTCGGTCACCGGCGGACGAATGACGCCGCGAAATACCCCTCGCTCACGGTCATACAGGGCGGCCATGGGGAAGATCACTCCGTCGGTGGCCTGAAGCATCTTGCTCATGCAGGGCAACGTTGCCTTATGGGTGGCGAACAGTGGTACATAAGCACTGCGTGACAGGCCATGATCCTGATCCGGCAGATAATAGGCGCTGTATCCCTCTTTGATGGCGCCGAGCAATGAATGGATGCCTGCACCACGACCGAAGATCTTGCCGCCGAATCGACTGCGAGCCTTCTGCATCAGGTAGTCAGTCGCTTCATTTTTCTGAGGGTTGACCATGGTGGTCATGGGGTAGCCCCTGGAGGCCAGCAGCAATCCGGGAAAATCCACAAACCAGGTATGGGGTACGATGAAGGTCAGCGGCTTGTCGCCATCCAGATAGGGGCTCAAATGCTCTTCACCCTCCAGCTGAATATGACGCTCCAGCCAGCGGCGGCTGCGCACCAGCAAGGTCGAGCCAGACAACAGTGAGATCGCCGCCAATTCGAACATCTCATCCAGCACCTTCTGACGCCGCTCGGCACTCCAATCAGGAAAGCAGAGTTTGAGGTTGATCTCAGCCCGACGACGGCTGCGCTGAGCCCGTCGGCCAACGCTGCGCCCCAACCAGGCGCCCAGCCGGTCCCGCCAGCGAAATGGCAGGAAGGCGATGACAATAAACAGCGGCATTATCAGCCACACCCCCAGATATTTGGGGTGTAACAGGCCGAGGCGAAAACCGGGACGGTGCTCCGGTACAGAGGAATCTTTGGCAGTCACGTTCATATACTTGCAAGGACATTGAACACGCAGGATCGACAAGGGGCCGACTCTCGCCCAACGGATGGTTGAGATACTCGGCCCCCAGGGGACACTGGTCAGTGCCAAGATTATAACAGCAGAAAGTAGGTAAACTGTAGTTCCCTACAAAGCACCGCTTAAATCATATTCAGCCGATGTGGTGAGTGGCCACAGAGGCTCTCAGTATGTTGTCGTGAATCGGGCAGCGGTGACAGGTCTTGTCCAGAAACGCCTGCTTCTGCTCATCGGTCAGGTCGGCGTCGATGTCGGCGACAATCTCAAAGGATTTGAAGCCAACAGGATCGTCGCTCTCCTTGCCCACCAGACCGGCGGGGTTCAGGACCGCTTTCACGTCCACCTCAATGCCGCGCAGATCAATTTTATCTTCACGAGCCACCATCTTGCCTATGGTTGAGATGCAGCCGGCCAGAGAGAACAGAAACGTTTCCAGGGGGTTGGCACCTTCATCGCCACCACTGGGCTGATCGATGACCAGGGTGTGGTTACGCACCTGAGCGGTCACTTTCCAGCCCTGAGTCATGGAGGAACGAACGTGATAGATCTTGTCGGCCATAGTAAAAAGTCTCTTACATTAGAAATCGCTAAAGCATGCTAGGGAATTGCTGCCCACCGTGCAAGCATCTCTTTGACATTAACACGGCTCTGGGTAATCCTTTGTGGCCCGGATCACCCGAATTCAGATTATGACTCACCCAAAGGTCGGAATCGGCGTCATTATTCGCCGCAACGACGGCAAGATTCTCATCGGCAAACGCAAAGGCAGTCACGCCCCCTACTTCTCCATTCCCGGCGGCCACCTGGAGTTGGGGGAGAGTTTCGAGCAAACCGCCATACGCGAAGCCTGGGAGGAGACCGGCCTGGTCATCGACACCCCTCAGGTTCTGGCGATCACCAACAACCTTCGTACCTATCGCGAAGAGGGAAAACACTACGTTTCTGTGGTTCTGCTGGCAGACCATCAAGGGGAGGATCCGGTCAATCGGGAACCGGACAAGTGTGAAGGCTGGCTATGGGTGGATCCCAGGACTCTGCCACAGCCCCATTTCGACGCCAGCGAACAGAGCATCGCCTGTTACCTGGCCGGCACGCACTACCTGGCCCCCAAAGAGTAACGCCCTAGAGCGCCTTCATCATCCAGCAGTCACAGGCACTGTGACCGCTGTTGCCCCAGGGCGCCTGCAGCCGCTCAAACCCCCTGGACTCATACAGTTTCCTTGCCTGGACCATGGGTTCGAAAGTTTCCAGGTAGCAGTGGTGATAGCCCTGACCCTCGGCGAAATTCAGTGCCGTTTCCAGCAGCGCCTGTCCAATGCCCTTACCCCGGCACAGGGGACTGAGGTACATCTTCTGCAACTCACAGGTTGCCGGCCAATGGCAATCGAAGGGAGCGATACCCACTCCCCCCACAACGCGTCCATCCAGCTCCGCGACCCAATAACGGGCCCCTTGCTCCAGATAGGCACGGCTCAACGCATCCAGCTCCGGGTCCTGCCAGGCAAAGCCGGGACGATCAGCCCCAAATTCCGCCAGCACTTCTCTAATGATTTCAGCTAACTGGAAATCATCTTTCGAACAAATCTCACGAATATTCATCATCATGCCCCTGAGTATCTCAAGCTCACAAAACCGCGGCCCGACGGCCATTCTTTACTTACCATCCATTCTATTCTGATGGCAAATTTGTAAGAATGACCCTGAGATCTGTAGCAGGTGATTTACATTCACCTGTCACAAGATCACTGTTTTAACATCGGATTGGCCGGACTCACGGATGAAACAGCTCTCCTTCACGCTTGAAGACAACAACGATCTCTCCCAGTTCCTGGGAGATCCTGAACTGACGCGGCTGGCCCCTGGTGCCAGCGCCATGCTGGTTCAGCTGTACAGTGCTTATCAGGATCCGAAGCGGCTCGAACAGATCGCCTCGGAAACGCTGAACCGTTTCCCACAGGCGCAGGTGGTTGGTGCCACGACCGTCGGGGAGATTCATCAGGGCCACACCCAAACCGGAACGACGGTGATCGGCGTGACGCTGTTTGAGTCGAGCGGTGTGGAAGCTCTGTTCCTGCCCTGTGCCCGTGGAAAAGAGAGCCAGGCCGGTCGCGAACTCGGTCAGTTACTGGCGCAGCGGCTGGAGGTTGCCGGCCTGCTGCTGCTGACCACCTCCACCGCCTTTAACACCAACACTTTGATTTCTGAGCTGGGCCGCACCTCCCCCCCCTTCCCGGTGTTTGGCGGCGGAGCCGCGGACTACGGCAAGGTGAAGCGCTCTTTGGTGGTTCATCAGGACAAATCTCATGAAAGTGGCGTCGTGGCGGTGATCTTTAAAGGCACCGACCTGAAGGTCGACTGCCACAGCTACCTGGGCTGGCGCGCACTGAGCAAACCCATGATCGCCACCGAGGTAAAGGATCTGACGCTGAAGCTGCTGGACAACCGGCCCGCCTTCGAGGTGCTGTCCCGCTACCTGAACATCACCAACGACGACAGTTTTCACCTGAGTGCCCTGGAGTTCCCCCTGATGGTGACCCGGGGCGAGCACACCCTGGCACGCACCCCGATTGCGGTGGGACGCGGACACAGCATCGAGTTCTTTGCCGACATAAAACAGGGGGAACAGGTGCGGCTGGGCTATGGTGATCCGCGAATGATCATCCGCGATGCCCGCCAGGTCCACCGTAAGATGGCAGCCTTCGCACCAGAAGCGGTGTTCCTCTACAGCTGCGGCTGCCGCCGATTCCTGATGCAGGAGCAGGTGGAGATGGAAACCCAGCCCTTCCAACAGCTGGCTCCCACCACAGGTTTCTACACCTATGGCGAGTTCTTCGGTAATGGTGAGGAGCTGCTGCTGCTCAACTCCACCATGGTGGCGGTGGGAATGCGGGAAGGGGACGCCGATGCCGAGCGGGTGCAGGCTCAGCAATCCCTGGAGGACGCATCCCAGGAGCGCGTCGACGACCCCTACGCCAATCAGCACATCCGCATCATGGAGCGGCTGATGCACTTTATCGACGCCGTCACCGATGAGTTACAGCAAGCGAGCCACGAACTCGAGGAGAAGGCCACGGTCGATAAGCTGACTCAATTGCCCAACCGGGTTCAATTGGAGGAGCTGCTCACCCAGGAAATTCTGCATGAAGAGCGTTACGGACGCCCCTTCTCACTGATCCTGCTGGACATAGACAGCCTGTCGGAGATCAACGACCGCCACGGTCGGCTGATCGGTGACGAAGTGGTATCCGAAACCGCCCAACTGCTGAACGCCCACACCAGGCGCACTGATCTGGTGGGGCGCTGGGAGGGGGGAACCTTCATGGTGATCCTGCCGGACACCCAGCTGGCGGAAGCCAAGGTCGCCGCCATCAAGTTGTACGCCATGTTTGGCCAGACCCACTTCACCCATGGCGAACACTGCACCGCCAGCCTGGGGGTGGCTCAGTACCCACCAGGTTATGCCTTAGAGCAGATGGTCAGTCGGGTGCGCCAGTCCCTGAGCCGGGCCAAGCAGGCCGGTGGTGACCAGGTAAACACCCTGAACTGATCAGCGCGCCAGCCGCTTCAGCTCGCCCTCCTCCAGGGCAAAGCGCAGCCGATTGAGCCGGGTGGGCGGCGACACCATGGGTTCGCTCGCATCCCTGTCTCTGAACGTCACTGACAGTCGCTGGCCTGTCACCTCCATGGCATCCAGGGCGATGCGGTCCCCGAGGAAAACCGCCGGCAAAGGTTTGAAACCGCAGCTCAGTCCCAGGTTGACCGACAGATAATAGAAGCTGCCGCTGCCCCCGGGCTGATGCACCACCACATCCACCACTTCATCGATGCCATCTCCATCCAGATCCCCCTTGGCGGCCAGCATGGGGGTCAGACCCGGGTGGCTGACATCCATGGACACACCCTCTAGCAGATGGCTCGCAGGGGCCGTCTGAGTGCAAACTTGTGGCGCCTCGTTATCGGGCGCCGCCTGGCAACCCACCAGCAACCACACAGCCGTTACGCAGAACGCCAGCCTCATACCAACGGCTCCTTATCACTCCAGATGGCCAGTTCATTGCCGCCAGGCTCGACAAAATGGAAACGACGACCGCCGGGAAAGGCGAACACCGGACGGCAGATCTGTGCCCCCAGGCTGGAGACCTTCTCCAGACTGGCCTCCAAATCGTCACTGTAGAGCACCACCAGAGCGCCCCCTTGCTCGACCCGGCAGCCCCGCTCACTGCGATACAGTCCGCCCTGAAGCCCTGCGCCATCGAAGGCGGTGTAGTCCGCGCCGTAGTCGGTGAAACGCCAGCCAAAGGCCGACTCAAAAAAGCTCCGGCTGGCCGCCAGGTGCGTGCTGCCAAATTCGATGTAGTTGATGGTTTCGCTCATGTCACCTTTCCTGATGTTGATTCTGCCCAGCGCCGCTCGATGCAACCTGCCACTTCCTCGGCCCACAACCGATAGATCTCGGGACCGGGATGAAACCCGTCTGAGGCCATCAGCGCCGGATCATCCAGGGGGCCAAACTCTACCCGGTCACAGTCAGGTTGCTGCGCCATCCACTGACGCACCCGGTTGTCCAGCACAGACGCGTGCCGCCCCAGAGTCCAGCGCAAAGGCTGTGGCAACACGGGAAACTGGCCAATGGGGGGAATGGCGGCAGCCACTATGTGGCGACAACCGTATTTCTCCCGCAACAAGGACACCAACTGCTGCTGTTGCCCGAGCCATTTTCTGGCGCCTACCCCTCGGGTCACGTCATTGACCCCCAGGGAGATTACCACCACATCAAAGGTCTCTGCCTTGCGTTTGCTCAGGTATCTCAACATCTTGGCCGTGGTCAAGCCGCTGCGGGCCACCAGCCGCCAGTGCAAGTTAAAGTTGGACTGCAGAGCTGTGGCGAGCTGGCCGGACAGCGCCTGATGCTGGTGGCCCACCCCGACACCGGCGGCGGCGGAGTCCCCCAACACCATCACCCGCAGATTGGGCCCCTGGCCCACCTGACCATGACGACGGCCCGACGCCTGGGGCAAACGCACCGCAGTGCGGCGCACTCTGACCCCCTGATACAGCAGCAGCGGCCACAGCACCGCGCTGGTCAGCAGATAATCCATTTATCCTCTCCATGGGGCCACAGAACCCCCGCCTTCCGTACACCAATTTCACTGAATACGCGATGTGCCCACTGCACCGGAGACCATGTGCCAATCAGGGCGGGACAGCCTAAACCGACTGTAGTGATCAAATAGTCAGTGAAATGGGTATTAGCCAGCTTATACAAAAAAACCCAGCCGCTAAGGGCTGGGTTTTCGAAAGACTCAAAGCCGAATCAGGCTTCTTCCCTGTCCAGTTCCAGATCCTCTACTCTGGCTTTTAACTTTTGACCGGGACGGAATGTCACCACACGACGGGCGGAGATTGGAATGTCTTCGCCAGTCTTGGGGTTGCGTCCAGGACGCTGATTCTTATCCCGAAGTTCAAAATTACCAAAACCCGACAGCTTCACTTGTTCGCCCAACTCCAGGGCCAGACGAATCTCTTCGAAATACGCCTCTACCAGATCCTTGGCATCTTTCTTGTGAATGCCGAGAGTTTCGGTCAGGTGCTCTGCCATATCGGCTTTGGTTAAGGCCATGATATCAGTCCCTCAACTGTGCGTTGAACTCTTGAGCAAGAGTGGCAACGATGGTATCGACAGCGTCGGCGATGTCTTGATCTTCTAACGTACGCTCGACATCCTGCAAGGTCAGGGCAATCGCCAGGCTCTTGTGGCCGGGTTCAATTCCCTTTCCTTGGTATACATCGAATAAGTTTACGCCAACCAGCTGTTTTAAGCCAATTTTCTTGATCAATCCGATAACATCGCCTGCTCCAACCTCTTCCTTCACCACAACAGCAATATCACGACGGCTGGCGGTGTACTTGGAAACAGGCTGGGCGTCGGGTACCTGACGATCTGCAACGGCGGCCATCTCGAGCTCAAATACCAGGGTGCGACCGTTCAGGCCCAGCTTCTTCTCGTGCTGAGGGTGAACGGCGCCCATCAGGCCAATGACCTTGCCACCCTTGAGGATCTCGGCACTCTGGCCGGAGTGCAGCGCCGGGTGACTGGCAGGACGGAAGCTGAAGGCATCGGCGTCGTTGGTCAGGGCCAGCATCGCTTCCACGTCCCCTTTCAGGTCGAAGAAGTCGACGGCGCGGCTGTCCATCTGCCAATGCTCATCGGCCACAGGGCCGGCAATCACGCCGGCAATCATCGGCTCCTGACGAATGCCATTTTCGGCGTTCTCATCGGGGATGAACCGCAAACCTGTCTCGAACAGGCGTACGCGGGACTGCTGACGTGCCTGGTTGTAGGCCACGGAGCCCAGCAGACCGGTCCACAGGGACAGGCGCATGGCGGACATCTCGGAGGAGATGGGGTTAGGCAGAACCAGGGGCTCAACGCCGGGGTGCAGCAGGGCCTGCTGTTTGGGGTCCACGAAGCTGTAAGTAATCGCTTCCTGGAAACCACGGTCCACAAACAGGGAGCGCAGGCGTTTGCCATGCAGATCCGCCTCGCGGTGCTCCACCATCTCCAGCGTGGCCACAGGCGCCAGGTTGGGGATGTTGTTGTAACCGTAGATGCGAGCCACCTCTTCAATCAGGTCCTGCTCGATGGCCATATCGAAACGCCAGCTGGGCGCCTTGGCCTGCCAGCCGCCGTCGATGGCGCTGACTTCGCAGCCCAGACGGGTGAGGATCTCTTCCACCTGCTCATCATTGATGTGATGGCCCAGCAGGTTGTCCAACTTCTCGCGACGCAGGGTGATGGTGGCCGCCTTGGGCAGGTGTTCCTCGGACACGGCTTCAACAACCGGACCGACTTCACCGCCGCAGATCTCAACCAGCAGTTGAGTGGCCCGCTCCATGGCGCGGGCCTGCAACTGAGGATCCACACCGCGCTCGAAGCGGTGAGAGGCATCGGTGTGCAGGCCGTAGGCCCGCGCACGGCCCAGGATCGCCAGCGGGGCGAAGAAGGCACACTCCAGCAGCACGTCGGTGGTGTCACCGTTGACGCCGCTGTGCTCGCCACCGAAGATGCCGGCCAGAGCCAGAGGGCCATTGTCGTCGGCGATCAACAGGGTATCGGCGTTGGGCTTGCACTCGCTGCCGTCCAGCAGGGTCAGCTCATCGCCCTCTTTGGCCATGCGCACCTGGATGTCGCCGTTGAGGCGAGCCAGGTCGAAGGCGTGCATGGGCTGGCCCAGCTCCAGCATCACAAAGGCGGTGATGTCGACGATGGCGTCGATGGAGCGGATTCCGGAGCGACGCAGCTTCTCCTGCATCCACAGAGGAGAGGCAGCCTTAACGTTGACGTTCTTCACCACACGACCCAGGTAGCGGGGACACTGCTCTGGGGCGTCCACCCGGATGCCAACCACGTCGTCAATCACCGGGGCAACGGCATCGATGGCAGGCTGGTTAACCGACAGGCTGTTGAGTACGCCCACTTCACGGGCCAGACCGGCCAGGCCGAGACAGTCGGCACGGTTGGCGGTCAGGTCCACCTCGATGATGGAATCATCCAGGCCGAGGAACTCACGGAAATCGGTGCCAATGGGGGCATCGACAGGCAGCTCCATGATGCCGTCGCTCTCTACGTCGATACCCAGCTCGGAGAAGGAGCAGAGCATACCGTGAGAAGGCTGACCACGCAGCTTGGCTTTCTTAATCTTGAAGTTGCCGGGCAGCACCGCACCGACGGTGGCCACGGCCACTTTCAGGCCCAGGCGGCAATTTGGCGCGCCACAGACGATGTCGAGCAGCTCTTCGCCGCCCACATTCACCTTGGTCACACGCAGTTTGTCGGCGTCAGGGTGCTGGCCACACTCGACCACTTCACCCACAACCACACCGGTGAACTCACCGGCAACAGGATCGACACCGTCTACTTCCAGACCGGCCATGGAGATCTGTTCGGACAACTCGTCAGTGGAGATAGCAGGGCTCACCCACTCACGCAGCCAGGATTCGCTGAATTTCATTGACGGCCTCTTACTGGAACTGTTTCAGGAAACGCAGGTCGTTCTCGAAGAACGCACGCAGGTCGTTGACGCCGTAGCGCAGCATGGTCAGGCGCTCAACGCCCATACCGAAGGCAAACCCGGAGTACTTTTCAGGATCGATGTTGACCGCCTTGAGTACGTTGGGGTGAACCATGCCGCAGCCCAGTACCTCGAGCCACTTGCCGTTTTTGCCCATCACGTCCACCTCGGCGGAGGGCTCGGTGAAGGGGAAGTAGGAGGGGCGGAAGCGTACCTGCAGATCTTCCTCGAAGAAGTTACGCAGGAACTGATGCAGCACACCCTTGAGTTCGGCGAAGCTCACCTTCTCAGCCACAACCAGGCCTTCGACCTGGTGGAACATGGGAGTGTGGGTCATGTCGTAGTCGTTACGATACACGCGGCCAGGGCAGATGATGCGGATGGGCGGCTGTTGCTTCTCCATGGTGCGGATCTGCACGCCACTGGTGTGGGTGCGCAGCATCAGCTCAGGGTTGAAGAAGAAGGTATCGTGGTCGGCACGAGCAGGGTGATGCGCAGGAATGTTCAGGGCATCAAAGTTGTGGAAGTTGTCTTCCACCTCAGGACCGGTGCTCACGGAGAAACCGATCTCAGCAAAAAACTGTTCGATACGTTCGATGGTGCGGGTCACCGGGTGCAGTCCGCCGGCGGCCAGTGTACGGCCAGGAGCGGTCACGTCGATGGCCTCGGCGGCCAGCTTGGCGTTCAGGGCCTCGGTCTGCAGAGCCTGAATACGCTCGTTCAGGGCGCGCTGAACCTGCTGTTTGCCTTCATTGATGGCCTGGCCCGCTTTGGGCTTCTCTTCGGGAGAGAGGGAACCCAGGGATTTCATCAGGGCGGTGATTTCACCCTTCTTACCCAGGTACTGAACCCGGATATCGTCAAGCGCCTTCAGATCGGCGGCGGCTTCTACCGCAGCCAGACCTTTAGCGACAATTTCTGCTAATTGCTGCATGATCGTTATTTTCTCTGTACCAACCGCAAATTATGGGGGGAGAGTTTCCGTGAAAACGACAAATTGTACTCCATTGTGGACCCAAGCAAAACCGCAATTTGGCCCGGTTCAGCTGGATTCAAGGGATAATATCAATTTTCCTTGGTTTTCATTGGCAGCCATACGCTTGTGCGCCTGCGCCACCTGTTGCCAGGGGTAGCTGCTGTCCACCACAGGTCTCAGTTCCCCAGACACAAAACTCTCTGAAAAGCGACGTAAAAACCCCTGAACCAAACGAGCTTTGTAGTGACTGCTGCGATTTCTCAGGGTTGAGCCGGTCAAGGTCGCCCTTTTGGCCAGTAAGCGGGCGTAATCCAACGTGCCGTGGCGCCCTCCCTGCATCGCCAGGGTAATGATGCGACCATCCAGGGCCAGGCTGCGCAAGTTAGGCTCCAGGTAGTGGCCCCCCACCATGTCCAGAATCAGATCCTGCTCCGCCACCCCTTCCCACCAGTCGCCCTGGCGGTAGTTAATGGCCCTGTCTGCCCCCAGAGAGTGGCAGAACGCGACTTTCGCCTGGCTACCGCAGGTTACCGTCACCTCTGCGCCCAGAACACGGCCCAACTGGATGGCGGCGCTGCCCACCCCTGAGGCACCGGCATGAATCAGCAGCCGCTCTCCCGGGCCGAGGTCGCCAATGATCACCAGTGCCTGATAGGCGGTCACAAAGGCCTCTGGTATGGCGGCCCCCTCGATGAAACTCAGGTTGTCCGGAAGCGGCATCAGCTGTCCTCTGGGCACCCAGGCCCGCTCGGCATAGCCGCCACCATCGAGCAGGGCCATCACCCTCTGCCCCTGCTTCCAGGGACCCTGGTCCCGTACCACCACACCGGCGACCTCCAACCCGAGCAGGTCACTGGCCCCTGGCGGAGGCGGGTAATGCCCGGCCATCTGCAGCAGATCGGCCCGATTGACTCCGGCGGCCTTGACCTCCAGCTCGACCCAATCTGCGGGCACCGCCATCTCGCTCACCTGCCCCAGAACCAGTTTTCCCTCTGTGTTCACTGTCAATGCCTGCATGATGATTCCTTTTTCGCCACTCAAAAGGGCAAACGAGCCCCGTTTGTGACGGCTGTCACCTTTGATGTCAAATCCGCTAAAGGCTATGCCTCATGGTTCGATATCTTGTCTAAATGGTCGTAGTTTTTCCAAAAAAGAGAACATATGTCTGACACCTACAAACCCAGCTGGCTGGAGCGCTTGCTTATCTCACTCTCCCTTAGGGAAAAGTTCGCTCTTCTGGCCGTCTTTCCGCTGCTGGGATTTCTCATCGTGGCCGGTGCCGTATTCACCAAGGTACAGGATGAACTGATTCACACCCATCAGATGGAGCAACAGACCCAGGTCAGCCAGCTAAAACAGGTTTTGACTTCCCTGCCCGCCCAGCAGCGCCAGGACCTGATCAAAAACCTCAACGGCGTGTCCCTGGTGGCCGCATCCAGCGATCGCCAACTGGCCCAGGCGGCTCGCCAGGGCCTGTCTCTGGTTCAGGGTGATGAGGTACGCACCGCGACTCACCTGGGCGACCAGTTACTGGTGGTCAGTGAGCACTATGTGGTCAACGACGAGTTGATGCGCATCTTCCAGACCCCGATGTACCTGATCCTCTTTGTGGCCCTGTTCTGCACCTTCTGGGCGGTGGTGGTCCGTCGCTTTGTGATGGGCGCCATGGACTACATGCGCGAGGTGATGGCCAAGGCCTGTGCCAACGATCTGACCGTACGCCTGGACTTTGTCCCCGGCCGGGATGATTTTCGCCCCTTGGCCAACTCCATTGATGCTCTTATCGAGACTCGCCGCAATGTGGTACTGAGCCTGAGGGTGATCTCCGACTCCATCAACCAGTCCGCCCACCAGGTGCTGAGCCAGATGGAAACCTCCAGCGAAATGGCCGTCGGCCAGCGGCAGCATCTGGACACCCTGGCGTCCGCCATGGAAGAGATGAGCGCCACGGTGAGAGAGGTGGCCAGCCACGCCGAAAGCACCGCCGACGAAACCCGTCAGGCCAACGAGCAGTCTCTGCATGGCCATCAAAGCCTGCAACAGACCATTACCGCCATCGAATCCCTGGTTTCCGACGTTCACAACGCCTCCGCTGCAGTGAACCAGGTGCACAGCAATGCCGCCAAGATTGACGAGGTGGTCACCACCATCAACGCCATCAGCGAACAGACCAACCTGCTGGCGCTCAACGCGGCCATTGAAGCCGCCCGGGCAGGCGAACAGGGCCGCGGCTTTGCCGTGGTGGCGGACGAAGTTCGCAACCTGGCCGCGCGGACTCAGGAAGCCACTGTGGAAATCCAGACCATGATTGAGGAGCTGCAAACCGGCACTCAGGCCCTGGAACAGGTGATGACCAACACGGTAGCGCGCGCCGAAGAGGGCCGTGAGCTGGTGAGTCAGGCAGGCGACGATCTGGACAAAATCACCCAGCACTCCGAGCGGGTCAACAGCATGAGCGCCCAGATTGCCACCGCAGCAGAGGAGCAGACCGCCGTGGCCAACGAGATTGCCGCCAGCCTGACCCAGGTGCGCAATCAATCCCACGAAGTGGAGGTGGCTGCCAACGAATCCCGTCAAGGCTGCGACGCCCTCACTGAGACCGCCGATGATCTGAAGGGCAAACTGGCCAACCTGCGCACCTGATCCCCAAACTGAGCGGCTGAATTCAGCTCGCGTCATATCACGCGCCTCGCCATTTTGCGAGGCGCGTTCATATTTCCTTACAGCACTCCCTTCTGTCTGAAATCTGCCCTATTCTTATCCGGAACAAAACTGGTAAACTGTGCGCAAATTCGACAAAGGTCTGACCCTTTGACGTGCGAGCCCCTCTTCCGCCAGCAGATGTAGGAATGCCAGCCCTATGGTGACAGACGAGATACTGACTGCCGACGATGCCAGCCGCTACTACAAGCGGGTGCACACCCATAAGGGCGTCGAAGTTGCTATCCGAGCCATACGCCCTGACGACAAGTACGAGATCCTGGACATCTTCCCCACCCTGTCCCAGCGCACCCTGTATATGCGGTTCTTCCGGGTCATCGAGGCGCCCAGCCTGGAATCCCTCACCCGCTACACCACGGTCGACTTTGCCACTACCCTGGCCTTTGTGGTCACCAAGGGACCCAACCAGAACATCGTCGCCGCCGGCCGGCTGATTCGGGCCACGGAGCACTCCAAGGTCGCGGAACTCTCCTGCCTGGTGGTGGACCATTACCAACACCAGGGGGTGGGCAACACCCTGGTGGCCGACCTGTTCCAGTCGGGCAAAGCCTGGGGCGTCGAACAGGTGATCGCCCTGGTGCACAGCGAAAACCACCCCATGCTGCGGCTGCTTAAAAACCAGGGTTACCCCTGTGAGATGCTGTTCGATGAAGGCGAATTCACCGTCACCCTGGACATCAGCCAGCCCCCCAGCGATGAGAATCGCACCAGTTACCGCACCACCATGGCGGCGATGCATCAGGCGGTCTGAACCTGCCGTTTATCCGCCCTGGCCGTCTTTGTCCCTGTGGTGCTGATTGATCACATTCTCTATGGTCATGATGCCAAACAGGATTTTCCTTAAGAAGGATTCTGAATTGGGGACGAAATGATAATTGGGGTGTTTCGACCAGACCGCCTGTAATCTGTTATCCAGTTCGGCGGCCTGGGCCGTGGACTCATTGCGGGTGGGGTTGTTGCTGCTGATATCCTGCCCCGTAGTGGCGGCAGACTCGAAGAAAATCACCGCATCGTATTGGGAAAATTCCTGCTCCAATGAGGAGTCCACGGCCTGGAAAAACGCGCTCTCCCCTTCAGGCCAGTAAGCCAGCCCATCGAGACTGCCCCTGTCGCACACCAATAACCTGTCCGGGTGGGCATGTTGCTGGATCGCCTCCAGGTTTTTCTGCAGGGCAAAGATGGTTTTCTGGATCTCTTTCAGCACCGCCGGGTCGTTGCTGCGGCTGACGCCACTGGAGAACAACAGGGTGGCCGCTTCCGGCACGATGGCGATTCGATGGCTGAGTTCGCGGCGAAACAGATCCAGCGCCGTGGTTTTACCTCCACCCGGTCCGCCGGTAACCACCACCTTGAGTTGCCTGGTCATACTGCCCCTCCTTGTCTGGCTTATCCCTAATTAGAGAATACGCCAGCGAATGGGATAAACCCATTGAGATAAGGCAATAAATACGACGTTAGCCGGAGAGAAGCAGAGAAGCCTGCTTGGGCAGGGCGCCCAAACAGGCCGGGCCATTACCCTTCAATACCCATCATGGTGCGGTATTCATGGGATTTGGCGTAGAAGGCCTGGCGATCTTTCTTTGGCACCGATGACGCCATGGGGATGTCGGCCTTCAGGGCATTCACCGGGCGGCCATTGATGTGGAACTCATAGTGCAGGTGCGCCCCGGTCACCCTTCCGGTGGCACCGGACAGACCGATACGCTGACCGCGGCTGACCCGCTGACCTTTACGCACCTTGATCTTCGACATATGCAGGTAGCGGGTGCGATAACGACCGCCATGGTCGATCACCACATAACGCCCTGCATAGGGGTGATTCTCCACCCGGGTCACCACCCCATCGCCGGCCGCCAGCAGCGGCGTACCGCTGGGCAGAGCCCAGTCGGTGCCATTGTGGGGCTTCACCCGGCCGGTGACCGGGTGTTTGCGTCTGGGATTAAAGTGATCGCTGATGCGGTACCTGCCGTTGAACGGCTTGGCCAGAAAGGCCCGCTGCAGGCTGTTGCCATCCTGATCGTAGAACTGGCCGTCACTGTGGCGGAAGGCGCTCACTTCACGGCCTCGCATCACGAAACTCACCGCCAGCACCTCGTGGGCGCCGGTGGCCTGACCATCGACAAATTGGGAGCTGCGCACCACACCGAAGCGGTCACCGGCACGAAGATCGCGACGGAAATTGACCTTGTCCTCAAACAGGTTTTCGATATTGGCCACATCGTTGGCACTCAGGCCTGCCTGAGTCGCCACCCGGGCAAAGCTGCCGTGCACCTCTCCTTCGAAGGCCTTGGATTCCCACTGGCCGTCGAGCAGGATATCCTCCACCTCGAAACTGCCGGGGGCCGCCAGGGTAAAGCGCACCTTGTGGGCCGGGCTCAACACCAGCTCCAGCTTTTGCAGGCTGTTGTCCGCTTCATCCAGCCAGAAATTCAGCCTATGACCGGGACGCAGAGTATCCAGCGCCAGTACCGAATAATCCGCTTCCAGCACCTGCACCATCTGCTGCTGGCTGACGCCAATCAGAGAAAAGATGCCACTCAAGTTGTCACCACTGGCCACCACGTAGCTCAGGGTCTCCGGCATCTCGAACTCGGCGGGGCTGGTCAAGACTGGCGCCGGGCTCGACACCAGTTCAGGCAGGTGTATTCGATGGGGTTGGGAGCTGGGGATCATGGCGTATACGGCTATGCTCAGGACTCCTGCCATCAACCACTTGGGCTGCAGGGCGCGCAGGTCCAGTGCCTGTAGTCTCTCTTTCACCACCCACTCCGATGAGAACTGTTCACATTCAGCGATACAAATTGCACTCTCAACACTCTTTTGTCAAAAAAGATAAAAGAAGTTCCGATCCAGCCCTCATCCGGGCCGCCTCAGGATAAGGTGGGTGTAACGCCCCATATCCCGGTACACCGGCTGTGGCGCGTACTCCAGCTCCAGGGCCAGCAACTGCTCATACTTGCCCTGTTGCATCGATTTATCCCTCAGGTAGTCATGAATAACCCGAACCCCCACTTGTCGTTCGAGCACCAGGCCCGCCTGCTCCAGCCAGTCTATTACCTGCTGGTTGTCGAACCCATGCTTGGGGGCCAGTTTCACCTTCTTCTTGCCATGGACCATGGTGTGCCCCAGGTTGTCGAAGTTGCCGGACACCAGATTGTGAATCTCCATGCCCCGATAGTTGAAGAACATCAGTGACAGACAGCCTCCGGGAGCCAGATGCTCCACCAGTCCCAACAGAGTTTCCTTGGGCTCAGCCAGCCACTCCATCACCGCATGACACAGGATGATGGGCACCGGTGCGGACAGATGCTCTCCAAGATCCTGAATCGGCGCATGGATAACCTGAAGTTGCTCGGCCAACCCCAGGTTTTGGGCACTTTCATCCGCCAGTTCCAGCATCTCAGTAGACAGGTCGCACAGAGTAATGGGGTGACCCAGAGCCGCCAGCTTAAGGGCAATCTGTCCCTGTCCACCGCCCGCATCCAGAATCGGGGTACCCGGGGAAAAGCGGGACAGCATATAGTCGGTCAGTTCGCGCATCACCACCGCTTCGCGGATACGCCCTTTGCTGCTGCTGTAGATGTTCCGGGCGAATTTGGATGCCCGGGTGTCGAAATTGATGTCAGTCACTCAGTTGTTGTTCCCTGTCGTCAGAGGCCCCTATTGTCGTCATGACCGAGCCGCTGTAAAGCGGTGGAATAATCAGACGAAAAAATCTCGCAAGAATTACAGGGCTAATAACATGACTTAGCGCATGTTTTTTCTACTGTGCTCCTACTAAAATTAGCAAACCATAATAAAACTGATTATCACTACTATGCACAGTCACTCCCTGGAACGCTGGCAACACCAGCACAGCTTCGCCCTGGAGCGGAAGAAGAACGAGCGCCGTACCCTGTACGCGGTACTGATTACCGCGGCCATGATGGTGATCGAAATTGTTACCGGCTACATCACTGGCTCTATGGCCCTTCTGGCCGATGGCTGGCATATGGCCACACACGTCGCCGCCTTTGGCCTGACCCTGTTTGCCTACAGCTTCGCCCGCAAGGCCGCCAAAGACCCCCTCTATAGCTTCGGTTCCGGCAAGGTGAACATTTTGGCGGGCTTTACCAGCGCCGTGGCCCTGGTGCTGGTGGCGATGCTGATGGCCATCGAGTCCATCTGGCGCCTGATTGAGCCTGTGGCCATCGACTACAACAACGCCCTGATCGTGGCCATCATAGGTCTGGTGATCAACGTGGTGTGTGCCTACCTGCTGCATCAGGGTGACGATCACCACCACCATGGCCACAGCCATGGACACAGTCACGGCCATCATCACGATCATGGGCACTCCCACGATCACGAACACGGCCACAGTCATGGCCATAGCCATGGTCACAGTCACGATCACAACCTCTATGCAGCCTACCTGCACGTGATCGCCGATGCCCTGACCTCCCTCACCGCCATCTTTGCCCTGCTGGCCGCCCGCTACTTCGATATGCCCGGGCTGGATCCCATCATGGGGGTCGTCGGTGCGGTGATCATCACCCGCTGGGGTTGGGGTCTGATTAAGGACACCTACCCCACTCTGCTGGACCGCTGCCCCAATGATCACTTGGCTGACCAGGTGAAAAGCCGCATCGAAGCGGACTGCGACAACCGGGTCGCCGATCTGCACCTGTGGCGCATTTCCGGCCATCACAGCGCCGCCATCATCAGCCTGGTAACCCACCACCCCAAGGATCCCACCTACTACAAGGAACTGCTGGCCGACGTACCGCAGCTGGCCCACGTGACCGTAGAGGTGCACCACTGCACCGATACCCCCTGCCTGGGCTGATACAGGCTCGCTCCTCTCTGGTTTCGCCTGAGAGAAACAACGCCAAATCATCAAGGCCGAAGGTTTCCCAACCTTCGGCCTTGCCGTAACGGCCCCAAGCTCCTACAATCCGCGCCAATTGCGAATAGTTGGACAAAGTGATGCAAAACAGCGTTGTTCTGGTAAAAGGCCGGGAAAAATCCCTGCTGCGCCGCCACCCCTGGGTGTTCTCCAAGGGGATTAAGAGAGTCGATGGCAAGCCCGGTCTGGGTGACACCGTGGAGGTTTTCGCCCACGACGGTCGCTGGCTGGGCCGTGGCGCCTACTCCCCACAGTCTCAGATCCGGGTTCGGGTATGGACCTTCAATCAGGATGAAGCCGTTGACGCCGACCTGCTGCGCAGTCGCATCCAGCGTGCCCAGGCGGGCCGTGATGCCTTGCCCAATGCCGGATCCTACACAGGCTACCGCCTGGTAGCCGCCGAGTCCGATGGCCTGCCCGGCATCACCATCGACCGCTTCAACGACGTTCTGGTGTGTCAACTGCTGTCGGCCGGCGCCGATGCCTGGCGCAACACCCTGGTAGAGGTGCTGTCCGAGCTCTACCCCCAGTGCGCCATTTATGAGCGCTCCGATGTGGACGTACGTAAAAAAGAGGGCCTCAAGCCCACCTCAGGCCTGCTCAAGGGCGAACTGCCCGAGCAACCCATGGCCATCGAGGAGAACGGCCTGAAGCTGCTGGTCAACGTGGTCACCGGCCACAAGACCGGCTACTACCTGGACCAGCGGGACAATCGTCTGGCCTCGAGCCGTTACGCCAAGGACAAAGAGGTGCTGAACTGTTTCAGCTACACCGGTGGCTTTGGCACCTACGCCCTGAAAGCTGGCGCCGCCAAGGTGGTGAACGCCGACGTCTCCGCTCCGGCGCTGGCCCTGGCGAAACAGAACGCCGAGATCAACCACCTGGATTTGAGCCGTGCCGAATTTGTCGAAGCGGACGTGTTCAAGCTGCTGCGCGAGTACCGCGAGCAGGGGCGCAGCTTCGATGTGATCATCCTGGACCCGCCCAAGTTCGCCGACAACAAGGCGCAACTGCCTGGCGCCTGCCGCGGCTACAAGGACATCAACATGGTGGCGATGCAGATCCTCAAACCCGGCGGCACCTTGCTGACCTACTCCTGCTCCGGCCTGATGGATGCCAGCCTGTTCCAGAAAATTGTGGCCGATGCCGCAGTGGACGCCGGCCGTGACGCCCAGATCCTGGAGCGCCTCAGCCAATCCCCCGATCACCCCATCGGCAGCGGATTCCCTGAAGGTTTCTATCTGAAGGGGCTGGCCCTGCGCGTCTGGTAAACCACCAGCGCCCAAAAACGACAAAGGGGCCATCTGGCCCCTTTTTGCTGCCCTGAACGCCTCACTAGGAACTCGACTCGGTCAACCATTAAAGATGGGTGTCTTGTTAGGGCTTTATTAAAGATGGGTGTCTTGCTAAGGCTTTTCGCAGTTAATAGGATTGAGAAACGTCAACAGACAGTATCAAAACAGTTCAATCACAATGCAAAATCACAAACGCGAACACCCCATTTCTTGACGCACTTAGAAGCTCTAAGTAACTTTGAATTTGATTCTCAGTCTGAAAGGATGCAGACAACTCGATACTAAAAGGACTTATGTATATGAGAACTCTACTATTAACATTGCTAATTTCGTTTGCCTCTATGGCCAGTAATATAGAGGTCTATTCCTGTGATACCTGCGATTACTCAAAAGCACTAGAGATTGCAAAGAAGTACCCACCCCCACCCCAGTGTCGCTGGGAAGGAGACCCCAACTCTCCCATGGAGTTTGGTAGTACGAGCCTTGTTTGTGACTCCACCCAAAAACCAATCATCGTTGCCAACCCCATTACCCGCACAGCTTACAAATTTCATGTGAGAACCTTTGGCGACTCTACAGACATCAAGGTCAGCGTCTCCACATCGAGTGTTTCATCGAAAGAGCAAGCATTATTGGAGGATTTTTACTCCCTTGACTCTGACTTTAGAGAGGCTATTAATTCTCTTTCATCTAACAAGCTCAATACCTCATCCATTCTGAGAAAGCCATACTCAGCCACATCTGCTGATGCAGGCGGCTGTGATAACCACCCCGTGAGCTACTTCAAAGACCAGAGAAGTCAGTCTCAGGTTCACCAAGGCTTAACTCGAGCTCTAGAAGGGCAACTGGGTGATAGCTCTTGGGGCGATTATTTCTCAGAAACAAGTTTTACTGGCGGTGGAGTGACCATCCTGAAAGATGGCGTCGGGATTCAAGTCAGCCTCCAGCACAACGAAGTGGGCAGCTTCATGAGTCAGGTATACGGCAACAGCTTAGATAATATCCTTGTATTTGAAGCACGGTATAACGGGGAGCTTAACGTAAGCGGAACTCGCCATCTGAATGTTAGCTACAAGCTAATGCAAGGCGCTTCCTTTATTGACGGCATCCAGGTAAACCTTCTGTTTAATGGAAATACTGTAGATCTGTCAAATACTCTCATTTCGGGCTGCTTAAGAGATTTCATTGACTCTCAAGCCAAATTAAATGAGGAAGGTTCTGGTTCATCCGGTGGTGGCGATGGTAGTGACAGTAGTAGCGGCACTGGCGCCGGAATTATTGGAGGTGGTGGTGTGTGTCTAGAGGTTAAAACTGCTAATTCTTGCGCAACTGCTCATGGCGAGACTACCTGCAAAGAGACCAATTTTATCGTTCGCTGCTAGTCCATTTTTTAAGCTGAGCTCTCCGCAGAGAGCTCAGCTTCTATCTTTAACTCATCGCGTCTTTCTGAGGCTTCACCGAAATGTCCTTATCGAGACACCCATCTTTAGAGTGGATGAAAGATGAAATCGCTAGGACTGCTCAAACTCAAAATCGTAGAAGTGCTGACCCTCATCGATGCGGATGGCCATCTTGCCGGATAATCCTGCCAGTTCACCGGTGGCGGAGTTGGGCACCACTTCCAGAATCAGGCGGTCACTGCCGTCGGCCATCACCCCAAAGTGCTGCAACACAAAACTGCCATGCTTACCGGAGAGGGATCCCACCACCTGCTCAATGGCCACGTAACCGGCCGAGCCCTTCACCGGGGTCATCACGCTGAGCATCTCTCCACGGCTGACCGCCGACAGCTCGCCATGAAACACCTTGTCGATGGACATCCGTCCGAGCACCGCTCCGGCCGTGCCCTCTGCATAGCTGTCCATGGGGTCGAGTGTCACATCAAACTGCCCAGAGACCTTCATCGTCTTCTCCCCTGAAATTAACAGCCTGCAGAGTCCCCGGACCCCGCTCAATTCTTGACCTTACTCAGGTAGGTATACAGGGAAAGTCCGACAATTAACAAGTTACATAAGTTACATGGACACCCACTTTATCCAGCAAGTTACATGGACACCCACGTTATCCAGGGCTGAGAATCAAACGGCTGGCAGAGCGTATGCACAGCCGTTCATTGACCTGACTTACAGGGCGCCACCCTGTAACCCCCACCAGATGGTGCCACCCACGACCGCCAGAGAGACCATCAGTCGCATCAAGGTGGGGGCAGCGCCATGAGCCAACTGGAAACGGTTCCACAGGTCCAGTTTTCGCTGCAGCACATGCTCATCTCCCGGCAACAAGTTGGGGTAACTCTCCGGGCCACCACCGGGCACTGGCGCCTCGGGCAGCGGTGTGCCACTGCAATAGTGCTGTTTCACCAACTCTTCAGTTTCGAGCAGGCGATCTATGGCGGCGGAGTAGATCAATCCCATCGCCTGATGATAACCCTCTATGGCTTCCGAGGCCGCCTGGCACCAATCAGGCCAGTTGCCCTTATCCACATCACCCAGGGTAAAGGCTGGGAATTGAGACGCCCAGTCGGTAACCCCAACCACCTCTGCGACGGTCGGCGGCAACTCGATGGCCAGTGCCACCTGGGAAATCTCGCGCATCTTCGCCTGAATCTTCTCGCACACCTTCAGAATGCGCCGCTTCTCGAAATAACCAATCTGACCATCGGCGGTGATCACTTGCCAGGTGTTGGTCAGCAGTGCCAACTCATTGTGGGCAACGGCCCGCAAGTGATCGGTACAGTGCAGCAACTGACTGAGGCTCTTCAGATAATCATGCCAGGCGGGATCCAGCTGCTGCGCCGCCAGCAGGTGTGTCTGGCGGCAGTTGGCATCGTGACGCTTGAGGGAGAACTCCACCTCATTGCGCTCCTTGGCAATCTGCAGCATCACCTTGGGGATCTCATCGCGGGTTATCTCTTTGCCTCGATAGCGAATGATGCCGCCAGAAGGCTCCAGATTGCCCGATGCCAGCGCCTGCAGAGTTTGGCGTTCAACATCCAGTTTGCGGGCGCACTCAAGCTGTCGGGCAATGGCATCCGTGTAGAGCAGGCCAAACGCCTGGTCATTCGCCTGGGTAATTGATGCGGTCTGAAACAGCTCATCCAGGCTGCTGAAGCTTCTGAAGGGCGTACGCGCCAGGTAGGTGCCCCGGTATTTCGGTGAAAACGCGGGGCGGTCGTAACGCTGAGCCAGCACCTGTTCGGCCACCACCTCCTCCAACTCGGCAATCTTGTCTGCCACATAGAGGCCATCACTGATGCGCTCCCGCAGGGCTTGGGCATCCGCAAACACCGACCAGGCTGAGCGGGCGTCAATCTCTGCAGCAATATACTGAGACTTGGCATTGTCCTCGCGATCCCGGTTCGCCGGGTGGGTGGACCACATCTGTGGAGGCAAGGCCATCTCCTTTGAGAAGACCCGGTGCTGGCTGGCATCCTCCCGTTGAGGCAGAGGAACCGAACCGTAAGCGGCGTTATTCAGCACCCGGCCAATGGCGGCAACGGCCTGGCTCTGCAAATCGAAGAGATCATCGATGCGCTTGCCATTTCGCGCCTGACTGGACACCAGATCCACTGTCTCCTGCCAGGCTTCGTCGGCAGACTGAAGCTTGTACAGGGCGTTGACCAGGGCATCACTGCCGGTCACCGACACCGCCACCAGATCGGCGTTGAACTCCATCTCCCTGCTGAGCGCACGTTCGGCGATCACAACCACCCGGAACAGGGTGTCCATGAGGGAGCGAATCGACCAGATCACCAGGGATAGGATCCAGCCAATCCAGGCGACGCGAAGATCCACCCTGGAGATGAATCTCACCACTTTATCCAGCCAGTCTCGCACCGCCACCATGTGGGCGATCACCTGTTGGGCCACATAGACCCAGCGGCCAACCGCCATGGAGCCCTGGGCAAAATGGCCGAACTCATGAGCCAGTACCGCCTTCAGCTCACCCAGATTCAGTACATTCACCAGACCCAGGCCAATCACCAGATTCTTCTTGGTTGGGAAGATGAGGTTGATCAACGACAGGTCGTAGAAAACGGCCGCGTTGACCTCGGGGGTGATGAACACCCTGTGGGGCCTGGGCGCGCCTATCTCATCAGCCAGTGTATGCAAAAACTCGAACAGCACCGGCTCATCCTCAGCCGTCACCTCCTCGCCACCAATGCTGGATGAGCGACGCACGGTAAACAGGGACTTGACCATGAACAGGGTAAGCAGCGCAGCCATGGCAGCAATCAATGCAGCGAAGGGGCCGCCCCCGGACAGGAATGAGACGGCGTTGCCATAGGCAATAAACCCGAAGCAGAACGCCAAGGCAAAATAGACCAGGATGAAGCCCAGCAGACCGGTCATCGCCAGCCAGGCCTGCACTCTGTACCTGGCGTTGGCCTCAGTCAGCCCGTCGGGGACATCTCCCGGGCTCTTCGGATAGTGAAAACTCTGCGGCATGAGGTGCGCTCCCTAAGATCAGAGCAGTTACTCTATGCAAAAAGAGAAGGAAAGTAACCTGAGGTCAATCAGGTTTTTATCAGCGAAAAATCAATTGATTACATAACGAGCTAGGTTGATGGCTATCCAGTCAGTCTCCCCCTGGAGGACGCCTCCACCCGGGGTTTCACCCAGGCCTCGTTGAACCAGAGGGAGAACAGAATCACCGCCCCGCCCGCCAGCAACCTGGGCCAGTCTGGATTCTGCTCCCAGATAAGCAGATTGACCACAAGGCCCGCAGGCACCAGCAGGTTATTCATCGCCGCCAGGGCCCCGGCATCGACCTGGGTCGCCCCCTTATTCCACAGGAAGTAACCTGCCCCAGAGGCCACCACCCCCAGCCACAGCAGCACGCCCCACTGAACCGGTGTCACAGGCAACCTGTCGACATTGCCAAAGATCAGCAGAGCGGGAGTGGCCACCATAAAGGCGCCCAAATAGAACAGGGCGAAAACCTGGTGCTGTGGCAGATCGTGTCCCTCTCTCTCCATCAGCCACTTGTAACTGGCCTGACCGATGGCAAAGCAGAGGTTGGCGCCTTGCACGATCAAAAAGCCCAGCAGGAAGTCATCCTCGACGCCGGTGTACTTGATCACCACCGCGCCGGCCACCGCCAGCACCGCAGTCAACAGGTACCAGGGAGAGAAGCGGCCACAGAGCCAGTCGTACCACAGGGTGACGTAAACCGGGGTGAGTACCGTAAACAGCAGCACCTCGGCCACCGAGAGAAACTCGAAGGCGTGATAGTAAAACGCGTACATGGCCCCCAACTGACAAGCGCCGATGGCCAGCAACTTCAGGGATAGAGCGGGTTTGAGGTGGCGCAGCTTCAACCAGGGCAGCATCACCACCAGCGCCAGCAGCACCCGGAACCACACGGAAAACCAGGGATCGACCTGGCCCGCCAGAAACTGGCCAATCAGGCTAAAGGAGAAGGCCCACAGCAGGGTGACAAATATCAGGTAGGACAAGGGTTACTCCGGGGAGGTGGGCCGATCGACATCCACCAGGTAATAACCACTGAGCCAGTTCCGGCCCAGCAGCAGACGATAGGCCATGTGGCCTCGATTCTTGAGGTTGACCTTGATCGCCCTCTGGGTGCCACGAAAACCCACAGGCAGCAGCACCACATAACGCCTCTCACTGCCCTGGGCAGAACGTACCCTCATGGTGTCCACCACAGGCAGTGTCAGGGTCAGCTGTTCACCGAGATGGTTTTCGGTAACGAATCGTACCTGTTGCTGGTTACCGCTTTGCAATAGGCGCACGTCGGTAGCATGGAGGGAGGAGATGGCGGCGCCGGTATCCACCCTGGCCATAAAGTCGATGGCCCCTGGGCCAAGATGCACCCGCTCGACGGCGGCCACCAGCTCTTTTGCCATGGCGCCACTCCCCCACAGGCTCATCAACAGCAGACAGACAGCGATACGCATCGACATCCTTCCATTGGCAAAAAATCCGTGACTTACACTATAACCTGTCAGGCGCCGGGGATCCGCTCCAGGGCCTCGGTCAGGGCATCAACTACGGTAAAACCGGCCCGCTTCTCGATGTTCAGGTTGTCGAGGCCGATGAGCAGCACCTGTCCCTCGTCCGGGGACAGCGCCTGAGTCATCACCCCCTGTTGATCCAGACACAGTGGCGTGTTGTGCCTGCGCAATTTAGGGAGCATAAACCAGCTCATGACCCAGCCGGGAACATCCCGGGTGTCCACCACCAGTTGCATGGGGGCATCCCCGTCGGGCCACAGGCGCTCAATGGCTTCCATGGCCAGGTGGGAGCCCGCCTTATCGTGGGAAAACAGCAGCAGGCGGGTATCAGCACTCAGTGCGCAGGGCTGGCCGAACTGATCTTCACCGGCCAGGGAAGGCAGGGGATCAGCCGTTAGCGCCAGTGGATAAAACAGAATAGGAATCAAAAATCTGCGAAACATCAGCGCACCGTACAAGCCAGGGGATCACAGCGTAGCGCCGCCACTGATTTATGGCTAGTGGCGCGCACTCAAGGGGTGATCCAGGCATCAGTGCAGTTGGGAGCCCCCCCGCCGTTGCCGGCTGGCACTGACTGCCAGCCTGGGGGCCAGCTCGTCGCAGTCCAGTGACAGCGCCAGTTTGTCATTGTAGAACGCCAGCACCTCCCCCATCACCGAGGCCACCGGCTGGCTCTCCCGCTCGGCCACCCTCACCGCCAGTTCAAGGTCAAAGGCCAGAGCCATGTTGCACTCCCCCAGGGCATTCACCTCATGCTGCTCCAGGTTGGTCAGCAGGCAGAGCCACATATCGGCCACGGCGCCACTGGTCACCTCCTGATCCACCTGGGCGCGGCCCTCCAGTGGTCCTGAATCCAGTGGATGCTTATCGGTACTGCTCATAGGCTCCCTCCTCGCCCTTCAGTTTTAGGGTTGTTCTTTGACGTTACCCCAGCTTGTGGGGAATGAAAACGCAGAAAATCCGCAGTTTTGAGCGAAATTGTTCGAAGAGTTCACAGCCTGAAACCCTTAAGCCGCTCTTGACTGGTCATGTGAACAGGGGGCAGTTACACTCGATGAACCCTACCAAGAATGAAGTCTCACTGATGCTGTTTATCTCTGACATTCACGGTTGCCTGCCGGCCCTGGAGAAGGCTCTAGAATGGGCGGACAAACTGAATTGCCATCACCTGGTGCTGCTGGGTGACATCCTCAATCATGGCCCCCGAAACCCGGTGCCTGAGGGCTACAATCCCCCCAGGGTCGCCGAGCTGCTGAATCAGCATGCCGAGCGGATCCTGGCTGTGCGCGGCAACTGCGACAGCGAAGTAGACCAGATGCTTTGCAGCTTTCCCTTGTTGGCGGATTACTCCAACATGCTGCTGGGCAAAAAACGGGCTTTCATTACCCATGGTCACCTCTGGAACGACAGCAAGCTGCCGCCTCTGGCCACCGGGGACATCATCTGCTTCGGCCACACCCACATCCCCATGGCCCGCTGGCAGGAGGAACGACTGATGTTCAACCCCGGTTCCATTACCCTGCCCAAAGGGGGCTTTGCCCCGAGCCTGGGTCATTTTGATGGTACACTTCTCACTGTCATGGACTTGGACGGCAACACCATAGAGCAGGCGGCCATCGATGAATATTGAACAACTGCTATCCAAACTCCCTGAGTTTGGTCACAACATCACCATGTTCGCCAACCGCCTTGGGCTGGTTAAGGCGGCTCTGGCGGTGGACCATATCGCCTTGAGGGTGACGGAAAAATCGGACGCAGACCACCTGCTGAACCACCTGCGCAAGCGCGGTAAGGTGATCTCGGATAAGGTGATCAACGGCCGACCCATCTATCTGATTGAGCTGGATGATCCGATGAAAGTGGGTGAGTGGGACGTGGAGGTGATCGAGCTGCCCTTCCCCGATGGACGCAAGCGCCCGGATGGCTGGGAGCATATCGAGTTTGTCCTGCCCTGCGGAGCCCAGACAGCGGAACAGATGCTGGCCGAGGTGCGCAAGCTGCCCGTCGTGACCGCCAAATGGCCGGTGATCGCCGATGGCACCCTGGACATCGAGGTGAAAACCAGTGGTTCCAAGGCGGATGACGAGCCGTTGGCCAATCCTACGGTGTCATTCAAACAGGGGCCGCTGACCATTAAGCTGCACCCCTTCGACATCCGTGAAGTGATAGGACATCGCGCGCCTCAGGCGTGATCCCTATACTCTGACAGCGCCCTGACCATACGGTCCAGGGCCTGTTCGAGAGTCTGTGCCGGACAGGCAAAATTAAGCCTGACAAACCCCGGCGCACCAAATTCGCTGCCACAGGACAGCCCCACCCCATACCGGGTAAACACCTTGGAGGGCTCCTCCTCCCACCCCAGGCCGCGGCAATCTATCCAGGCAAGGTAGGTGGCTTCCGGCTGCATCAGGCTGATCCCCTCGATGCCCCCCAGACGCGACTCAATTCGCCCCCAGTTCTCTCCCAGATAGCTTGTCAGCTCCTCCAGCCAGGGGGCACAACTTTCAAACGCCGCTTCCATGGCGACCGCCGCCAATACGTTGTGAGTGGCACAGCGGCCTGCCAGGGTGCCTTTGAGGCGTCGACGAAGCTCTGCTTGTTTCACCAGGGCGAAGGCGATGGGCAATCCCGCCAGGTTGAAACTCTTGCCGGCGGAGATCAGGGTGATCACCGCGTCCTCTTCACCAGCCAGCTCCGAAAGGGAGTGATGACGGTGACCGGGCAGAATCAGATCACCATGGATCTCATCGCTCACCAGCAACAGTTGATGACGCCGGGCGAGCTCCAGCAGCGCCTCCAGTTCAGGCTGTCGCCAGATGGTGCCTCCGGGGTTGTGGGGATTACACAGGAGCAGGGCCTGCATCCCCTCCTTGGCCGCCTGTTCAATCTGTTCCAGAGGCATCTGATAGCGCCCCCCTTGCAGAGGCATCTCGAAGGCCCGACCTTGGATCCCCAGGTTTTGGGCGACCTGGCGGATCGGTGGATAAACAGGAGAAAAGAAGCCGATGTCGGTGCACGCCATCGCTTCGATGGCAAAATTGAGACCGGGCACCACCGCAGGCAGGGTCACCAGCTGTGACGGGGTGGCCTGCACCTGCCAGCGCTCCTCCAGCCAGCGACACAGGATCTGCTTGGTGCTCTGGGACAGCACCCCATAACCGAAGATGTCGTGCTCCAGCCTCTGCTTCAGTGCCCGGGTCACCTCGGCCGGGATGGCGAAATCCATGTCCGCCACCCACAGAGGCAGCACGTCTGCGCCCTGATACTTTTGCCACTTGAGGCTGTCGCTTCGACGCCTGTCGATCAATCTTTCGAAACTCATGGGCCTCTTCGCTCTCCCGATACACGACTTTTCCACATACTCGCCCTATAATGCCGACAAACTCAATCAGATACAGCGTTCTTAATGAGATTGGACTTTAAAACCTTCCTGAAAGGGATGGCCATGGGCGCCGCCGATGTGGTGCCTGGCGTTTCCGGCGGCACCATCGCCTTTATCACCGGCATCTATGATCTGCTGCTGGAGAGCATCCGCCGCATCAACCCCAGGCTGATTGGCATGATCCGCCGGGACGGTTTCAAGGCGGCCTGGACCCACGTCAATGCCACCTTCCTGATCACCCTGATGGCAGGCATTGGCCTCTCCATTGCCAGTCTGGCCAAGGTGATCTCCTATCTGCTCACCGACCACCCGATCGCCATCTGGAGTTTCTTCTTTGGACTGATTCTGGTGTCCATTCTCCATATCGGCAAGCAGATTGGCCGCTGGGGGCCCGCTCAGATGGTCTCCCTGGCGGTGGGGGTAGGCCTGGCCTGGTTCATCTCAGTGGCCAGTCCCCTGGCGCTGGACCCCACACCGGTGAACATCCTGCTGGGTGGCATGATTGCCATCTGCGCCATGATCCTGCCTGGCATTTCCGGTAGCTTTATCCTGCTGCTGTTGGGCCTCTACGGCCCGGTTCTGGGCGCGGTCAACGAGCGCGATCTTGTCATCATCGCCATCTTCCTGAGCGGTACCGTGCTGGGGCTTCTGAGCTTCTCCCATGTGCTCTCCTTCCTGTTGCGCACGTTTCATACCCAGACGCTGGCGTTTCTCACCGGTCTGCTGATCGGTACCCTGGGCAAAATCTGGCCCTGGAAGCAGACCCTCACCTGGCGCACCAACTCCAAGGGTGACCAGGTGCCGCTGCTACAGGAGAACCTGCTGCCCAGTCAGTTTGAGCAGATCACCGGAGAGTCCAACCAGTTGATGCTGGCGCTGGCGTGTGCCGTGTTGGGCTTTGTACTGGTGGTGGTGCTGGAGAAGATGGGCGAGCACAAGGCCTGACACGGCTCGATTCACCCCAAAAGAAGCCCGGGTCACTCCCGGGCTTTTTTATCTCTCGGTGCGGCGAGCAGAGAATCAGTTCTGCAGCTGATCCGGGTCGAGAAACTCCTCGTCCACCTCAAGCCCCTTGCAGGGTCGAAGCACGGCAGTGGTCCAGGGGTTGAGATGGGCTTCGGCCAGGTCCTTAAGCTCGATCCACTCCTGGCGTCCCTTATGCAGAGCCGTGATGCCCGCTTCATACAGACACACAGGGTGGTCCGCCGGATACCAGCGCCTGAGCTTGTCCACCAGCCTCTGACGCTCCTGTTTTTGACTGCGTTGAATGGTGGTGAAGGTGGTGTCGCCGGCAATGGAGACCTGCCAGAGCACCAGGTGGCACTGAAGCATGGGTTGCAGCTTGTAGAACAGAAACTGACTCGCTTCCACGTGACAGATCCCCGGCTCGGCGGGATCCAGGTTCAGGTCGGCGTAGATGCAGGCATCGGCGCCGATGCCCGGGTGCATGGTGACCGGCAAAGCCAGCTCCTGCAGCTGTTCAATACAGAATTTGGGCACCACGGCAAAGACGCGGGGATGACCATAGAGGGCCATCACCACCCTCTCACCGGCGGCCACGGCGCTGACCACTTCATCGGCCATGGCGTGGTATGCCCTTGGCCTGTCCTCCTGCTCCGTGTAATGGCGGTGCAGTGAGTGGCTATTGGGGTTAAGCTGGTCCATGTACTCCTGTGCCACCGGGTGAGTGACATGATGGAATACCCTATCGGCATTGCGGATCAGGCTTTCGGTGAACATGGTGGTGTGGCGGGGGATATTGATGCCCAGCCCTACGATGTCTAAACGTCCCTGTTTCATCTTTTAGCTTCCCTCGAATACAAACACTTGGTTACCGCCTCCTTGGCGGCCCTCATCCAAAGCCTTGTCGGCCTTGAGCACCAGCTCGCTCAGATCGCGCTGGCGACTGTAACCACACACCCCAAGGGTGGCGGTGATGCCCCGTTTGAGATCCATCTCATCGGTCGGCAATGATTCAATACAAGTGCGAATCTGCTCTGCCAGCGTCGCCGCGGCGGGGCGCGACAAGTCTGGCAGCAGCAGGGCTATCTGATTTCCGCCGGTACGACCCAGCATGGCGGTCTCGGGCTTGATCGCCTTAATCTCGGCAGCCACTCTCTGCAACACGCCGTCCCCCACACTGTAACCATGCTCCAGGTTCAGGCCTCTGAGCTCATCAATCCTCAGCAGAATGACCGACGCCGGGGTGGCCGGATCGAGGCTGGCGCATCGGCGCTCGGCGCTTTGCAACCAGAACCAGCGACTGAACAATCCGGTAAGGCCATCAAAATGGGCAAGATCTTTATACAACTTACGACTACGCCCCATGCGACGATTCACCAGGGCCATGCCCACAATGCCAAAGGCGATGGCGGCACTGACGGCGATGAACCCCTTACTGCGGGCCCGCTCCTCCTCCAACTCCGCCTCATGGGCCTTCTGCAGCGCCTGGGCCTCTTTTACCTGGGCCTGGTGTTGCAATGAATCCATCTGAATTTTCTGAACAGCCAGGGTGATGTTGTTGTTCTTCTCGGCCGCTTCCTGCTGTGCCTTCAGCGCTTTTCGATAATGCTTGGCCGCCTGTTCGAAGCGCCCCAGTGCCAGGTCCACTTCCGCCTGCAGAGACTCAAAATTCTCCTGCATCGCCGGAGTCTCGGTACCACTGAAGCGGCCGAAGAACTCTTCGATCACCTGTTGTGCCTCCTGGTAGCGCTCCAGGGTCACCAATACCTTGGCCTTGTTGTAGAACAAGGCGCCCAGATTAAGTTCGATGTTGCCCTTCAGCTGCATCTCCCAGGCGCGATTCAGAAGAGTCAGCGCCCGCTCATTGTTGCCGATCTCCAGGTCGGCCTGGGCCTGCTGAATCAGGGCGGCAATCACCATGTAGATGTTATCGAGATTCAGACAGACCTCATTGGCCAGGGCGTGAGCCCATTCGATCTCCTCCCGATTGCCCCGCATCTGGTGGATGTTGAGGACCACCATGGTGTTCAGACAATCGAAAGAGGGGTCCCCTTGATAGGTGGCCTTGGCCCGCTCCGCATAGAACAGCGCCTGCTCCGGATCGCCAATGCTGATGTAGACATTGGCCACCGACATAAGAATGTCGGCCTTACGCTGATTGTTTTCAACCTTGTCTAGGTATTTCAGCGCCTTAAGATAAAGTCCAAAGGCCTCTACCTCCTCCATCAGATGGTGGGAGGCGATGGCCTGCAATTTGAGGTTGTACACCAATTCACCGTAGAGCCCCAACTCCTCGGCACACTCCGCTGCGCGCTTGGAACGGCGAAGCGCATTGTGGTTCTCCCCCAGCCCGAGATGGCTTAAGGCCGCCAGTTGCAGGGTTTTGCACAGCTGCTGTGGTTTTAGGTAGTTGAAGCGTTCGAGCAACTTCTCCGCCTGCTTCAGTGCCAGAGTTGGCTGCTGACGGGACATCTGTTCCAGCTCCACGATTTTCGCCTCGGTCGAGCCGGGTTCGGGGGGGGCTACTGCCTCATCAGCAATGGCCAGGGTCGACATCAGAAGGGTCAGAAGAAGAGAAAAAAGCTGCAATGGCATGGTCCACTCGCTGGAACAGAATATTGGGGGAGCAACTCCCCCAATAAAATCGCTTAGGTCAGCCCTGTTTACCGGCACCCATTGAGGGCAGAGTAATCCAGGTTACCCAGGTGGTAGAGAAGGGAATGGTCTTATCATCATCCCCATCTTCGCTCAGCTGAAGAATCTGGTCGCGGCTATTCTGGTCGAGCTTCAACTCTTCGCATACCAGCTCGGGAGAAACAGCAAAACGCTCGGCCAAGTCCGCATCCAAGCCCAGTTTAATCAATAGCTTCTGTGCTTCATTAGTCATCACACTCTCCTTGTGTAATCAGGGTAAGGGTAGGTTTATCGGAGCAACATCATCGAATTTGTTGAAATAAATCAATCCGAATTGCCACCGAGCCCAGATAGATTCACTGGCTACTCCGAATCTTGGATGCTAGCAGGAGAGCACAGATGCCACAACCGCTAAGATGTAACATCTGTAGAAAAAAATCAGGGATTTTCAGCCATTTCTGGGACCAACAACTGAGGGTCCAGACGCTGCCCAAACCAGTTGATGCGCCAATCCAGGTGGGGACCGGTGACCCGTCCTGTGGCACCGACTTCCGCCACCTCCTGCCCCTGGCGTACTTCATCCCCAGGCTTCACCAGCAAGCGGGACAGGTGCAGAAAAGAGGAGGAGACACCATAGCCATGGTCGATGATCAGGGTGCCGCCCGAGTAGAACATATCTGGCACCGCCAGGGTGATGACACCGTCCGCCGGCGCCACCACCCGGGTGCCTGTGGCCGCCGCCACATCCACACCGAAGTGGGGACGCTTGGGCACACCATTGTATACCCTCTGGCTGCCATAGACGCCGGTGATGGGGCCGGTCAGGGGCCAGATAAAAGTCTGCTGCCAGTCGACACGGCCCGAGTCCACCGCCCTGGCCTTCTTCACCTGAGCGCTGTCCTGACGGGCGCGGGCTATGTCTTCCGGCTTGGGTTCCATGATCCGCTTGGCGATCCCTTCGATTCGCTGAATCCGATAGGTGCGTTTGGTCAGGGTAAGGGGAAACTCGGTGGCTTCACCACTGGCTGACGTCACCACCACCTTGTGTTCCAGATCGGCATCCCGGCCAAAACCAAACACCAGGTTACCCTCGACATCGGCTCGAACCGGTTGGCCATTCAGGGTGACCTGACTGCCCGGTTCCACCTTGGCCCGAACCAGAGATCCCTGGGTCAGAGGGTCCCTCAGTTCCAGGGCTGACGCATGAGAAAGAGTAAAAAGAGAAAAGAAAACAAGGCTCAAACTGCGGAACATGTCACATCCTTATAGGCGAAGGGAGATCCAATCCGCTATTATAGGCGGCGTCTGTACCCAAACAAGAGCATAAGAGCGGCCCATGAGTATCACACTGATTAAACGCGCCACCCTGCTGAACGAAGGGATCCGTCAACAGGGCGATCTGCTGATCGCCGACGGTCGCATCCAGAAGATCGCCCCGGAGATCGACGCACCGCAAGGCGCGCAGATCGTCGAAGCACAAGGCAAACTGCTTATCCCCGGCATGATTGATGATCAGGTTCACTTCCGCGAGCCCGGTCTGACCCATAAGGGCAATATCCTCTCCGAATCCCGTGCGGCGGTGGCCGGCGGCATCACCAGCTTTATGGAGATGCCCAACGTCAACCCACAGACCACCAACGCCGACGCCCTGGAGGCCAAATACGCCCGCGCCGCCGAGGTGTCCGTGGCCAACTACGCCTTCTACCTGGGCGCCACCAACGACAACCTGGAAGACATTCGCAACCTGGACCCACAGGCGGCCTGTGGCATCAAGATCTTCATGGGGGCTTCTACCGGCAACATGCTGGTGGACAATCGCGACACCCTGGAGGCGATCTTTGCCAGTGCCAAGGTGCCTGTGGTCACTCATTGCGAAGACACCCCGATGATCGATGCCAATGAGGAAGCCGCCAGAGCCAAGTATGGGGAAGCGGTGCCCATGAAGCTTCATGGGGAGATCCGCTCGCGGGAAGCCTGCATCAAATCCACCAAGATGGCCATTGAGCTGGCTAAAGCCCACGGCACTCGCCTGCACGTACTGCACATCACCACGGCGGACGAACTGGCCCTGTTTGAAGCCCACAAGAGCCTGGACAGCTTATCCAAGGCCAACATCACCGCCGAAGCCTGCGTTCATCACCTGTTCTTCAGCGACAGGGATTACGACACCCTGGGAGCCCAGATCAAGTGCAACCCCTCGGTGAAAACCGAGCGTGACCGTCAGGCGTTGCTGGATGCGGTCAAGCGCGACGTTATTGATGTCATCGCCACCGACCACGCCCCCCACACCTGGGAAGAGAAGCAGAACACCTACTTCAAGGCGCCATCCGGCGTTCCTCTGGTGCAACATGCCCTGCTCTCCCTGCTGGAGCATGTCCATGATGGTGTGCTGAGCCTGGAGTCGGTGGTTCAAAAAACCAGTCATGCGGTGGCCGAGCGCTTCAACCTGAAAGAGCGTGGCTATCTGCGCGAGGGCTACCACGCCGACCTGGTGTTGATTGATCTGGAGAAGCCCTATCCGGTCAGCAAGGACAACCTGCTCTACAAGTGCCAATGGAGCCCGTTCGAAGGCTACACCTTCCGCTCCACCATTGCCGCCACCTGGGTCGGCGGCATCAAGGCCTACGACGGTCAGGAGGTGATCTCCGAACCCGTGGGTCAGAGGCTGAGCTTCGACCGATAAAATACCAATTGCAGTTGGTATGAGTAAAAAAACGCCGGGCAATGCCCGGCGTTTCTTTTGGTTTCAGCAAGGCTCAGAGCTTGAGCCCGGCTTCCATCCCCTTGTTCTCAGCCACCGCCCGAGGGGCATCTTCATGGTGCCACATGCCATTTTCCGGGTAGGGCTTGAGTTCAGCCCGACCGGCGGTGTGACTCAATTGCTGTTGCAGCTCGGTCCACACCTGCTTGGAGTGCGGGGTCAGGCGAAAGTGATACTCATACTCCGGATGACGGAACATCAGAATGCCTTTGAGTGCGGGCAGGTAGCTCTTAGAAGCGTACTCCATAGAGAGCACCACCTGTTGCTCCTCACCCATCTCATCGGTGTAGATCACCGTTGACACCACTGGACCCGCCAGATGTTTGCCTACAGGGACCTTAAAGCAAAGCTCGAACTCGTCCGCACTCACCCCCTCCACAACCCTGTGGGCATCCAGAGTTTGCGGAACATAGGGCGCGGACGCGCAACCGGTCAGGGCCAGCACGAATGCTAATACAATAATTCTCATGGCTCCCCTCCCCTAATCGACCAGATAGTATTCAACTGTGGACACCACTCTAACTTTTTTACGGTGTGGTGTTGTTGAATCCCGGTCACGAATTGAGAAAATCCCCTGTTGTGCACGGCGAATTTTACCCAGTTTGCTTTGCGAGTCCTCTGCAAAGCGCTGAGCAACCTCCCGGGCATTGCGGGTGGCCTGCTCAATCATGGCGGGCTTGAGATCATTGAGGCCGGTAAACATAAACTCGGTGCGTGCGTTGTAGTCCTCCGACGAAAGGTTCACTCCCTGCTTGGCCAGAGTAAACAGCTGTTGACGCCCCCCCAGGACCAAATCCACCTTGTCGGTGTAGATGGTCAGGGTCATGCTGCCGCTGTACCTCAGCGGCGAGCTCTCGGGGCCATAGCTTTGTGCCAGCTTGTCGGTGACGCTGGGCGTGCTCAAAGTGATCTCCCCGTCACTGAACCCCTGCAGCAACAGAAAGGCCCTCACCTGCTCTGCCTGGCGCTCCAGAGCGTCGTACACCTCAGACAAATCATTGTCGGCGGCGGAGAACTTCACCGGCCAGATGGCGATGTTGGCCGCCACCTCCTGCTCCGCCAGCCCCTTCACCACCACGGTGCGATCCAGTAACTTAAATTTCTGTATCCCTTGACTCAAAATGGCCGCTGCTAGGGCCATAGCTACCGCAAGAGAGATGCCTAGGATCAATGAGGATCGATTGGACATCCCTAGCCTCCAAAGTAAGTAGTATTAATAATTTTAATAAGTTTTGGTTTAAGTCGCTGACTTTCGCCTGACAGCCGGCGAACCCTGTCAGCTAAACCCGGCACGCATCTCTTATGGTTTGTGTCATTCAACCTGCGCGTCCGTTACACACCTTACCAAAGCGACCCTAGGGTACAAAAACAAAAAAAGCCGGTGTTTCCACCGGCTTTTTCAAAATGTCTGTGCTCAGAACACCAGATGTGCCATCCCGGCAATCACCGGCAGAGAGACCAGAGTACGGAGCAGGAAGACAACAAACAGCTCAAAGACATTGATTGGAATGCGGCTGCCCAGCAGCAGGGCGCCGACCTCAGACATGTAGATAAGCTGAGTCACGGACATCGCGGCAATCACAAAGCGGGTCATTTCGTTGTCGATGCCGGCGGCGATGATGGAGGGGATAAACATATCCGCAAAACCGACCACCATGGTCTCTGACGCTTCCTGGGCGAAGGGGATCTGCAACAACTCCAGCAGAGGCACAAAGGGCGCGCCCATCCAGGCAAACAGCGGCGTGTACTCTGCGATAACCAGGCCCAGGGTACCGACGGCCATCACCACGGGCAGGATGCCAAACACCATATCCACGGCGTTTTTGATCCCCTCTTTCACTACATCCAGAGGGTTTTCGATGCGATCGGCGGTCTTCAAGGCGTTCAGATAGCCGTAGGAGAGGACGCTGTGACCCTGTGGGATCATCTCGGCATCGGCGGCGCGGGTGCTGCCATCGATCAGCAGATCTTTCTTGCGGCTCAGTGGCGGCAAACGGGGCACGATGATGGCCACCACGACACCCGCCAGACAGATGGTGGCGTAGAAGGGCACAAACAGGTGCTCCAACTTAACCTGAGCGATCACCACCAGAGAGAAGCTGATGGACACCGCCGAGAAGGTGGTGCCAATCACTGCCGCTTCACGCTGGGTGTAGAACCTGTCCTCATACTGCTTGCTGGACATCAGAATGCCCACAGAGCCATCCCCCAGCCAGGAGGCGAGACAGTCAATGGCGGAGCGGCCAGGCAGATTGAATACCGGACGCATGATCTTGGTCAGCAGCGTGCCAATGAGCTCCAGCAGGCCAAAGTGGGTCAGCAGAGGCAGCAGCAGTCCGGCGAAGATAAACACGGCAAACAGGGTGGGCAGCAGATCGCCAAAGACAAAGCTGCCGGTATCACCGCTGATGATCATCTCAGGACCGGTTTTGGTCACCACCATGGCCACGAAGATGGCACCAGCCAGGCGGGTAATGAACCAAAGTGGGCTGACATTCAACAGGCTGTTGAGAAAACCATTGCCGGTCACGAACTTGGGCTTGAGCAGCTTCACCACAGTGGTGGCGATGCCCATCAGGATCACCACGGCAGCGACCACGTTGGGCAGCGCATCACCAATCACCGCTTTCAGGCCGTTGGCCAGAATGGCGATGGGAATGGTCAGCCCCTCTTCGTAGATCACCGGGGTCATAAAGAGCAGTACCCCCAACAGGGAGGGCAGCAAGAACAGCATCAGGTTTCTGCTGGTTTTCACCTGATTGTCGTCGGTTGCGTGCTTATGCATGTGTGTTGCCTTGTAATTTTTATCTGATGAACACCGGCGGCGCTGACCAACCGGCTCATCTGGAATTGAGATTCGCCTATGCGATTGGTGCGCAGGTTAGCCGATGCTACCCATATTGTAAAATATAAATTCTGGCTTTATGCATAAATATGAGCACAAAAAGCCAATTAAGGTACGAATTGAATATAAATTCGCTTTTTGGGCAAACGGTTACCGATCTGGTTTTTTACATCCCAGAAACAAAAAGGGCCCCGTCTTAACGACGAGGCCCTTTTTATGCGATCACGCTCACGCTTTCAAGCGTCTTTGCAACTGGTCCAACAAATTTGGCGGAACGCCTTTGATGGTGATGGTGTCATTCACCTGGTCCCACACCACCCTTTCCCCCAGATGATGGGCATCGAAGGAGACCGAGACGCCACCGCCGGTTCCGGAGAACTTCTTCAACTGACGCAAGGTGCTCTGATCCCCGGGGAAGGTCTCTTCCAGGTCGTACTCTCCGGCCGAGGTAAACTGGTAGAACTCCTCGGCACCTCGGTCGGCAAACTCATCGGCAATGTCCTTAAGCTGAACTTCGCCGCCGGAGCTTATCTGAGTCTTGCAGTAATCGAATACCGCATCACGACACTGTTGACGCTCATCGGAATCCAGATCGGTGGTCGCCACATAGTCTTCCAGTGCCTGAACCAGCTCCTTGTTCTGGCTCTTGGCGTTCACCCCTTCCACGCACCCCATGAAATCCAGGAAGAAGTCGGCAACCTTGCGCCCTGCCCGCCCCTTGATGAAGGAGATGTATTTCTTGGAAGAGGGGTCGGCACGCCACTCGCTGAGGTCGATACGGGCGGCCAGTTGCAGGTTGGAGAGATCCAGGTGCTCGCTGCCATGGACCTCCATCTCCTGAGACACAGACACACTGGGCTTGGGCGACATCAGCGCCACGAACAGATAATCACAGGCGATGTGGTTGTAGGACGCCAGCAACAGGTAGCCCCCCTGAGCGAAATCGTATTTCCCCAGTTCCGCCTCCAGCAACTTGCCGGCCTTGCCACTGAATTCCACGAATCCCAGGTTACCGGTATGCCACTGGGTCAGGGCCTCGGAAAATGCTTCATTGGCCTCGCCATCGCCTTCTGGTACGCCGAAGTAGCCATATCCTTTGCCCGCCTTGGCGGTGTAGAGACGATGCAACTCACCGAGCAGCTCGTCCAGGGCGTCGGACTGTTCCAGAGGCTGCGGACGCAGCTTACAGCGCAGCTGGCCCTCACCGTCCCTCTGCACAGCATGCAGAATCGCCTGATCAATCTTAATCATCTTGTTCCTGGTGTTAGTGGTTCACGCACAGATCGGCTATTATACTGCGCCTTTGAATCAACATAACAGGAAAAGCCATGGCTATTCTGTCCAAATACAGCAACGACCAAGTGGAAAAGTTGCTGAACGAGCTGCTTCTAGTACTGGAAAAAAACCAGACCCCCACCGATCTGGCCCTGATGGTACTGGGCAATTGCGCCACCGACATCATCAACCGTGATGTGGCTCCCGGCGCCCGCAAGCGTCTGGCTGAACAGTTTGGTCAGGCTCTGCTCGCCTCCGTCGACAGCCGCCACGACGCCTGATGCCCGAGGGGTGACCCATCCCATGGGTCACCTTCCTCCCTTTGAGTGTCTATCCTCCAAAACAGGCAGGATTTACACCACTTTACTGGTATAGCGTCTTGTTTCCGCTTAGGATATGAGCTCCTAATAAGGAATACTGCCACATCCATGCACGCAACCGATCTGCAAAGGGACAAAGTCTCCCGTCTGGTAACCTGGGGTCACTGGTTTGCCTTTATTAATGGCCTGCTGGCCGCCGTCATCGCGGTTCGCTATGTGAAACTGCTGGGCTGGCCGGATACCCTGCTTGCCCAATTCTATTCAGTGATCACCCTGGTGGGTCACTTCTCGTTTGTCGGCTTCCTGCTCTACCTGCTGCTGCTGTTTCCCATCAGCCTGATTCTGCCCTACTCCAAGATCTTGAGGGGTTACGCGGCGATCATGGCCACCCTGGCCCATATGGTGCTGGTGTACGACATTCTGGTGTTCGACCATTACAGGCTGCACCTCAACCCCTTTGTGTTCGATATCTCATTCGCCGACCTGCCCAAGCTGATCAGCAATCCCTGGCTGCTGGTGGCTCCGGCGGCGATGCTGGCGCTGCAGCTGCTGCTGGCCAACGGCCTGTGGAAACGGATCGAGCGACTGGCACGGCGCAACTGGGGCGGTAAAATTGCCTCTGTGATGATCAGCCTGTTCCTGGGCAGTCACCTGCTGCACATCTGGGCCGACGCCAATGTCTACCAGCCCATCGTTCAGCAGGATGAGATGCTGCCTCTTCACTATCCCGCCACTGCACGCAGCTTTATGGCCAGCCGCGGCATCGTGGATGAAGAGACCCTGGCGGAGCGGGAAACCTCGGCTCAGCCCACCAAGCAGCTGACCTACCCCACTAAACCTATGCAGTGTGTCTCCACTCCCAGTCAGCCGGTGCTGCTGATCACCGTCGATGCCCTGCGCCGGGATATGATCACGCCCGAGAGCATGCCCTTCCTCAGTGAGTGGGCGACAGGCACTCACGACTTTAAGAACCACTACAGTGGCTCCAATGAGGCCGGCCAGGGGCTCAGAAGTCTGCTTTACGGGCTTTTGCCCGCCTATGAGGCTTCCCTGCTGGCCGATCAGAAGTCGCCGGTCCTGACCTCCGAGCTGGCCGCCAAAGGGTACAACCTGGTGGCACTGGGCGTGGCAGGCTCTCAGCTTGAACCCTCCACCCAGCTGGCCCTGCAGAGCTTTACCCTGAAGCAGGAACAGCCCTTCGACTCTGCCGCAGAGCGGGATGTTCAGACGACGGACCAGGCGCTGAAACTGCTGCAATCTGGCAACGGCAAGCTGGCCATGCTGGCCATGCTGGTGCAGTACCACGCGCCTTCGGTGTACAGCACGCCAGTGGGCTACGTGGGTCTGCCGACGGTGAAACCGGAGCTGGATATCAACGAAGCACAGGCGGTGCTGTTCAACCAATACCGCAGCTCGCTGAAGTTCCTCGACAGTCAGTTAGCCAGACTGCTGGCCAAGGTGGACAGCAACACTCTGGTGGTGGTAACCGGCAACAACGGTCAGGAGTTTACCAGTCTGCACAACACCCTCAGCCGCAACTTCTCGGATGCCACCATCGGCGTTCCGCTGATGATCCGCTGGCCCGGGGATGTGAGCAAGCAGATCAGTTACCCCACCAGCCACTACGCGCTGGCCCCCACCCTGTTGACCAACCTGCTGGGCTGCGGCAACAACCCGGCTGAATACAGCCTGGGCGACTCTCTGTACGCCCCCTCCACTCTGGATTTCCTGGTGGCGGGCAATCGCCGCTTTGTGGCGATCAAGACCCAGGACTCCACCACGGTGATCGACAAGCATGGCGACTACCGGGTGTACGACAATGGTCACCACCGCATCCGGGACGCCAAGCTGGATGCGCCCATTCTGCTGAGGGTGATGAAGGAGAATCGCAGGCTGTTCGCCAACTGATTCCATAAAAACAGAAAGCCCCGCACAGCGGGGCTTTTTTATGTCCGGTCGCAAAAACCAACCGAGTTTATACCAATGAATAACCGAATGCTCACCGGGGAATTGCTCGGCTAATATAGCGGTGCGTTTTGACGCAGATACTAAGGCTTGTGGAACAGGAATGAGCGCGCCATTGCGTGTTCCATGCCCCCTACTCCCCGATTGGGGTTTGTTGTTGTTGTTCCGGGAGTCACTATGTCGAAGAAAGATAACCAGTCCTTGGTGGACTGGGCCGCCGTGGCCTTTGCCGCTATCGCCCCAGCCGCCGTATTAAGCCTGCTGGCAGCGGTCAACTGAATATCCCCCGGCCAAGGAAGGTCAGCAGCGAAGCGGTCCACAGACCGCTTCGCTGTTTCTTTTAGACCACCAGGGCGTCACTGCTCTCCAACAGGTTCAGAAACTCATCGGTGTCCTTTACCGACAACTCGATGTTGAAGGTGTTGGCCAGCGTCTCCACCGCCGGATTCACATCCTCATCGGCGTCGATCAACCCCTGCATCTGCTCACTGATGGTCATAAAAGCCAGCTTGTCCTGAGCCAGCTTGGTGACTGCGGCCTTTTCAAAGGCGTCGGTGTTAAGCTTGATCTGCGCCACCCTGTGCTCGAAGATCTCCGCCACCCGCTTGGAGCGTAACTCCGCCTTGGTGGAGAAGATGTCGGCCTGATCCAGCAAGTACACCACCACCACAGAGGCCACGCCACTTAAGGTGCTCAGGGCGATGTCCTTGATAAAGCCCTTGGGCAGCGCCGACAGGATGCTGCCCTCAAAGTAATAGACCACAAAGCCCGCTGCCGTGGCGGCAAAGAGTTTGACGATGGCATCGGCCTTCTGAGCCCGACTCATGGCCGAGTCGGGCTGCATCAGAATCTTGCCAGCCCCCACCAATGCCGAGAACCCCTCGGAGATCACCTTCATCACCGTCTTGAACATGCCGGTGACCAGCCCGAGCACGCCCTCAATCAGAATCTTGATAAAGTTGCTCAGCAGATCCTTGATCCCTTGCGCCAGGGTAGGCAATACCTCCCGCTTCAGGTATCTCATCAGCCTGGACAGACGCACCTTCAGGCCTTCCAGGGCGGTTTCGGCCCCCACCCCTTCGGCAAAGCCATTGCGGACCGCATCCATCAATTCATGGATTAGAGGTTTTATCAGGGCGATGATGCCATGACCTATGGCCTGGTAAGCGCTTTGCTCCCCCGCCTGCTTTGCGGCTTTTTTGGACACTGACCACTTGTTGTCTTTCAGGTTCTCCACAGCCTTCTTCTGCGCCTTTTGGTGGATCGCCTTCTCCGCCTGACGCTGCTTGTCCACCGCAGCGTCATAGGTGTCATCGCTGTTCATGGACAGCTTGGCCAGACGGCTGCGCTCCTTGGCATTGAGACGACCACCGCCCGCTTGTTTGGCTTCCAGCGCCTGCTTCTCCGCTAGCATATCGGAGAAGCTGCTGTCCCCCTTGGAGCGATTGAACCGATTGGAGATCTCAACCAGATTGAACTCACCGTCGGTGATGGTCACCAAATCCTTCTCGGTCAAAAAGGCGTTGTTGGCGTAGCGGTCATTGATCTGCTTCACCGGCACCACATGGTCAGTATCCACCGCCCGCCAGTAACTGCCCTTCTCAATGGCCTTATCCTGCTTGCGATACACCCGTACCTTGCTGCCATCGTCATTCACTTCAAGGTCACTGTACCCTTGCGCCGCCCCCCCGAAGTGGGCCTCCTTATGCTGCTCGCGATTCTTCTCCTTGGTCATGGAGGCGCGCACCTTCTCGTCATAGTCACGCGCCTGACGCATCGCATCCAGTTGTTGGCGGGACTGCTGGGCATCGTTGCTCAGGGTCGCTCCCTCGCCATAGTCAAACTGCTGCACCTCATTCCACACCCGGGAGGCAGAGAGGCCGGTGCGATTGAGCTTAAGATCCTTGTGACTGATGATGCCATCGAGCACACTCAGCGCCATGGGCTTAACCAACTCATCCATCACCGAGGACCTGGATTCAAACTCCTGATACACAGACTCCAGCACCTCAATCGACTCCCGCTGCTCATACAGCTCAAGATCGATGAGTACGCTGCTCGCCTGCAGAGGCGACACGCCACTCAGTTGGGCCAGCACCGCTTCGCTGGTCAGTGTTGGTTGGGCATGCTGTTGCATTGTCGAGGCTCCCATCAGGCGGCTTTCAGTGCTGCGGCACGCGCGAACAGTGAGGCGGCCTCTGAGGCTTCCCCATCGATGACGGCACCGTCCCGGCTCAGGTAACTCATCTGAGCCATGCGCTTGAGCACCACGGAGAGGTTAAACAGGGCCTGGAACTCCTGGATGTGCACCACCGGCAGCAGACGGAAGTCCAGCTTGGCGGCAAACATCTCCGGGTTCATTCCCACCTGCAGGATGCGCTGAGAATTGATGCCATACTCAAACCTGTCCAGCAGGCGACCATAGTTGGCGATCAACTCATCGAAGTAGAGCTCTACCTGAACGATGGACTGCTCCACCACCTCGATCTTGGCCAGCTGAGCCTCCATCTTGGCGATCTCCTCCTCCACTCGCACCGCCTCATCTTTGACCTGCTGCAGTGACTCCTTGGCCTTTTTGCGGGAGTAGATCCCCAGTGTCAGCACCGACAACGCCACCTCACGAAAGCCCAGGTTGTCGAAATCAATCTCGAACAACTCGGCTTTGGAGCGAACCCCGGATGCCGTGGCCACCTCCATCAGTTTGTTGTCAAAAAACTCTTCGAAATGGCAGCCGGCCACCCGCACATTATGGAGCCGATTGGCCAGGGCGATGAACCTGGGGAACTGGGTGTCGAAAATCTGCTGCTTGAAGCCGTTGATCGCCTTAAGGCGCCCTTCAATGGCCAGGCTTCTCGCCTCGACCTGCTCCTGATACAACGTCTGCTGCCGCTTATAGCGGGCCATCAACTCTTCGTGCAGCCTCTTCGCTTCCAGAAACTTGTCTTTGCCGGTCACCGCATTCCACGCCTTAGAGCAGGCGCTCTTAACCCGGCTGACCACTCTGGATGCGCAGCTGCGAACCGAGCTCCATACCCTTCCCAGCATAATCAGGCCTCCACCATCTGATAGCCCTCGGCCACCAGGTCATTCATGGCCGCCACCCAACGCTCGATGCGGCGCACCTCGAAATCCTCCATGTCGAAGGCGTCGGACAGCCGTTGAATGAACACCCGCTCATTGTCACAGATGGCGCTGTCCGCCAGCATGATGCCGCACAGTTCGATCATCACCGCCTTGCGGTGACCGGTGCTGCCGGAGGCGAGCGCCTCGATGGACTCGGTCACCTGCTTGTTGCCGGATTTTGCCTGATAGCCATGCAGGTCACACTCATGCACAAAGGAGTTGTAGATCTCCAACTCTTCGGACTTGAACTCGCCGTTCAGCCCCATGGCATAGCGGGCCAGGTTGAGGAAATGCTGACGCTCTTTCTTAGGGAGAAGGTTTAAAAACATCGGATAAGCCTTTTGAATTCTGTGTATGTTAATTACTGCTCTGCAGCCGCGTGGTCCTGGCGACCGCTGACTTCGCCCGCAAGATCGTAGCGGTATTCGAACGCCACCTCTCCATCGGATCCGAACTCCTCTCCCTTGACGGCGCGTCCCTGACCGTCGAACTGAATCTGGTACTTGAGGAGACCATTCTCGAAGGTGCGACTGGCTACCTTACGGCCCTCTTCGTAGAGAATCTCTGTCACCTGACCACTGAGCTTATCCTCCATGGACGTGACCTTGCACTCGCCCAGGTGCTTCACAAACTCTTCGGTCTCCACTTTCAGGTCACGCCCCTCCATCAGAGCGTTGGTGAGGTCCACCGCGTTGTTGATCTTCAGGCTCTGTATCTGCTGAGTCACTTGCTCCACCAACGCCAGCCTCTCCTGGTGCGCCGCCAGTCGATGCTGCCCGGCTATCTCAACCAGCTTACCGGTCAGCACTTGGCTCGCACGCTTTTGCGCCTGACCCAGTTCCGCTACTTCGGTTTCGACTTTGGACTCCACTGCCTGCCTGCATTTCTGCTGAACTTCGTGGGTTTTCACCAGGCTCGCTTCTATCTGCTTGCGCTCCGCCTGCATCATAGGCTGCACCCTTCCTGGGACGGCAGTCACTTCGTCACACACCTTAGCCAACTCCACCTTGGTGCGCGCTCGCCCCTCCTGTATCGCCTCCAGCAGGTGCTCTTGCAGGGCTTCGTTGTGGCCCCGGAGCTCTCCGGACACCGAAATCAATGTCTGCGCCAGCTTGTTGTGGTTCTCCTCCGCCGCCTTGGCATGATTCTTCAGGCTGGAACTCAGTTGCTCCCAGGTGGTGAAGTTTCGCTCCTGAACCTGAGTGGCGCATTTGGTAATCAGAGACGCGATCTCTGTAGCGGACTCACCGATTCGGACTTCAGTCTCCTGAGACAGCTGTTGTTGCATCGCCGTCATGGCGGACTGGCGAACCAGCAGATAGAGGATCAGGGCACTGTTGATGGCCGTGAGGGCAAACAGGGCCAGGCCCAGATCATTGAGAGAGAGTTCCATAGCGTTCTCTTTTTAACCAAAATGAATGTAGCGAAGTTCAGTGGATTATAGTGATGGCAATATTTTTCTAAAACAGTGATTTAAGTTGAAAACACAATCAACTGAACGAATATGCGGCAACCACCATATGAGGGTGTTGCCTGACGCCAATATTAATGTAGCTTGAAACTACATGTCATTACTGGCTACATTAACATGTCGCCTTTTCAAGCAGATGGAAACTCTATGCGCCTCGACCAGAGATTGAGGTACCGCCTCATCGAAATCATCGCCCTGTGGGAGGGGCGACTGACCACCAATCACCTGTGTCAGGCCTTCGATATCGGCCGCCAGCAAGCCTCAAAGGACATCAATGCCTACATAAAGGAATCCTCGGGTGCCAGCCTGGTGTATGACCGCAGCCTAAAAGGGTACAAACCGGCCAAAGGGTTTACGCCCTCCTTCTGCCGAGGCCAGGTTGATGAGTACCTGCAACTGCTGGATCGCCACGATGACCTTGGCGACATGCTGTCACTTACCAGTCTGCAGCCCGATGCCACCCACTATATGGACGCCCCCTCCAGGTACGTCTCCCCCCAGGTAGTGCGAACCCTGATCCAGGCGGCACGTCAAGGGCTCACCGTCGAGGGACACTATGAGTCCCTATCCGCAGCGCCCCCCGAGGATGACCCTGTCAGGCTTCTGGCCCCTCATACCCTGGTATACAACGGCTTTCGTTGGCACGTACGAGCCTGGTGTGAGAAGAACCAACAATTCCGGGACTTTGTGATCAGTCGATTTCGTGGGGAACTGAGCCTGGAACAGAGACAGGCTGGTCAAAGGAAGGAGGAGGATACCGCCTGGAACCGGCTGGTTGAGGTCAACCTGATTCCTAATCCAAGGCTTGAAGAGAGGCAAAGGCGGATCATAGCGCGAGACTACGGCATGGACCCTGAAACACTCTGTCGTCGTGAGCGCGTCAGAGAAGCCCTACTGCCCTACTACCTGAAACGCTGGGATGTCTCCGAACCGTACAACGACGCCGTGCCCGCTGAGCACCAACACCTGGTGCAGGCCGGCTCCTCAAAATCCAGTTGACCCTTGCCAAGCGCAGCACTGTTCAGGGGCGGAGAAACGAAAAAGCTCTTACCTAACGGTAAGAGCTTCTCTCAAAATAGTGGTCGGCCAGAGAGGATTCGAACCTCCGACCCCCGACACCCCATGACGGTGCGCTACCAGGCTGCGCTACTGGCCGACAACGAGGAGGGATAATACCCTCTCCCCCACGAATTGCAACCTTTGCCAATCCGAGTGCTCTTTCTTTATTCAATTCCCAACATGTATGCCGAACATTAAAATAATTTAAGTTTTCCCGGCTACTACGGCACTGCCGGAAAAGAGAAGCATCACTGATTAAAAGTTTGCCCCAAAGTGCGCAGCACTTTCCGGCAAGGAGGCACAAAAAAACCGACTCACTTTCGTGAATCGGTTCATTTGAATAGTGGTCGGCCAGAGGGATTCGACCTGGGCGGCATCCCGACGCCCGGCCAGGGTCCGACCCAAAGTGCGCAGCACTTTCCTGGGGCGGAGATACGAAAAAAGCTCTTACCTAACGGTAAGAGCTTTTCTCAGTAAAGTGGTCGGCCAGAGAGGATTCGAACCTCCGACCCCCGACACCCCATGACGGTGCGCTACCAGGCTGCGCTACTGGCCGACAAAACTGATTGTCACTTCAGAGCTCGCAGTTGCATCTGAAATGTCCGACCCAAAGTGCGAAGCACTTTCCTGGGTCGACAGCTACAGAGGGAGTCTTCCATTCTGTAACCTTAAGAAAAAGTGGTCGCCAGAGGGATTTAACCCGGCCGGCGTCCCGGTCCGACCCAAAGTGCGAAGCACTTTTCAGGGTCGACAGCTACAGAGGGAGTCATCCATTCTGTAACTTTAAGAAAAAGTGGTCGGCCAGAGAGGATTTGAACCTCCGACCCCCGACACCCCATGACGGTGCGCTACCAGGCTGCGCTACTGGCCGACAACGAGGACGCATGATACTCCCTCCCGGCAGATTTGCAAGGGTCACAGATGCAAATGGTCTATCTTTGCCCAGCCCCGGGCCCTTCCGCTGCATTTCGCACCAAATCCTGTTCACTATATGGCTAACCGCTTAAAAAATAACGAGTTGAGAACTGGGGCCATGCAAACTTCTACAGTAGGAAGGTATTGGTCAGCACCTTAAACAGCTCTGTCCCCTGGCGGACGCTGGCCGAAGCAAAGTTGAGCACAGGTATCGCGGTTTCCGGCAGGGTCAGATCCCGACTTTCCCGTTTGCCTGTCATTAAAGCATCGAAATGCCAGATGCGGGCCAGCGGTTGCCCAGGTTCAACCGTTTGCCCCAGGCTGGCCAGGTACTCAATCTGACCGCCACAGGGACTGTACACCGGCCGATAATCCTTTAGCTGGCAGGCATGTTGGGTAATCTGGGGCAGAGGCGCATCAAACTGAGGCAGTACGCCCTGGTGCTGAAGATAACGGGCGATTCCCAAGGCATCCCAGTATGCGTCGTCGACATTGAGGTATTCCTGGGACCCCAGTTCGAGGGTAAAGGCATCGACCAACACCGGCAGTTCCCGACCCAGCTTCGCCATTGCCTCGGACAGTTGCCACCAGGGGCTGAAACTGGCCTCATCCATGGCCCCGTCAAAATCGCTGGGAATCAGAATATTAAGAGGAATATTGAACAGATGTGCCCGCGCTCGCGCGTACTGGGGCACATAGAGGTGGCGGGCAGAGATAGGGCCTGTGTGCAGATCCAGAACAATGTCCGCCTCCAACGCCATCTGCTGCAACCTTAACGCGAGATGCTGGCCACTCTTGACCCCAAAGGGCGAAGCCAGCTTGGCATCCAGCTGGGCCCGAATCCCTTCACGCATCGCCTGAGCCAGCTCCTGCTCACTGGCGTGGGTCATGGTCTGAGCCAGATGCTGCACCAAACCTGGATCAAAGTGATACTGACGATTCCAGTTCTCTCCGCTTACCGGATCAAACCGGCCCAGAGTAAACTCGCCACTTTTCTGGTTGATGCCCAAAGGGTTGGCCATGGGCACCAGCACCACATCTCCCAAGGGAGGGTGTTTCTTTAACATCTGCACCAGATGATGGATGACCGCGTTTCCCTGCACCTCGGCACCATGCACATTCGCCTGTATGTAAGTGCTGGGCCCCGAGCCTGATCCAGAAAAACGGATCACGGGTACCGTGATGTCTGTGCCTGTCGCCTGTTGGCCCACAACCAGTGAGTGGGTGGTGACTGTCATTGCCTGTTACCGTCTATGATGAAAACCACCACACTAGGGCAGAGACTTGTGAAAATCCAGAGCCAAAGGGGCCATTTGGGTTTGGCTGCCAAGCTGATACACTTGGTCACTGCGATATTTATTGATTAAGGACGGAGCGACCATGTCGTTAGCGGACCAACTTTTGAAAGCAGGCCTGGCCGACAAGAAGTCGGTACAGAAGGCCAAAAAAGAGAAGCACAAGCAGCGTAAAGCGAAGCAGGTGGTGACCGACGAGTCCAAGCAGCTTGCTGAACAGCGCAAACGTGAACAGCAGGAGCGTGACCGTGAGCTGAACCGCCAGAAGCAGGAAGAGGCTCAAGCCAAAGCGATTCTGGCCCAGATCAAACAGCTGATCGACACCAGTAAGCAGGATCGCAACAAGGGTGACATCGCCTACAACTTCAGTCACGACGGCAAAATCACCAAAGTCTATGTGACCAAGACTCAGCAACAGCAGTTGATCGCCGGCCAACTCGGCATCGTCATTCAGGAGGAGAACTACGAGCTGGTGCCCTCCAAGGTGGTGGAGAAGATTGAGCAGCGCGACCCCAGCATGGTGATCCCCCTGGCCCAGAACGACGAAAGTACCCCAGCCGAGGACGACCCCTACGCCGACTACCAGATCCCAGATGATCTGATGTGGTAATCACCACAGCCGTAAGCCTAAGGCCGACCCAAGAGTCGGCCTTTTCATTGCCTGCCTCACCAAGTTTCGTTCATTTTCCACAGAGGCTTTCTAACACGCACTCAATGTGTTAGGTCAACCCATCAGATGGCGAAAAGCCCCCATTTTCTTTGACGCCGATCACACAACATATCTTTGACGGTGCAACGAAAAATTGACGGTGATAGATTGCGCAAACAATATTCGCCAATGGATTTGGGTGGGTGAACAGGAAGCGGGACCGGAGCCTTTTAGCTCTTATCGTCCTTTTACTCCTGCCGTTTTTGGCTCAGGCCAGAGCGGTAGAGATGCAGGTCTTCTATTTCGAGGACGGCGGCAGCGACCTCGCAGTTTACGACATCGCCCGAATGAACCCCGCTCAATGGCGGCGCCTGCCCGATGACACCGCTCGCTTCGGCATCTCCAACGCCACCTACTGGTTAAAAGTGGTTGTCAGCAATCAGTCGGAACACCCTCGCAGCAGGCTGCTTGAATTCAGCTCCACCACCCAGGACTACATCGAAGTCTACTCGGAGCTGGCTGGCCACTACAAAATGGGAGACCGAGTCCCTTTTGATGAGCGACCGCTGCAGAGCATCACCCCCACCATTGAGCTGACCCTGCCCCCACTTAGCAGCACCAATGTCTGGGTCAAACTGAGCACCGAAGGCGGCTTTTTCGAATTGCTGCCGCTCAAGCTGCACACCAAGGAGGAGTGGGCCCAGCACCAGTTGGAGCGTAACTTTCTGTTTGGCATGTTCTTCGGCTCTCTGGCTATCATGCTGGTGTATGGCCTGACCCTGTCCATCGTGCTGAAGAACACCAATTTCATCACCTACAGCGCCTATCTGTTTACGGCGCTGTTATGCACCCTCTTCTATTACGGTTTCGGTTTCCGATGGCTGTGGCCAGAGTGGCCCACAGTTAACTTCTGGGCGCTTCAGATCAGCTATACCGCCCTGATTCTGAGCTCCTCCCTTTTTGCTGAGCGCTTTCTCAATATTCGCCAGCATTTCCCTGTATTAAGAAGGGTTCTGCAACTGCTTATCGGCCTGATGCTGGTTGCTCTGTTGCTTACATTGACCGGCGTGCACCTGGCCACCATGGCGATGCTGATTCCGCTGTCGATGTTGATTCTGGCCCTTCTGAGTGGCTGCGCTGTGATCATGGCCTGGCGACTGCCTGGCTGGACCAACTTGCTGTTCCTGTTAGCCTGGCCCTGCCTGCTGATCTGCATCGGCCTGAGCTTTGCCAACGCCCTGGGCTGGGTGCCGATCTCCCTGGACACCAAATACCTGCTCAGCGGCCTGTTCACCGTTGAGATGCAGTTGCTCGGGATCTTGATCTCCAAACAGTTCTACCAGCTCAGAAACGATCTGGTCAGCGCCCGCAGCGACTCCTCCAGGCAGATGAACCTGGATGTGATGGCCAGGAACAAAGAGCTGGAGGTGCTGAATCAGAAGCTCAAAGAGCAGGCCTACTGTGACGCCATGACCGGCCTCAAGAACCGCCGCAGTTTCCGCTACGCACTGGACAAACTTGAGATAGAGGTCAGTGGCCAGACCCGGGCCCTGGTACTGATTGATCTGGACCACTTCAAGTCCATCAACGACAGGTTTGGACACCAGATGGGGGACCGCGCCCTGAAACACGCCGCCAGCATCATTGATCAATCGGTGTCACTGGTTCACGGCCAGTGCTTCAGGGTTGGCGGCGAGGAGTTCGCCGCCATGCTGACGGCACCGGATCAGCCTGGCCTGGTGGCCCAGTGCGAAATGATTCGCCATAAGCTGGCCCAAACACCTATGCCTCTGACGTCAGGCAGCCTGCACATCACCGCCTCCATAGGCATCAAGACCGTCGACCCTGGACAGTTTGAGTCCTCCAGGCAGATCTACCAACAGGCTGACGCCGCCCTCTACCAGGCTAAAAGACTCGGCAGAAACCGGGTCTGCGAAGCTGGCCTGAGCAACGGCTTCGCCGAAGCCCCGGTTCCCGCCTGAGCCTGGATAACAGTCAACCGCCCCAACAACGAAACAGGGCCCCTTTTGGGGCCCCGTCTGACTTCACTATTCCGGTACGATCCAGCGCAATCGGAAATTGGCCATCTCATCCTGCGCCAGTTTATCCCTGAGCCAGGGCAGCACATTCTGCATCTGCTGTTCCAGAGTCCAGGGTGGATTGATGACAATCATCCCAGAGCCAGTCATGCCAAACTCACGGGTGTCTTCAGTGACGTTCAGCTCAATCTGCAGGATTTTACGAATGCCGGTGGCCTCCAGAGCACGCTCCAGACGATTGATCTCCTGACGGCTCACCACGGGGTACCAGATGGCGTAGGTGCCGGTGGCCCAGCGCTGAACCCCTTCCTTGACCCCCTTAACCAGATCCTTGTACTCCCCTTTAAGCTCGTAAGGAGGATCGATCAACACCACACCACGACGCTCTTTCGGAGGCAGGGAGGCTTTCAGCCGAGCGTAGCCATCTTCCTGATACACCTTCACCTGACGGTCGCGGGAAAACTCCTGCTTCAGACGGGGAAAGTCCGTCGGGTGCAGCTCGGTCAGCACCATGCGGTCCTGTTCGCGGATCAAGGCCCGGGTCAGCAGCGGACTGCCGGGGTAGTAGCGCAGGTTGCCACTTGGATTGAGTGCCTTTACCGCCTTCAGGTAAGGGTGGAGCTCTTCGGGGCAGTCTTCTCCCCAAAGCCGGGCGACGCCGTCCACGTATTCACCGGTCTTTTCGGCATGCTCGGAAGTCAGATCATAGCGCCCGGCGCCGGAATGGGTGTCGTGGGCAACAAAGGGCTTATCTTTTCGCTTCAGCGACTCAAGAATCAGCGCCTGAACCGCGTGTTTCAGCACATCGGCATGGTTGCCGGCGTGGAAGCTGTGGCGATAGCTCAGCATGGTGTTAAAGGCTCATATAAATTGCAATCGGCGCAGTATATCAACTTGCCCGCCACTCAGGGACACAAATCTGCACCAACTTAGATCAGACTGCCGCAGGCTGTTTATACTTTACTCCACGGATTTTCATTGCCCGCCTGCGAAGGCGACTGAGCAACCGGGAGAGGATCATGACCAGACATCTGTACCTCGCCAACAGCCTGTGGGAACTGGGTCAGATTGAAACCCAGCTGGAACGGCAGGGTCTGAGCCCGGCCCAGATCCATGTGGTCAGCGACAAAGGTTCCCTGGCCAAACGCTTTCAACTGCAGAACGGCAACTCACTGCTGTTCCTTGAGCTGGCACACTCCACCCTGCAAGGCGCCAAAATTGGCGCCCAGCTTGCCTTGCTCTGCCTTGCCGTAGCCAGCCTGTTCGACGTGGGCAACAGCGTCTATGGCTGGGCCCCCTTCCTGATTTTTGCCGGGATCCTGCTGGGGTTCTGTATCTGGGAGGGAGGTCTGATCGGCATCAGTGCCCCTCACGAGATCAGGCAGCGCTACCACAGCTCCATTGAACGCGGTCAGCACCTGATGCTGGTGGACGTTGAATCGGCCCAGGAAGCCGACCTCACCCAGGTTCTGTCCAAACACCCCATGGTGCTGGATATGGGGCACGAACAGGGGGTGGAATCCGGCGCCGTACGCATGCAGCATTGGTGGCTGAAGCACCCACTGTGGTAGTTGGAGCAGGAGGGTATTACAAGAGATTCAGCCAGGTTTAACACACCCTGGCACTCTGGCTGGGGCAGGAGTAGACTTCCGTCACCCTGCCCCTTTATCTGGGAACATCATGGACAACTATTTCGATTCGCCCTTCTGTGGCGCTCCGATTCGAGACCAGACCAGCAACCCCAACATCATCGCTGGCAAGCACAGCTACTACTCCGGGTACTATCACAACCACAGCTTCGATGACTGTGCCCGTTACCTGGCCCCGGATCGCACCGACGTGGATAAGCTGATCATCGGCAGCTACTGCTCCATCGGCTCTGGTGCAGTCTTTATGATGGCGGGTAACCAGGGGCACCGCAGCAACTGGGCAGCCACCTTCCCCTTTTTCTATCAGGACAACCCTGAGTTTGAAGGCGCCGCTGACGGGTTTGCCACCGCGGGCGATACCGAGCTCGGCCACGATGTCTGGGTGGGGAGCGAGGCGATGATCATGCCCGGCGTCAAGGTGGGCAATGGCGCCATCATCGCCAGCCGCGCCCTGGTCACCAGGGACGTCGCTCCCTATGCGGTCGTCGGTGGCAATCCGGCCAGGGTACTTAAGATGCGCTTTGATGAACAACGGATCGCCTGGCTGCAGCAGATGTGTTGGTGGGAGTGGGATGAAACCCTTTTGGCCGAAGCGATGCCACTGCTGTGCAGCAGCGACATCGAAGGGCTCTACCGCTTCTGGCAGTCGCGGCTAGGCTAGTCGCCGGTAACAAAGTGAGTCAGACGAAGAACCTGGGTGTAATCGGACTCCATCGCCATCAGCGCCACCAACACCAACAGGGCCAGGGGCGGTAACAATATGGCGTAGATCAGCGCCAGCCGCTCCCACATCATGTGCATAAACACCGCCACGATCAGCCCCGCCTTAAGCAGCATAAACAGGATGATCAGCGTCCAGCGAAGCATCCCTTCCAGACCTGCGTAGTCCACCATGTAGCTTAGGGCACTCAGTACAAACAGCAGCCCCCAGATCTTGAAGTAGAGACCTATCGGATGCTGCTGTCCTCCGTCACTCGTGTGCATACTCCCTCCTACCACAGATAGAAGAAGGCAAAGATAAAGACCCAGACCAGATCGACAAAGTGCCAGTAGAGACCGGTGGTCTCCACAATGCCGTAATCACCGCTGGCCTCGTAGTCCCCTCGCCGCACCTTATTGGCCACCACCAACAGCAGAATTACGCCGATGGAGACATGCAGGCCGTGGAAGCCGGTGATCATGAAGAACGCCGCGCCAAACTGAGAGGCCCCCATGGGATTGCCCCAAGGACGAACACCGTCTTCAATCAGCTTGCTCCACTCGAACGCCTGCATTCCCACAAAGCTGGCCCCCAGCACCGCCGTCGCCAGCATCAGGGCCGCCGCCACCTTGCGGTTCTTGCGGTAACCATAGTTCACCGCCATCGCCATGGTGCCGCTGGAGGTGATCAGGATGAAGGTCATGATGGCAATGAGCAGCAGGGGAACGGTCACACCGCCTACGGTCAGGGCAAACACCTCGGAAGGGATGGGCCAGGGCACCGTGGTGGACATCCGCGCCACCATGTAGCCCACCAGAAAAGATCCGAAGACAAAGGTGTCACTGAGCAGGAAGATCCACATCATCGCCTTGCCCCAGGGAACCTGAAAGGTACGTCGATCCCCGGACCAATCACTGACCAACTGTTGCAGAGCGTTCATCTTAGCCTCCGACATCAATTCCACAGAGAGCTGCCAGCAGTTTATAGGTGGCCGGCGGCCGGCTGATGAGGGCAAACAGCACACACCAGAGTAGGAACAGATAGTGCCAATAGCGGGTCAGCAACCTGAGTCGCCCCAGGCCAGTGTCCCGCCACAGCTCCGGCAGGACAAAACTGATGACCAGCAACGCGGCGACCAGATGCACGGCGTGCAGGCCGGTCAGCAGGAAATAGAATCCTGCCGCCGGGCCACTCTGCAGTCCAAAACCACGCTCGGCAAAAGCCTGCCATACCAACCACTGCCCCACCAGAAACACCAGCGCCAGGATAAGCCCCGCCGCCATGGCCAACATGCCGCCGCCCTCGCGCCGCTGCAGGCAGGCCAGCTGCATCACCAGGGAGGAGCACAGTAATACCAGGGTGTTGATCCACAAAGGCGTCAGGTCAAACAGCGGCTGCCAGGGCTGCTCGGTCAGCGGCTGCCAGTCCGGGGACTGAGAGCGCATGATGGCGGACAGCATAAAGAGCACAAACAGCGAGGTGATGACCGCCAGCCCCACCCACAGTCCGATGGAGCCGGCATTTCTGGGCGTCGCAGCCTCCGGCAGGTAGCCAGAATCCTGCCAGGGCTTTTGCATCAACGTATCCAGCAGTTTCATCGGCTCACCTCCGGCTGGGCATCCCCCGGCAAAGCGTCGCCGCCCTGCCAGGGATCGGTCTGTACCACCATGTCATCAGGATGACCGGGCACGCTGTAGTCATAGGCCCAGCGGTAGACTACGGGCAACTCCGGCCCCCAATTGCCGTGACCGGGCGGCAGGGTGGGGGTTTGCCACTCCAGTGAGGCGGATTGCCAGGGGTTGGGCTTGGCCTTAGGGCCTCTGATGTAACTCCAGGCCAGGTTAAACAGAAACAGCAGCTGAGCCACACCCACTATCAGGGCCGCCACTGTGATGAAGGCGTTGATGCTGTGAGCCTCAGGAGGAATGAAGGCATAGTCATCGTAGGCGTAGTAGCGCCTCGGCAGGCCCAGCACCCCGAGGTAGTGCATGGGGAAGTAGATGGCCCAGGTGCCTAGGAAGGTAATCCAGAAATGCAGCTTGCCCAGGCCGTCATGGAGCATGCGGCCGGTGACGCTGGGATACCAGTGGTAGATACCGCCGAAGATCACCAGGATGGGCGCCACCCCCATCACCATATGGAAGTGGGCCACCACGAAGTAGGTGTCGGACAGGGGCAGGTCCACCACCACATTGCCCAAAAACAGCCCGGTCATGCCGCCGAAGACGAACGTCAGTACGAAGGCCACCGAATAGAGCATGGGTACCGTCATCCGCACGTTGCCCCGCCACATGGTCAGTACCCAGTTGTACACCTTGATGGCGGTGGGCACGGCGATGATCAGGGTAGACACCGCAAAGAAGAAGCCAAAGTAGGGGTTCATTCCGGAAACATACATGTGGTGCGCCCAGACCACGAAACTGAGTACCCCAATAATGACGATGGCCCACACCATCATCCGGTAACCGAAGATGGTCTTGCGGGCGTTGACACTGATGAGATCGGAGACGATGCCAAAGGCGGGCAGCGCCACGATATACACCTCGGGGTGGCCAAAAAACCAGAACAGGTGCTGGAACAGTATGGGGCTGCCGCCGCCATAGTCTGTGGCCTGGCCCAGGGAGATAAGCTCGGGCATAAAGAAGCTGGTGCCCAGCAGCTTATCGAACAGCATCATCACCGCGCTGACAAACAGCGCCGGAAAGGCCAGCAGCGCCATGATGGTGGCCATAAAGATCCCCCATACCGTCAGGGGCATGCGCATCAGGGTCATCCCACGGGTGCGAGCCTGAAGCACGGTAGTGACGTAGTTGAGTCCACCCATGGTGGCCGCCACGATGAACACCGCCAGTGAGGCCAGCATCAATACGATGCCACCATCCACACCCGGGGTGCCCTGGAGAATCGCCTGGGGCGGATACAGGGTCCAGCCCGCGCCGGTGGGACCGCCGGTGACAAAGAAGCTGGCCATCAGAATCAGCACCGCCACCAGATAGGCCCAGTAGCTGAGCATATTGAGGAAGGGGAATACCATGTCCCGTGCACCAACCATCAGGGGAATCAGGTAGTTGCCAAAGCCCCCCAGGAACAGGGCCGTCAGCAGGTAGACCACCATGATCATGCCGTGCATGGTGATCATCTGGTAGTAGGAGGCGGGATCAATGAAGTCAAACTGGTCCGGAAAACCCAGTTGCAGACGCATAAACAGAGACAGCACCAAAGCGACCAGACCGACGGCCACGGCGGTCAGGGTGTACTGAATGGCGATCACCTTATGATCCTGGCTGAATACGTACTTTTGCCAGAACCCTGTGGGCGCCGGATGATCAAACTCCTGGCTCATGTTCGCCTCCTGTCAGGGGCTGTCCGCCAGCTCCTGGATATACAGAATCAGTGCCTGGGTCTCTTCCTCGGTCAACGGCATCGGGGGCATCAGGGGCTGATACCCCTCCACCAGCTCTGCCGCTGGCTCTGCGATGGCCCGGCGCAGGTATGGTTCATCGGCCATCAGGGTGCGACCGTCGGTCAGTCGCCGCTCACTGCCCGCCAGGCCCAGCCAGCTGGGGCCCACCCCCGGTTTGCCATCAATGCTGTGGCAGGCGATGCACCCCTTGCTGCGCGCCAACTGCTCTCCGGATAGGGGCTCGACGGCTGCCTCTTCAGGCAGGGGCACCGGTGAAGACGGCTCGACGTCGCCCGCCTCTTGAGACGGCGGTGCGACACCGGCCTCCCCGCCCCGCTCGCGGATATAGGCGATGATGGCGCCCAACTGCAGATCCGTCAGTGTCGGATAGGGGGGCATCACGTTGGCATACCCCTGGACCAGGCTAGCGCCGGGGTCCCGTATGGCCTCAATCAGGTAGGCGTCATCCGCCAGAACGGTGCTGCCGTCAGACAAGGTTTCCTGCTTGCCATAAAGGCCCAGCCAACTGGGTGCCAGCGGACTGGACTCGAAGCCATGACAGGCCAGGCAACCCTGAGAGCTGGCCAGAGCTTCCCCCTCCCTGGCCTGAGGGCTGAGATCGCTGGACACCGAGGCGGTCATACTGGAGGCGAAAGTCGGCAGTCCGGCCACCCAGGCCTGAAAGGCGTCTGGCGACTCCACCAGCAAGCTGCCTCTCATGTTGAAGTGCCCCACCCCGCACAGCTCGGCGCAGAGGATCTCAAACTCCCCTGGTCGAGTCGGGGTGAACCACATGGAGGAGACGATGCCCGGCACGGCGTCTATCTTGTTGCGCATCTGGGGGACGTAAAAATCGTGGAGCACATCTTTGGAGCGCAGCAGCAGCTGGACCGGCTTATCCAGAGGCAGGTGAAGCCGATTGGCGGTCACCAGGCGATCGTCCTGTCCCAGGGGATCGGCCGGATCGATGCCAAAGGGGTTGTCCGGTGTAATGCGCTGGATGTCGGTACGGCCAAGCGAGCCATCCTCTCCCGGCAGGCGAAACTTCCAGCTCCACTGCTCAGCCAGCACCTCAACCTGATGAGCGTCATCGGGCACACTGACGACATCGGAGTAAACGTAGAGACCGGGCACCAGCATGGCGGTGATCCCCACGGCAGTCAGCCCGGTCAGCCACCACTCCAACCGGGAGTTCTCCGGCTGATACTCCGCCTGATGATCCTGTCGATAACGGTAGCGGTACACCGCCCAGGCCATAAACACCACAACGGCAATAAACACCAGGCCGGTGATGGCCAGGGTAATGGCAATGGTCAGGTCAATGTCGCCCCAGTTGGAGGCCAGCTCGGGCAATTGCCAGCCTCCGGCGAAGTGAAACCAGAGAGAGGCAAGCAACAGGGCGATCAGGACGATGGCTATGGTCATAGGCGACATCCCACTTACCGCATTGAGAACGGCACCGGGCAGAAGCCTGAGCTATAAAAGGTTTCCACCTCAGCGATAACCTCTAAGACTAGAAGCGAATCTGGCACACTGCCAAAGAATCCTGGGCAAGCAGAGAGCAGGAGATGACCATTGGTCATTTTTGAGAACAATGTGTTCGACCATAATCGGTGGTTTTTCAAGCGCTCACCATGGAGCCGCCCTCAATATCTGGTATGATTCCCGCCACTGATTGCGACGGCAAACGCCACGCCAACAGAGATAAAAACAGCCGGCGCGCATCAGAATTTGCCAGTTACATAAGTGACTTGGAGTGCCAGACCCAGAAAATGAACCCTATCTCTACCGCTGAAGTAGGGGAAGGCTAAGCCTAAAACAGCAAAAACAACAGGCTGTTCGCCCTCATCATTGTGCGAAATTTAGAACGCTGAGTTTTCATAATTCAACTACAACAGGAAAGCTCGCGGATCTCCCCGGACCCTACCCCGGATTCGCACCCTGAACACTGCGCTCCCACTGCCTCTGGCGCAACCCTACAACCTCATAGAAACAGGACAGTTGTCATGAGTCTCGCCGATAAAGTTTTGGCCGTTAACAACGATCTTCCTATCCGTACCGATCAGCCGGTTCACAGCGGCAAAGTACGCAGCGTCTATTGGCTGACCCCCGAAGACAGCGCTCGCCTGATCAAGGAAAAGGGCTATGACGTCGCCGCCGATGCCCCCCTGGCCATCATGGTGATCAGTGACCGCATCAGCGCCTTTGACTGCATCTGGCATGGCGAAAACGGCCTGTCCGGAGTGCCGGGTAAAGGCGCCGCCCTGAACGCCATCTCCAACCACTGGTTTAGACTGTTCCGCGAGCAGGGCCTGGCGGACAGCCACATCCTGGACATTCCCCACCCCTTCGTCTGGATTGTGCAAAAAGCCCGCCCGGTGATGATTGAGGCCATTTGCCGCCAGTACATCACCGGCTCCATGTGGCGCAGCTACACCAAGGGAGAGCGTGAGTTCTGTGGCATCCAGATCGCGGAAGGTCTGAAAAAAGATCAGAAACTGCCGGAGCTGCTGATCACTCCCTCCACCAAGGGGATCCTCAAGGGCATTCCCGGGGTTCCAGAAGCGGATGACGTGAACATCACCCGTCAGAACATCGTCGACAACTACCAGGCCTTCAACTTCCGCACCCTGGAAGACATCGACCTGTACGAAAAACTGCTCAAAGAGGGCTTCGACGTCATCAGCGATGCCCTGGGCAAGCTGGACCAGGTGTTTGTCGACACCAAGTTCGAGTTCGGTTACGTCACCGACAGCCAGGGTCAGGAGAAGCTGATCTACATGGACGAGGTTGGCACTCCCGACTCTTCCCGCATCTGGGACGGCCCCGGCTACCGGGACGGCATCGTCGTGGAGAACTCCAAGGAGGGCTTCCGCCAGATGCTGCTGAGCCACTTCCCCGATCCGGATATCCTGCTCAACAAAGATCGCATGGATGAGCGTCAGGCCCTGGCCCGTGACAACGACCTGCCGGAATCGGTGCTGATGGCGGTCTCGCGAACCTATGTGGACATCGCCGAGAAGATCACCGGCCAGAAGCTGGTGTTGTCCGACAACCCTAAAGCGGAGATCATCCAGATTCTTAAGGAGCAGTACGGCCTGGTTGACTAAAGTCCCTCTTCGGCAAGCCGCACCCGCGGCTTGCCGCCCTCTATCAGCAGAAATCGCCTTCGTGACACGAACTTTAATTTTCTCTAATTAAGAAAATTCTTATATACAGGGTTGGCTCTTCCCTTTATCCTTGCCTCAACACCTCTCAGCGCAAGGAAACACCATGCCCTCTATAAGAAAACTGCTTCTCATTGGTCTGCCCCTGTTGGCCTGTCTCAATCTGGTCTCGGCTCATGCGACAGAGCGTCCGTTGGATACTCAAGCACTGAAAGGGGTGGCACAAGGCAAAGCACTGTTTGACATCAACCTGTCAGAGTTGGAGAAACTGCCGCTGTACCTGCAGGTGATTGAGATGACCCATGATGGGCTGACAGCGCAAGGCACAGCTCCCGACTTTGTCATCGCATTCCGGGGAGCATCGGTACAGTTTATCCATGGTCAGGATGGCCATAACCCTGCACGCCAAAAAATCGCCTCTCAGATTCAGCGGCTTAAAGCCAGGGGCGTTCGCATGGAGGCCTGCTCTATCGCCACCGAGCTCTTTGGGGTCGACAACAGCCAGCTACTGCCCGGCATCGAGCCGGTGGGCAACACCTTTATCTCCCTCATCGGCTACCAGTCTCAGGGCTACAGCAGTATCGTTATCATGTAAAAAAGGGGCCCTGGCTGGGCCCCTGTTACTGTCTGTGTCCGGGTCACTATAGCTTAAATTGAGTGACTATCTGACGCTGCTCCACCGACAGTTGCTGCAGCTCCTCGCTTAAGCCGGCGGAGGCCTCCGCCTCCGAGGCGATAGAGCGGCTGGCTTCTCGAATGTTGCTGACATTGTGGCTGACCTCGTTGGCCACACTACTCTGCTCCGAGGCCAGGCTGGCGATCGTGGTGCCGTTTTCGGTGATATGGCGGATGTGCTCCACGATCACCTTAAGAGCGTCGTCCATCGCCTGCACCTGGCTGACCGCTGTCAGGGCTTTGTCGTTACCACTGCTGATCGCCTGGACCACATTGTGGGTGCCGCCCTGCAGCAGCTCAATCAACCGGCGAATCTCCCCGACCGACTCCTGAGTGCGCTCCGCCAGGGCCCGAACCTCGGACGCCACCACGGCAAAGCCGCGGCCCTGCTCCCCGGCTCGCGCCGCTTCGATGGCGGCATTGAGGGCCAGCAGATTGGTCTGCTCGGCGATCTCCTGGATCACCTTGAGGATGGACTCGATGTTCTGACTCTCCTGCTCCAGCTGTCGGGCGATGGGCATCGCCTCCGACACATCCTGCACCAGAGACTGCACCGCCAAGCTGGTATCGGTCGCCACCCGCTGGCCTTCGGCGGCTGCGTTTCCGGCATCTCCTGCGGCATCTGCAGCCTGGGCGGCATTTTCTGATACGCTGTTGGCGGTCGCCGTCATCTGCTCCAGAGCGGTGGCCACCTGCTCCATCTCCAACATCTGCTGCTGACTGCCACTGCTGCTTCGCACTGCAATCTCTGAGGCTCGAAGGGAAGTGGCCTCTCCGCTATTTACGGACTGTTCAATCGCACTGACTGTTTCATGGAGCTTTTCCAAAAACTGATTAAACCGGTGGGCCAAAACCCCAATCTCGTCGTTACTCTTCAGCGACAACCTCTGGGTCAGATCCCACTCGCCAGAGGCAATGGTCTCGATTCGCTCTGTGATCGTTCGGATAGGCTTGACCGACCGACGGGTGGTAAACCACACCATCAACAAGGCCGTTAAAGCAATGACAGTTGCAGCGATGATCTCCTGACGGAAAGCCACACTCGTCAGTTGAGTCAATTTTCGGTCCAGATCTACTGCTGCAGCCAAAACCTTTTTAGAGGGTGCACTTAGCACCAAACCCCAGCTGGTAGCGGCATTTTCAAAACGAACCGGAGACCAGGTTCTAAGCTGTTCGCCATCGTCACTCCATTGAATCAAAGGCTGATTGGAACCCAGCCAGGACATTACCTGATCTCGGCCGATCTGCCCCGCGGCCGGCAGCGGAGCCCCCAGGCCATCCCCATTATCACGGGCCACCAGGATGCCCGCCTGGCTGACCAAGGCCACTTCACCCTCTCCGTCTACCAGACGGGAGTCCACAGATTCGATCAGGGGCTGCAATCCGGCCAGGGAGATGTCGATGCCCAGCATGCCCACCAATTCTCCCCCTTGGAGCAGAGGATAGGTGACTGAGGTCATCAACATCTCATTGTCACCGACATCATCCAGATAGGGGTCTAGCACACAAGCCTTCCTCTGGCGCACAGCACACTGATACCACTCAACCTCGGGGATGCCGTAGTCATTCAGAGCCGTATCATGGAGGTCCTCTTCCAGCATCACCTCCAGCCCGATCTGGCCCTCACCCTCCCTGTACCAGTAAGGGGTAAAGCGACCAACACTGTTGGATGCCAACTCGTCATCGCCGATAAATTCCGCGTCCCGCCCCAAAGCGTCTTGGTTCCACACCATGTAGACACCGAGAACGTCTTTGTACTCAAGCAGGCTGCTTTTCAAGAATGCATTTATCTGGGCCCGTGCCTCGGCACCGGGGGCGGATTGAGTACGCATAAACAACGCCGCTTGCGCCATCGCACGAGCCCTTACTAGGTTCTTGTCGATGATCGCCTTCACCACCTGGGATTGCTCAGCCGCCAGGGCCTGAAGATGGCTTTCAGCAGAAGCCTTAAGGTTTTCGGTTGTCTGTTGCCGTGACAGCTTCTGCAGTTCACCGGAATGAAAAAGGGAAAAAGCGACCAGAATGGCCAAGGCCAGAATCAGGCAACTTCCTGAGATAAAAGAGATCTTGCGGTGAATAAAGTTTGTCTGTTCCATCGTTCTACAGCCGCCTGGCACTGTGACTAACTAACGAAATGGATTCAAATCTATATATGTGTATTTACACTGTAAAGTATGCGTGACTATTTCATTCTCAGGGTTGTAAACAAATCACACTCTGGAACTGAATCTTGTTATCTGGATAATTATTAACCCAATAAAATTGCAAATTGGATGCAGATTTGCTGGCCCTTAACAACAGGCGTGCAGAGCCATTCGACAGAATGGGGCTCTGATTCTCAGAGCCCTTCGACACCGGGATGAGCGCTACACTTTAAACTGGGTCACAATCTGCCTCTGCTCCACCGACAGTTGCTGCAACTCCTCACTGAGTCCCGCCGAGGCTTCCGCTTCTGTCGCAATAGAACGGCTGGCTTCACGAATGTTGCTGACGTTCAAACTGATCTCATTGGCGACACTGCTCTGCTCCGAAGCCAGGTTGGCGATCATGGCACCGTTGTCAGTGATGTGGCGGATGTGCTCCACGATCACCTTGAGGGCATCATCCATCGCCTGTACCTGGCTGACTGCGGCCAGGGCTTTGTCGTTGCCGCTGCTAATAGCCTGGACGACGTTACGGGTACCGCCCTGCAACAGCTCAATCAACCGGCGGATCTCGCCCACCGACTCTTGAGTGCGTTCTGCCAGGGCCCGAACCTCAGACGCGACCACAGCAAAGCCGCGTCCCTGCTCCCCGGCCCTGGCCGCTTCGATGGCGGCATTGAGTGCCAGCAGGTTAGTCTGCTCGGCGATCTCCTGAATCACCTTGAGGATGGACTCGATGTTCTGGCTCTCCTGCTCCAGCTGACGGGCCATGGGCATCGCCTCGGACACATCCTGCACCAGGGACTGTACCGCCACACTGGTGTCGCCGGCCACCTGTTGCCCCTCGACAGCCGCCTCGCTGGCATCGCCTGCGGCATCGGCGGCCTGAACGGCGTTTTCTGACACACTGTTGGCGGTGGCGGTCATCTGCTCCAGGGCGGTGGCCACCTGCTCCATCTCCAGCAGTTGCTGCTGACTGCTGTCACTGGTGCGCGCAGCAATCTCAGAGGCTCGCTGTGAGGTGGCCTGCCCCTGATTGACCGACTCATCGATCAATTGCACCGTGGTTTGCAGCTTTTCCAGAAACTGATTAAACCAATGCACCAAGGTGCCCACCTCATCCCGATGCTCGATGGTCAGACGCTGAGTCAGGTCCCATTCGCCTGAGGCGATGGACTGCAGTCTGTGGGTCATGTTCCAGATGGGACGCACCAGATACCGGGAGCTTATCCAGATGATCCCCAGGGATAGGAGGGTGATGACGACGGCAACCATCAGAGCCTGCCAGGTCACGGTGTCATTGTGCTCAGCGATACTCTTGTCCAGGGCAAGCGCACTGGCCAGCACCTGCTCGGCCGGAGCACTGAAGGCCAGGGTCCAGCTACTGTCTGTGCCACTGAAGGGGATGCTCTGAACAGCATACAGGGAGGCCAGATCGTCACTCCACTCACAGCTACCCGGCTGCTGCTTCAGTGCCGCCTGAATGGGTTCGGGCAACATTGCCTTTCCCTGACCCAAAAGTGCGGAGTCGGTGTCATTGGCCACAACGAACCCATCCTGGCTGACCAGCGCCACCTGCCCTTTTCCGGACACCAGTTTGCTGTCCACTTGCTCAATCAGCGGCTGCATGGCAGCGACCGACAGATCGATGCCGACCACCCCGATAATTTCACCCTGGGAGATAAGCGGCAGGGTAACCGAGGTGATCAACTCCTGATCGCTGCCCACCTCATCCACATAGGGGTTCAGCACGCAGGCGCGACCGCGCTCCACCGGACAACTGAACCACTGGTTTTGTGGCATGCCCTGCTTGGTGGGACTGCTGTTGCGGACATCTTGCTCGTTCACGACCTGCAGCACCGGCTTGCCGCTGGCGTCTCGATACCAATAGGGGGCAAAGCGCCCTTTTTCGTTCGAAGCCAGGGCAAAATTGTCATGGAACTGAAAGTCCTGCTCATCCAGACCGTCGGGGCGCATCACCAGGAAGATGCCCTTGATGTCATTGTGCGCCTCTACCAGATGGTGAATGTACTCTTTCAGATGCCGACGCAAGTTAGCCGTGTCGCCACTTTGCCGCAATGAGTCGGCGCGCATGCTCAACACAGACTCGGCAATCACCTCAACCCGGAACAGGTGACGCTCGATGACACTGCGAACCTGGGATGCCTGCTCGGAGGCCAGGGCACCCACATAGTCACGGGCCGACTGGCGAAGATTGTCGGAGGTTTGCTGGCGAATCAGCACCTGGGACTGACTGGAGTCGTACAGAAAGAAGCTGACCATGGTCCCAAGGGCCAGGATCAGGCAGATGGCAGCCAGAATGGCTATCTTGTTACGAATTGAGATGTTATGCATTTATCGGATCCGATTCATTTCCCCTCTGTTACCCGACACAATGATTGCTCTCTCACCTGCAATAAGGGGCCCACTTTACCCTAGGGTTATCCATATATAAATTGCGAATTATCAAATAGATGGCCAAAACACTCGCGACCGCACAAAACCGGCGCAGAGTGACTCACTGAGTGGCGTCGACTCAAGAATCATTGATCACTGGGTAGTAGGGATCCCCCCAGTGAGACTGAGCAGCATCCATCATGATGTTGATGATGCTGGGCACCAGTGCCTGCATCAGATGTGTGCAGTCCCTGACCTGGTTGCGGTTGATGCCACTGTTCCAGGTCGCACCACCATGCACCAGCTGATTGCGTAGGGTATAGACTCGCGCCAATACGATGGAAAGCAGTTTGGGCGTGTCATTGTTGCTCAGCGCCTTCGAGGCCGCCCTTTTGGCACGGGCAAAGCTGGCCTTCCACGCCTCTTCGCTCAGCTTGCCATTCAGATGGTCCCAGTAGGGCTGGAACACAAACCGGTTATCCAGCAAAACTCGGATGGGCCCGGTAAAGCTCTGCCACACCAATTGCGACAGACGCTCCTGCTTATCATGAGCGTTAAGGCGACTGATGAACTCGCCAAAGACATGCTGCTCACCGGGCCGGTACTTTATGGGGATATCGCACGCATAGGCCGCGTTAAAGGCGATCCACAGAAAGATCAGTTTGCTGTCGTCATCCTCACAGCTTTCCGCTTTGTCTAGCCAGCTGAGCGCCCGATGGACTCTCAGATTCAACCCCTCTGGGTAGATCTCCCGCTCAAGGCGATGACGTCGTTTTAGCTGTTCGAAACATAGTGCAGTCATGTGGCTTTGCCCTTTCCTTACCCGCGATATAACGCCTGTTCACCTAAGGTGCCACAACCCAGCCATGGCTTTGTTGATCTAAGCTATTCTTTTTTAGCCAGTTTCTTATTGTTAAATAGATTGCCGCTCCAGAGGCCGGGTTACAGATTCACACCTTGAGCGCCGCGTCGACCGACACCTTATCTATCCGCCTAGAATTATCCCCACTCACCGAGATTATGATCTCTTTTCATTGGGTGTAATACATTGTTTTATATCGGGGTATATCTACTGGCAACTGTTCCCAAAATCGCCTTGTGATGGCCGATGACAAATGAGTGTTACCAACAACTCTCTTTTTCTGTTCTAAAATACTAAATCAAGAAAAATCAACACTGTGTAGCAAGCAAGACTAATCCAATCATTATCAGCGGGTGCAGATATGAACAACAGCTTCAGTTACAAATTGCGGGATGCAGTCGCTTATCGAAAGCAGACGGATCTTCCCAAGGTCAACCCTATTATTGCCTTTGTTACTGCCTCGACTCTTGCCTATATCGTACTGGCGATTTTTGCTATTCCATCTGGAGAACACCCTGACTATCACTTCGTCAACGAAGATGGTGCGATCACCGCTTTGTCAGCCATCTATCTGGCCATGGCCAGTGCCTTCTCTCTGGGCTCATTGGCGATAACCGTTCGCGCAAAAGATCCCAATGTCTGGCCCTGGGTAATCATGACTCTGGGTTTCGGAATTCTCGCTTTAGATGAGCTGCTTCAATTTCATGAACGCTTTGGGACTGTCCTTGCTCAATACCTAGACTCAGGCATCTATAGAAACTGGAATGATGTCATTGTCATACTCTATGGCGTGGTTGCATTACTCATCATGGCGTCAATTTTGCCGAGCATAGTTCGCTGTCGAATGCTTCTTGAGTTGTTTGTTATAGGCTTCGCGTTCTATGTGGCCCATACCTTTATCGATGCGACCCACGAACCAAGGACCATCGTCTCTGCCATTTTTGAAGAATCCGCCAAGCTGTTTTGCGTATTATTTTTAGCCTTGGGTTCCTTTATTGGGTTTCTCGGGGTTTTATGGAATTTCAAACCGTCCAATAATCAGTGAGCCGATATTCCACAGGATCGAGAAACCACACCTGTCCAGGCCCACAAAAAAGCCGGTGCAGGTGCACCGGCAAACCACTACAGTCAAAGGTTACTAGGGAAACTATCAGGGAGCAGGACGGCGATCCTCGATGACGATGCCGTCTCTGGGCAGGCTGCCGGGCTCCACCCAGGTTACGTCGACGCCCAGCTTGAGCAGGGCGCGGGCCAAAGTGGCCACTTCCGACTCGGGTAAGGGTGGCGCCGCCTGGGGTTCACACAACAAGGTAAGCTGGTCATTGTGGGCCTGGCGTTCCACCAGGGCGCGGATGCGACTCATGCCTGCCACCCGGCTGCGCAGGCGCTCAAGCTGAACCGGGTGGACAAACATCCCCTTGACCTTGGTGGTCTGATCCGCCCGTCCCATCCAGCCCTTGATGCGGCCATTGCTGCGACCACAATCGCTGGGGCCGTCCATCATGGCAGAGAGGTCACCGGTGGCGAACCGGATCAGCGGATAGTCACGATTGAAGCTGGTGACCACCACCTCGCCCACCTCGCCGTCGGCCACGGGGTCACCGCTGCCGGGACGGACGATCTCCACCAAGATGTCTTCCGCCAGCACCAGCCCCTGGTCCGGCTCACTCTCGTAGGCAATCAGGCCGATGTCGGCGGTGGCATAGGCCTGGCGCACTTCGATGCCCGCCTCCTGGAACACTCTGCGCAGTGCCCCGGGCAGGGCCTCGCCGGTCACCAGGGCGTGGGTGAAAGAGAGGCTCTGCCCCCTCTCCGCCGCCCTGTCCAGCAGAATCTTAAGGAACGACGGCGTGCCGCAGTAGCCCTGAGGCTTCAGACTGGCGTTGATCTCCAGCTGCAACTCCGTCTGACCCGGGCCGGCGGGAATCACGGTACAGCCGCAGGCGCGAGCGCCTGAGTCCAGGATAAAACCGCCTGGGCTCAGGTGATAGGAGAGGCAGTTCTGCACCAGCTGTCCGGGACGAAAGCCGGCGGCGTAAAACGCCCGGCCCATGCGCCACCAGTCATTACTGGTGTTCTCCGGTTCGTTGATGGGACCGGGAGACTGGAACAGTCGCTCCACCCTGCCCCCCTCCGGGTTCAGCCCTCCGAAGGGGCCGCGCTCCTCCTGCAGCTCAATCAGCTGAGACTTGCGGGTCACCGGCAGTCTGGCCAGCGCCTCCCGGCTGCCCACCGGGCCATTCAGCTCAGCCAGCAGCGCGCCGAAGTAGGGGCTGCTGCCCCGGGCAAAGTCGATAAAACCATCCAGTTGCGCCAACAGGCCCGCTTCCCGCTCCTGCGGGTCCAGGCACTCCTTGTCGTCGAAAAACTCGCACATACCAACCTCCTTAGAGCCAACGTTTCCGCCGCTTATAGGACTTGAGGTTTTTAAAGCTCTTACGCTCTTCATTGCCTCCACCCAGGTAGAACTCCTTCACATCCTCATTGTTCAGCAGCTGTTCCCGGGTGCCGTCGAGCACAATCTTGCCCGACTCCATGATGTAGCCGTAATGGGCCGCCTTGAGGGCGTAATTGGCGTTCTGTTCCACCAGCAGCATGGTGATCCCCTGCTCGCGGTTGATCTTCTCGATGATGCCAAACACCTCTTTTACCAGCAGAGGTGACAAGCCCATAGATGGCTCATCCAGAAGAATCATCTTGGGGCGGGCCATCAGGGCCCGGCCGATGGCCAGCATCTGCTGTTCACCACCGGAGAGGTAACCGGCCAGGCCGGTGCGCTCTTTGAGGCGGGGAAAGTACTCGAACACCATCTCGATGTCTTGTGCCACCTCGTTATCGCTGCGGGTATAGGCCCCCAGCTTGAGATTCTCGATCACCGTCATGTCTTCGACAATGCGGCGTCCCTCCATCACCTGGAAGATGCCGGCACGGACGATCTCCTCCGCATGGGCGGTATCGATGCGCTGGCCCATAAAATGGATGTCCCCCCGGGTCACCTCGCCATCTTCGGTCTTCAGCAGGCCGGAGATTGCCTTGAGGGTGGTGGACTTGCCGGCACCGTTAGGGCCCAGCAGGGTGACGATCTTGCCCTTGGGTACCTCGATGCTGACGCCGCGAAGCACCTGAATCACTTCGTCATACACCACCTCGATGTTGTTGACCGCCAGCACCGGCTCCTCGGTTTGAATCTGAACTGCAGCTTCTGTCATGGGGACTCCTTTATTCCTTGACCGGGGGCACCGGGGTGCCCCCCTTATCTGTTACTTCGCCAGGCTCAGAAACCCAGCCAGTCGTCACGGCGCTCCAGGGTCATCTGGCTGACGCGCTCAATCTGAACGTTGCCGTCGTTGTAGTTGCCCTTGTAGATGTTGACCTGGTTGATGCCGCGGTGATCCTCAGCACTCCAGTTGGCGGCCAGACAGACCCCTTCCAGACCGGCAGGCACCCAATTTTTACGGGCGTACATCCCCTTCTTGATGTTCTCACCGGTAATGCCGCCGTTGGCCTTGGCCCACTCCATCGCCTCCTTCATGTAGTAGGCGGAGCACACCCCACGGATGTAGTGGTGCAGACGCTCCTCCTTGCCGGAGGGATCGGAGACCTTGGAGATCTCCCGCACCAGCGACATGCCGGGCACCTCGTCGGTCCAGAAGGGGGTCATGGTGGGGAAGATGTAATCCTTGATGCCTTCACCGGCGGCCTCGAACACCTTCTTGTCGCCACCCCAGATGTTGGACATAAACTGGATGTCGGTGCCGACGGTGTTGCAGGACTTCACCAGGGACAACACCGAACCACCCAGGTTGCCGATGTAGCCATAGTTGGTGCCGGAGCTCTTCAGGCTCAGGCACTGAGCCTTGAAGTCACCGGGCTTCATGGAGATCACCACAGGGGGCATCACCTCGAACCCCAGCTCCTTGGCGTAGATGGCGCACGCCTCCTTGGGCGCATTGGGATAAGGGTGGTTAGCGCCGATGTGGGTGAACTTGGGCTTACCGCTGTTGCCCTTGGCCTTCCAGTCCTCGGCGGCCCACTGCACCAGGCCACGACAGGCATCGGAGTAAGAGGCGCCGTAGAAGAAGTTGTAGGGGGCTGGCTTGGCCGTCTTGGGGTTCTTACCCATGGGGTCGGTCAGGTGACCGGAGTAGGAGGCGGAGTACACCGGAATCTCATCCTTGGCCACGAAGGAGATCAGCGCTTCGGTGTCAGCCGTGCCCCAACCCTGCATGGCCACCATGCCTTTGCGGGACTTCCACTTCTTGTAGGAAGCGATCGCCTGAGGCACCTTGTAGGCGTAGTCGATGGTCTCAAACTCCAGCTTGGTGCCACTGATGCCGCCATTGGCATTAATGTAAGTCATGGCATCGCGCACGCCATCGGCGTACACCTTGCCCACGAAAGCGGTAGGTCCGGACATGTCCGCCAGATGGCCGACGAAGACCGACTCTTCAGCCTGAGCCGGCGCACCCATCATCATGGCCGCGGTGGCGGCGAAGATCGCAGATTTCTTGTACATAGTTGTCATCCCTTGTTTGCGGGCGCCACAGGCCCGTTTTCCGTTGTTGGGGATGCCCGACCGCCCGGCATCCCCGCGCTCCCCCCGGCAAACCGGGAGGAAGGATTACACTCCCCTAGTAGGCGAAGGGGTAGAATTTCCAGTAGTTCTTCACTTGCTGCCAGCGGTGGGCCAGTCCCTGAGGTTCAAAAATCAGGAACAGGATGATCACCAGGCCGATGGCCATCTCCTTGATGTAGGCCAGGCCGTCCACCACCATGGGGATGTTGCCCCAGTCAGTCATCTTCAGCAGGCCAACGCCCCCCTCCAGGGCCTCGGGCAGCAGCACCATGAAGATGCAGCCCAACAGGGTGCCCTTCACCGATCCCAGGCCACCGATGATCACCATCGCCAGGAACTGCACCGACATGAAGATGGTGAAACCTTCTGCGGACACATAGCCCAGATAGTGGGCGTACAGGGCACCGCCGATGCCGGCGTAGAAGGAGGAGATGCCGAAGGAGAGCAGCCGGTACTTATTCAGCTTGACCCCCATGATCTCTGCGGACAGGTAGTGATCGCGCACCGCCACGAAAGCACGGCCATCACGGCTGCGCATCAGGTTGCAGCCCCACAGATACATGAACACCAGGGCGAACAGGGCGATGTAGAAGAAGGCCTCATCGGTATCGAACACAAAGCCGAACAGGTTTACCGGCTCCGCCATGGACCCGGCGCTGCCGCCGGAGAACCACTCGGCGCGGCCGAAGAAGTCCTCGATGATGAACTGGGCCGCCAGGGTGGCGATGGCCAGATACAGCCCCTTGATCCTCGCCGCCGGCATGCCGAACAGCATGCCCACGCCCATGGTCAGGTAGCCCGCCAGGGGAATACAGAGAAACACCGGAATGCCAAAGCTGGTATTAAGCCAGGCGGAGGCGAAGGCACCAAACCCGAAGAAGGCGCCGTGTCCCAGGGAGATCTGCCCGGTGTAGCCCACCAGGATGTTCAGGCCCAGAGCCGCGATCCCCAGGTAGGAGATCTGGATGAACAGGGTCAGGTAGTAGGCGTCCAGCACAAAGGGGGCCAGACAGGCCAGGGCGATCCCCGCCACCGTCATCCAGTGGATGGTGCGCGTCTCGAAGATGGTGTTGTCCTGCTTATAGCTGGTGCGAAAATCGCCGCATGGACGCATGACCGGGCTAGACATGGCGCACTCCTTTCACAATAAAACTCATGGTTACTTCCTTTTAAATCCGCTCAATGTCTTTGGTGCCGAACAGGCCGTAGGGCTTGAACCAGAGAATCACCAACAGCACATAGAAGGGTGCAATGTCGTACATGTTGCCGACGTGCAGGTACTGGCTGTCGACAAACTCCGCCAGATTCTCCAGCACACCGATGGTGATGCCGCCGACAATGGCACCGACAATGGAATCCAGACCACCGAGGATCACCGCCGGGAACACCTTGATCCCCATCACCGACAGGGAGTCGGAGACCCCATTGACCATGCCAATCACCACACCGGCGGTGGCCGATACCGTGGCGGCGATGCCCCAGCTCATGGCAAACACCTGTTTGACCGAGATCCCCAGGGACTGGGCCACCTGCTGGTCGAAGGCGGTGGCGCGCATCGCCAGGCCATGCTTGGAGTGGGTAAAGAACAGGTAGAAGCCCACCATGATCAGGATGGCGATGCCGGTGCTCATCAGGTACGCCAGCTCGATGTTCAGGCCAAACAGGTTGATGCTCTGGGTATCAAACACCTTGGGGTAGCTCTCCGGTGCCACCCCGAAGATCCACTTAGTCAGGGACTGGAAGAAGATGGAGAGACCGATGGTCACCATGATCACCGAGATGATCGGCTCGCCAATCATCGGCCTTAGGACGATCATCTGCAGCGCCACCCCGAACACCGCCATAAAGGCCAGACTCAGCAGAAAGCCGACAAAAAACGGCAGCTGCAGGTACACCAGCAGGGCCCAGCAGGTCCAGGCGCCCACCAGCAGGAATTCACCCTGGGCGAAGTTCACAATCTGGGTCGACTTGTACACCAGTACGAAGCACATCCCCACCACCCCGTACAGCAGGCCAACGATCAGTCCGTTGACCACCAGTTGCAGTAACAGCTCGAAATTCATGATGCTCTCCTTTGCTCATCGCCCGGTTCTTGGCCCTTGGGTTGCTCAATGAGGGTGGCCACTTCCAGCTGGGTCTGAACCCGGGTCTTGGAGCCGTCCTGGAAGGTGATCACCGTGTCGATGTCCACCTGGGCCTCATCGTTGTAGATGGCGTCGATGATGTCGCCATACTTCTCGGCGACGACGCCACGGCGCACCTTACGGGTCCGGGTCAATTCACCGTCATCCGCATCCAGCTCCTTGTAGAGCAGCACGAACTTGGCGATCTTCTGCGCCGGTGGCAGAGTGGCGTTGACCCTCTCCACCTCTTGAGCCAGCTTGGCGTACACTTCCGGCAGGCTGGCCAGGTTGATGTAGTTGGTGAACGCCAGCCCCTGCTGCTCTGCCCATTTGGCGACGATGGAGAAACGGATACAGAGGATGGCGGACAGGTAGGGGCGGTTCTTGCCCAGGATCACCGCTTCACCGATGAAGCTGGAAAACTTCAGCTTGTTCTCGATGTACTGGGGGGAGTACTGAATGCCGGTGCTGGTGTGGGCCAGATCCTTGATGCGGTCGATCACCACCAGATGACCGGACTCCTTGAAGTAACCGGCATCGCCGGTGTGCATCCAGCCCTCGCGAACATCCTCATCATAGGCGGCCTGGTTGCCCAGATAGCCGCAGAACATCCCCTCGGTCTTGGCCACCACTTCGCCCAGCCCTTCGGCATCGGCGTTGATCACCTTCACCTCGGCGTTGTCGAAGGCCACCCCGACGCTGTCGTAATCGACGTCATCGGCGTGGTGGATGGTGTAGGCGCCACACATCTCCGTCTGGCCATACAGCTGACGCAGTGGCACACCGATGGACTGGAAGAAGCGGAAGGTATCCGGCCCCATGGCAGCGCCACCGGTGGCGGCGGATTTGAGGAAGGAGAAACCCAGACGATCGCGCAGTGCCTTCATCAGCAGCCAGTCGGCCAGGGTGGATTGTTTGCCCTGGTCCAGGGCCCGCTCCGCCCGTTTCATGGCAAAGTCGTACAGCTTCTGCTTCAGCGGAGTGGAGTCCATCATCCGCGCCTGCACGTCCGCCAGGATCTGCTCCCACACCCGTGGTGCCAGCAACACGAAACTGGGACCAATCTCCCGCAGATCGGCCATCATGGTCTCCTGCTCTTCGACGAAGTTGACGATCTGACGGGCGATGAGCGCCTGACCCACGGCGTACACCTGCTCCATGATCCAGGGCAGAGGCAGTACGGACACATAGTTGTCACCGGCGCTGCGCGGGTCCGCTCTGAGGTAGGCACTGCAGTGCTTGATGAAGTTGCCCCCTTTGAGCAGGGCAATCTTGGGCTTGGAGGTGGTGCCTGAGGTGGTGCAGTAGATGGCCACCTCGTCGGGGTTGGTGGCATCCACCATCTGGTCAAACTGCTCGGGGTGATTGTTCTCCTGCTCACGACCGATGCGGTAGAGGTCCTCCACATCCACCAGTCGCTCGTCGTCGTACTTGCGCATCCCCCTGGGGTCGCAGTAGACGATGTATTTTACGCCGGGGATCTGATCCTCCAGCTCCAACAGCTTGTCGCACTGCTCCTCATCCTCGGCGATCACGACACTGGTGCCGGAAAGGTTGATGAGGTAGGCCACCTCTTCGTGGAGAGAGTCCTGGTATATTCCCACCGAGTAGCAGCCCAGGGTGTGCGCCGCCAGCTCGCCCCACACCCACTCGGGGCGGTTGTCCCCCAGCAGGGCGATGGTGTCCTTAGCTTGGATTCCCAGCTTATGGAGAGCCAGAGACATCCACTTGACCCGGTCCAAATAGTCGGCCCAGGTGAATTCGTTCCAGATACCGAACTCCTTCTCCCGCATCGCCACGTCACCGGGCCAGTGCTGGCCGTTGTGGCGCAGAATCTTGGGAAAGGTATTGAGCTCGCCCATCTCAAAGCCGTGATCGGCCGCGTTGAATGCCTGACTCATCAGCCTGCCTCCTGCATCTCGTCACCGTCTTCCAGGCCCAGATAGGCGCGTTTGACGTGTTCATCCGCCATCACCTGCTCGGGGAGTCCGCTGATCAGCTTCTTACCGAAGTCCAGCACCATCACTTCGTGGGAGATGTCCATCACCACACCCATGTCGTGTTCGATCATCACCACGGTAATGCCGAACTCCTCATTGAGATCGAGGATGTAGCGAGCCATATCCTCCTTCTCCTCCAGGTTCATCCCCGCCATGGGCTCATCCAGGAGAATCAATTTCGGTTTGAGGGCCATGGCCCGGGCCAGCTCCACTCGCTTGCGCAGGCCATAGGAGAGGGTGCCCGCCACCGACTTACGCACGTGGGTGATGTCGAGAAAGTCGATGATCTGCTCCACCTCGCGTCGATGGGCCAGTTCCTCTTTCTCCGCCGGAGAGAACCAGTAGAGGGGGCCGGTCACCCAGTTGTTCTTCATCAGGTGGTGCCGACCCACCATGATGTTTTCCAGCACCGTCATATGGCCAAACAGCGCCAGGTTCTGGAAGGTCCGGCCAATCCCCAGATCGGCTCGGTCGTTGGGCCGCAAGTGGGTCACCTCACGCCCGTCAAAATGGATGGCCCCCTTCTGGGGGCGGTAACGACCTGAGATGCAGTTCAGCATGGAGGTCTTGCCCGCGCCATTGGGGCCGATGATGGAAAACACCGATCCCCGGGGCACTTCAAAACTGACGTCGGTCAGCGCCTTGACCCCGCCGAAGGCGAGAGAGACGTGCTCGACTTTGAGGATGGAATCTGTCATTCCCAAACTCCTGATTCTTGGGTAGGGGCATCCACTGCCCGACTGGGGTGTCACAGAGGGCGACGGGGAGAATCCCCGTCGCGCCGAAAGGTGCGCTACAGGGCGTAACGCATGGAGAACTGACCATAGAAGGAGTCTTTGTCGACCTCCTCCATCTTGAACTGACCCACCTCGAAACCGATGGCCAGCTCCTTGGTGAGGTTCTGGAACAGGTTGACGCCCCACTGACTGCGCTCAACCTTGGTGACGTCGGTCTCCACCCAACCATAAAGCGCGGTAGAGCGCAGGGTGTCAGTCCAGTAGTGGCGATAGGCCGCCAGCCAGGCGGTGGTGTCTTCCACCTCTTCACCCACTACGTCCATGGCAGCGCCACCGGAGATGTAGCGGCCCAGCTCCCCCTGGTGGTACTGAAAGCGGAAGTCATCTTTACCGAAGGTGTTGATCTTACCTGCAATAGAAGCACCGAAAGCGGTTTCGCTGCTGCCGCCCGTGGTATTCAGCTCGCGGCCCAAAACCGAGACGTTGACGTTACCCCAGTCTCCCTTGAAGTTATAACGACCGACCACATCAGGCATGCTGTCGTTGGAGGTATCACCACCAAAGGTCTCGGGGTTCTCCACCGAAACCTGGAAGCCGCCAGCGGAATAGCGAATTTGTCCCTGACGCACAAAAGAGAGGCCCACCAGGGCACCGGCGAAGTCGGCAGACTCAGGAATGGCGCTGGTGTTCATAAAGGTGGTCCAGGTTTGGCCGGCCAGGATACCTTTGTAGCTGACGAAGGCGTGACGGATACGGGGGCTGGTGGAGTTGGAGATAACCTGGTTGCCGCCAGTGCCGAAAAAATCCATCTCAATGAAACCGGTCACATCGCCGTGGATGTACTTGGTGTTGAAACGGGTCTCGTTGGCAAAAATGCGGAACTGGGACGCGCTCTCCTCCAGAGGAGTACCACCGCCAGTCCAGAAGTCCTTATAGGCCACATCCCCGTCCACGTATCGGGCATCCACCTTGATATATCCGCCGAAAATCAGCTTGTCGTTCTCTGACAATTCAATCTCGTAACCGGACAGAGCACTGCCGGAAAAGGCCAGCAGAGAGCCGGCAACCGCGAGTTTGACTGAGTGTTTCATCATTTTCATCCCTTGTTGTAGTGGTGCCTTAAACATCGTGAAAGGCGACCTGTCTCACAATTGGGAATAGGTATTAGGCCAGAGGTATTAATACGAAAGTCTTAGGTGAGCCTTCGCTGAGCAGGGTTACACTGATGCAAAACAGGCCCTAAGGAGTTTTGGGCTAAAGAACAACGATAGGGATAGTTCATGTTTCCAAACTGGCTCCTGGTGCTGGTCAGCCTGGCCTACATCGGCCTGCTGTTTGCCATCGCATTTCTCGGCGATCGCTACCGCCACAAACTGGCGGCCCATCAGCACAGCCTTATTTACGCCCTCTCGCTCGGGGTCTACTGCACCTCCTGGGGTTTTCTGGGGACCGCCGGCCAGGCCTCTCGCGGCGACTTCTCCTACCTGCCTGTCTACATCGCCCCTATCCTGCTGTTTGTTATTGGCTGGCCCTTTATCCAACGCATCATCCGGGTCTGCCTGAGACTGAACATCACCTCCATCGCCGATCTGCTGGCGGCCCGTTTCGGCAAGTCTCAGAAACTGGCGGTACTGGTGACCCTGGTGGCCCTGTTTGGCACCCTGCCCTACATCGCCCTGCAGCTGAAAGCGATCGTCGACTCCTACGAGATCCTGCGGGAGACCATGACCCTGACCTCCTGGCAGCTGGGCTTGTTGGTTACCCTGGTGTTGGCGGGATTTACCATCATCTTCGGGGTCCGCGCCATCGACGTCACCGAGCGCCACCCCGGAGTGATGGTGGCCATCGCCTTCGAATCGCTGATCAAGCTCATCGCCTTTTTGGTGGTGGGTCTGTTTGTCTCCTTTGTGGCCTTCGACTCCCCGGCCCAGATCTGGCAGCGAGCCACCGAAGCCGCCGCCCAGCCGGCGTTCACCGGCAACAGCCTGGTGTCCATGTTGGGGCTGACGGTGATCGTGGTGTGCGCCTTTCTCTGCCTGCCCCGGCAGTTTCAGGTCACCATGGTGGAGCTGAAAGACCCGGAACAGGCCAAGATCAGCCGCTGGCTGTTTCCCCTCTACGTACTGGTGTTTGCCTTTTTCGCCGCCCCTTTGGGCCAGGCGGGCGCCCTGCTCTATGGTGATTCCATGGCACCGGACGCCTATGTACTGTTCCTGCCCGCTTATCACGGCCACTACTGGCTGAGCCTGCTCAGCTTCCTCGGCGCCATTTCCGCCGCCAGTGCCATGGTGATCATCTCCACCATGGCCCTGAGCATCATGCTCAGCAACGAAGTGGTGTTCCCTGCCCTGTTCCGTCGCAGTGCCCTGGAGGAGACCGACTTCCTCAGGTTCAGAGCCAGGCTGCTGATGGTGCGCAAGGGCCTGGTGCTGGTGGTGATCTCCCTGGCGTTTGCCATGTTCCTGGTGGCCCCGCCCCACACCCTCTCCTCTTTGGGAGAAGTGGCCTTCGGCGCCATCGCCCAAATTGGCCCGGCGCTGTTCGCCGCCTTCTGGTGGCGCAAGGTGAGCCTGACCGGTGTAATATCCGGCATCGGCGCCGGATTTGGCATCTGGCTGCTGTTCAATCTGGCTCCTCAGTTGGGGCTCTATGCCCACCCCATGGAGGGTTCGCCTTTTGGAGCGACCACCATGGCCACCCTGTTGGGCCTGCTGGTGAATATGGGGATGATCTGGCTGATCTCCGCCCTGAGCCGGCAGACGGTCAAAGAGCAGATGCAGATGGAGTTGTTCTTCGCCCGCCCCGACATCCATGAACGCCTGCCCATCAAGGCGGGGCGCATCGACCCCAGGGAGCTGGAGCTGCTGGCCGCCCGTTTCGTCGGTCACGACAAAGCCACACAGGGATTCGATCTCTACTACCGCAACCACCCCAGGTTCAGGGAGGGGCGACAGAATGCCGATCAGGAGCTGGTGCTCTACACAGAGAACCTGCTGGCGACGGTGATGGGGTCGGCCTCGGCGCGGCTGGTGATCTCCTGTGCCCTGCAGGGAAGGGACATCGCCCTGGATGAGGTGGCTCAGCTGATGGATGAAGCCACCAGTCAGCGCACGGCACTGAGCCGAGAGCTGCTGCAGAGCGCCATCGAGAACGCCTCCGAGGGAATTTCCGTCACCGACAACAATCACAAGCTGGTGGCCTGGAACCGCCGCTACCTCAGCCTGTTTAACTACCCCGAGGGCCTGGTCTATCCCGGCTGTCCCGTGGAAGACCTCATCCATTACAACCTGAGCCAACTTATCGACGATGAGGAGGAAGTGGAACGCCAGGTGGCCCGGCGTCTTCGCTACCTGCGCCAAGGCAGCCGCCACAGCTCGGAGCGTCAGTTGCCCGATGGCACAGTGATTCGCATCGAGGGCAACCCCATGCCCGGCGGCGGCTTTGTGATGCTGTTCTCCGACATCACCGTCTACCGGGAAGCGGAGGCGCTACTGACCGAAAAGAACCTGGATCTGGAGTCCTTGGTGTCCGAGCGCACCAACAAGCTGGCCATGGCCAATGAGCAGCTGGCCCGCTCCAACGCCAAGCTGGATGCCGCCCGGGAACAGGCGGAATCCGCACACCGCCAGAAGAGTCAGTACCTCAAAGCCTGCAGTCACGACCTGCTGCAGCCGCTGTCCGCCGCCCGACTGTTCTCCTCCACCCTGATGGAAGAGGGAAGCCTCACCCCCAACCAGAGGGCGGGCCTGGAGCAGATCGATCGCTCCCTGCAGGTGGCCAATGAACTGCTGCTGGATCTGAACGCCATCACCAAGATTGAGAGTGGCACCATAGTGCCCAAACTGGAATCCTTCCCCCTGCAATCCCTGCTGGATTCCCTGGTGGGGGAGTTCGGCGCCCTGGCCCCCCGTTACCAGGTCACCCTGAGGGCGGTGCCTTGCAGTGCCTGGGTACACAGCGACAAGCAGCTGCTACGGCGAATCCTGCAAAATCTGCTCTCCAACGCGCTCAGGTACGCCAGTGGCGGCAAGGTGGTGCTGGGCTGCCGCCGGGGCGAGCAGTTGGAGATCCAGGTACTGGACAATGGTCCCGGCATCCCCGCAGAGAAGCAGCAACTGGTGTTCGAGCAGTTCACCCGCCTGCAGAGCGGCGGCCCCAATGGCCTGGGGCTGGGACTGAACATCGCCCAGGGGCTGAGCCAGCTGCTGGGACACACGCTGTCACTGGACTCTGAAGCAGGACGGGGCAGCTGCTTCTCTCTGGCATTGCCTCCTGCCCGCCCTCAGGTTCAGGCTGTGCCCACCAAGACCAGCGCCTTTACCCTGCAAGGGGTTCGGGTGCTGTGCATCGATAACGACCCGGCAGTACTCGCCGGCATGGAGCAGTTGCTCGGCAGCTGGCAATGCAGCGTCTTTGTCGCCGACAGTCTGGCCAGCGCCCAGGCCCTGCTGCAGAGCCGCCATGGCGAGATGGACATCATGCTGGTGGATTACCAGCTGAACAACGATGAGGACGGCATCTCGGTGATGCAGCGGATGCAGCAGCTAAGTGCCCGGCCCCTGCCCGGCATCCTGATCAGTGCCACCACAGACGAAGGGGTGGTCAACCAGGCCAAAGAGGCGGGCTTCGGGTTCCTGCGCAAGCTGGTGAAGCCAGTTGCTCTGCGGGCACTGATGAGTGCCACCCTGGTCAGGGAGCTGCAACAGAACTATGGTCAGGAGCTGGATACCCAGAACAGCTAAGTCCTGGGCGAGCATCTGGTCAGCTGACCGCCCCCGGTTGCAGTTGCTTCATGGCAATCACCGCCTGAGTGCGGGTGCGCACCCCCAGCTTGAGAAAGATCGCACTGGCGTGGGCCTTGATGGTGGCCTCAGACAAACCCAGCTCCTGGGCAATCTGCTTGTTGAGCAAACCATCGGCAAACATCATCAGAATCTTGTGCTGGCGCGGGGAGAGACTGGCGATCTTCTCCTCGACGCCATCCCTGGCGCCATCGCTCAGGTCCGTCCCCTCGGGCAACCACTGCTGACCGGACATCACCGCTTCCACCGCCTCTATCATTCTGGGAACAGGTTGAGATTTAGGCACGAAGGCAGCGGCTCCGCAGCGAACGCTCTGGGCGATAGTGCGATTATCCTCCTGGCCCGAAATGATGATCACTCCAAGCTCGGGGTATTCAGAGCGAATCTGCACCAGGGTATTGAAACCATGGGCATCAGGAATGTTGAGGTCGAGCAAAAGCAGGTCTGTATCACCATGCTGCGCCAACAACCCCTTCAACTGGCGCACCGACTCCCCCTCCAGCACTTGGGAATTGGGAAACTGTTTCTCCAGAACAGAGAGAAGGGCCTGACGAAACAGCGGGTGATCGTCGGCAATGATTATTTTTTCCGGTTGAAACATATGGCGTCCTTGTGGGTGCACTCATGCCACCTCGCCCAAAGGCAGGCAGATTACGTTGGATACCCCAGGCGCCGGTGCACCTATCCATGGCGTAACAGATTAGTCAAAGTGTATCGGATTCACCGATTCCGGCCATTAGACCTTTAGTGAATTCAACATTACCGTTACAGCCGAAGTTAACCTAATGCCTATTAGATTCCGATTCAATACCTTAGTAAGCATGAGCCTCGCCCGCCTGGTGGCTTCTCATCGGGACTTCCTTCCACCACTGAATCCATTTCAAAGTTTTCGATAATACTCTTAGTTCAAGGTATAATTTTCTGTTTGACACGCCCTATGCAGAGACACCGTCCCTGTCAGACCAAAACCAAGTCGAGCTTATGCTTAATCGAACTCTTCCAGTGCTCATCCTGGCGCTTCTTCCCGCCCTCGCCTATTCAGGTGAAGTGAAGTTGCTGACTTGGGAAGCCTACCTTTCGGATAAGGTAGTCCATGCCTTTCGCCTGGAAACCGGCCACCGGGTTGAGCAGTTTTTCATCAGCTCCGACTCAGAGCGTAATGCCATGTTCGATGCAGGCGGTGCCACCCTGTTCGATCTGGTCATGGCCGACAATGGGGCTACCCAGGCATACGCCAAACAAGGGCTCATTCAAAAGATGACTGGGGTGGTTTCCAGCCTGGCTCACATCGACGCAGACTGGCAACAGGCTTGTGGTGAGTTTGGCGCCGCCTACAGCTGGGGAACCCTGGGGATAGCCTACCGCCAATCCTTTGGGATACAGATTGACTCCTGGCAACAACTGTTTGTACCTCCAGCCCCCTTCCAGGGAAAGGTGGTGACAATGACCGACTCCAAAGAGTTTACTGCCGCCGCCCTGATGGCTCACAGTTTCAGCCCCAACAGTTCGGATCCTCGGGAACTCCAGCGTGCCTTCGAGTTGATGCGGGCTCAGAGACAACATGTTTTGGCCTATGACTATGGGGTCTCCTATGCCCTCAGTTGGCAAAAAGAGAGCGAGATGGCCATGGCACTGGCCTATTCCGCCGATGTGGAAGAGATCATCAGCGCCACTGGGCAGAAAGACTGGACCTATGTGGTTCCCAACGAAGGAACTCTCCTGTGGGTCGACTGTTGGGTGATCCCCTCAGGCCGTGCCGTCAATAAGGCCACCCTGGCCTTCCTGGAGTTCATAAACCGCCCCGAGATTGCTGCCCTCAATGCTGAACAGGCCTGGTTCCCCTCACCTATCGGTGCCGCCAGGAAACTCACCTCGGACGCTCACAAGGGGAATACCGAACTCTATCCCGGCACCGAGGTCATGAAGAGAAGCGTTCTGCTCTATGACAGGCCTGAAGAAGCTAAACGCCGTATCTCGGCGGTCATCGACAACCTCAAGAACCAGTAACCCGCTTTCAGACCCACTGTTTCGCACAGCCTGGTGAGTGTTCTGATAGGCTGATCACACCCCCTGATTAAAAAGTCATCGACCCTAAATCACTTATACATATAATAACTTCAGGTTATCCCTGAAAAGTGGGGGCGCGATGAACAGGATCTCTACCCTTCTGCTGCTTTCCCTGCTGCTCTGTACCAAGGCCAGCGGTCACCCAGTGTTTGCCGACGCCATGAAGCAGCAACTGAGGCTTCAAAAGGTGGAGTGCGAAGCCTGCCACGGCAAAGATGAGCAGTACCAACTGAGAAATGGTTTGGGACTGAGGTTTGAAGCCGAACTGCCTAAGAGCCTGACCTGGCAATACCACTCCGTGCTGGCCATGGGCGACCCAGATGCCATCCGCTCTCATGAAAGAGCCATGGCCAAGAGCTTCTCCCTGATTCTGCTCAAGGTGGGCCAGCAACCCCTGGGTGACGCTACCTTGATGGAGCAGATTCAAGCGGGAGAACTGGAAGGGATCCACCCAACCAGATAATCAACTGCGGTCGTCCGACCTATTTGCGGGAGAAATTCTTGGATCAATTTGTGTCCGTTCCCGCCTGGAAAGATGACCACCTCGATGTTCCGATAAACCGCAGAGCGCCAGGGTGCCAACGCAAAGACCCGCAAAAAAACACAAATAATATCAAAAGATTACAGCCAAGGCGCCCACCAAAGCTCTCCGAAAACCGAGCGGCTGTTGAAAATGCCACCGGCACGAAAACGGCATTCCGCCTCAGTATTTCAATTCCTGAGCACCCATCCCTCATGTACAGAATTCAATCAAAGAACTAAGCTCAAAAAGGGGAAACTTTTTCAAAGACTTTGGCATCTCTAGATGCCAAAGGGCTCATCTGAAGCGACCAAGGATAGGTTATGCATAGACTGTCTCTCAGCCTGGGTGCGGCACTGTTTCTGGCCCCCTCTTTAGTCATCTCCGATGAGGTTAGAGTGCTGACCTGGGAAGCCTACCTGTCAAAAGAGGTGATCGCTGCCTTTGCCAAGCAGACAGGACACAGCATTCATCAGGTGTTCATCAGCAGTGATACTGAACGAAACGCCATTCTGGCGACGGATGGAGGTCTGCTGTTTGATTTGGTGATGACCGACAGTAATGCAACCCGAGTCTATGCCCAGGATGGGCTGATCCAACCTCTTAGCGATAAGGTGCCAAATGGCGAACATATAGACCGGCGTTGGCAACAGGCCTGCGGAGATTACGGCCTGGCATACAGCTGGGGCACACTCGGGATTGCCTATCGCAGCTCCCTGGTCCACGACATCATCAGCTGGAAGCAGCTGTTTTCCCCGTCCCGCCCCCTGAGAGGGCGAGTGGTCATGATGACCGACATCCATGACTTCACCGCGGTGGCCCTTATCGCAGCAGGCTTCGACCCCAACAGCGAGGAACGCAGCGAACTTCAAGCGGCCTATGCATTGATGCAAGAGCAGCAACAATACGTCCTTGCGTACGATTACGGCCTCTCCTATGCCTTAAGCCGACGGCAGGACAGTCAGATGGCCATGACCCTGGCCTATTCGGCCGATGTTGAGGAGATCATCGAGGCCACCGGACAACAAGACTGGGTTTATCGCATCCCCAACGAAGGCACCATGCTTTGGGTAGACTGCTGGACTGCACCTGCAGGCCACCCCATAAAACCCGCCACCCTGGCCTTCCTTAATTTCATCAACCAACCAGAGATCGCCGCACTGAATGCGGAGACCACCTGGATGCCAACCCCCATCGCCAGCGCCAAGGCATTGACCACCCTAAAGCACAGACAGGACAGGGAGCTCTATCCCACTGAGCAGATAACCAATCGCAGCGAGGTGTTCCGCAGCTTGTCCAAGGATGCCATCGACCTTAGAGCCAAAATGGTCGCCACCATTAAAGACTAGGAGGGCGGGGATGAGACTGAATCAGAGACTCAACTGGACCCTGCTCCCCGTAATCACCGTGGTGTTTATTCTGGCCGCCTTGTTGACGGTCAATCAGACCGTCAACAACTCTGAGGCCTACATCGAGCGTAGCCTTGCACTGGAGTTGGAAAACTACCAGAAGCGTCTTGAGGAACAGGCCACCCTGATGGACAACAGCCTAAGGCTTCTCCTCAGTTATCAGGTCGTCCGATCGTTAAAAGCGCCCAGCATCAGTCAAACGGGCAGCCTGTCGCTGCAGTATCTTGTAGAGCAGTTTCATTCCGGTCTGAGTCAGACACTGCCCAATCTCGAGGTGATACAGCTCTACGCACCAAACGGGGAGTTACTGGTCTCTGCAGACAACCAGGATCCTTTCGCTCCTCCCTATCAACCTCATATCCCGGACAATTTGCGGTGGTGGCAGGGGAGCGGACTCAATAACAAGGAGAGCACCGCCTTTTATCTCTACAACGGAGTGGAGGGAGAAACCTACCTGGTGATGCTCAAAGGCTTTGTGCCAGGACTGGCCAATATCCACAACAGTCGGCAACTCTCAGCCGAATCCCGATTTCATGCACTGATGACCCTGAAGCTGGACCGCGCCCTGACGCTTCAGGGAACCATCAGTGAGCCTTCGTCCAGCCTGACAGTGCAGATTGAACCTTCTGGTTCCCACTCCTGGGCGAAAACGGGCAGCCAGCCTCTCTCCGTACTGTTCCAGGGAGAGATCTCTCAGCATCAAGACACCGCCTTCAGCCGTACCCCACTCTTCACCATCAACCTGGCGACAGAGGAAGGAATAGCCTGGCGTGACAGTCATCAGGTCATTAAGTACGAATTACTGCTGTTCTTCTGCTCTTTACTGGCCACCTACGCGCTGCTTAGAGGCTTGATACACCGCTATGTCATTGCGCCAGTGCTGACGTTGGCAGGCCAGGTAAAGCTGCATAAGAAACTTGGGCATCCATTAACAAAGTCTCCTGGACACGACGAGATCTCCCAGCTCAACAACGCCTATGTTTCTCTGCTCTCCAGCGTCAATCAGTTAGCGAGTTTTGACCCTTTGACCGGACTGGCAAATCGCCGAAACTTCCAACAAACCGCTCAGCAGATTCTCGATAAGGATAAGGAGTCGGGTCTGCTGACGGCCCTGTTGTTCATCGATCTGGACAATTTCAAAAGGGTCAATGACAACTACGGCCATGAGACCGGCGATGAACTTCTCAAACAATATGCCCGCCGCCTTCAGGACACGGTCCGCGCCTCGGATCTCGTTCTCTCCTCGCCCAAGAAGCTGATGCTGGCTCGACTGGCAGGCGATGAATTCGCCCTGGTTCTGGGCGGACTGAGAAAGCCGGGCAATGCCGTTGCCGTGGCAAAACGGATTCTGGCGCTCACCAAAGAAGGATTGATGATCGATGACATCAAACATCGAGTTCATGTCAGCCTGGGCATCGCCCTGGCGCCGCAGGATGGACGGGATCTCATCTCATTGATGCACTGTGCTGACACCGCCATGTATCAGGCCAAGGCAAAAGGGAAAGGCCAGTGCATTTTGTTCAATCCAAATCTGGCACAGCAGCAGCAAACTCGGCTGAGTATCGAGCAAGGACTGCAGGAAGCCCTTGAGCGGAAGCAGTTCTACCTCGTGTTTCAGCCCATCCATTTCAGCCGAAACATGCAGTTGTCCGGATTTGAAGCCCTGATTCGCTGCTCTCACCCCGACCTGCTGGAGATGGGGCCGGACGAATACATCCCCGTCGCCGAGTCCAATGGACTGATTCGGCAGATTGACTTCTGGGTCCTGGAGGAGGGACTCAAGGCGTTGGCGAGGCTGAGAGACTCCTATGGCTTTGACGGCAGCATGAGCATCAACCTTTCCGCCATTGAGCTTCAAAACACAGAGCTGTTACTGAAGCTCAATGGGCTTCTTAGCCGATACGCCATCGCCCCCAACAGGGTGGAGCTGGAGATCACCGAAACCATGCTGGTTGACTGGGATGAATCCACCGAACAGTTGCTGGGTGAACTCAGAAAAATGGGCGTAGGGATCGCACTGGACGATTTTGGAACAGGCTATACAGGTTTCAAGCAGCTGATTCGGCACTCCGTCAGCACCCTTAAAATCGATCGCAGCTTCATTAGTGAGCTAGCAGCGGGAACGGAACAAAACCGTCCGCTGGCAGAGGTACTGCTTGAACTCGGCTGTATCTTTAATCTGGACACCGTGGCGGAGGGGGTGGAAACAGAAACTCAATACAGCAGGCTCAAGGCTCTGGGGTGCAATCGCCTGCAAGGTTTCTATCTGTCTAAGCCGTTGAGGTGGGAGAACCTTGACCAGTACCTCAATGAGCAAGGCTATGATGCAAACACAGAAGGAACTCGCGAAAACAGCAACAACTACCCGCTCCTGAACTGATCCCCGAATCACCGGATGCGCCCATCAGGTCAGTCGTGCTCAATACTCACTGAGGGTTGAGCACTCAAGGAATACCAATGTCTGCCGGGAAAGGGAAACCCGATTATCAGCTTCGGCTGCCCTGTACCCGCACCTTCTGCCCTTCACGCAAACGCTCGGCGCCGCGCACGGCCACCTGATCCCCTGGAGCCAACTCCCCTTCGACGGCCACCCAGTCGCCGTCACCATGGCCCACCTCGACCAGCCGACGATGAGCCACGTTGTCCTGATCGATCATCATCACGTAGGAACCCTGGCGACGCAGGATAAGGGCATCACGATGCACCGCCAAAGTCTGACGGGCCTGCTGCACCGGAATCGCCACTTTCACCAACTCACCTGCGGTCAGGTGGTGAGCGTTGTCGGCAGGCAGAGACATTCGCAGCTCAATGGTTTGAGAGCGGGGATCCGCCGCAGGAATGATGGCGCGGATGGTGCCCTGGGTCAGTCGGTTGTCACTCAGTACCTGCAGCGGACGCCCCTTGTCGATGTTGCCCATGTACTTCACCGGCACATGCAGGTGCACCTCCAGGTTGCTGGTGTCCATCATCCGCAACAGCAGGTCGGCACGATTAACGTCGGTGCCCTCCCGCTGCAGCCGCTCAGTGATCACCCCGTCAAAGGGCGCTCGGACATTGGCCCTGGCGAGCTGGTCATTGAGCTGTTTCAGCTTGAGCTGGGCAATCTCAAGATCCGCGTTGGCCAACTCATAACGGCTGCGATTTTCATCCAGTTGATATTCGGCGGCGTTGTTCTGAGCCTGCAGGGTAACCAACCGCTCCAGTTCCCGCTTCAGGTAGCGCAGGTTAATCTGGGCACGGCGGATGCGTGCCTCCTGCTCCAGCTTGGCCAGTTCCAGGGGAAAGGTGTCCATCTTCACCAGCAGTTCACCCTGGCTCACCAGGGTGCCGGGCTCCACCACCCAGGTCAGCTGGCCGCTGACCCCGGCAGTAATGGCGATGTTATGACGGCTGTGCACTGTCCCCAGCAGCTTGGCGGTGGGAGACAAATCGGTATGGCGCACCTCGGCCACTTCGACTGGTGTCGCTGGCGGCTCGTTGGCCACAGCTCCAAAGCTGAGCAGGGCCAGCAGCAGTAGTTTCAGGTGTGTCATCCTCTCACCTCCAGAGGCACCGCCACAGGCTGGCCCTCGTCACTTTCTTGTTTAGAGTGTCCCTCCCCCATTCTCAGCAGGGCGGGCAGTAAAATCAGGGTAAACAAGGCACTGATGGCCATGCCACCAACGATCACCGTGGCCAGCCCACGGTAGATCTCCGAGCCCACCCCAGGCATCAGCATCAGCGGCAGCATGCCAAACAGGCTGGTCAGGGTACTCATGTACACAGGTCGGGCCCGGATACGCACAGCCTGGGCCACCGCCTCACGCCGTGCAAGCCCCTCAGCTTCCCCCCGGCGAGTCTGGTCCACCAGCAAGATGGCGTTGTTCACCACCAGCCCCAGCAGGATGATAAAACCGATCATGGTCAGCAGATCCAGAGACTGGAAGGTCACCAGATTCAGCAATGCCAAGGCGATCACCCCACCGCCGGTAGCCAGCGGCATCACCAGCAGCACCAGCAGACTGTCCTTAGCCGACTTGAACAGCGCGGTCATCAGCAAAAACAGGATCACCAGGGCCAGGGCAAAGTTCACCAGCATCTCGTCGATGGCCTCGGCCATCTTGTTGGCGTTGCCACTGAGCTTGATGGTGGCATTGGCCGGCAGCACCTGGCGCATCTCGGGCAGCACACTGTCGTTGAGCTTGCTCAGGGCTTCCTCCATGGACATATCCTCCGGCGGGGAGATCTCCAGGCTGATGGTGCGCTTGCCATCCACCCGCCGGAGCTGGGTTGGCCCCACGGTGCGCCGCACCTCCGCCAGCTCTCCCAGGGTCTGCAAACCCGCCAAGGGAGTGTGCACCGGCAGCGCGGCCAGCTCCTCGGGGGTACGCCATTCGCTGCCCCGCAGGATGACGTTCATCCTGTCGTTGCCGTCGAAATACTCACTGATAAACAGACCGTCGGTGTAGGCCCGCACCGTGTTGGCCACGTCGGCCCGACTCAGCCCCGCCTGGGTGATTCGCCTGTCGTTGGGGATCAGTTGCAATTCGGGTTCTGCAATGGCCAATCCGGGCACCGGCCGGGCACTGACCCCGGGCATAGCCGCCTGAATCGCCGCCAGTCCCGCCTGGGCCGTATCAATCAGCTGCTCCAGCTCCGGACCCTGAATGTTGACGCTGATGGAGCGGCCATTGCCACCGCCACTGACGTTAATCATCGATCCCCGGAACAGGAACACCTGAGTATCGGGCAGTCCCGCCAGGATCTCCTCCTGAACCACCGCCATCAACTCCTCCACATGGGTTGGGTCCGCCGCATAGATAAAGCCGCCGCTGAACCCGGCCCCGAAAGAGTAGAAATTGTAGCTCTTGATGGCAGGCTGACGTTCGCCACTCAGATGGGGCTGAATGCGCTCGCGCACCAACTGGGCCATCTCCCGATCCACATACTCCAGGTTGCCCCCCGGCGGCAGGCTGATGTTAAAAAAGAAGCCGTCAATAGGTGCCCTGGGCATAAAGTCGGTCCTGGGCATCAGCAGCAGGGTCACCGCAGCAGAACCGCCCAGCAGCCCCGCCACCCACAAGGTGCGACGCAGCGGCGTCGCGGTCAGGCTCATCACCAGCCGCGTGAGTCTTGTCCAGTAGCCCTGGAAAGGGTCGTTATCACTGATGCCCGCCAGCCAGTACTTGCTGGCGATGGGCAGCACGGTAATAGCAGTAATCAGAGAAGCCAGTACCGCAATAGACAAGGTCAGGGCCAGATCAGAAAACAGCTGGCCCTCGATTCCCTCCATGAACAGAATCGGCAGGAAGATGGCCACGCTGGTGGCGGTGGAGGCAAACAGGGCCCCGGTCACCTGCATTGCCCCCTTGAGCACCGCCTTATGACTGGCCATCCCCTCATTGCGCAGACGGACAATGTTCTCCTGGACGATGATCGCCGCATCCAGTACCAGTCCCACGGAGAATGCCAGACCGGCCAGAGAGATCACATTGAGGCTTCGGTCAAACAGGCTGAGCCCCAGGAAGGCCACCATGATGGAGATGGGAATGGTGGTGGCGATGATCAGGGTGGTCCTCACACCTCGGAGGAACAGCCACAGGATCCCCAACGCCAGCATCACCCCCAACCCCAGGTTGCTCTTCACCAGAGTCAGGGCGTTACGGATGTGCACCGAGGAGTCGAAACTGAGATCGATGGCCAACCCCGCCTCTGCCAGGGGGCCGACATTGAGCTCGTCAATGGCCCGATTCACCTCATCCAGCAGGGTCACCGTATTGGCGTCGCTGGCCCGGCTCAGGGTGATGTAGTAGGCGGGCGAGCCGTTTCTCAGGGTAAAGCCGAAACGGTCCACCAGAGTATCCTCGACGGTGGCGATGTCCTGCAGATAGATGGGCCGGTCGTTCTGATAGCCAACGATCATCTCGCTGAGGTTCTGCACGTCGTACTGACCGGCAAAACGCACCGTGTACTGACGGCGTCCTACATCGGCAAAGCCGCCGGACACGTCAGATGCCCGGGCGATGGTCTGGCTGATCTGGTTTACCTGAATTCCCATGGCGGCGGCCGCGAAGGGATCGAAGCTGATCCTCAGTTCCCTGGGGCGCTGCGAGTTAAGGTTGACCTGGCTGATCCCCTGGATGCGCGCCAGCCTTGGCTCCACCACGTCTTCAATCAGTTTCTGATACTGGTCGATCTCCTGCACCGGATTGTCCGGCAGAATCTTCACCAGCAGGGAAGCGGCATTAGGGCCGTCGCGCCCCCCGCCCACCGCCACCCTAGGCTCGAAGGCATCGAGCGGCAGCGGCGGTGCCTGGTTAAGGTTATTGATCACATCCAGCATCGCCTGCTGCATGTCGGTGCCCACATCGAAGGTGAGGGTGATATTGCCAAACCCACTGTTGATGGTGGTGGCCACATCCACCACCCCACGGGTGTTCTTAACCACGTTCTCCTGAGGCTCGATGATCACCGACTCCAACTCCTCCGGGGCGGCACTGCGCCAACCGGTGGAGATGGTGATCTGCGGCTGCTCAATATCCGGGGTCAGCTGAATCGGCAGCTTCAGCATCGCCAAGGTACCAAACAGGAAGATCAGCGCCACGATGACCAGCACAGCGGCAGGATTTTTCAGTGAAGAGCGGGAGAGGTTCATCGCCGTTGTCCGAAAATTTTTCGCTCAAGTATACTGGCCTGCTCACAGCAAGTTGTTATTAAAGTGTTTCAGAATTTAAGGTGGCGTGCCTCACCCGGTCTCGGCACATACACCAAACCGATGCAGAGGACTTATTTAATGGCAGTCACACTTGTCTTGAAGAAAAAATTTATTGATTCCAATCACGTTATTTATATCCACATTTAGTTTTTTCTATTATGAATAATGCCAGCCAAGCCATATATTGAAACTCAGGCATTAAATTTTCTTCCTCATGAAAATTAACCCACCTTAAGTCACATGCTCGCACTGGTGAACTTTCCGCCAAAACAAGCGTCAGGCCGCGTAAACATGGGCCTGGCAAGGCAACCTCTCATTAACACCCGACAGAAACAGATTACATTGCACTATCCGCAAGACACGATTTTCGCTATTGGAAAGATGGGAGCACCTCTGCAATACAACGCTTAAAATATAGCTAATGCTCCCCTCTTAATTCCGTTTCAACTATTTTATCCCCTGCCCAGTTTCTCTTTATTCAGCCTTGCCAAATTGGCCGGGCATATTAAAGGACCTCTTATGTTAGACAGACGTTCATTACTCAAAATGGCGGCAGGGAGTGCGGCTCTGACCCTGATCCCCAGCACCAGCCTGCTGGCCCAGACCCAGGGTAAGCGCATGGCCATGGTGTTCGACGTTCGCCGTTGTACCGGTTGCCTCTCCTGCAGCGTTTCCTGCTCCATCGAGAACCAGGTACCCGAAGGCCGCGCCCGTACCCGGGTGACCCAATCCTCTGTGGAAACCGCAGACGGTGTGGCCACCCTGGCGGTGCCCAACCAGTGTAACCACTGTGAGAACCCCTCCTGCGTCGAGGTGTGCCCTAAGAACGCCACCTATAAGCGTCCGGAAGATGGCATCGTAGTCATCGATTACGACAAGTGCATCCACTGTCAGCGCTGCGTTAAAGCCTGTCCCTACGGCGCCCGCCGCAAGGATCCCAAGTACAAGACCGCGCCTGAGAAATGTAACTTCTGCGTGCACCGCCTGGAGCAGGGCCTGCTGCCCGCCTGTGTGGAAACCTGCATCGGCGAAGCCCGGGTATTTGGCGATCTGAACGATCCCAACAGCGACGTGGCCAAGCTGGTTCGCGACAACAAGGTATACGGCATGCTGCCCGAGTCTGGCAACCTGCCCAGCATCCTCTACATCGGCCTGCCACAGCCCAGCGATGACAAGAAGATCCTGAAACTCAACCACCTGGAATGGCAACGATAGGAGATGACGATGGACAGAAGAAGCTTTATCACCCGCGCCGGCATCGTCACCGCTGCGGCCGCCACCGGCACCGCCTGCAGCTCCACCCCCAAGGGTGGCGAGCCCGCGCCATTGAACGTGGCCAAGAGCAATACCCGCTTTGGTAATCCCCTGCCGACCGAAGCCCAGCTGGGTGCCGACGGCAAGCTGCACAAGACCCCGGGCATCCGCACCATGTACACCCGCTGCTTCACCTGCAACAACATGTGCGGCCTGCGCGTGCGCATCGACGAAGCCAGCGACAAGGTGCTCAAGGTCGGCGGTAACCCCTACTGCGAGATGAACTCCGGCTCTCCCCTGCCCCTGAGCATGCCGGTCCGTGACAGCTATGCCGCTCTGGCAGGCAACACCGGCCTGGAAAACCGCGCCACCACCTGTGGCAAAGGCGCCAGTGGCGTTGGCTGTGTGGACGACCCACGCCGTGTCACCCAGGTGCTCAAGCGTGTGGGCAAGCGCGGCGAAGGCAAATGGAAGAGCATCAGCTACGAGCAGGCCCTGACCGAGATCCTCGAAGGGGGCGACCTGTTCGGAGAAGGCCACGTGGAGGGCATCAAGGCGATTCGTCAACTGGATAAGCCAGCAGTTCCGGGCTATCCGGAATTCGGCTCCGCCGCCAACCGCCTGCTGGCCACCTTCGGTGAAGAGGATACCCTGCGCGGCAGCCTCTACGCGCGCTTCATGCGTCAGGCCTACGGCACCGTGAACCTGGTGACCAAGCACGCCTACTGTGGTGCGCCCACCGGCATCGGCTATGGCATCGGCCTGGCTCCCGGCCTGGAGCCCGGCCTGGGTGACATCGACTGGGATAACGTCGAGTACGCCATGTTCCTGGGTACCGCCCCAGGGTCCTCCGGCGCCAGCCTGAACCTGCTGGGTCGCAACCTGGCAGACGCCCGTGTCGAGCGCAACCTCAAGTACACCAGCGTCGACCCCCTGCTGCGTACCGAGGTGGCCAACGACACCCGTGCCCAGTGGCTGCCCATTCGCCCCGGCCGCGACGCCGCCTTTATGATGGCGATGATGCAGGTGATGTTCACTGAGAACTGGTTTAACGCCGAATTCCTGGCGATTCCCAACGCCGACGCCGCCAAGGCTGCCGGTGAAGTGAACCACAGCAACGCCAGCCACCTAGTGGTCACCGACGCCAAGCACAAGGACCTCACCCTGTTCGCCAAAGCCTCCGACTTCGGCGTGGGCGGCGACGAAGCCATGGTGGTTGAGAACGGCAAACTGGTTTCCGCCAACCTGGCGAAGAAGGCCGATCTGTTCGTCGACGGCCTGTTCACCGATGTTAACGGCAATCAGGTTCAGCTGACCTCCTCCCTGGCCCTGCTCAAGGCCCAGGCCAACCAGGCGCCTCTGGCCTCGCTGTCTGCCGACTGCGGTATCCAGCAATCCCAGATCAAGCAGGCCGCCAAGGACCTGACTCACCATGGCCGCAAGGCCACGGTAGTGACCAACTCCGGTGCCAACAGTGGTGATGCCATCATGGTCGGCTGGCTGGTGTCCACCATGAACACCCTGATCGGTTCCCACGACGCCAAGGGCGGTACCCTGTATGCCAACGGCGCCTACTGGGGCTTCGAAGGCAATTACAACCTGGGTGGTTTCGACGGTGAACTGGATGTCAGCGCAGACATCAACATCTGCCGCTCCGGCGCCTATGAGGACTCCACCGAGTACAAGCAGAAGGTGGCCAAGGGCGAGAACCCCTACCCCGCCAGCGACATGTGGCACAACCTGGTGGCAGGCTACGCCTCCTTCAACGCCGCCGAGGCGCTGACCGCCCACACCAATGCCAACCCCTACACCGCCAAGGCCCTGTTCAACTGGCGCAGCAACGCCCTGTACAGTGCCGCCTCCATCAGCAACGATGTGGAGAAGGCGCTGGTGGACACCGACAAACTGCCTCTGTTTGTCGCCATCGACTGCTACATGAACGAAACCAACCGCTACGCCGACTACTTCATCCCGGATCGCGTGATGTACGAAGAGTACGCCGCCGACCGCATGTGGGGCGCATTCAAACTGGGTGTGGTCGCAGGTGCGCCTCTGGTGACCCCGCGTACCCCCAAGAACGCCAAGGGCCAGCATATCTGCATGGAGCAGTTCATGATCGATATGGCCATGGCCATGGACTTGCCCGGCTTCGGTAAGGGTGCCATCCCCGCCGCCGACGGTCGCAAGGTGGACCTGCTGACCTTCGAAGACTGGCACTCCCGCTACCTGGCCAACATCGCCGCCCAGTGCAGCAAGCTGCCAGCGGTATCCGATGAGGACCGCGAGTGGGCGGCCCTGGAGTACTCCATGGCGCCTCTGCGTCCCCGCCTGACCGGCGAGGAAGCGGCCAAGGTGGAAGCCCTGCTCTCCCGCGGTGGTTACTACGAGGAAGCCGAGCGATACGACGGCAACTTCATCAATGGCGGCGGCGGCAAGTTCCTGCAGATCTACAACGCCGACATGGCTCAGCTGCGCCACTGCCACTCTGGCGAGCGTTATCCTGGCGTGCCCTCCTACGAAGCCAAACGCTTCTGGAACGGCGACACCTGGGAGCAGCACTGGCCTGAGAAGGAGTTCCCGCTGCTGTTCTCCAACTACAAGCCGACCCTGCGCTCCAACTACTCCGCCGCCTTTGACCGCTGCGCCGAGGTAACACCGCAGAACTTCGTCTACATGAACATCGATACCGCCGCCGAGATGGGGCTGACCGATGGTGACAAGGTTCGGGTGGTATCCGGCAACGGCACCCCAGCCGAAGGCGTGCTGCAGGCGGACTCCGGTGTGGCCAAAGGCTCCGTGTGTGTGTCCCACTGCTTCGGTCACAAGAAGGCCTATGGTGCAGACACCCGCATAATCGACGGCAAGGTCATCGAAGGCATCGCCCGCCGTGGCGGCGGTACTGCGGTGAATCAGATGATCCCCGCCGATCCGACCCGTCCCGGCAAGGTCTCCATGCTCAACGACTACTACGCCGGCACCAACTGCCGTCAAGGCATTCCAGTAAGAGTGGAAAAGGCGTAAGCCTGACCCGTTTTTGCTAGCGCACGAGCCCTGCTAAACAGCAGGGCTCTTTTTTTGAAGGAACAAGCTAAAACTTGGTTACGTTATGGACTGGTGCCGGTGAGGGAGGGTTGCGTAGGATAGAGGGATATTGCCGATATGGAGTTCATCACTTGCTCAGACTGCTGTTGCCCATTACCGCCGCCCTGTTGTTGCTGGCCTGCATTCAGACGCCACAGGGAGAAAGCTATCAGACCTCCTCATCCCTGCCCGGTTTCGAGCAATCCAGCTTCGATGCCTACCGGGAGGAAACCCGGCGGTGGCTGAGGGACAACCGCGCCTTTGTCTCCGGTGACACCCTGGCAGAGATTGAGGCCAACACGCCGTTCGAGGTGATCCCCCACGAAGGGGCCAGGCGAGGAATACTGCTGGTGCACGGCTTGAGCGACTCGCCCACCTACTTCGAAGACATCGCCCAGAGCCTGGCGAATCGTGGCTTCCTAGTGCGCACCCTGCTGCTGCCGGGCCACGGAAGTCGCCCGGCGGACCTGCAACTGGCCAGTCTTCAGAGCTGGAACCGGGCCGTGGCTCACCACACCAAACTGCTGGGCGAACAAGTGGATGAACTGTGGTTGGGGGGCTTCTCCACCGGCGCCAACCTTGTCACCACCGAAGCGATAGATAACCCCAGAATCGACGGCTTGCTGCTGTTCTCCCCCGGGTTTGAACCCAGGTTTAAAACCACCGCCCTCTCCCCCTACCTGGACTGGCTGGTGACCTGGGCCAACCTGGACCCGGAAACCAACTACTACCGCTATGAGTCGCTGACCATGCACGGCGCAGCCCTCTACTACCAAAGTTCGGTGCAGGTACGCGACGCCCTGGTCCGCAAGGGGGTCGACCGCCCGGCCCTGGTGACCATCAGCGCCGCCGACAGCGTGATTGCGCCCCAGGGGGTGCTGTCGCTGTTCCAAGAGCACTTCACCCACCCCGGTAGCCAGTTGGTGTGGTATGGCGAGCTGGAGACGCCGCCCTCCAGAACCACCACCCTGCCTGGACGCCTGCCCAAACAGCGAATCGCCAGCATCGCCCACATGAGTGTGTTGTTCAGGCCGGACAATAAGTACTATGGCCGGCAGGGGCGTTATCGCATTTGTGACAATGGCCAGAGCGAACAGCTGGAAGCAGCCTGTCCACAGAACCCGCAGCCTTGGTACGGCGCCTGGGGCACCAAGGAGCCTGACCAGATGGTGGCCAGGCTCAGCTGGAATCCCTACTACCGTGAGCTGGAGGCGCAACTGGACTCGATGATCGCCAGCGCCGATGGCCGAGGCAGAACCGCCAGACTGAAATAACAAAGGGGAGCCGATGGCTCCCCTTTTCATTGAGTCGTCAGGTTAGAGACGATAGGTCAGACTCAGACTGAAGTTGCGCTCTTCGCCAGGCATCCCGCCTAGGAACATCGCCTTCTCGTAGTAGGTCTCGTCAAACAGGTTATCCAGGTTTGCTTGCAGCTTCCAGTCGCTGGCATCGTAGGCGATGGCCGCATCCACCTTGGTGTAGGCGGGCACATGGCCATCGGGGATGCCGAAGGCGCTGGAGTGGGTGCTGCGCTCATCCACGTAGGCTGCGCCCAGACTCAGGCTCAGGGGCTGATTCAGGTTAAACCACTGGGCATCGTAGGTCACCCAGGCACTGGCGGTCACCTTTGGCACCCCTTTTTGAGGTACATCGTAGGTGCTGCGAGTCGGGTCCTTCTTGTCGCGGGCATCCTGATACATGGCGTTGATGTTCAGCTTCCACTGCTCATTCAGGTGGGCATTCATGTCCAGCTCCACCCCCTTGGTCTGCTCCTCACCGTCATACAGGTACTGAGGCACCTCGGGACCGGTCACACCCTCCTCGTAGAGAGGGTTGGTGAAACGCAGGTTGGTGCGTGAGCTTTCGAACACCACCAGGGAGGCCAGCAGCTGATCGTCGAACCCTTTATAGCGGATGCCGACGTCATTGCTGATGGACTCGGAGTCCTTGCGATCGGAGTCATCACCGGCAACGCTGCCCAGAATGCTGTAGGCGGTGCGCCCCTTGGAGTGGTTGATGAACAGTGACAGGTTGTCGCTCGGCATGTAGGTCACACCCAGGTTGTAGGTCACGCCGTTGTCCTTGGTGTCCTGCTCAGGAGTGGGCTGGGCACGGCTGGCACTGTAGCGCGGGTCCACACCGAAATGCTCATAGCTCTGCTCAATCTCGTTGAACGCCACGCCGATGCGGGTGGTCAGGCCCCAGTCCAGGTAAGCCACGTGCTGAATGCCCACCCCCCAGGCGCTGACGGTCTTGTTGTAGTTGGCGGTCATCAGAGGATCGTAGTCTTCGAAGCTGCCATCGCCCCAGTTGGGGTTACGCAGATCGTAGATGTAGGGCAGCTGGCCCTGATAGATGACCTCGCCGTCGGAATTTTTGATCACCTTGTCGGCGTCGTAGATGGAGTACTGCTTGAAACGGATATCCCGGTCTTCGTAGTTGGCGTTGACCAGCAGCTCGTTGTCGATGCCGCCCAGGCTGAAGTCGTAGCGCAGATCTGCGAAGTACTGCCAGGAGGACTCATCCGCCTCCACCTTACGGTACTCCTGACGGCGGGCCGCATAGGGGTAGAGCACCCCGTCTTCCACCAGCGGCGCCCGGGGATCGGCGTTGATGGTGCCGCGGCGGTTCCAGTAGACGTAGTTGTAGGCACCGGTTTGACGGGCAAAACCACTGTCATAGTTGCGATACTGCAGCTGCTGGTTGAGGAACAGTTCAGGGGTGAAGTGGATGTTGTGGGTCAGCTTGAATCTGAGCTCCTCCCCTTCATTGTCCCTGGCCATGGGGGAGATGAGATTGGAGTCCCCCAGATCGACAGGTTCCAGACCATCACCGGAGGCCAGGGAGTCCGCCAGCTGCTGACGCTGTTCGTCGGTCAATTGCAGGCCAACGCCGTTGGGATCGTTGATGAGGTCTTCCCAGGTCACTTCGCCTGCCGATTTGCCGCCGGTTGAGTCGGCGTTGTAGATGCGGATCGGGTGACCGATGGAGTCCACGGCGATGGCATCTTTGATGTAGGCCACGGAGAACAGCAGGTCCTGATCGTCGCTCAACAGCCCCTTGAGGGAGGCATACACTTCGTCACGATCGGTGCCGACACCACGGTAGCCGTCACTGCGGGCACTCTTGGCCACCAGCCGGTAGGCGGTGTTGTCGCTCAGGGCGGCTGTGCTGTCCAGGGCCAGGGAGTAGGTGTCCCACTGGCCGACTTCGCCGGTGAATTCGTGGCTGGAGTCAAACTGAGGCTTTTTCTCAATCAGGTTGATCACCCCGCCGGCGCTGCCCATGCCATAGAGGCCGGTCGCCGGCCCCTTGAGCACCTCGATGGACTCGACGTTGGTCATGGAGCGGGTGGGGTTGAAGGTGTTGCCCAGGCCGGCACCACCATACATGCCATCGTAGGTATAGTTGGCCCCCAGGCCACGGATCACCAGGTTGTCACCGATGCCGTAGTTGTTGCCTGCCTGGGTCAGGCCACTGATGTTGCGCACCAGATCCTGCAGCTTGTCGGCTCCCTGTGCCTGAATCAGATCCTTGTCGATCACCACCACTGCCGCCGGGGTCTCCATCAGAGACATGTCTGACTTGGTGGCAAGACCGGAGTTCATCACCACTTGGTTCTGTCGACCGTAGACGGTAATGCGCTCAGGCTGGTCCACTTTCTCTTCCGCGGCATGGGCCATCTGGGGCATCAGGGCCGCGGTACACGCCATGGCCAATAGGGAGTAACGAAACTGCATCTTTGTAAACCTCTGCAAACTATTCGAGGCGAATGATAATCAGTTTCATTTTCACTTCAAGGAAATATTCTGATAAATGAGGGTGATAAAATCATATTCAATGGCGAAAGTGAGATATCCGGTACTTTTTCACCAAATCCTGTTTCATTAGGTTGGCCATTGTTAAATGGCCGTTAACCACGCAGGAGCTTCGAGGCTCATCCCACCACCATTTTAAGTAATTCTGCCAAAGGACTTAATTGAGGCTTTTGTTTCACAGTGAATTCAACTTCCTGATCGAGTCAGAAACAGCAAGAGCCGTTGGCGCCCTCCTTGATCCAGGCTCTGCGCTTATCCTCTTCCACCAGAAATATTCACTGGCTCTGTTCATGGTCGCTTGTGATCTCTCCTCGGTGATCGGCAACCGCTGTGGCAGAGCCGGGGAATCGAGTTTCTCTAGCGCTGGCACCCACGGCGAAATGACTCCCCTGACACCACAGCCGCACTGACAGCAACATCGGCAACCTCTGATTAACCTTTCACCAACCACGCAAAAACCTATTCGGATTTTTCTGTTAAATTCAGCCGTTCCAAGCCTGCTGCCAAGCTCAAAACAGAAACATTGAAAAACACACAATTAACATTGGCAACAGAGACTTACCTTATAACTCAATGTCTCATTTTTTCATTAATAATCACGGCTAAGATCCCCTTTTCAGCAAATTGAACCTGAAGATCACACAACCGCACATCGAGATACCCGAATCGTTGTTTCGGGCCAATGGCAGGCATAGGATGGAACTACATCCTCACAGGCAGTAACGAGGCGCTTATGGACAGGCTCACTACACTTTCTAACGGGAGGCGCCCATGATTGAGCGATTTTCCCCCTCTCGAGACGGATTCCTTCGCGGCCATGGGCTGGTGGTCACCCTGGCCTTTATTGTCGCTACCCTGGTGTCGATCGCGATTACAGGCCATATGGCCGGCGGCCTGTTTGTGGCCGGTGTCATCAGCGTCTTCTTTCAGGTCAGAGATAAAGGCGACCACGTGGTCGAAGTCAACCCACAGAATCTGTCGGGCATGATGGGAGAACTGGGTGACAGCCCGGAGCGCGGACGAATCAGCCTCTCATTGGAAGAGATTGACCTTGCCCGCTCCCGCCAGCGCACCCTGTTGGACAGAATCTGCTTCAGCTACCGGGTCCATACCCACGGCGGCCGCAGTGTCGTCGTGAGCGGCACCCTGTTTGGCCTGCTGGAAGCCCCCAAGGTGCATGGCAGAGTCCTCTCCATGGTGGATAAGATGCAGGCCACAGCCGGGAACCGGCCCTCATTTATGGCTTGATGCCACCTGAGAGATCACACATTTAACATTGTCATCTTTTGTCAGTGATTCTTTAGCCCGGAAACTGGATTTTCCTCTCAATTCATTGAATTGGGTTCTTAGATAGATTTGAAGGCCCCGTCACAAAGGAGTACTATCCCGACCAGTTATTTCCGCTGGTCGGAGTTATGGGGAGTTCAGGCACAAAAGGAGTTTGGCCTGCAAATCACCACTTCGAGAGGCGCTGCTCAATCTAGGCTCAGCCCTGACATCATAGAAGGACGCTATGACAGCTTTATTTCCACACCAGTTCAGCTTCAATGGTCAAATTCATCGGCCTATGCGTCTTCCCGTGCTGCCCGACTCAACGTCCCCCTTTGAGCAGAAAACCACTTATACCCCCTATTGTTAGCCCTAACCTGATGTACGACTCCAAGAAAGAAGAGTCGTAGGAGATATGAACATGAGACGGATTTTGACCTCTGCGTTTCTACTCACCACCCTACCCGTGTTGGCGCACCCCCTCTCCAGCTCCCCAGTGGGGAGCTGGTGCCAGTCCACCGACAAAGGCCAGAGCTGTTTTCAGTACATGACCTTCCAGGCTGATGGCACCCTGCTCACTCAGGGTCAGTACACCAAGATGGGGATGGGATTCGAAGGTGACGCGACCTGGACCCAGAAAGGTGACCAGACCTGCATCAGTGAAACCCGCATCGACACCTACAGGCTCGACACCGGTGCCTGGCTCGGCGAGGCCTACATCCCTGCCCGGTGTGATACCGTTCTGGCCATCGATGCTACCCATTACAACTACCGCAAGCCCAACGGCGATACGGAACGACTGATCAGAGTCAGTGATTCTTTGGCTCTGCATCAAGAATTTACTGCTGGTCGCAATTAATGCGGCATCATCATGGGGCGAATCACAAGATCGCCCCCTCCCCGATTCATCCCTGATCAAAATCAAGTTATTATGAACAATTTAAAATTAGTATGTTCCTGTTACCTGGGGAGATGAGTTATGGGAACTGAGCGTATTACCGTATCACTGGACAGCGAGTTGCTGGGTGAGCTGGATCAGCTGGCCGAAGATGGGGGCTACCGCAACCGCAGTGAGCTTTTCCGGGACATGATCAGAGAAAAGCGTAAAGACAAACTGCTGGATACCGACCCTTTCACTCCCTGCATCGCCACCTTGAGCTATGTGTTTGACACCCGCAAACGCACTCTGGCCACTCGTCTGATGGAAAACCTGCATCAGTACAGTCATATTGTTCGTTCCACCATGCTGGTCTGCCTGGATGAGCACTTCCGAATGGAATCCATCGCCCTGGAGGGCAATGCTCTCAGCCTGCAAGAGTTCGCCAACATCCAGCTGAGTGAAAGTGGTGTACTCAATGGCTGCTTGCACCTGGTGCCTCTGGTCGCGGATGAAACCATCTGATCTCTCAAAAAGGGGGATAACCCAGTCCCCTTCACAAACTCTCGCCACACTATTGACTGCGAATTGTTATCATTTAAACTCTGAAGCTCACCATTGAGGAGTTTCAGATGGACAAGCACACCAAAAAGCAGCTCAAGCGCCAAACCAAGGCCCTCAAGAAATCCCTTAAACGCTCGTTGAAAGAGGCCAAGAAGGCCGCGAAGCAGCAACGCGGGGAGATGGTGACACTCGATAACAAGCAACTGAAAGCGATGACCGACAAGTTGGTGGCTGAGGCTCTGCATATAGAGCCAGTCAAGGCCAAGGTCATCAGCCTAAGACCCCTGGAGCAAGAGGCCATGGCCTTTGCCCGTCGTCCCTACAAGAAGTCTCCCTGCAAGCGCTGCCCCGCCCTCAGCGGTGGCCTCTGTGCCTGTGCCATCAAGAAGCAGAAGCGCGCCGCCTAAAGACCATGGCTTAACGACAGCCAGCAGTGAATCGTCAAATTAACTGACACTCTCCCCCCTTCACAGTCCAAAGCCTGACGGGGCCGTCGATGTCACCCGCTCTGTTGCAGCTGACCCTGACCATGGCAGCCGTCGGAAACGTCTCGACAGGACAGCCCAACCATCTCCGGACAAGCAGTTCGAGTGTCGGGTTGTGGCCCACCCATACCTGCACCTCTCCCTCGCACCAAAACTGTTTCAGCAGGGCCATAAACTCCTCGCAGTCCGCCCGGTAGAGTTGCGGCAGTGTCTCGTAACGGGCCGAAGGAAAGGCCTGTGAGACTGCTTCCGCGGTCAGTTGAGCCCGGCAGGCATCACTGGCTACGATCAGGTCCACCCCAGACAGCCATCGATGCAACTGAGCCACCACCTTAGGCAGGGCTTTCACTCCCCTTGGATTCAACCCCCGGTGCCAATCGCTCTGATAGGGTTCCTCCCAACTGGATTTGGCATGACGTAACAGTATCAGCTCCATCTTCCCTCCTGGAACATTGACGGTCCCTTGTCTGATTCAGCCATCGAAATGTCATCATGGGTGATTTTCACGACAATTTCTTAAAACTTATTGCCATTTCAGGAAATTTTTTTATTGTAACCAGATGCAATCGCACAAATTTGTGCCAAACTAATCTCGGCACATTCGATTCGGTGCCGTGTTGATGAAGGAAAGGAGAGGATATGAAGTCCAAATTTTTGATGGCGGCCGCTGCCGCTTCCGCACTGATGCTGACTGGTTGTGCCAACAACGCCGAACTGGAAGCTCAAGTCAGCGCTCTGTCCAACAAGGTAGAAAGCATGACCAGCGATCAGGCGCGTCAGGATCGTGAAATCAATGCAGCCAAGCAGGCCGCATCCAATGCTCAGCGTGCAGCCGATGACGCCGCCGCCGAAGCGATGCGCGCCAACCAGCGCATCGACAACATTGCCGAGTCCTACCGCAAGTAAGAATCGGCCGTGGGCTGGCTAGGGCCAGCCCACTACTTTCGGCACCCCACTCTGCTCAACCAGAGCCTGAGTCACCCACTCCGCACTGACGTGGTTCTGTTCTACAACCCTCAACTGCTCCAGCGAAAACTTTAACGGCTGCTTCTGGCCATCTTTCGAGGTCAGGGGTGAATGAACCTCCAGCATCACCTCTCCCTGAGGCCCGGTAGCCACTTTGATGGGCTGATTGATCACCCTCACCTTCTCGCCCCACTGAACCTGGCCGAACAGCTCCTCAATGTCCGAGGGCCACAAGCGGATGCAGCCGGCACTGACACGCAGGCCGATTCCAAACTCCTTGTTGGTGCCGTGGATCAGGTACTGGCCTTTGTCGAAGCCAAGGCGCAAGGCAAACTTGCCAAGGGGATTATTGGGGCCCGCCGGGACCACCTGAGGCAATTCGATGCCTTGAGCCAGATACTCTGCACGCGTTGAGGCGGTGGGTGTCCAGGTGGGATCCGGGGTCTTCTGGGTCACCTTGGTTGCCCCCAGAGGCGTGTCATGGCCGATGCGGCCTATGCCTATGGGATAGACATGCACCTGCTCACCCTGAAAGTGATACAACCTCAGCTCTGCCAGGTTGATCACCACCCCTGTGCGCGGCACATCGGGCAGCAGCATGTAAGTGGGCAGCTTGAGCTTGGTTCCTGGTGTGGGGAGGAAGGGATCCACACCAGGGTTGAGCTCCATCAGGGCAATAAGCCCGACGCCATACTTCTCGGCGATGGGGGCCAGATGCTCTCCAGGCGCCACGGTATGCCCCTGTGGGAAGCCAACCAGGTACTCCCCTTCCGCAGGCAATGGGTAACTCACAGAGTGGGCCTGAGAAGCCATCAAAGACACCGACACGATTAAACCCTGAATCCAGCCCTTCACTCTGTCTCCTCACTCTGTACCAAGTGCCATAATGCCCCTGGTCTCACAAAAAAGCCCGCTCTCTGCGGGCTTTTATACAACAACCAGGCCGCTTAGGCGACCACTTCTGCCTCTTCCCGCTTCTCCAGGCGCACAGCACACACCTTGAACTCAGGGATCTTAGCATGGGGATCCAGAGCCGGGTTGGTCAGCCTGTTGGCCGGAGCCTCTTCGAAGTGGAAGGCGGTAAACACCACCCCGACCTGAATCCGCTTGGTGACAAAGGCGTTGAGCTCAATTTCACCACGACGGGTGGTCAGGCGGATAGGATCACCGTTGCCAATCCCCAGGCGCTCCGCATCCGGTACCGAGATCATCGCCGTAGGACCGGCCAGATCATTCAGGCCCTGGGTCTTGCGGGTCATGGTTCCGGTGTGGAACTGCTCCAGCAGCCGGCCCGTGGTCAGAACCAAGGGGTACTCCTCGTCCGGCAGTTCGGCGGCGTACTTGAAGGGGATGGGCTCCATAAAGGCGCGCTCACCAATGGCAAAGGTATCCACGTGCATCACCGGCATGCCGTCGCACTTGTCATCCACACAGGGCCACTGCATGCCGGCTGTGCCGACCCGGTCCCAACGGATGCCGGCGTACTGGGGCACCGCTAGGTTAATCTCATTGCAGATGGCCCGCTCATCCTTATAGCGCCAGTTGGCACCCAGTGCCTGAGCCAGCAGCTGTAGGATTTGCCAGTCCTTACGCGCGTCTCCGGGAGCCTGCACCGCAGCGTTAAGACGCTGAACCCGGCGCTCGGTATTGGTGAAATGACCGGTCTTCTCAGCAAAGGCAAAGGCCGGCAGAACCACGTCTGCCATGCGGGCGGTCTCGGTCATAAAGATGTCCTGCACCACCAGCAGATCCAGTGCCTTAAGCGCCTTGATCACATGGTGCTGGTCCGGATCGGACAATACCGGGTTTTCGCCCATCACGTACAGACCGTCCACGCGATCATCCAGGATGGCATCCATCACCTCGGTCACGGTCAGGCCGCTGTTGCCGGAGAGGTCCGTATGCCACAACGCCTCGAACTTCTCGCGAATCAGTGGATCTTCCGGGTTCTGGTAACCGGGCAGATAATTGGGCAGAGCCCCCATGTCGCAAGCGCCCTGTACGTTGGACTGACCGCGCAACGGGTTGATGCCCGCCCCTTCCACACCGATGTTGCCGCACAGCAGTTGCAGGTTGGCAATGGCACGAACATTGTCATGACCCGTGGTGTGCTGGGTAATGCCCATGGCGTAGTAGACCGCGGTCTTTTCGGCGGTGCCGATGAGACGGGCCATCTCCCGAACCTGATCGGCGGGAACACCGGTGACGGCGGCGACACGCTCCGGTTCGTAGTCCGGCTTCATCACTTCGGTCTTGAACGCTTCGAACCCTTCGGTACGACGGGACACATAGCCATCATCCTGCCAGCCATTGACCAGAACCTCCCGGGCGATGCCGTTGAGCAGCATCACATCGGTACCGGGACGGTGGCAGGCGTACAGCTGCGCACTGTCTGCCAGCCCGATGCGCTTGGGATCCGCCACCATGAGGCGGGCACCGTGGTGACGCACCGCCTGCTTGATGTGGGAAGCGATCACCGGGTGGGCGGCGGTGGTGTCAGAACCGATGACAAAGATCAGATCCGACTTTTTGATGGACGGGATGTCATTGGTCATGGCACCACTGCCCACCGCAGCGCGCAAACCGCTGACCGTGGTGGAGTGACACAGGCGGGCACAGTGGTCGATGTTGTTGGTGCCGATAACACTGCGGAACAGCTTCTGGAACAGGAAATTGTCTTCGTTGGTGGCCTTGGCGGAAGCAAAGCCCGCCATGGCGTCACCGCCCTTGGCCTTGATGATGTTCTCGATCTTGGCCGCAATGAAGGCGATGGCGTTGTGCCAGGTGGTGGGCACCAGCTCGCCATCCTTGCGAATAAGCGGCTGGGTCAGTCGCTCCTGGGAGCCGATGAAGTCAAAGCCAAAACGGCCCTTCACACAGAGCATCCCCTCGTTCACCGGGGACCCTTCCACACCGGTGACCTTAACAATCTTATTTTCCTGCTCATCAACGTGCAGGCGCACACCACAGCCCACACCACAGTAGGTGCAGATGGTGTCGACGGTTTTCAGCTGTTTGGTGCGGCCCTGACTGCGATCCCTGGCGTCGGTGAGTGCGCCCACAGGACAGGCCTGAACACAGGCGCCACACTGGCTGCAGTTGGAGTTGGCCATCAGCTCGCCATTATCGAAGCAGACGCGCTGATGCGGGGCACTCTTATCAAAGCCGAGCACACCATGAACGCCGCGCTCGTTACAGGCCACCACACACTGGCCACAACTGATGCAACGGTTGGGGTCGAAGTTTATGAAAGGCGCACTGGAGTCGATGCGTTTCTGCTGCGCCTTGGAGTAATCCAGGTCATCGTCACTGATGCGGTACTCGGTGGCATAATCGCGCAGGCCACAGTCGGTATTGACCTGACAGCCACACTCCAGGCAACGGGCCGCTTCGGCAATGGCCTTATCCACGTCGAAGCCCAGCTCCACCTCATCGAAGCTGTCACGACGCTCCATCGGCGGGATCTCCGGCATCGCCAGGCGTCGCTCTTTCGGCCAATGGTCGAGGAAGCGGGCCTCCACCTCTTTCAGACTCTTGGCCTTACGGGCATTGAACTGGGCCTTAGGAGGCACGACCAGCCCCTGCTGCAGGAAGGCATCAATGGCCACCGCGGCCTTCTTACCGTCGCCAATCGCTTCGACCGCAGTCGCCGGACCGAGGCGGAAATCGCCGATGGCAAACAGGTTGGCCATGCCGGTGTGCATGGTGGTGGGATCCGCATCGGCGGTGGTCCAGCGGGTCAGAGGCAGAGCCTCCCCCTTGAGCTGGCTGGCTTCTGAGGCCAGCAACTCGGCATCCGGCTTCTGGGACACCGCCGCAATCACGGTATCGAACTCCATCCAGCGAAATTCGCCGGTGGACTCGGGGCGGCGACGGCCCGAAGCATCCGGCTCACCCAGTTTCAGGGTTTCCACCTTCACCTTGCAGACCCGGCCATTGTCGTCAGCCAGGTTCTCTACCGGCAGGGAGAGGAACTCAAAGTTGACTCCCTCCACCTCGGCTTCATGAATTTCGTAATCTTCCGCCGGCATGTCTGCCTTGGTACGACGGTAGATGATGCTGACCTCGGCGCCCTGGCGCAGGGCGGTACGGGCACAGTCGATGGCGGTGTTACCGCCGCCGATCACCGCCACCCTTTTACCCACGGACACCTCTTTGCCCAGGGTGAACTCCTTCAGATAGTCCACCCCCAGCATGCAGCCCTTCTGGTCGGAACCGGTGTAATCCATGGCCACCGCTTTCTGGGCGCCAATGGCCAGACAGACCGCATCATACTCCTGGCTCAGCTGATCCAGGGTAAAGTCGCGGCCCATGGCCTGGTTAAGGCGAATCTCCATGCCGGCACGGCACATCAATTCAATCTCTTTATCCAAGGTCGCCTTAGGCAGGCGGTATTCAGGGATGCCGTAGCGCAGCCAGCCACCCGCTTTGGGCATGGCTTCGAAGACTACAGCGTCATAACCGTTGTGGCTGAGGAAGTAACCTGCAGACAGACCAGCCGGACCACCACCGATGATGGCCACCTTCTTGCCCTTCTTGGGGGCGATGGGCGCCAGGTGCTGCTGGTCATTGAGATCCAGATCGGCGGCGTGTCGCTTCAGCTGACGAATGGCCAGGGGCTCATCCACCAGGGTACGACGGCAGGCAGTTTCACAAAATGCAGGACAGACCCGGCCGATGGAGAGCGGCATCGGCAGGGTGTCTTTAATGGTATTGACCGCCTTGGTGTGATCCCCCTGAGCGATGTCGTAGAGATAGCCCTGGATGTCCACGTCTGCGGGACAGGCCACCTTACAGGGCGCTTCGCAGTCGGCGGTATGGTCAGACAGAATCCGCTTAAGGGCAGCCCTACGGGTCTCGGTAAGCGCCTCACTCTGAGTCTGTACCTGGATCTCCTTGGTGACCGGGTAGCGGCAGCTCAGGGTCACTTCGCCGTCGATTTCGACTGCGCAGAGACCGCACGCCTCCTGGCCCTCACCGTTGGGGCCGCCGCACAAGGAGGGCACCTCAAAGCCAGCGGCCCGGCAGGCCTCCAGCAAATTGGCGGACTCCTCAACTTCAACTTCTTGATTGTTTATGGAGATCTTTATCATTTTTTGCTCTTCTCTGGCCGGCGTCAGCCGCACCGGCCTACTACTTCAGAGGTAATTGTCCGGAAAGGGTCAGCTGAACCCCATTCCTGATCGATCAGGCTATCAACCCCCCAGCCAGGTTTGAAGAAAACCTGAGTGCATCCGTGATCTCAGTCATAAAGACTGCAAGAGGTAAGACCAATCTGGCCTTCATGACTTGGATTCAGGAATCCCGGGGGCTCAGAGAACAAAAATTTTCGCTAAACCCCCAAAGATTTTAGGGTAATCACCTCTTTGACCGTCGAAAAGATGACCATCACAGCTAACGAGGCAACACAAGGGGTAAAAATGTAGCCCACCACCGGCCCGGACCCGTGAGTAGGCAAAGACTAGCCGCCAAACTCACTTTGAAACAGTGGCTTTAGCCTGACTCAGTTTTTGGCAGAAACAGATAATCCGCCGACTCCTCCTAAGTTTAGTCGAGCCAGGCAATCAGACAGGGAGAGCAAAGAGTGTGTCTTTCAGCCCGTCAGAGAGGCAGTGGGTGGCAATAGAGCAGCAACGACAGAGTTAGAGTCACCATGGCCGGAACCCCCTCTTTCCAGGTATCAAATCTCAAGTGACAAGCCAGAGCCCCCAAGGAGACCAAGGCCAACAGCAGCGCCCCAAGGCCTGGGGTCAGCCACAGGGCTGCGGCGCCGCCCATCTCCGCCAGCCCCACCAGCGCCATGATGAATCGGCTTAGCCCATAACTTCGAAAGTAATCCAATTGCACGGTGAACACCGGTCTGAGCCAGCCGGTCAGCTTTACCGAACCGGCCAACAGAAAGAACAGAGTGAGAATACTCTTTACCAGCACCATAAACGGGCTCCTAAACAGGGGGGGTAGAAGCCCACAGACTAGTCGGCGATAATCATGAATAACATAGGCCAACATCAATACGTATCATGCATGATATTAATAATATCGATCTCAACCTGCTCAAGGCACTGAGGGTGCTACTGCAAGAGCGCAGCGTCAGTCGCGCCGCCCAACGAATGCAGCTGAGCCAATCGGCGATGAGCCATACCCTGGCCAGGCTTCGCCAGAGCCTGGGCGACCCCCTGTTCGTGCGCGCCGGTGCTGGCCTGGATCCCACGCCAAGAGCCCTGGCCCTGCAGCAACCTTTGGAATCCCTGCTGGATCAAATTAACGGCCTGCTCTCACCGTCAGAGGAGGACCCCCGCAAGCTGATACACCAGTACCGTATCGCCACCCACGATTTCATGGTGGAAGGCGCCCTTGCCCGGGGAATTAAGAATCTCAGGGCTCAGCATCCGGCAATGTCACTGGAGTTGTCGCTTCTGGACAGCCACAGCAACCAGGCCCTGGACAATGGAGAGCTGGATCTGCTCATTGGAGCCGGCATAGGCGCCAAACCCAGGTTCATACAAAAGCGGCTACGGCACGACTCCGTCGTCTGTGTCCTGGATTCTGCTCACCCTGCCCTGGACGACTGGCACCCCGGCGTGCTGAATCAGCACCCTTTGGTGGTTCACCAGCAGCTGAATCACAGCCACCCACCGACAGCCGAACTGCTTCAGGAGTGCCGGGTGGCCGTGACCACCGGCTCGCTGCAGATGCAACTGCCACTGCTCCCCGGCAGTGACCTGATTGCCCTGTTGCCTGAATCCCTGGCTCGAACAGCGTCGGCGACTCTCGACCTGGTCGCGCGCCCCTGCCCCCAGCCGATGGAGGCCATTACCATCACCGCCCTGTGGCATCAACGGGCCAAAGCGGATACCGGCCACCGCTGGGCCCGGGATACGCTGTTTGCCCCATTCCTGCAAGGGCACGATAACAACGGCCACCGATAGAGAGTTTTTGCCTGTCTCAGGTTGCTTTTTCCAATTCCATCCCCATCTTCAGTGGATAGAGTATTTCTGGCTGGAAAGGGTTTATGCAGCACGAAGAGATTGATCTCATTAACGAAGAAGAGCACAGCACCACAGAGCTGATCGTCCCGGACGAACAGCGCCCCAAGCAGCTGTTGATTATGCCCATCCAGAACCGCCCCTTCTTTCCGGCTCAGGTGATGCCGGTCCTGATCAAGCAGGGTGACTGGAGCGAAACCCTGAAGCAGGTAAGCCAGACCGATCATCAGATGCTGGCCCTGTTCTACAGCGAGGAGTTTGACCGGGACCAGGCCTTCAACCCGGAAGTGTTGCCCAAGACCGGCTGCATGGTGCGCGTCCATCAGGTCAAGGAAACTGACGATGGCGACATCCAGTTTATTGCCGAAGGAATTGAGCGGGTGCAAATAGAAAGCTGGGTCCGCAAGGAGCACCCCTATCTGGCCAACGTCAGCTACCCAGGCGAGCCCGTGGGTGAGACCAAGGAGATCAAGGCCTACGCCATGGCGCTGATCAGCGCCATCAAGGAGATGCTCCCCATCAACCCCCTGCTCTCCGAGGAACTCAAAGACTACCTGAACCGCTTCGGACCCAATGAGCCTTCACCCCTGACCGATTTCGGCGCTGCCATCACCACGGCACCGGCGCCCCTGTTGCAGGAGGTGCTGGACAACGTTGAACTGCTGCCGCGAATGCAGAAGACCCTGGCACTGCTGAAGAAGGAGCTGGACGCCTCGCGCCTACACTCGGAGATTGCCGAAGAGGTCAATCGCAAAATCAGCAAACATGAGCGCGAATTCTTCCTCAGGGAACAGCTCAAGATCATCCAGCGGGAACTCGGGGTGGCCAAGGACGACAAGACGGCGGATCTGGAGGAGTTCCAACACCGCCTCAAGGGCAAAACCCTGCCAGAGGCGGTGGAAAAGAAGCTCAAGGAGGAGATGCAAAAGTTCTCCGTGCTGGAGCCTGGCTCCCCAGAGTATGGAGTCACCCGCAACTACCTGGACTGGATTACCCAGATGCCCTGGGGCATCACAGGTACCGACAAGCTGGATCTGGCCCAGGCCAGAAAGGTGCTGAACAAGCACCACGACGGCTTGGATGACGTCAAAGACCGCATTCTGGAGTTCCTGGCTCTGGGCGCCTTTAAAGGGGAGATCAGCGGCTCCATCATCCTGCTGGTGGGCCCCCCCGGCGTAGGCAAAACCTCCATCGGCCGTTCCATTGCCGAATGCCTGAGCCGTCCCTTCTACCGCTTCAGTGTCGGCGGCATGCGGGACGAAGCAGAGATCAAAGGGCACCGACGCACCTACATTGGTGCCATGCCGGGCAAGTTGGTTCAGGCCCTGAAGGAAGCGGAGGTGATGAACCCGGTGATCATGCTGGATGAGATCGACAAGATGGGGGCCAGCTACCAGGGCGATCCCGCGTCTGCCCTGCTGGAAACCCTGGATCCTGAGCAGAACGTCAATTTCCTGGATCACTACCTAGACCTGCGTCTGGACCTGTCCAAGGTGCTGTTTGTCTGCACCGCCAATACCCTGGACTCCATTCCCGCCCCCTTGCTGGACCGAATGGATGTGATCCACCTGTCCGGTTACCTGGCGGAAGAGAAACTGGCCATCGCCAAACACCACTTGTGGCCTCGACAGCTGAAGCGGGCCGGGATCAAGCGCAGCCAACTGAAGATCACCGAGCCAGCCTTGAAGAAGGTGATCAGCGATTACTGCCGGGAAGCGGGGGTACGCAGCCTGGACAAATCTCTGGCCAAGCTGGTGAGAAAATCCGTGGTGGAGCTGCTGAACGATGCGGACAAGAACATCTCGCTGGGGCTGAAAGCAATTCCGAAGCTACTGGGCCCGGCCCGCTTCCGCGAAGAGCAGACCCTGGCAGGCATAGGCATAGTCACCGGGCTGGCCTGGACCTCCATGGGCGGTGCCACTTTGCCGGTGGAGGTCAACAACATCCATCAGCAGAGCCGCAACCTTAAGGTGACCGGACACCTCGGGGAGGTGATGAAGGAGTCGGCCGAGATCGCCTTCAGCTTCATTAGCAGCCACCTGGGCAAGTATGGCGGCGAAGAGAGCTATTTCGACAAACGCTTTGTGCACCTCCACGTTCCAGAGGGGGCCACCCCCAAAGATGGTCCGAGCGCAGGCATCACCATCTCCACCGCCCTGCTCTCCCTGGCCCTGGGGAAACCGCCAAAGCCCAAGCTGGCGATGACCGGTGAGATCACCCTGAATGGCTATGTGCTGGCTGTTGGTGGCATTCGGGAAAAGCTGATCGCCGCAAAACGCCAGGGGATCACCGAAGCGATCCTGCCGGAAGAGTGCCGGGGCGACTTCGATGAGTTGCCTGAGCACGTGCGCGAGGGACTCACCGTCCACTTCGTTCACCACTTCGATGAAGTGGCGAAGCTGGCCTTCGACTGAGACACCAAATAAAAACGGGAGCCGGCGGCTCCCGTTTTTACAACAATCCGGTCTGGTAGGCCTTGCTGACCAGGTTGGTGCGATTCCTGGCCCCTAGAATCTCCCGCGCCCGATCGAGGTGGTAGTTGACCCCACGTTCGGTTAAAAACAGTTTCTTACCGATCTCTTCGCTCGAGTCCCCTTCTGCCACCATGGTCAGGATCTTGATACAGGTCGGGGATAACAGCCCAAAATTGGCAATAGGGTTGATATCCAGATGAGCCAAATAGTTGAAGATCGACGAGTACTCCTCCAACAAGGCAACCAGCTCCTGGTGCCTGCTCTGCACGTTTCGTTCTATCTCGACCTCCTCCTGCTCGGAAAACAGGTGGAAGATGCCCATCCAGCCCTCCCGCCCCGCTACCTTGTGATAAAAGGTCGCGGCGCCGCCGATATTGTGTTTGGCCTTCAGGTGTTCAACGCTCCTGCGCCGTCGTTCGTCAATGCGGCGCACCGGAAAGTAGAAGGGGTGGCGATGGATGCAGCTCGAGGGTCTCGAATAGAGAAAACTGCAATCGGCCCTGGAAAAGCGATACAGAAACTCATCTCGGAACTGAAGAATCTTGTCATCGGAGCTAACCGCAAAGCGCATCTTCTTAAGACCGCTCGGGTTCCCGAAGAACAGCTTACTGTTTCGGCCTATACTCTCGGAGAAGCTCGGAAGATCATCGGGCAGGATGCAATAGTAGAAACGCCCAAAACCCAAAGGCCTGAGCTTTTCTAAGAACGTATTGATGACCTGGCTGCTAACGTAACCGCTGTGCTGAGCCGGCATACCTTATCCCCTGTTTCGGAAAAATGGGAAGGGTCTCCCCTTCCCCTAAACGCCTTTCTACTTAACCTGTCGCTACCTGTCAACGTGGCAAGTCAGGCAGCTCTCCGGCTCCTTAAAATTGGACTCCTTGCTGTAGTAGTCGTTCTTGTCCGCGTACACATTACCGTGTTTGGCCAGAGTTTGAGAGTGACAGAAGCCACAGGTATAACGCTCGCCGTGGTTGTTGGGCGCCCCGTTATTGCCGTGGCACTCGGCACACTCATAGGGCGCCATCGCCTCCACTACATGGCTGTTGGAGGGGTCGTGACAGGTGGTGCAATCCGGAAGTTTCCAGCCGAAGTGGCTCTCATCCAAGGGGGCTCGCGCCTTGGAGATATCCTTGAGATTGGCGATATCAATCTCGGGGGATTCCGCGTCACACCCTGAGGGCACTCCGCTATTAGTGTTCATGTCACCGAAGGCCACACCCAGGTAGTTGATGTACTCGGGACCGTAGATGATCATGTTGTCACCGGTCAGGTGAGGGTCGTTGGCACCAAAGGGCATGCCAAACTTCATATACCCTGTGGGGCCATCATTCTCATACAGCTCCCCCGCCCCGTAGTTGCGAGGACGGAAGCCTTTGATGCCCGGCACCTTGCCCAGGCAAGCAGCCCGGTTCCAGTTTTCCGGCATATCCGTGCGACCGGCACACATCACAAACTCATACAGGACGTTCTGGGCGCCACCATCGGCGTAGTTCTCCCACTCGCCGGTGTGGTGCACAAAACCGCACTCACCGTTGTTCTTATAGGTCTGGTTGATGATGTTGCCGAGATCATCCTTGCCGTTGAAGCTGATGGCAGTTGCCACATAGCCCTGCACGTTGGCATTGGTGCTCAGGCGCGGCCAGTAACTCCAGTCGATCTTCAGATCCGGGCGCTGATCCACCAGGGACAGCCAGGCATCCAGCTCGGTCAGCACGCCGGGCTGATAGAGATCCAGGCGCAGGTTGTGCGGCTTCACCTCAATGTCCTTGAATACCGCCCGCTGCCCCGGCTGCACCAGTTCACCGTTCATGTCGTAGTAAGGGGGCTTAAAGTCGATGACAATCTCAGGCACGATCACCTTGCCACCGTTGGCCGCCAGACGATCCATCTCCCTCTGGTACTTGCGCTTACGCACCTCCATCTCACCAGGCTGAGCAGGCATTAGCACGATGCTCATCTGGTTCTTCAACGCCAGATGGTCGATGCGGAAGTAGATCTCCTCCTCTTTGTAGTAAAGGTGGTCTGTGTTGTAATCCGTTCCTTTTTTGACTTCTTCACCTTTAATGGCAGCAAAAGGATCACCTCCGTCAATTTTTTCATCCCAAACGCTGGGGCCCACCAGGTATTTCCACCCCTGGCCTTCGGTGGCACCGAGGCGGGATTGATCAACTTTTTCAGGCGCCCCCTCAATACCGCCAATGGAGGTGACAAAGTAGGTCTTGAGTGCCTCATCTTTTTCGATCTGAACGTCGATACCGTACTTGTCACTGACCCACATCAGCAGATCGAGCACCGAGCCACGTCCCTCAGGAAACAGATCGGGACGAAGGGTATCGATCTTGACTCCAGACATGTTGATGGCGGTTGGCGGAAGCAGATACTCAATCTTCATCCCCTTGGCTGAAGCGGTATCCTCCATCTTGGTCCGAATCAGGCCATCACCGGGGAACACCTTGGTCCCCTGAGGCCCGGCGAGGGTTTCTTGAGCGTGCGCCGGCTCTGTCTTGGCGCCGCCCTCTGCAGGCACCAACGACTTTACGATGGCAATCTGGATGGTGCCATCGAGCTGCTCGGTCGGGCCGCCAAAGACGTAATCAGGTTTATTGATTTCTGGAGGTAGTGTTTCCGGTGGAGTGGGGGTGGGAATGGGCGATGCGGGGGTATCATCACTGCCACACCCCCCCAGGACGACACTCAAGGCCAGTGCCGCCCAAATTTTGTTTTGTCTCATCATCTCTTCCTTACTGGTTGCTATAAGCCAAGTAAGGATAAGAGCAGTCTTCATGCGTCGATACTGGCAGCAGCAACAGTACCTAAACCCAGTGTGACCGGGATCCTCACCGCTGGAAGTTCACAGTCAAATTTGACGCCAGGATGTAATCCGCCTGACCTTAAAGCCACCGTACCAACAAAAAGAGCACCCGTTAGGGTGCTCATTTTTTGCTCTCGAAATCTCTTGGAGCTCACAAAACCCCTTGCAGGTAGGCCTTACTCACCAAGTTGGTGCGGTTGCGTGCTGCCAGGATCTGCCTCGCTCTGTCCAGGTGATAGTTGACCCCGCGCTCGGTCATAAACAGCTGCTGGCCAATCTCCTCGCTGGAAAACCCTTCCGCAACCTGCGCCAGAATCTGTATGCAGGTGGGCGACAATACTCCGAAGTTGGCCAGAGGGTTGATGCAGCGAAACGTCAGGGCATTGAAGGTCTCGGAATAAGCCCCTATCAACTCCGCCAGCTCCCGCCTTATCGAGGCCAGCATCTCCTCCACCTCTATGGCCGGCTTGTCGGAAAACAGCATGCACAGGCCCAGCAGATCCTCCCGGCCCGGCATCACGTGAAAAAACACCAACCGAGTTTCGAAGCCGTGGCGATGCTTCAGTTGACGAAAACTGGCCTGACGCCTGGGGGGTATGCCATCGTCACTCCAGATACTGGGCAACAACTCCCACTGTGGTTTGAACCCACTCTGGCGAAAGCTGCCGTCAGTGTGGGCAAACCGTTGCAGGTACTCCTCCCGATAGAGGAGAATGTCCTCATCGGATGCGACGGCATACCGCATCCGCTTCAAATTAAAAAACCGCTTCCAGTCCAGGGAGCGGTCACAATCCATCAAGGTCTTCTCTTTCTGAAACAGGTTGGGCAAAAGGGTGTAGTAGAACCTGCCCAGTCCAAATTCCGCCAGGCGATTGGAAAAATCATCGATAAGCTGCTGATTTACCAGCCCGGTTAACGGTGCGGCCATCATCTTCTCCCCATGCAGGGGGAGCCAGGCTCCCCCATCTGTTGTCATGTCTGATTAGATCACTTCTGCGCATCCACGTGGCAGGTCAGACAGCTTTCCGGCTCCTTGAACCTGGAGTCCTTGCTGTAGTAGTCGGTTTTGTTGGCGTACACATTACCGTGCTTGGCCAGGGTTTGGGAGTGACAGAAGCCACAGGTATAGCGCTCGCCGTGGTTGGTGGGCGCACCGTTGTTGCCATGGCATTCTGCACACTCATAAGGCGCCATCGCCTCCACCACATGACTGTTGGAGGGGTTGTGGCAGGTGGTGCAATCCGGCAGTTTCCAACCGAAGTGACTTTCATCCAGCGGCGCCCGCGCCTGGGCAATGTCCTTGAGGTTGGCGATATCAATCTCGGGGGAATCCAGGTCACAGCCTGAAGGCACACCGTTGTTGGTGTTCAGGGCACCGAAGGCCACCCCCAGGTAGTTGATGTACTCAGGACCGTAGATGATCATGTTATCGCCGGTCAGGTGAGGATCGTTGGCGCCAAACGGCACGCCAAACTTCATGTATCCTGTGGGTCCATCATTCTCATACAGCTCCCCTGCACCATAATTGCGGGGACGAAAGCCCTTGATGCCCGGCACCTTGCCCAAGCAAGCACCTCGGTTCCAGTCTCCAGGCATATCCAGTCGGCCGGCGCACATCACATACTCATACAGGCCATTCTGGGCGCCGCCATCGGCGTAATTCTCCCATTCACCGGTGTGGTGAACGAAGCCGCACTCGCCGTTGTTCTTATAGGTCTGGTTGATGATGTTGCCCAGATCATCCTTGCCATTGAAGCTGATGGAGGTGGCCACAAAGCCCTGCACATTGGCGTTGGTGCTCAGCCGCGGCCAGTAGCTCCAGTTGATCTTCAGGTCCGGACGCTGCTCCACCAGGGAGAGCCAGGCATCCAGCTCGGTCAGCACCCCAGGCTGATAGAGATCCAGACGCAGGTTATGCGGTTTCACCTCGATGTCCTTGAACACCGCCCGCTGACCTGGCTGAACCAGGTCACCGTTCATGTCGTAATAGGGAGGCTTAAAATCGATGACAATCTCCGGAACGATCACCTTGCCGCCATTGGCGGCCAGACGGTCCATCTCCTTCTGGTACTTGCGCTTGCGCACCTCCATCTCACCGGGTTGGGCGGGCATCAGAACGATGCTCATCTGATTCTTCAGCGCCATGTGATCGATGCGGAAGTACATCTCCTCCTCTTTGTAGTAGAGATGGTCTGCATTAAAATCTCCGTCACCCACCTTGGCTTCCCAGGTGCTGGGCCCCACCAGGACTTTCCAGCCCTGACCTTCGGTCTCACCCAAACGGGATGAGTCAACGCGCTCAGGGGCGCCCTCGATGCCGTCAATGGCGGTCACGAAATAGGTCTTGAGTGCATCATCCTTCTCAATCTGCACGTCAATGCCGTACTTCTCCCCGACCCACATCAGCAGGTCCAGCACAGACCCTCGGCCTTCGGGAAACAGGTCTGGACGCAGAGTGTCGATCTTCACTCCGGACATGTTGATGGCGGTCGGAGGCAACAGGTAGTCGATCTTCACCCCCATATCCGCCGCCTGCTGATCCATCTTAGTTTCAACCAGACCATCAACGGGGATCACCTTGACTCCTTGAGGCCCGGAAGCGCCCCCTTGAGCATGCGCAGGCTCTTCCTTGGCGCTGCCCTCTGTGGGCACCAGGGACTTTACAATGGCGATTTGAATGGTGCCATCGAGCTGCTCAGTCGGGCCACCAAACACGTAGTCAGGTTTGATCACCTCCGGTGCCGTTGGCGGCGTGGGAGGTTCGGGTTTGGTCACATCATCGCTGTCGCTGCCGCAGCCAGCCAACACCAGGCTGAGAGCAACGGCAGACATTAATAGGTATTGTTTTTTCATCATCATCTTATCCTTGCATCGAATATGCAGGACAAGAATAGGAATCCGATGTGGGAGCATTCACTGGGAGAAATTACAGGAGGAAACCAACCTGTGATTCACGCCCGCTACCAGGCCAAAAACAGTGGAGGTAAAGACCCCCACACTGCGGCGGGGGCCTTTTGTGTTACTCGAAACGGCGAGGCCGTTTGGTCTTGATGGTGCGAATATAACCATGCCAGGTGGCATAACCCAGGATGGGCATGATAACCAACATGCCGATACCGGCCGTGGCAAAACCCGCCACCACGCAGGTGGAGATGATCAGCGCCCACACCACCATGACGCCGGCGTTGTGGTACACCGCACTGATGCTGGTGCTGATGGCGGTCATGATGTCCACCCGACGCTCCATCATCACCGGAATGGAGAAGGCAGAGATGGCGAACACACTGACGGTAAACAGCATGCCAAACAGGGTGCCCAGACTCAGAAACGGCAGGAATTGTTCAAAGTGCGCATTCTGATTGACGGGATAGAGGGCGTGGATCATCGCAGCAACCCTCATCCAGAAGATCATCATCACCGCCAGCAAAATGGCAAAGCCCCACTCAGACACCCCGTTACGCCGAATGGCACGAGCCGAGTGAAATAGGTTGGGCTTCTTGCCCCGTTCCAGCTGCCAACTGACGTCGTAAAGGCCGGTGGCCAGGAAGGGACCAATCAACATGAAAACCACCAGAGCAGGCAGAATCACCAAATGAGTGCCGTGGATGAACACTGCAGCCCAAATCGCTATGGAGGCGATGGTAAAGCAGAAGCCGTAGAACAGGCTGACCATGGGGGCGGCAATAAAATCACGCACTCCCAAGTGCATCCAGTGGAAGGGATCGCGGTAGTTGAGGGTGTTGTGGGGAATCACACGGGCAAAAGCCGCAGTCCGGGTGGGGGATTTCTGCCCCTGCTTGGGGACGGGAACTGTCTGAGGCATAACGTCTCCTGTGGGCCCTTAGGCCCGGTCGACCTAACGTAAGTACACCGATTTCGGATGTGCTCAGTCAAAGAGCAGGGCCGTGCGTCGGGTACTCCCTACTGTCAGCATAGTCGCTACAGGGAGATACGCAGATCTCAGGATTAAGAGGGGGGAATTTTACCCTGTGGTGAGCACCACACTCAGACAGTCGGGCGGAACCGCTACCCCTGCCGGTGCAGATCAGAGCGGTCGGAACGGTACTCTGGCAACTCGGTTTTCAGGGTGAGGAAAACCAGAAACACTATGGCCAATGGCGGGATAAAGGCACTAAAAAAGCCCAGCACGGAGCACGCTGCCGGTGATGACACCTTCTTTCTGGCCAGCAAATAGGTCAGCACCAGCATCACCAGTGCAAAACCGAACAGGTCATTGGCAGTGAGAGCAGAGACCAGACTCATCTTCTTTTTCCTATCAAAAACATGAATGCCTCACGCCCTTTACAACGAGACAACATCATGATTATAAAGAAAAGTTTATCACTTCAGACATATTTGCATTGTACCAGATGAGGGCATTCAATGGGTCTGCCCACGGCAAAAAAGCAGCAACCTCTGTTTGTGAGGCCGCTCACAGCTTATCCTGTTGGCATGAGGCGCATCACCCGAGGGCTATAGACCCGGGCGATATTGCGCGGCGGTAATGAACTGGTCAAAAGACTCGCACCAGACAATGGCGGTGGTGTACCGATCGAGCTCAATCCCATCAGGCAGGGTTAACATGAAGTTGCGAAATACTGAGATCCCTCCCACGTCTACCATGGTGTGGCGGTTTTGAAGGAAGGCCTCCTCGGTCTCAATAAAGTTGGGCGACAGATAGAGACGATAGGCCGGTCCGGGCGCCAGCTCCCCCTCTAAGGTGATCCCCCTGTCGGACAGATAGAGGGTACCCTCACCCCAATGGAGCAGATCACTGTCTTCAAGATCCCGGCGAAACTCCCCCTGATACTCAGCCTGAGTGCGAAGCCCCGCCAACGTACTCTCGGGCGCCGGGGCAGGCTGACTTAAAATGGGCAAAAGGTAGATGCCCAGAGCGATGCCAACCACCAGGGCCAGCAGATGGCTAACAGTCAGAGTCATGGCGCGTATTGGCATAACGGCGTCCTTATCTTAAGCAAAGCGGTGGTAACAAAGACCGGAATATTCCCCTTCCAATTTCAATGCATCAGCACCAACGGATTCGAGCACGATTGCCAGTTGTGCATTGGCGTTCATCCAGGAGCATGATAGCGTGTCTCTATTAAGAAGTTTGCGATAGTTCCCAATAGCTTATGCACCAACCTCAGTTTCACTGGTGGGACATGAGACGCGCCTCGGCCATTCAGCGTCTGCTGGTGTTCCGCACCTTTGCCCTCGCGGCCATGGCCATTCTCCTGCCTGCGGCAGAGTTCTTCATCGATATGGAGATAGGCTACCCCGCCCTGATCCCCATCATCACCCTGATGATCGTGTTCCACATCTTCAGCCTGATCCGCTACCGCGACAAGACGGTGATCAGCACACCTGCCATGCTGGGTCAGGTGCTCGGTGACCTGCTGTTTCTGGCCCTGATACTCAATAGCACTGGGGGGGCAACCAACGCCTTCGTCTCTCTGCTGCTGCTGCCCATCGTCTTTGCCGGCGTCAGCCTGAGCGTACAGCTGCTGGCCGTGGTCACCTTGCTGGCCATGGCGGCCTACAGCTATCTGCTGCTCACCATGCCTGAACACGCCATGCACATGATGGATATGAAGCAGCACTTCATCTTTATGGGCGCCAACTTCTTTATCTCTGCCCTGGTGATCGCCCTAGTGGTGGGAGCCATGGCCAAGATGATCGCCGACAGGGAAAGAATGATGGCTCAACAGCGGGAAGAGCAGTTGCGTCAGGAGCAGCTGCTGGCTCTGGGCAGCGCATCCGCCCAGGTGACGCATCAATTGGCTACGCCCCTGGGTCACCTGCAACTGTTGTTTGACGAACTCAGGGAGGGCTACCCCAATGAACCGGTTATCGAGGAGATGGCTCAGCCACTGGCTCAAACTTCCAAGCACCTGGAATACTTTCGAACCCTGGCACAAGCCATTCGGGAGGGCCGCTCAGAGAGGATGACCGTCAACGAACTGCTGTCGGAGCTGACCGATGCGGTGTTACTTCATTTTCCTGAGCAGACTCTGGACTACCGTCAGACCCAACATCCAGGCTCCATTGTCTGTGATGCCATGCTGCTTCCCGCCCTGCTCAACCTGGTTCAAAATGCGGTTCAGGCCAATGAAGCCAAGGGAACAAACCGTCTGGAACTGAGCTGCCTGGTGATGGGCGAGACCCTAAGTCTGACCCTGAGAGACTTTGGTCCCGGCATAGAAGAGCACAACCTGGCCCACCTGGGAGACGGGTTGCAAAAGAGTGAATCCGGCCTGGGAATGGCACTGATGCTCTCCAACGCCACATTCGAGCGTCTCGGCGGCCACCTGACCCTGTCCAATCACCCCGAGGGGGGCGCCCTGGCACGGGTCACCCTGAAACTGGAGCAAGAGAATGAAGCGTTTGCTGATAGTGGAAGATGATCAAGCCTTTGCGGCAATTCTCTCCAGACGAATGGCCAAACAGGGGTTCGATACCCAGGTGACACACAACGCCACCGATGCCCTGCTGTGCGCCAGACAGTGGCACCCCAGCCACCTGTTGCTGGACATGAAACTGGCAACCGAAAGCGGCCTGGAACTGCTTACCCCCCTGAGAAAGACGCTGCCTGATGCCAGGATCGTGCTGCTGACCGGCTTTGCCAGCATCGCCACGGCAGTCGAGGCGATAAAACTGGGCGCGGATCACTATCTGGCCAAGCCCGCCGATACCCACACCTTGCTCAAAGCTCTTAATGAAGAGAGCCCGTCGGAGGCCGAACTGGACGCTGAAGAGGTGATGTCACCAGAGCGGCTGGAGTGGGAACACATCCAGCAGGCGCTCAATGCCCACGATGGCAACGTCTCGGCCACCGCCCGAGCCCTGGGTATGCACCGCCGGACCCTGCAACGTAAGCTACAAAAAAAGCCGGCCCATCGCTGATGGCCGGCCAACACAGAGAATATCCTTGTTGCAGGAGGGTGGTGCCTTACCTGACGTGTCACCACCTGAAGCCATTGTTACCCTCTGCCAACGCGCCATCAAGTCAAGAGTGACCAAGTGCGACAATCTGCCGCACCTGTCAATATTGGTCGGAAAGTTCAGGAATATTATTTAATCAAAACAGTTCATTACATTATGCGCCTTCATGGAGTTTGACTTACCTGGCCAGCCTCATTACTTTAACTTTTCCCCAACATCCACCCGTGATTGGACTGCAAACTTTCAAGGAATCTTTGATGATCTTCTCCCCAGTCCGTTGCCGAGCCCTGTTGCTGGCAGCGGCCCCGCTCATTGCCGGATTGGTTCAGGCCCAGCCTGCCGCCCTGAGCCCATGCTATCTGGACGGAATGAACGAACAGGTAGAGTGCGGCAGCCTGTCCCTGCCCGAAGACTACACCCAGCCAAACGGTCATCAGATTGAGGTGCACTTTGCCCGCATCCCGGCCATTAAGCAGGTCCCTGACATGGCACCTCTGCTGGCCATTACCGGAGGCCCCGGCCAATCAGCCCTCAACGACGCGGCACTGTTTGAGAAGGTATTCAGCCGAATCCGTCAGAAGCGCGATCTGATTCTCATCGACCAGCGGGGTACCGGGCGCTCAAACCTGCTCAACTGCGACACACACCTGTTTGACAGTCCCCTCTCTACCAACGATGAAACCCTCGACTACCAGCAGTTGCTCAATCAGTGCCTGAGCTCCATCGAGGCCGATGTGCGCCACTATGACAGCCTCACCGCCCTTAACGACTTCGAAGAGATACGCCAGCATCTGGGAATTAGCCGCTGGCACCTCTATGGCATCTCCTATGGCAGCCGCATGGCCCAGCTCTACATGCGCCACCATCCAGAGGCGGTTGGAACCGTTACCCTGGACGGAGTCGTGCCCATGGACCAGCCAGTGGTCACCATCGCCGATGCGGTGGCCAGGGCCAGCGTTCAGCTGTTCAACGACTGCCGTCAGGATCCTCACTGCCATCAGCAGTTCGGTGACCTCGAACAGAAACTGGATTCCGTGCTGAGCAGACTGGCGGAAAAGCCGGTTGAACTGCAGGTCACCGACCCGCTCAGTGCCGCCCCGGCCACCTTCCTGGTGACCCCGACCAAGCTGCAGAGCGCAATGCGTATGGCTCTCTACTCCCCCTCCAGCCGGGCCCTGGTCCCTTACACCATTGATCAGGCGTGGCGTGACAACTTCAAGCCTCTGCTTGGGATGCAGATGACCTCAGAAGAGGATGGGTTTGGCATCGCTCTGGGGATGCATCTGTCGGTGATCTGCGCCGAGGATCACCCCAGGCTAACAGACGATGAGGCCCAGCGACTCTCCAGCGCCTCTTTGACCGGCAGGAACATGGTCAACCTGTTCTCCGCCGCCTGCGAGCTGTGGCAGATGCCGGCAGCGGCCGCTGAGTTTGGCACGCCTTTAACCAGTGAGATCCCGACACTGCTGCTCTCAGGAGAAAAGGATCCGGCCACCCCACCCTCCTGGGGCATCAAGGCACAGGCAGGCCTGAGCAACAGCCTGCACCTCATCGCGCCCTACGCCACCCATGGCGTGGCCTTTCAGAGCTGCGCCCCAAGAATCATCCGGGCCTTCATCGACTCTGGCTCGCTGGAGAACCTGGACACTGACTGTCTGCAGATGGACACCCGCAGGGCCTTTTATCTCAATGCCAACGGCGTCGAGCCGGTGACGAGGTCGAAATGATCGAAGTACAAGATTTGAAAAAGCGCATCGGAGATGTCCAGGCGCTGAACGGGCTCAGCTTTAAGGCTGAAGACGGCCAGATCACCGGTCTTCTGGGACCCAATGGCGCCGGCAAGACCACGGCACTGCGCACCCTGTTCGGCCTGCTTAAGGCGGACGAAGGCCGGGCACTGGTCAACGGCCTGGATGTGCAGAACCAGATGCTGGAGAGCAAGCGACAACTGGGTCTGTTTCCCGATCCTTTCGGTCTCTATGAGCGCCTGACGCCCAGAGAGTACATTCACTACTTCGCCACCATGAACGGCATGTCCAAAGCCGAGGCTGCCCAAGCCACAGAAGAGGTGCTGGTGAAGATGCACATGCAGGAGATCGCCGACCGGCGCTGCAAGGGTTTCTCCCAGGGGCAAAGAATGAAAACCGCCCTGGCCCAGGCCATAGTCCATAGGCCCAACAACATCATTCTGGATGAACCCTCACGGGGCCTGGATGTGATGAGCACCCGCATCCTGCGCCAGACCCTCAGCGATCTGCGAGATCAGGGCCACTGCGTGCTTTTTTCCAGCCACGTCATGCAGGAGGTCGCCGCCCTCTGCGACCAGGTGATTGTCATCGCCAAAGGCAAACTGGTGGCCCAGGGCAGTCCTGAGGAGTTGTGTCGACTGACCGGGCAAAGCTCTCTGGAAGAGGCCTTTATCCAACTGATCGGCACAGATGAGGGGATAGCCGCATGATCTCACGCATTCTCACCATCCTCATCAAGGAGCTGAAAGACGGCATTCGCGATCGCCGCTCGGTGATGGCGGCCATGTCCTACGCACTGACCACCCCCTTGGTGTTTGCCGGAATCTTTATGATCACCATCAGCGACATCTCGGAGAAGCAGGATATTCCCATCAGCATCGAAGGTGCGGAACATGCCCCGGATCTGGTGCGCTTCCTGGGTGCGGTGGGCATTGTGGAAGAGCGTCAGGATCCTCTGGCCATCACCCTGACCATTCCGCCAGGCTATGCGGCGCAGATGAGCCGTGGCGAGCCTGCCGAGGTGATCCTGACCGCCGATGGCTCTCGCAAGGAGCTCACCCAGCCTCTGGGACAAATTAAACAGGTGATTCACGCCTATTCCAGCGAGATGGCCGCACTGAGGTTGGTGGCCCGAGGCATCAACCCCAAGGTCATTGCCCCTGTGGAGCTGGTGTTTCATGACAAGGCGACCAATGAATCCAAGGCCAGCCTGATCATGGGCGCGGTGCTGCTCTCTATTCTGCTGTCGCTGTTTATTTCCGGCATGAACGTGGCCATCGACACCAGTGCGGGAGAGAGAGAGCGCAACTCTCTGGCCCTGCTGCTGTGTCAGCCAGTCTCCACTCTGGAAATCGTTCTGGCTAAAGGGCTGGCCGTCACCTGCTTTGCCCTGTTCGGGTTGCTGCTGACCATGGTGGTGTCGGTATTGGTCTTTGCCCAAGTTCCCTGGCATGAGTTGGGCTTCAGCCTGAAGTTCACCCCTGCCATTGCTGGTCTGATCATCATCATCTGTCTGCCCATCGCCCTGTTTGCTGCCACAGCCCAGCTGTTCTTCTCCTTCTTTGCCAAGTCATTCAAAGAGGCTCAGTCCTATCTGACCCTGCTGCTGTTCATTCCTATGGCACTGATCATGCTGCCCACGTTTGAACTGTTCGGGGATGTACTGAAGTGGTTGCCCATCTCCGGGCAACAGCTGGCGATCACCGAGATGATCAAAGGCCAGGCTGTGCCCGCAGCGGAGCTTGCCGTCAGCACACTGACCACTCTGGCGCTAACCCTATTGCTGGTCTGGGCCAATGCCAGAGCGCTAAAGAGTGAGAAGGTCGTCTTCGCTCTCTGAGGAACCGGCTCAAATAGAGAGGGACGCCATGGCGTCCCTCTTTCATCTCTGCAGGCCGGATTATCCCTGGCTGGCAATCAGTGCCTGAGTCTCCTCTCTGCTGGGAATGGAGCTTTGCGCACCCAGGCGGGTCACCGACAGTGCGGCAGCCGCCTGACCAAACCGCAAGGCATCATCGACCGATTGCCCCTCAAGCAGTGCGGTCACAAAGCCGCCATTAAAAGTGTCCCCTGCCGCCGTGGTATCCACGACATCCACCTCAAATCCAGGCACCCGATGCTGGCGTCCCTGGTGGCTTAACCATACACCCCGCTTACCCAGAGTGATGATCACCATCTCGATACCAAACTTGTCGTGGAGGCACTGTGCCGCCGCAGCCGCGGATTCATCATTCTCTACGGCAATGCCGGTGAGTTGCTCCACCTCCGTTTCATTGGGGGTAATGATGTCAACGTTGGTCAGCAGAGTATCCGGCAACGCCTTGGCCGGGGCCGGATTGAGCACCACCTTGGTGCCTGCGGCCTTGGCCAGACGCGCCGCTTCCACCAGGCTATCTAATGGCGTCTCCAGCTGGATCAGCAACAGATCGGCCCCCTCAATCATCCCCTGATGAGATCTCACTCGCTCCACCGAGAGCGCCCCATTGGCGCCCGGCCAGATACCGATGTTGTTCTCGCCCTGGGCATTCACATAGATCATCGCCATACCGGTCGCTTCACCTGACACCTTGTCTATGGCCCTGGTGTCCATGCCGTCCTGGGCAAACCCCAGCTTCATCTGTTCGCCAATAGGATCAGCGCCGATGCAACCCACCATACTTACCTGAGCCCCCAGGCGGGCGGCCGCGACGGCCTGGTTGGCCCCCTTGCCACCCGGCACAGTCTGATAGTTGTCTGCCTCTAAGGTCTGACCAGGGCGTGGGAACTCGGTCACTTGCAACAGGTGATCCACATTGATGCTACCCAGAACGGTGAGCTTCGCCATCTACTGCTCCTGAATTAAGGTTATCCGACAATACGCATGCCGATTATTGATGCGACTAATAGTAGATCAGCTTAGGGCAACCATAAAGCGGCAAAATATTCTTCTTCTTACCTACCAACGACCCACTCGACACAACAGTACAAAAATCGAGACAAATAAGAAAAACGAAACATTCATCTGTGAATGGGCGCTTTTTTGCCACCTTTGAGCGTTCAAAAATCGCACAGACTCAATATTAGGTACGAGGGATATTCGTATCTGAAATTCCGGTACTGTAATTCACTTTTTGCATTTGAGCTAATATCGTTAACCCCTAATAAATATGGGCATTTTATATACGTAATTCGACAGATTTTCGGTTAGAATGAAGCTAATTATTTTCGCTAAACCATGATTATTTGTGCATAATTCCGCATTATTTGAGATGAGAAGTGAATAGATATTTCACCAATGTGATCAAGATCACTTTTGGCGTAATTTAGCAACAAAATCCACACAGGAATACGTTAAAGTTGGGGCGCAATTTAAAATAAAAAATGGGTCTAACTGATGAATTACATTCCAAAGATGAAAGCGATTTCGCTGCCTAATTCCCCCCCTCCTACTTGAACATCATGTAACTCAAGCTCTACTGAAAAACATTTTTAACCCTGAGTTCAGCCCTTAAAAAGGGTTGATGGATTACTGATCGGAAGTAAACGCAATGTTAAAGAAATCAACCGTTGCAATCGCCTTGGCCGCCCTTTTCGGCGCAGGTGCAGTTAACGCTGTGACCTTGGATCAAAATGGCGATGGAGACTATCTGCGCTTCTACGGCGAGGTAGGCGTTGGGGGTCACATTGACACCAATCCAGACTACAACCACGACGAGTTTTACGACACCAAAGGCTATGTCGATGACAGCTTCGCCACTATGGGCGTAACGGGTCAACGCAAGCAATTTACCTACCGCCTCGAGCTCGACTACCAGCGCCGCAACTGGCTGGGCGGCGATGGCGAATTTGAACTGGCCATCGACAAGATGTACATCGGCTACGCCTTCACCGACCAGCAGTGGATCGAAGTCGGTCTGACCGACACCGCGTTCGACGACTACGACCACTTCGGCGACTTCACCTTCAACAAATCCGTTGAGACCGGCGAAGCGGGCGACCAGGAAAACACCGTTAAGTACCAAGCTGAGTTCGATCACCTGATCTTCGGCGCTTCCTACACCTACGAGGGTGAGCACAAGAGCGGCGCCCTCCAGGGTGACATCGTTAACGGCTACTTCGGCTGGATGTCCGACTTCCTGTCCGTAGTGGTAGGCCTGGAAGCCCGTGGCGGCTCCGACGGCATCTCCAAGTACGGTGAGCAACAGCAGGTTGGCCTGGGCGTACGCCTGCAGGTCATGCCGAAACTGGCCCTGGGCTTCAACGGCTTCCTGGAAGATGAAGACCTGGCGACCCGCAAGAGCGGTGACGTTTACCTGGGTTATGAAACCTTCCGCAACTACGGCCTGACCCTGACCTCCAAGTACGACCTCAGTGACAGATGGGAAGTTATCGCCTCTGCCAACCACGAGGAGTACGAAGGCTGGGATCTGATTGGCCCGAACTTCGACTACAGCGAGCAACCACCCGAGTACGGCAAAGACCGCCGCTGGGGCAGCATCGGCTTCAACTACCGTCCGGCCAAAGACATCGTCCTGTCTCTGGAAGGCCGTTTCGGTGAAGCGCCTGAAGCTGGCTACGCCTACGCGCGCATGTACTTCTAGTCCTAGTTCGAATCCAAAAATTTTATAGAGTTTGCTATGAAGAAAAGTATCCTCTCGCTGGCCATTGCCAGCACCATCAGCATGGCTGCAAACGCTGGCGTTCAAGACCTGCTGATCACCGAAATGACCCAAAGTGCCGATGGCAGTGTGGGCGCTGTTGAGATCACCAACACCCACGCCACCGACTCCTTTACCTTTACCGATGATGTCGCTGCCTACCAGCGCTCCAGCGGCAAGTATGACAACGAACTGCTGAACGCTGAGGCCAAGCCTCTGCTGACTGGCCAGACTCTGGCCCCGGGCGCCTCTCTGGTAATCGTCAACAGCCGTTCTACTGACGACTTCCAAAACACTATTGCTGCCAAAGGCGCCACCGTGGTGGTTTCCACCTACGACAGCAGCCACAAGTACAATAACCTGTACCTGAACAGCGATGATGGCTTCTTCCTGAAAAATGGTGATGTCGTTATCGATCGTGTTGGCCTGAAGGACGACAACAGCAAGTGGGCACCTAACACCACTCTGCGCCGTAAGCTGGCCGCCGATGGCAGCGCTCCTGCCCAAGCTGCAACCTATGATGCCTCCCTGTGGCAGAACATCATGCCCATGCGGCTCGACACTCTGGGCCAACCCAACCTGCCTGCCGCTGATGCCGAAGACATCATGGACATCTTCACCTGTCCTTCTGACAAGAGTGAGCTGACCTCCATCGGCGCCATCCAGGGCACAGGTTTCGTTTCTCCCTATGCCGGCGAGAAGGTTGCCGTAGAGGGTGTTATCACCGCTAAGGTCTCTGTACCTGAAACCGGCTTCTACCTGCGCGACCTCTCCTCCAACAACGATAACGATCCTATGACTTCGGACGGTATCTTCGTTAAGAGCGGCGCAGCGAAAGATTTGCAGGTTGGCCAGACCATCTGTATGGGCAGTGAAGTCACTGAGTTTGATGGCCAGACTCAGCTGACTGCCGATACCTCGTTCAGCTGGAACGTGACGGATACCAACATCACCCCAACCAGCGTCACAGACATTGTGGTTCTGCCAGAGGACAACGGTTCCTTCGATAAGACCCTGGAACGCTACGAAGGTATGCTGGTTAAGTTGACTGAAGACTTGGATCCCAACACCGATGGGTACCAGGACATGCGTATTTCACGCAGCTTCAGCTACAACTACCTGCCCTCTCCTCACGGACGTAACAACATGGTTGCGGCCTACACCCGTCCTAACGTACAGCCCAATCACCTGTATGTTGCCGGCAGCCCTGAGTCCAAAGCTGCAGCAGCGGAAAACGATGACTTCCGTCTGGTTATCGAAAGTGCCGAGGTGGCCCGCAACAACGAGCTGTCCTACTATGCTGGCTTCAACAGTGACCCTCACGCCAACTACATCCGCATCGATGACAGTGTTATCGGCATGGAGGGTGTGATCAGCCAGTACAAGACCGCTCTGGACAACGCCACCGGCGAGTATGAGCAGGACTACAGCCTGACCGTAACCAACCAGCTGACCAGCGACAACTTCATCCACAACCTGCCCCGTACCGAGAGCCCTGCTCTGGGTCAAGAGGTTGAGAAGGATCACTTCGCTATCCGCGTGGCCAGTCAGAACCTGTTTAACTTCTTCAACTCCCCATTTGGCGGCGACAACAACAACTTTGGTCAGAGCCGCGGCGCCGAGACCTACGATGAGTTTGTCCATCAACGTACCAAGCTTGTTGAAGCTATCCGCTCTCTGGATGCCGATGTACTGGCCCTTATGGAGATGGAAAACAACGGCTTTGGCGAAAACAGCGCCATCGCCGAGATGGTCAACCAGGTCAACATCAAGTATGTGGATGAGCGTGCCCGTGACTACAACGGTCCTACCTCCACTGAAAACCGCTACGTGTTCGTAGGCTTCGACCACAACGGCAACCAGATTCTGGACGAACTGGACGCCATTGGTGCAGACGCCATCGCCACCGGTATCATGTACCGCCCCAGCAAGATGAGCATTGAGCGTACCCGCGTACTGCCCATGCCTCAGCAGAAAGCACCCACCATCGTTAACGACAACGGCGAAGTGATTAAGGACCAGTACGATGAGATTCTGGAGAACGGCCAGAACTATCACCGTGATGCCCTGATCGTAACCTTTGTGGTTAACCAGACTGGTAAGCGCCTGACCCTGGCTGTTAACCACCTCAAGTCCAAGGGCTCTACCTGCTTTGAAGACTGGCAAGGTGTTGAGTTCGGTGACGCCACCGAGTGGAACAACCGTGAAGCTCCAGACCTGGATCGTCAGGGCTCCTGCTCCGAGTTCCGTGTAGCCGGCGCCGTACACCTGGGTGAAGAGATGGAAGAGGTTCCCGGTGACAAGATCATCCTGGGTGACCTGAACGCCTACGGTAAGGAAGATCCACTGCTGGTTCTGACCGAAAACCCACGCAACAAGACTCTGGTAACTGCCAGCCACACCTTCGTAGGCACAAAGCCTCAGTTCAATGAGAGCGGCGCCCCTGCGACCATCACCAAAACCTATGGTTATGTTGATATTGTTGGCAAGTACTTCGAGAAGAAAGACAAGACTCCCTGGAGCTTCTCCTTCAACGATGAAGTGGGTTCCCTCGACCACATCCTGATCTCCCCCTCTCTGGAAGATCGCGTGATCGATGCGACCGACTGGCACATCAATGCCGCCGAATCCAACCTGTACGACTACAAAAACCAGTACAAGGGAACCATCGACGGTAACGGTGCGCACAAGTTCTACAAAGACGACATCTATCGCTCTTCTGACCACGATCCTGCGCTGATCACTCTGAGCTACATGCCCGGTGAAGCCGACCCAGGTCACGCCCTGGTTCTGCCCAAGCTGAGAAAGCTGGCCAAGGTGCCTTACCAGGTTCCTGTTGCCGCTGACGCTCTGAAAGGCGACGTAGCCACCATCAAGCTGAGCCCTGCCGACGACGAAGCCAACCTGGACCTGCGCCAGCTGGTAGAGCCAAACGTGGTGCTGACTGAAGATGGTCAGGCTCTGGTGACCTTCGAAGTCTTCGGTGCCCCATCCGCTCGCTACAACGCCACCGTAGCTCTGGAGCGCGACGGCAAAGTGGTCGCTGGCTCCAGCCAGACCCTGAAGATCGACATCACCAGCCGTGACTCCCTGGTTGCGGACATCGTTGAAGAGGAAGGCGACGGTTCCGGTGGCAGCACCGGCTTCATCAGCATGCTGTCCCTGTTCGGTCTGGCCGCTCTGCGCCGCCGTCTTCGCAAATAAGAGTTGATCTCCACTTCGAAGCGCCTGTCCCAAGGCAGGCGCTTCAGGTCATGGAATTTAGAGAGATAAGACTATGACGATTAAAATGAATGCAGTTGCTGCGGCTACTGCTTTGGTTCTGGGCACCCTGTCCACAGCCGCAAACGCTAATCTGGTCATCACCGAATACGTTGAAGGCAGCAGCAGCAACAAAGCGCTGGAAATCTCCAACGTAGGCAACAGCACCATCAATCTGGACGCTAATGTCTACAAGCTAAACCTCTACTTCAACGGAAAAACTGAGGTAGGAAAGACTGAAACCCTGTCAGGCACTCTGGACGCCGGCAAGAGCATTGTCTATCACAACTCCAGTGCTGCCGATGCCTTTAAGGTAGGCACCGCATCCGAGATTACCTGGTTCAACGGAGACGACACCATTGTCCTGACCAAGGATGATGCTGTGATCGACCGCATTGGCAAACTGGGTGAAGATCCAGGCTCCGCCTGGAGCGATCCTAATAATGCCGATTTCTCAACAGCCAACAAAACCCTGCGCCGCAAAGCCAGTATTACTGAAGGCTACAAAGTGGCCGACGCTGACTTCCCCGGTTCTGGTGACCAATGGGTTGTTCTCGACCAAGATACCTCTGACGGCCTCGGCTGTGCAGGCGAAGCAGCGTGCAGTTCTGAAGCTACTCCAGGTGTACTGCTGATCACCGAATACGTTGAAGGCAGCAGCAGCAACAAAGCCGTTGAGATTTCCAACGTGGGTGGCACCGCCATCAACCTGGATGCCAACGTCTACAAGCTGACGCTGTTTGGCAACGGCAGCACCGATCCCGGTAACACCGAAACTCTGACCGGCATCCTGGATCCAGGCAAGAGCATTGTATTCCACAACGCCAGCGCCGCGGATCAGTTTAAAGTAGGTACCGAATCAACTGTAACCTACTTCAACGGTGACGATGCTTTGGTCCTGACCAAAGACGACGTGGTCATCGATCGTTTCGGGAAACGTGGTGAAGACCCAGGTTCCGCCTGGACAGATTCAAACAACGCCGACTTCTCCACCGCCAACAAGACTCTGCGCCGCAAGGCCAGCGTGACTAAGGGCGATACTGTCGCCGAAGCTGACTTCCCCGGCGCCGACAACCAGTGGCTGGTCTTCGATCAGGACACCGCGGATGGCCTGGGCTGCGCTGGCGAAACCGCTTGCGGCTCCGAGCCCGTTGACCCAGAGCCAACAGATCCATGCACTGGCTGCGAAACCCTGACTCCGGTTGCCGACCCTAAGACTTTCAACGCAGACGAGTACTACTCCAACGCGCTGAATGGCGAGTTTAAGACTCCTGAAGAGCTTAAAAACGTCCTGTCCAGCATCATTGCAACTGACCATAAGCAGCTGACCTACAAGCAAGTTTGGACTGCACTGACCTACGCTGATCAGGATCCCAGCAACGACAAGAACGTTATCGAGATCTATACCGGCGCCTCCATCTCCAAGCACGACAACCAGACCAGTGGCAGTGGCGCTGGCAAGTGGAACCGTGAGCACGTTTGGGCCAAGAGCCACGGCTTCCCAAGCGAGTCTCAGTGGGGTTACACCGACGCCCACCACCTGCGTCCTGCAGATCCTGGCATCAACACCAAGCGCAGCAACAACGACTTCGGTGAGTGCAGTGATTCCGGCACAGAGGTCGATTTCAATGGTCAGGGCACAGGCAACTACCTGGATACCACCATCGACTGCTGGGAACCTCGCGATGAGGTGAAAGGTGATGTGGCCCGTATGATCATGTATATGGATACCCGATACCAAGGGACCGATACTGGCACCACTGGCATGCCTGACCTTGTGGCTGTGGATCGCCTGACCACCACAGACGAGGACGATCAACCGCTGATCGGTACGCTTTGCACTCTGTACGCGTGGAACAACTTGGATCCAGTTGATGCCTACGAGCAGAACCGCAACGACGAGGTCTACAAGTATCAGGGCAACCGTAACCCCTTTATCGACCGTCCTGAGTTGGTGAAAGAGGTCTACGGCGCGGCCTGTGGCGACGGCACCCCAGCTCTGGTGGTAGAGGGTGAAATCACCGCTCCCGAGAGCGTGACCGAAGGTTCTGCCTACACCCTGGATGCCTCTGCCATCACTGCCGGTGAGGGCAAGACCCTGACCTTCAAGTGGGAGCAGGTTTCCGGTGAAGAGAAGACCGTTGTGGGTAACGAGGCGGTACTGTCTCTGACCGCACCTGAGGTTAAGGCTGACACCACTCTGAAGTTCGTTCTGACCATCAGCGACGGGACTCTGGAAACTTCCGAAGAAGTTAACCTGCCAGTGACCAACGTACCCCTGACTCTGGACATCACCTTCGACGGCAACACCAAGCTGACCGAAGGTGACAGCACCAGCATCACTGCCACTGTAGCCGACGCCCCTGAGGGTCTGACCTACAGCTGGAAGCAGGTGTCCGGTGCCACTGCCGAGTTCACTGCCAACGGCCTGAAACTTGATGTGACCTCTCCTCAGGTAGACATCAACCAGGCTCTGGTGTTCGAGCTGACTGCCAGCAACGACGATGAAAGCTACAAGACCACTGTTAGCATCGACGTTCAGAACACCGAAGAGTCTGGCTGGCGAGAGCCCGATGGCGCCGGTAGCTTCGGCGGTCTGATGACCCTGCTGCTGCCCCTGATGTGGCTGCGTCGTCGCAAGTCCTAATCAGTTGAGCTGATGAAAAGCAGCACCGAGAGCACTCTGGGTGCTGCTTTTTTTAATTGAACAAGCGTTGCTTTCCCTCTCAATCCGGACACCCGACTCCCCTTCTGATGGGAGCTCTGGCCCAAGGTCAAAGCGACGCTGTACATCAAAGCGAAGGATTATCATGAATCGTTCACTCCGTCCTTCTACCCTGCTTCTCACCGGCTCAGCCATCGCTCTTGCGTTAGCGCTTAGCGGCTGTGGTAAGAAGAAGGTGGAAGAGGCCCCCAAGGTGACCGCATCAGCCGCCTGCATAGCCGCCGGCGATGACTGTAAGCGTTTCACCCTGCTCCATACCAATGACCACCACGGGCGTTTCTGGCACAGCAAACGAGGTGAATACGGCATGGCGGCGCGGAAAACCGTCATCGACGAGATCCGTAAAGAGGTCGCCGATTACGGCGGGCAGGTACTGCTGCTCTCCGGTGGCGACATCAACACCGGCGTCCCTGAGTCTGATCTCCAGGATGCTGAGCCCGACTTTATCGGCATGAACCATCTCGGTTATGACGCCATGGCCGTGGGTAACCATGAGTTCGACAACCCGACCACCGTTGTAGACAAACAGCGAGACTGGTCGCAGTTCCCCTGGTTGTCGGCCAACATCTATCGCCAGGTTGACGGTGAGTGGCAGCTCTACTTCGAGCCCTACAAGCTGTTTGAGGTCCAGGGCCTGAAACTGGCTGTTGTGGGCCTGACCACAGAGCAGACCGCCGAAATTGGCAACCCTGAGTACGTGCAGGACCTGAAATTCACCTCTCCCCAGGCAGAGATGAAGAAAGTCCTGGCACAGCTCGAAGAGCAGCACCATCCAGATCTGGTGTTCGGCCTCACTCACATGGGTCATTATGAAAATGGCGACCACGGCAGTAACGCGCCGGGTGATGTCGCTCTGACTCAAAGTCTTGAACCCGGCCAGGTTCAGGCGATCATTGGTGGTCACTCCCAACTGCCTGTGTGCATGGAGGGGGATACCGGTGAGTACGTTGAAGACTATGGTCGTGATGAAGCGTGCAAGCCCGACCGCAAAAATGGCACCTGGATCATGCAGGCCTACGAATGGGGCAAGTACGTAGGCCGCGCCGATTTCGAGTACTATGGCGGTGAACTTCATCTGGCAAACTACCAGTTGGTTCCGGTCAACACAGAAACCAAGTTCGGCTCCATGTATCCGTTCCAGATGCTGACCCCCAGAGACCCGGAAACCCTTGAGCTGCTGCGCCCTTACCAGAACAAAGGTCAGTTAAAGCTGAAGGAGAAGATTGGTGTCGCTGAGGAGGACTTCATAGGCAAGCGCAGAGTTGTGCGTTATCAGGCAACTCCTCTGGGGATCATGATTGCCCACGCTCAGACTCAGCTTCCCGTGCCAGCCGACTTCGGCATCATGAACTCCGGCGGCATTCGTACCACCATCGAAAAAGGCCCTATCCGCTATCGCGATGTGCTCAAGGTACAGCCTTTTGCCAATAGCGTGACTGTGACCGAGATGAACGGTACTGAGTTGAAGAAGTATCTGTCCAAGGTGGCCACCAAGACACGAGGCTCCGGCGGCTTTCCCCACTTCAGTGGCATCAAGATGACCGTTGACTGTGTCGCCAAAGAGGTGGATATCAAGTCTATTGGTGGCAAGCCCTTCAGCCTGGCTGACACCTACAGGTTTACCCTCCCCAGCTACAATGCTTCGGGCGGTAACAAGTATCCTAAGCTCAAGCAGGCTCGGAACACCGGCTTTGTCGATGCTGACATGCTTTACCAGTTCATCAAGGAGCAGGGCAACCTGAATCCGATGGACTACAACAGGGCGAAAGATGTTAAGTACACCAACTCCAGAAGCCCTTATGGCTGCGGTGGCTAATCCTTATCATCAGTTAGGATTAGTCCGCATACGCGGCTGAGATGTTAGACCCAAAAAGCAAAGCCCAACCTAAAACTGGTTGGGCTTTTTTATGCTAGGCCGGAAAGCGCTACTCCGACGCGCCCCGCTCTTGCTGCAGTTCTGTGACCACCCGTTGAATGGCCTCGGCCATGGACAGCCCCTCTGCGGTCAATGCTTGAATACGTTCAACCGCCTGCTGTTGCTCTTCGTGGGTCAATCCCAACAGTTCGGACATACTCACCTCTCTACAATCAAGAAGCGCATTCTACCCTGTGCCCTCCTTTGGCTCCAGCACCTTCACCAAGCCCTGAAGCCCTTAAGACCACTCATCATGACCATCAGCTTCCTGAGACTCTCTCAATGGCTCGGACAGCCTTTTACTGGGATGATAGAACTCTCCTGAGACTCAACGTCTCCTTAAAGCCGAGGCGCCCTCACCCGGCACGGTCATGCCGGCGAACGCCGGTATCCAGTGATGTGATGGACGCCCCCCTACGATACGGCGTCAAATGCGCCAGAATTAAGTTGCACAACATAATTCAGAGAGGAGCGTCCATCATGTCTATTAAAGCCATTGGAATTGATTTAGCCAAGAGTGTTTTTCAGGTTTGCGTTCTGCTGGAGGATGGCTCCATCCTTTGGAACCGCAAGATCAAAAGAGAAAAGCTGCTTCACACACTCCTTGAATTTCCAACGGGTACGCTGGTGGCCATGGAGTCTTGTGCTCGTTCTCACTATTGGGGAAGGCGGCTTCAGCAGGCTGGTTACCAGGTAAAGCTCATCCCAG
>NZ_AUGL01000016.1 GCF_000422645.1 Ferrimonas futtsuensis DSM 18154
GGCTTAACCATACAACACCCAATGGGTTTTGAAGTCCCAGATATAGAAAGCGCTTGCGAAAATGCAAACGAGAAACAGCTTGTGCGAATTGGTCTGATTTGTTCCATACAAATCCAGACATTTCCTCCATCCTTGGAGGTCATCCAAATTCGTCTGACGACCATAGCGCTGTGGTCCCACCTGATCCCATGCCGAACTCAGCAGTGAAACACAGTAGCGCCGATGGTAGTGTGGGAGTTCCCATGTGAGAGTAGGTCATCGTCAGGCACCAATTCCTTGATGTGAGAGCGCCAATCAGGCTCTTGCGTCAGGCACCAAATACAGCGTGCTGATATAGCTCAGTTGGTAGAGCGCACCCTTGGTAAGGGTGAGGTCCCCAGTTCGACTCTGGGTATTAGCACCAGATAAAGCACACACCGAAAGATCGGGGCTTTTTTGGTTTTTACGCACCTATCTTTCTGATTCACAGCCAGTCTATTGCCATCCCCCTGTGGCTGCTCTAGTGTGAGTCTCACAAGGAGGAGCCTATGAAGATTGAGATGATCTGCACCGGTGAAGAGGTGCTGTCCGGCCAAATTGTTGATACCAATGCTGCCTGGGTGGCCAACACCCTGATGGAGAGTGGCTATGAACTCAGCCGTAAAACGACGGTCGGCGACAGGCTCGATGACCTGGTGGGGGCGTTCAGAGAGAGCGCTGCCCGGGCGGATCTGGTGATCGTCAACGGTGGCCTGGGGCCAACCAGCGATGATTTGAGTGCCGCCGCCGCGGCCCAGGCCCTGGGAGAACCTCTGGTGATGTTCGATCAGTGGCGCACGGTGATGGAGCAGATGTTTGCTGCCCGGGGCCGCACCATGACCTCAAGCAATCTGAAGCAGGCGATGCTGCCCGCCTCTGCGGTGGTGGTGGATAACCCGGTGGGCACCGCCTGCGGCTTCAGAGTGAAGTTGGACGGCGCCTGGCTGTTCTTCACCCCTGGGGTTCCCCACGAGCTGTTCCGCATGATTAAGGAGCAGTTGCTGCCTTTCCTGGTCGATCTGGACCCCCTAAATGGGGGCACGGTCAGTGTGCATAAACTGCTGACCCTGGGGCAGGCAGAATCTGCCATGGCCAACGACATTGACGATATCCCCATGGCCTGCCCCGATGGCGTGACCATTGGCTATCGCGCCTCCATGCCTCATATCGAGGTGAAGCTGTTCCACCGGGCGCGGGTAGATGAGCCGCAGTGGCAGGCGTATCTTTCTCAGGTGAAGGCGACTCTGGGGGACTCCCTGGTGGGGGAGAATCAGAAGAACATGGGGGAGATCGTCCATCGGCTGATGGTTGAGCGGGGTGAGACCCTGGCCCTGGCCGAATCCTGCACCGGGGGCATGGTGGCGGATCAGCTGGTGACTCTGGCGGGAAGCTCAGCCTATCTGCTGGGCTCTCTGGTGACCTACAGCAACAGTGCCAAGCGCTCACAGTGTGGCGTGAAGACGCAGACCCTCGACCAGTTCGGGGCGGTGTCTCTGGAGACGGTGGTGGAGATGGCTCAGGGGGCCCGCCGGGCGCTTGGCAGCGACTTTGGGATCAGCATCAGTGGCATCGCTGGCCCAGACGGGGGCACAGAGGAGAAACCTGTGGGTACTGTCTGTTTCTGTGTCTGCAGCGATCAGGGCCATTGGAGCCAGACCCTGGCGTTTGGCAGTGGTGGAAACCGCTCCCGTACCCTGGTGCGTAAGCTGTCATCCGCGGTAGCCCTGGATATGCTCAGACGCCACCTTCTGGGGCTCGACCCCATCGCCGACTACCCATTCCTCACACGGGTCGAAGCCCGCCACTCCTAGTTGGTGCCACCCTCCAGGTGGAAGCGAATGATGCCGGGTTCTATGGTGATCTCCCGGCCAAAGCGGCCCAGCAGATCCTGGGCCCAGTCACTCTCATCCAGGGTGTAGATCGGCTGGTTGGCCAGGAACAGTTTCACGGCTGCCAGGCTCTCCTTACCTAAGCGCTCCAGGGGCAGAGTCAGGTCATCTGGATAGGCTTTCACCTCCACCAGAGTCAGATCCTTCAGGTAGATCCCCCGATCTTCCGGCCGGTACCAGGGGGTGGCGGCCAGAGTTGCGGTCAGGGAGGCCCTCAATGGCAGCAGCGGTGTACGGATGACAAACTCCGACAGGGTCGTCACCCGAATCTGCTGCTGATCGTGGCGCCCAATCTCCACATCGATGCGGTTGAGGTTGATTTCGGTATCCAGTGCCGGGATGGGGGAGTGGCGCTCCTCTATGGTGAGTTTCTCCTGGAGATACCCCTCCACCTCCCGCTCATTGAGGGTATAGCTGGTGGCACAGCCGGCCAGGGCCAGGGCCAGCCCCACGGCCGGGACGTATCGCAAATGCCTCATGACTCTCTCCCATAAAAAAGCGGGCCGCAGCCCGCTTGTTTCGTTACCCGGTATTGCGCATACCGGCGGCGATGCCGGCGATGGTGACCATCAGCGCCTGTTTGATGTCGTCCAGCTCCTCCTCCTTGCCTCGACAGCGGCGCAGCAGCTCCGCCTGCAGGAAGTTAAGGGGGTCGATGTAGGGGTGGCGCAGTTCAACGGACTCCCGATTCCAGGGGGTGTGCTCCATCAGAGTCTGCTCCTGGGTCAGTTGCAGCACGGTACGGATGTCCTGCTCCAGCTGGCTGCGCAGTTGATGACCCAGACCATGGAGCTCCTGTGGCACCAGGACCCGGTCGTAGTAGGCGGCCAGGTGGGGCTCCGCCTTGGCGTACACCATCTCCAGCATGGAGAGACGGGTTCGGAAGAAGGGCCAGGACTGGAACATGGCGGTCAGCGTCGGTTGTTCACCGGCGTCGATCGCCTCCTTGAGGCCGGCGCCGGCACCCAGCCAGGCGGGCAACATCAGCCGGTTCTGAGTCCAGGCAAAGATCCACGGGATGGCACGCAGAGATTCCACACCGCCGTCGGCGCGGCGCTTGGCGGGGCGGCTGCCAAGGGGCAGATCCGACAGCTCCTGCTCCGGCGTGGCAGCACGGAAGTAGGGCACAAACTGTGGCTCTTCCCGAACGATGTTGCGATAGGCGGTCACCGAGGTGTCGGCAATGCGATCCATCAGGTCACGCCAGGCCTGCTTGGGCTGCGGCGGGGGCAACAGGGTGGCTTCCAGCACCGCAGAGGTGTAGAGCGCCAGGCTCTGCACCGCCACCTTGGGCAGGCCGAACTTAAAGCGGATCATCTCACCCTGCTCGGTGACTCGCAGTCGACCGTCCACCGAACCAGGGGGCTGAGACAGGATCGCTTCGTGAGCGGGGCCGCCGCCACGACCGATGCTGCCGCCGCGACCGTGGAACAGGGTCAGGGCCACATTCGCTTCCTTACACACCTCGACCAGGGCTTCCTGGGCGCGGTACTGCGCCCAGGAGGCGGCCATTACGCCGGCGTCTTTGGCGGAGTCGGAGTACCCGATCATCACCTGCTGCTTGCCGCGGATGTAACCCAGGTACCAGTCGATGGCCAGCAGCTGCTCGACACAGTTGGCGGCATTTTGCAGATCATCCAGGGTTTCGAACAGGGGGACGATGGGCATGGCAAACTGACAGCCACACTCCTTGAGCAGCAGCGCAACCGCCAACACGTCGGACGGGGCACTGGCCATGGAGATGACGTAGGAACCCAGGGCTTCCGGATGCTGCTGGGCAATAAGCTTGCAGGTGTCCAGCACCTCCCTGGTGTCCTCGGTCGGTGACCAACTGCTGGGCAGCAGAGGGCGACGATTGGCCAGCTCTCTGAGCAGGAACGCCTGTTTCTCCTCCTCCTGCCAGTGCTCGTAGTCGCCGAGGCCCAGATAGCGGGTGATCTCGGCCAGGGCACTGGTGTGGCGGGCGGAGTCCTGACGAATGTCCAGGCGGATCAGGCCAACACCGAAGCAATGCAGGCGGCGCAGGGTGTCCAACAGCAGGCCGTTGGCGATCAGGCGCATTCTGGATTGCAGCAGGCTGTCGTAGATGAGTTGCAGTGGTTCAAGCAACTCGGCCTTGCTGGTGATCTTCTGCTCAGGCTCCAGGTAGGGGGGGTAACCGTCGAGACAGGCGTGTACCTCTTCCAGGTTGATGACCAGCTTGTCTCTCAGCTGTCTCAGGGCAACTCGGTAGGGCTCGTTGGTCTCCCCCGCCAGTTGGCGCAGTTCGTCGGAACACTCCTCCATGGAGAGCTCACTGATCAGGGTTTTGATGTCGGCCAGGTACAGGTTCAGGGCGATTTTGCGATTTTTCAGCAGAACCCTGGAGGTGACCTTGGCGGTAACATTGGGGTTGCCGTCCCGGTCGCCACCCATCCAGCTGGAGAACTTCACCGGTACGGTGTCCGGTGGCAGTTGCACGCCAGCATGGGCTTCCAGGCGATCGTTCACCTGACGCAGGAAATCGGGTACCGCCTGCCACAGGCTGTCTTCAACGGCGGCCCAGCCCCAGCTCGCCTCATCCTCAGGGGTGGGGCGCTGGGTACGAATTTCGTTGGTGTGCCAGATTTGGGCGATCAGCTGGCGCAGGCGAAGCCGCTGCTGCTGAAGTTCCCGTTCGCTGAGCTGGGGGTTTTCCAGTTCGGCCAGACACTCGATGATGGCACTGTATTTGGTGATCAGGGTACGACGGGTCACCTCGGTGGGGTGAGCGGTCAGTACCAGATCGATCTCCAGACGACCCAGCTCTTCCAGCAGCTTCTCGGGCTCAAGCTGGGCCTTGCCGTTGAGCAGTCGACCCAACAGCATGTCCACCGGATCGGGGACGCACACCAGCTGATCGCAATTGCGGGAGATGGTGTGGAACTGTTCCGCCAGGTTGGCCAGGTTCAGAAACTGGTTGAAGGCACGAACAAAGGGAACAAGCTCTTGATCGCTCAGTTGGTCCAATAGCTCCAGCATCTTATGACGTGCACCGGATTCGCGTTTCCTGGAGGCCTTGGAGAGCTGACGAATGGTCTCCACTTTGTCGACGAAACCCTCACCCAAATGGTCGCCGATGGTCTCCCCCAGCAACTGTCCCAACATGCTGATGTTGGCCTTGAGTGGTGCGTTGATGTCGCTCATGGTGATGTTTCCCCTCTGCATAAATACCGCACTGCAATCGATCAAAGTATCACGAATGACCGGGCTCAGATAGTCCGGCCAGTTAGATTAAACAGACGTTTACTCCCCTGATAAGCAAAATTTATTAATGAAGTGGCCAAGCAACCTGGGTGTTGAGGTGAGATATTCCATGGATAGATATTCATCAGGCTGGTGGGCCTGCTCGATGCTTCCCGGCCCCAGTACCAGGGTCTGACAACCCAGTTGGTTGATGTAGGGCGCCTCGGTGGCGTAGTTCACCGCCCGGGCTTCCTCTCCGCACAACTGGCCAGCCAGCTTGAGCAGGGTGTCTTCACCCCGATAGGCAAAGGGTTCTGAGCCTGGGTAGAGGTGGCTGAGGGCGACTGCGTCAGGATAGCGATCGGTAACCGGTTTGAGCGCCTGACGCAGCAGTTGCTCCAGCCGTTCCAGGCTCATCCCTGGCAGGGGGCGCAGATCCAGATTGAGGGTGCAGCAGCCGCAGATGCGATTCACCGCGTCGCCGCCGTGGATGTGTCCCAGGTTGAGGGTGGGATAGGGTACGGAGAACTCCTCCTGACGGAAACTCTGCGCCAGGGTCTGTTTCAGCTGGATAAGCTGAGTAATGATCAGGTTCATTACCTCGATGGCGTTGAGCCCTTTGTCCGGATCCGAGGAGTGGCCACTGCGGCCGGTGACCCGAATGCCCAGGGCGGCATGCCCCTTGTGCATGTGTACCGGCTTGAGTCCTGTGGGTTCGCCAATCAGGGCGTACTCCGGGGAGATGCCGGCACCGGCGGCAAAGGCCTTGGCGCCTGCCATGGTGGTCTCCTCGTCGGCGGTGGCCAGTATATAGAGCGGGCGGGTGAGATTGCCCAGCTCCACAGAGACTGCGGCTTCCAGCACCAGGGCAAAGAACCCCTTCATGTCACAGGTCCCCAGGCCATACCAGCGGTTGTCCCTCTCCTCCAGGGTGAAGGGGTCACGGCTCCAGCGCCCCTCATCGAAGGGCACGGTGTCCGTGTGGCCAGCCAGCAGCAGCCCGCCGGGCAGGTTTGGGCCGATGCGGGCCAGCAGGTTGGCTTTGCCTGGTTGACCCGGCAGGGGCAGCACCTCACATTGAAATCCCAGTTGGCTGAACCAGCCGTGCAGCAACTCGATGACCGGCAGGTTGCTCTGGTCCCATTTGGCGTCCAATGCGCTGATGGAGGGCGTGGCGATCAGTTGCTGGAATCTCTGCTTCAGTTCTGGAATCTTTTTCATAATTAATAATTCAAAAAGGTTGCATAACTATGTCGGGGTGGTAGTCTATCAAGGTCGCAGCCGTTAGACGATAGCCAAGGTTATGAAAATTCAAATCAGGACAGTACATCCCCACCTCCTACGACGACGATAAATTCAGATCGTCGCCGCCCCTGCTGGCGCCTCTTCGCTACCCTTATATTTGCTAGTTAACGGACACAACCTCATGACCACTATAGCTGTAATCGGCGCCACCGGGTATGCCGGTGCCACCCTGGCCAAACTGATTGCCCTGTCGCCAGCCCTGACCCTGGGCGGCCTATATGTTTCTGAAAACAGCCTGGATGCGGGCAAACCGCTGAGTCAGCTCTATCCCGAGATGTTGGGTCTGGTGGACGAGACGGTTCTGGGATTGGGGGCCGAGGCCCTGGCGGACCTGTGCAGCCAATGCGATGGCGTCGCCCTGGCCACCGAACACCTGGTGTCGGCCTCGCTGGTGCCACAACTGCTGCAGGCGGGCTTGTCGGTGTTTGATCTCTCCGGTGGTCACAGGTTCAAGGACGCCAGCATCTATCCCAGCTATTACGGATTCGAGCACCCCCATCCTCAATTGCTGCTGGAGGCGGAGTATGGCCTGGTGGACTGGTACCCTCACACTCTCAAGGGCAGCAAGCTGATTGCCGTGCCCGGTTGTTATCCCACCGCTTCGTTGCTGGGGCTCAAGCCTTTGAAACAATCAGGTTTGTTGCAGGAGTCCTCGATGCCGGTGATCAACGCGGTCAGTGGCGTCAGTGGTGCCGGTCGCAAGGCCCAGCTGACTACCCATCTGTGTGAGGTGAGCCTGACGCCCTACGGCGTCCTGGGCCACAGGCACCAGCCTGAGATTGAGACCTACCTGGGGCAGCAGGTGGTGTTTACCCCCCACCTGGGGAATTTCAAGCGAGGCATCCTGGCCACCATCACCTGCCAGATGAAGCCGGGCACCACAGAGGCGGATGTTGCCCAAGCCTTTGATGTTTATCAGGGCAGTGACAAGGTGAAGCTGATGCCTGCCGGCAGCTGGCCTAAAATCGATGATGTGGCGGGCAGCGATCGCTGTCTGCTGGCGTGGAAGCTGGATCCCCTGCGCAACGTTCTGGTGGTGGCCAGTGCCATCGACAATTTGATGAAGGGGGCTGCCAGTCAGGCCCTTGAGTGCATAAACATTCATTTTGGTCATGAGGTGTATTCATGAAGTTGATGGTGATCAAGGTAGGGGGCGCCCTACTGGAGTGTGATAAGGGGATGACCCGGCTGTTTGACACCCTGACCAAGCTGACCGCTCAGGGCTGGCAGCCCGTGCTGGTGCACGGTGGCGGGGTACTGGTGGAGCAGCAGCTCAGTGCCAATGGCATGGTCTCCACCAAGCATCAGGGACTGCGGGTCACGCCGGAGGAGCAGATGCCCATCGTCGCCGGCGCCCTGGCGGGCATTGCCAACACCAAGCTGGTGGCGGCGGCCAAAGCGTCCGGACTGACCCCTGTAGGGCTGACCCTGGGCGACGGTGACATGGTGACGGCTCAGGTGCTGGATCCCAAGTTGGGGTTCGTTGGCCAGGTGGTGCCCAAGAGCGACGCCCTGCTGTCGGCACTGCTGACTTGCGGCATGTTGCCCATCATCAGTTCCATTGCCGCGGATGACCAGGGGCAGCTGCTTAACGTCAACGCCGACCAGGCGGCCACCGCCGTCTGCCAGCTGCTCAAGGCGCCGCTGACCCTGCTCTCCGATGTGTCCGGTGTGTTGGATGGCAAGGGGCAGTTGATTCCCGAACTGACGCCGGAACTGGCCCAGGAGCTGGTGCGCAGCGGCGTCATCGAGGGCGGAATGAAGGTCAAGGTGGAAGCGGCCCAGGCGGCGGCCCAGACCATTAACAACAAGGTGACGGTGGCCAGTTGGCGCCACCCGGAACAGCTGGCCGGTCTGGTGGATGGCCACAGTGTCGGCACTCAGATCTATCCCAAAGGAGCATAGGATGCAGCATCTGTTAACTCTGAAACATTGGAGCAGCGCCCAGATTGAGGCGGTGCTGGAGAAGGCCCTGACCCTGAAGGCGGACTACACCCCTCACCATGAAGCGCTGAAGGGGAAGAGTGTGGCCACCCTGTTTGAGAAGCCCTCCCTGCGTACCCGGGTGAGTTTCGATGTGGGGATCAATAAGCTGGGTGGCCACGCGGTCTACCTGGATCAGCAGAACGGCGCCCTGGGGCAGCGGGAGTCGGTAAAGGACTTCGCCCAGAACCTGTCGCGCTGGTGCGACGCCATCGTCGCCCGGGTGTTTGATCATGCCACCCTGGAGGAGCTGGCGGCCCACGCCACGGTGCCGGTGGTGAACTCCCTGTGCAACCTCTATCACCCCTGTCAGGCGATGGCGGACATGCTGACCCTGAAGGAGCAGTATGGAAACCTTCAGGGCAAAACCCTGGCCTATGTGGGGGATGGCAACAACGTCACCCATTCGCTGATGATCATCAGCGCCAAGCTGGGAGTGAACATGGTGGTGGTCTGCCCACCCGGCCATTTCCCCGATGGTCAGCAGGTAGTGGAGGCCCAGGCCCTGGCGGCGGAACACGGCACCACCCTGACCCTGAGCAGCGATTTGGCCGCCCTGAAGGGGGTGGATGCCATCTATGCCGATACCTGGATCTCCATGGGGGACAGCACCCCCATCGAGCAGATCAAAGCCAAGTTCGCCCACTACCAGGTGAACGCCAAGATGATGGCCGACAGTGGCGCAAGCTACTTCCTCCACTGTCAGCCAGCCCACCGCGAGGTGGAAGTGACTTCAGAGGTGATGGATTCGGAACAATCCCTGGTGATGGACCAGGCGGAAAACCGGATGCATGCCCAAAACGCCATACTTCTGACCCTGATTTGAGGACCCCCCTATGACAAGTATTAAAAAAGTCGTGCTGGCCTACTCCGGCGGCCTGGACACCTCCGCCATCATCCCCTACCTGAAGGAGCAGTATGACTGCGAGGTGGTCGCCTTCGTGGCCGATGTGGGCCAGGGGGCTGACGAGCTGGAAGGGGTGGAGGAGAAGGCCCTGGCCTCCGGTGCCTCCAGTTGCCACGTGGTGGACCTCAAGGATGAGTTTGTGGCCGACTACATCAACCCCATTCTCAAGACCGGCGCCCTGTATGAGGGCACCTACCTGCTGGGCACCGCCATGGCCCGGCCCATCATCGCCAAGGCCCAGGTGGAGCTGGCGCTGCAAGTGGGGGCCGATGCGGTGTCCCACGGCTGTACCGGCAAGGGCAATGACCAGGTGCGCTTCGAGTCCACCTACGCCGCCCTGGCGCCTCAGCTGAAGGTGATCGCCCCCTGGCGCGACTGGACCATGAAGTCCCGGACCGATCTGCTGAACTACCTGGCCAGCAAGAACATCCCCACCACCGCCAGTGCCGAGAAGATCTACAGCCGGGATGCCAACTGCTGGCACATCTCCCACGAGGGGGGCGAGTTGGAGGATCCTGCCTGTGAGCCTACCGAGCAGGTGTGGACCTGGAGCGTCTCCCCGGAGCAGGCCCCGGATAAGGCTGAGTACGTCACCCTGGCGTTCGAGGCCGGTGTGCTGACCCAGGTCAACGGCGAGGCGATGACCCCCTACAACGCCCTGGTGCTGTTGAACGAGCTGGGTGCCAAGAATGGCGTCGGCCGCATCGACATCGTCGAGAACCGGCTGGTGGGGATGAAGTCCCGTGGCTGCTATGAAACTCCCGGGGGCACCATAGTCAATGCCGCCCTGCGTGGCCTGGAGACCCTGGTGCTGGACAAGTCCGCCTTTAAGTTCCGTGAGCAGGTGGGCCTGGAGTTCTCCCATGTCCTCTATGACGGCCGCTGGTTTACCCCGGTGTCCAAGGCGCTGCTGGCGGCGGCCACCAGCCTGGCCGAGCCCCTGACCGGTGAGATCACCGTCAAGCTGTACAAGGGCCAGGCGGTGGTGGTGAAGCGCTCCAGCCCCAACAGCCTCTACTCCGAAGCCTTCTCCACCTTCGAGGAGGATGAGGTGTACAACCAGAAGCATGCCGAAGGCTTTATCCGGCTGTTCTCCCTCTCCAGCCGGATCTCGGCCCTGCATAAGGAGCAAAACTGATATGGCGCTATGGGGTGGACGGTTCAGCGGCGCAGCAGACAGCCGCTTCAAGCAGTTTAATGACTCCCTGCCGGTGGATTACCGCCTGGTGCAGCAAGACATCACCGGGTCCATCGCCTGGGCCGGTGCCCTGGTGCAGGTGGGAGTGCTCGATGAGTTGGAGCACGGTCAGCTGATCCGTGCCCTGCACCAACTGGCCGAGGAGGTGACCGATGAGCAGATCCTGGCGTCCGGTGCCGAGGATATCCACAGCTTTGTGGAGCAACAGCTGATCGCCAAGGTGGGCGATCTGGGCAAGAAACTGCATACCGGCCGCTCCCGTAACGACCAGGTGGCCACGGATCTCAAGCTGTGGTGCAAGGACCAGGGCCAGGAACTGGTTGAAGCCCTGGTCAAGGCCCAGCAGCAGTTGCTGACCCTGGCAGAGCGGGAAGCGCAGACCGTGTTGCCCGGCTACACCCACCTGCAGCGGGCTCAGCCCATCACCTTCGGCCACTGGTGCCTGTGCTATGTGGAGATGCTGGAGCGGGACCTGACCCGGCTTAAGGACGCCCTGACCCGGCTGGACACCTGCCCCCTGGGCTGTGGCGCCCTGGCGGGCACCGCCTACCCGGTGGATCGTTTCGCCCTGGCGGCGGAGCTGGGGTTCCGGGGGCCGGTGACCAACAGCCTGGACGCGGTCTCCGACCGGGATCACGTGGTGGAGCTGTGCAGCGCCGCCGCCACCTCCATGATGCACCTGTCGCGGATGGCGGAGGACCTGATCTTCTACAACAGCGGTGAAGCGGGCTTCATCGAACTGTCCGACGCGGTGACCTCAGGTTCCTCGCTGATGCCTCAGAAGAAGAACCCTGATGCCCTGGAGCTGATCCGCGGTAAGGCGGGCCGGGTCTACGGTGCGCTGATGGGGATCCTGACCACCATGAAGGCCCTGCCCATGGCGTATAACAAGGATATGCAGGAGGACAAGGAGGGGCTGTTCGACGCCATCGACTCCTGGCTGATGTGTCTGGATATGCTGACCCTGGTGCTGGAAGGGGTGAAGGTGAACAGCCAGCGCACCCTGGCGGCGGCGCAGCAGGGGTATGCCAATGCCACCGAGCTGGCGGACTATCTGGTGGCCAAAGGGATCCCCTTCCGGGAGGCCCACCACATCGTTGGCGAGGTGGTGCTGGGGGCCATCGCCCAGGGCAAGGCCCTGGAAGATTTCACCCTGCAGGAGCTGCAGGAGTACAGCGACACCATCGAATCCGATGTCTACCAGCACCTGACCATCGAGGCGACCCTGGCCAAGCGGGAAGCCCTGGGCGGCACCTCCATCAAGCAGGTGCAGCAGGCCCTGGCGCTGCAGACCGTGTCTCAGATCGAGGTGCCCGCCATCGAGGAGGCCCTGGGAGCCAGTCAGCAGCGGCTCAATGCCCACGTGGCGGAGATGCTGATGGTTCGTCCCGCCCGGCTCTCCGATGTGGACGCCATCACCGGCATCAACGATCACTGGGCGGAGAAGGGGGAAACCCTGCCGCGCAGCCGGGATCAGGTGCTGCGGGACATTCTCGACTTTGCCGTGGCGGAAACCGACGGCCAGGTGGTGGGGTGTGCCTCTCTCTACATCTACGAAACCGGGTTGGCGGAGATGCGCTCCCTGGGGGTCTCCAATGAGCACCAGGGGCATGGTCAGGGCAAGGCCCTGGTGGATTACATGCTGCAACGGGCGCGCGAGCTCGAGTTGCAGCGGGTGATTGTCCTCACCCGGGTGCCCAAGTTCTTTGCCAAGTCCGGCTTCCAGCTGACCGAGATGGAGAGTCTGCCGGAGAAGGTGATGAAGGATTGCGAGCTGTGTCCGCGCAAACACGCCTGTGATGAGGTGGCGATGGAGTACACCTTCTGATTCCGCACCGGATACACAGAAAAGGGGACGCCAATGCGTCCCCTTTTTTATGGCTTAATCCGGATCAGAACAGTTCTTCGGTTTCCTGCTCGAACACCGGCTGCTCGCTCTGCTGAGACTCGGCGTACTCTGTCGGCTCGGTGCCGGCGATGAAGAACTCGAACATGGAGCTGTAGTCGTTACGCCGTGACAGCTTGCCGCTGTCCAGATCGATGCGGGCGGTGACCACCCCTTCCGGCGGCGTGCGGCTCTCGCCGGGAACCCCCTCGAGGTAATGGTACATAAACTGGTTCCAGGCAGGACCCGCGGTCTTGGCGCCGGACTCGGCGCCGGTGATCTGGCCCCGTGGGCCGTAGTTGTCCCAGGCGGTGCGGCCCAGTTCGCGGCTGTGATCGTCGAAGCCCACCCAGGCGGTGGCGACGATGCCCGGGCCGTAGCCGGAGAACCAGGTGTCCCTGGACTCGTTGGTGGTGCCGGTCTTGCCGCCGATGTCCCGGCGCTTGATCAGTTGGGATGCCCGCCAGGCCGTGCCGTTCCAGCCGGTGCCCTTGCTCCAGTCGCCGCCGCCCCAGACCACGCTGCGCAGGGTGTCTTTGATCAGGAAGGCCACCTGGGGTGAGAGGATCGCTGGCGCCAGCTGTCCCTCTGGGATGGGGCAGATCGCCGCCAGGCTGTTCTCCTCGAGCTGGGCGGGGTGCGCCAGGGCCTTCTGACAGTCGCCGCAGGCAATTCTGGGTTGGGACTGATAGAGCACCTGATCCAGGGCGGAGTCCACCCGCTCAATGATGTAGGGGTCCACCTTGAAGCCACCGTTGGCGAAGGTGGCGAAGCCCCGTACCACCTCGAGGGGGGTGGCCACGGCACTGCCCAGGGCCAGGGACTCGTTGCGGGGCAGGTCGTTGCGGCTGAAACCGAACTTCTGCAGCTGGTCGATGGCGCCGTCGATGCCCACATGGCGCAGGGTGCGCACCGCCATGACGTTGACCGACTGGCCCAGCCCCTTGCGTACCCGGGTCGGACCGGTGTAGACGTCTGGCGAGTTCTTCGGGCGCCAGGCGGTGCCCTGGCTGCGATCCCACTGGTTGATGGGGGCGTTGTTCACCAGAGTGGCCAGGGTGTAGCCATTTTCCAGGGCCGCCGAGTAGATGAAGGGCTTGATGTTGGAGCCCAGCTGCCGCTTGGCCTGGGTCACCCGGTTGTACTGGTTGTTGCGAAAATCATAGCCACCGACCAGGGCCTTGATCGCCCCTGAGCCCGGATGCATCGCCACCAGGGCGCTGCTCACTTCCGGCACCTGGGCCAGCGCCAGGTGGTCAGACAGTTGCCTTACCCAGATCAGATCGCCGCGGCTGAGCACCTCAGTGGCGCTCTTGATCGCCGGCCCCTGGCGGGTATCGCTGATGAACTCGCGGGCCCAGTTCAGTCCCTTCCAGGGGATGAGCTTGTGCTGGCCGTCGCCGGTCATCACCCAGGCCTGCTTCTCCTCCACGCCGGTGACCACCGCCGGCAGCAGGTCTTCCACCGGGGTCACGCTGGCCAGCTTCTCCAGGATCTGTTCCCGGGTCCAGGTGGGGTCTGCGGTCCCAGCAGCCTGTGGCTGTGCCTCTGCGCCCTCTTCGTCTGCGGGGGCATCTGGCATCTGCCACAGGGAGGCGATGGGGCCCCGGTAGCCGTGGCGTCGATCGTAGGCGTAGAGGTTATCCCGCACGGACTGCTGAGCCATGCCCTGTGCCTTGGCGCTGATGGTGGTGTACACCTTGTAGCCGCCGGTGTAGGCCTCCTCTTCGCCGTAACGCTGGACCATGAAGTCTCTGGCCATCTCGGCCACATAGGGGGCGCTCAGCTCGATCTCCGCACCATGATAACGGGCGGTGACCGGCTCCAGCCGGGCCAGCTCATACTCCTCTTCGGTGATGGAGCCCACCTCCAGCATCCGTCCCAGCACCACGTTTCGGCGCTTGGTGGCTCGTTGGGGGTTGCGGATGGGATTGGCGGCAGAGGGGGCCTGGGGCAGACCGGCGATCATCGCCATCTGGGCCAGGTCCAGTTCGCCCACCTCCTTGCCGTAGTACACCTGGGCGGCGGCGCCGACCCCATAGGCCCGGTTCCCCAGGAAGCTGCGGTTGAGGTAGAGCTCGAGAATCTGTTCCTTGCTCAGCAGTTGCTCAATCTTCAGGGCGAGGAAGATCTCCTTCACCTTACGGATGTAGGTCTTCTCGCGGGTCAGGAAGAAGTTTCGGGCCACCTGCATGGTGATGGTACTGGCGCCCTGGGCTTTACGCCCGGTGGTGATCAGCACCACGGCGGCGCGGACCACGCCGATGGGGTCCACCCCCTTGTGCTCGAAGAAGCGGGCATCCTCGGTGGCCAGGATGGCATTCACCAGCTGGGCAGGGACATCCTCGTAGCGGACCGGGATGCGGCGCTTTTCACCGAACTGGGAGATCAGCTTGCCATCGACGCTGTAGATGCGCATCGGGGTCTGCAACTGCACCGTTTTCAGGCTGGCGACATCGGGCAGGGTGGGCGCCACCCAGAAGTAGAGTCCGGCGATCCCCGCCACACCCAGGAGTCCACAAACCAGGAATATCCAGAAAATTCGCTTTAACCAGCTCACCAGCCACCTACATCAGGGTTAATTTAAGCCCACCAGTATAACGGCTCGGAGCCGATGCTCAAAAAACAACTAGAGGGAAAATCTGGGCTGAAGCTCAAATATTCGCCGCTGTGCTACGCTCAAGGTACGCAAACGGATTTGCGAAGCAACAGGATAAGCACGGATGTTTTCTCTGTTTTCCCGGTCGACCTCCTCACTGGTGGGGGTCGACATCGGTTCCACACACCTTAAGGCGGTGATGCTGCAGCAGGATGGCAGCGGTTATCGCCTTTCCCTGGCCCACGCCATTCCCATGGAGTCGGACTCCCCTCTGGTGGCCATGTCCCGGCTCAAATCTCTGCTGCCCAAAGGGGCGACCCGGGCGGCGGCTGCAGTCAGCGGCGCCACGGTGATGACCAAGGTGATCACCATGGATGCCACCCTCTCCGATGAGGAGCTGGAGACCCAGATAGAGATCGAGGCGGACAACCTGATTCCCTACCCCCTGGATGAGGTCAACCTGGACTTCGAGCCCGTGGCCAATGCTGCCGAGGCAGGGCCGATGGAGGTGCTGCTCAGTGCCTGTCGCCGGGAGGATGTTCAGTCGCGGGTGGATGCCTTGGCGGAAGCGGGCCTGGTGACCGAGGTGGTGGATGTGGAGGGGTACGCCCTTGGGCGGGCACAGGCCCTGTTGGAGGACGGTCAGCAGGGCGATGTGGCCCTGGTGGAGGTGGGCGCCTGCAAAAGCCTGCTGGCGATCAATCAGGGTGGGGAGACCCGGTTTGTCCGGGAGGTCTCCCTGGCCAGGGGCGGGGCCGATGGGCAGATGCCCTGGGTGGACCAGTTGGCTCAGCAGCTGCAGCGCAGCATCCAGATCTATCTGGGCGGGGCAGAGGGGCGCCGGGTCGAGAGGGTGGTGGTCTGCGGCCACCAGCCAGAGCCGTTGGCTCCTTTGCTGCAGGTGCGCCTGGGGCTGCCCTGTGAATGCGCCCGGGTAAAGTGCATGGAAGGGATGGATCTGATTGAGCCGGCCCAGTTTCTGCTGGCGGCCGGATTGGCGATGCGGGAGGCCCCATGAGCCGCATCAACCTGCTGCCCTGGCGGGAAACCCTGCGCCAGCGCCAGAAGCGCGACTACCTGATGTTGTTGGCCCTGGTGGCCGGCGCCGCCGCAACCCTGGTGTTGGGGGTTCATCTGCTGGTTTCCGTTCAGGTGGAGGCTCAACTGGCCCGGAACCACTATCTGCAGCAGGAGATCGCCAGAGTTGAGGCCAGGATCCGGCAGATGAGTGAGATTGAGCAGCAGAAGAGCGAACTGAATCAGAGGATGGGGTTGATCGTTCGGCTGCAGCAGGAGCGTAATCTGCCGGTGCACTTGCTCAATGAGCTCCACCGGGTGGTGGTGCCCGGAGTGATGTTGACCCGGCTGAGGTTGGAGGGCGGACAGCTGCATCTGTCCGGATATTGTGAGTCCAACAATCAACTGGCGGAGCTGCTGAGAAGAATGGAGGCCTCGCCCTGGCTGATCCGTCCCCGGGTACAACGGGTGCAGGCGGCCGACCAGCAGGCGGTGCGTCGCCACAGCTTCGAGCTGACCCTGGCGATGAAGCGGGAGGTGTCGGGATGACCCTGGAGGAACTGAAGTACCTGGATCTGGAGGGGATAGGTCAATGGCCGCGCCAGGTCAAATGGGCGGTGGCGCTGACTCTGGCCTTCATTGTGGGGGGCCTGGGGGGGCATTTTCTGGTGGGGGAGGATCTCAGCCGGCTCAGGGCTGAACAGCAGCAGGAGCAGCAGCTCAGGCAGGTATTCCGGGACAAGTTTCTGTTTTCCGCCCATCTGGAGCGTCATCAGCAACAGCTGGTGCAGGCCCAGTTGGCCCTGGAGGAGATGCTGGGGATGCTGCCCAAACAGGATGAGATGCCTGGGCTGCTGGATGACATCACCTACCTGGCGACCAGAACCGACCTCAGGATCCTCAGTATCGGCTGGTTGCCGGAGCAGCCCGGCGAACTCTACGTCACCCTGCCGCTCAAGGTGGAGCTCTCCGGCCACTATCCCCAGTTTGGGGAGTTTGCCGCCAGCCTGGCGGCGCTGCCGAGGATCGTCAACCTGCAGGACCTGTCCCTGAGCCGGGGAGAGGCCGGGTTGGCCATTGAACTGGTGGCACGAACCTACAGGCTGGCACCGGATTCCCGGGAGGAGGAGCCATGAAGCGAGGGGTGCTGCTCTGTCTCGGATTGCTGGCGGGCTGTGGGGGTGACCTGACCGATCTGGAAGCCTATGTGCGCCAGGTCCAGGCCAATCCGCCCCCCTTCCAGGGGCAATCCCCCACCATGCCCAGCTTCCATCGGGTGAATTATGAGCCGGGGGGACGCCCCAGCCCCTTCGTGGATGTCGCCCGCCCGGGGTCCGAGGCCAGGGCCGGCCGTCCGGGGTGCCTGGGGCCGCTGCCCGGGCCGGTGCCCCCTCTGGCTCGGGTGGCGTTGGATTCCCTGTCGATGCGCGGCACCCTGATGGAGGATGAGCAGCGCTGGGCCCTGATTCAGAGCAGCGACGGCCGCATTCACAGAGTCAAGGTCGGAGACCGGCTGGGCCTGTTCGGGGGCCGGGTGGAGCGCATCGGTGAGGCCAGTATCGAGCTGACGGAGCGGGTTGAGCAGGGGATGGGATGTTATGTGGAGCGGCAGGCCAGCCTAAGCCTGCCTGAGGGAGAGAGTCTATGAGTCGTGCGGGTGTCTGGCTGATGGGGTTGTGGCTGTGGGTGCTGCCGGTGCAGGGGGCGGAGTTGCTGGAGGTGCGGGCATCAGACCTGCCGGGGAGCCGGTTGTCGCTGTATCTGGTGTTTGACCAGCCTGGCCCGGCACCGCAGATGGTCCTGTCTGAGGAGGGGGCCAGCCTCAGTCTGTGGTTTCCCCAGAGCCGGACGCAACTGACCTCTCAACCGATCCCGGTGGCGGCCCCGGAGGTGACATCCCTGACCGCCCGTAATCAAGGCGAGGGGGTGATGGTGACCCTGGCGCTGGAGCGCAGCGGGCCTTATCGGGGACAGTGGCAGGGCAGTGACTATCTGCTTACCTTTGCCGACCGCTCCATGGTGGCCGCAGCCCTGAAGCAGGAGACGGAGCAGGCGCTGCCGCTGGCCCGGGTTGAGTCGGTCCGTTTCCAGCCCAGGGGCAAGGGGGGGGAGCTGATCCTCAGCCTGGATCGCCCGGCGGGCAAGGCCCAGGTGGCTCAGCAGCCCGGGCGCCTGTCCCTGATTCTGCCTCACAGTCAGCTTCCGCCACAGGCCCAGCGGGTGATGGACCTGTCGGAGCTGGGCACCCTGGTGCGCAGCTTTGAAACCTTCAGTGAGCCGATGCAGACCCGGGTGGTGCTGCAACTGGATGGGGATCTGGCCAGCAGTGAACAGCGCCGGGGGAACCAGCTGGTGCTGTCTCTGACTCCGACAACCTCGTCCAAGGCTCCCCGGGGGTTTCGTGGCGATCGCATCTCCCTCAATTTCCAGGATGTCCCGGTGCGCAGTGTGCTGCAGATCCTGGCGGAACATAAACAGCTCAATCTGATCACCAGCGATTCGGTGGATGGCAACCTGACCCTGAGGCTGGACTCGGTGCCCTGGGATCAGGCTCTGGCGTTGGTGCTCAAGGTCCGGAGTCTGGCCAGCCGCCGTGAAGGCAATGTGCTGTTGGTGGCGCCCCGGGAGGAACTGGCAGCCCAGAAGCAGGCGGAGCTGCAACTGCAGCAGGAGGCCCAGCAACTGGCATCGCTGGTTTCCCGTCATTACAAGATCAACTACGCCAAGGCCGACGATATCGCCAATCTGCTTCGCGGAGAGTCGGGCAGCAACCGCCTGCTCAGTGATCGCGGTTCGGCCACCGTGGATGAACGCACCAACATTTTGTTGCTGCAGGACACGCCCCGCCGGCTGGCAGAGGTGGAAGCCCTGATTCAGGTGCTGGATGTGCCAGTTCGTCAGGTGGTGATTGAATCCAGGATGGTGAACGTCCGCGACAATGTGGACAGTGAGCTGGGGATCCGCTGGGGGGTCTCCTCCGGCCAGAGTGACGGCTCGGTGTCCGGCTCCATCGAAGGCAACGACAGCATCAGGCAGGGGGTGGTGCCGGCCATCGGTGATCGCCTCAACATCAACCTGCCTGCTGTGAGCAGCAACGCCTCCAGCTTCGCCTTCCAGGTGGCCAATCTGGGTGATGAGTTCATCCTGGACCTGGAGTTGTCCGCCCTGGAGGCGGAGGATAAGGGGGAGATCATCGCCAGTCCGCGCCTGACCACTTCCAACCAGTACACCGCCTTTATCGAGCAGGGGGAGGAGATCCCCTACGAGGAGAGCACCTCCAGCGGCGCCACCTCCATCGCCTTCAAGAAGGCGGTGCTCAGTTTGACCGTCACCCCCAGAATCACTTCCGACGACAAGGTGGTGCTGGACCTGCTGGTCACCCAGGACACCCGGGGGCGGGAGAGTTCCACCGGGGAGGTGGGGATCAATACCCAGAGAATCTCCACCCAGGTGCTGGCAAAAAATGGTGAAACCGTGGTCCTGGGCGGGATTTTTCAGCAACAGGAGCTGAAGACAGTCAGCAAGGTTCCGGTGCTGGGAGACATCCCCTACGCGGGCTGGTTGTTCCGCAATACCCGCAATACCGCCATCAAGTCTGAGCTGCTGATTTTCGTCACTCCGAGGATAGTAGTGGAGAGCTTTTAACCTGAGCCGCCACCATAGCGGGCACCTCTATTGCCTTCACCGGGCCTTCCTTGCGATAATCGTCCACCAAATTTATGTCACAGTGGTGTTTTAAAGCCATCTGCTGATGGTCGACTAATTGAAGATTTGAGTATTTAGACGTAGAAAATGGCTGAAAAAAGAAACATTTTCCTTGTGGGACCCATGGGTGCAGGCAAGAGTACTATTGGCCGTCACCTGGCCGGAATGCTGCATCTGGACTTCTATGACTCCGATCAGGAGATCGAGGCACGCAGTGGCGCCGACATCGCCTGGGTGTTCGATGTAGAAGGCGAAGAGGGCTTCCGCGTCCGTGAAGCACGTGTTATCGAAGAGCTGACCGAGAAGCAGGGCATTGTCCTGGCGACCGGTGGCGGCTCCGTAAACAGTAAGGAAATCCGCAACCGCCTGTCCGCCCGTGGTATTGTGGTCTATCTGGAGACCACCATCGACAAGCAGGTTGCCCGTACCCAGCGTGATAAGCGCCGTCCTCTGCTGCAAGTGGACGATCCACGTCAGGTGCTGGAAGATCTGGCGGAAGAGCGCAACCCCCTGTACCAGGAGATTGCCGACATCGTTATCCGCACCGATGACCAGAGTGCCAAAGTGGTGGCCAGCCAGATCGTAGAGAAGCTCGGCTTCTAAGGTTTGCTTATTTCGGGGGATGCATGGAACAGATTCAGGTTGACCTGGGGGCGCGTAGCTACCCCATTATGATCGCCGAGGGGGTGCTGACTCAGCCCGCCCTGTTCCAGCCCTACGTCGAAGGCCGCCGCCTGTTGGTGGTCAGCAACGATGTGGTGGGCCCCCTCTACCTCTCTGTCCTGACTGAGACTCTCGGTCAGGCCGGTGCCCAGGTGGAATCTCTGGTGCTGCCCGACGGTGAGCAGCACAAGAACCTGGAGCACCTGAACGCCATCTTTACCCGCCTGCTGGAGGCCAATTTTGGCCGGGACACCCTGCTGGTGGCCCTGGGGGGCGGTGTGATCGGCGATATGGTGGGCTTTGCCGCCGCCTGTTACCAGCGCGGTGTGCCCTTCCTGCAGGTGCCCACCACCCTGCTGTCGCAGGTGGACTCCTCCGTGGGCGGCAAGACGGCCATCAACCACACTCTTGCCAAGAATATGATCGGTGCCTTCCACCAGCCCCAGGCGGTGTTCATCGACACCCGGTGTCTCTCCACTCTGCCGGAGCGGGAGTTTGCTGCCGGGATGGCGGAGGTGATCAAGTACGGCATCATCTGGGATACCCCCTTCTTCGACGAGCTGGAGCAGAATGTGGACGCCTTGCGTGCCCTGGCGCCAACCGGGATAGCCCGCATCATTGCCCGCTGCTGCGAAATCAAAGCGGAGGTGGTGGCCGAGGATGAGACCGAGCGTGGGGTGCGTGCCCTGCTCAATCTGGGACACACCTTTGGCCACGCCATCGAAGCGGATCAGGGCTATGGCGTCTGGTTGCACGGTGAGGCGGTGGCCGCCGGTACCGTCATGGCCGCCAGGCTGGCCCACAGCCGCAATCAGATGACCGCCGAGGAGCTGGATCGCATCATCGCCATCCACCAGGCCTATGGTCTGCCGGTGGTGCCCCCTGCCGAGATGACCCTGGAGCGTTTCCTGGCCCCGATGCAGAAGGACAAAAAGGTGGTGGCGGGTACCCTGAGATTTGTGCTGCCTCGCCATATCGGTGAGGCGGAGCTGGTGGCGGACGTCACCCAGGACGAACTTGCCGCCCTTATCGCCGCCGATGAGTGATACCGCCCCCTCTCTGCTTCCCAGCCAGCAGGTGCTGCTGGAGCGATTGAAGTACCTGATTGAATACGGTGATCACGCCATCCTGCTTCACGGTAAGCCGGGTGTGGGCAAGAGTACCCTGGCCCAGGCGTTGCTGGGCACCAGCGAAGGTTTTAACCAGGGGATGGTGCTCTGTCCTGTCCAGGCGGATCCCGCCCAGTTGCGGGTGGATATCCTCCATCAGCTGTTTACCGATCCCCTGTTTGACCCCCATGAGCCACTGATCGACAGCTTCGAGCGTCTGCTGAAAGAGAGCGAGCAGCGGCTGTTGCTGGTGATCGATGATGCCCACTGCCTGCCCCAGGTGATTTTGGCGGAACTGCTGGCGATGTTGCTGGAGCAGGGGGAGCGACGCTGGCGGCTGACGCTGATCCTGGTGTCCCAGCCTAAGCTGGTGCAGCACCTGCTGGCGGAGCTGCCGACCGAGTGTCAGCAGCACCTGCTGCCGATCACCATTGATCCCCTCTCATTGAGCGAGCAGAAACAGCTCTATCGGGCCCTGACCGCCGATCGTCCCCTGTCCCGTTTTATCAACCAGCTGGGCATCGAGCCTCTGTTGCAGAAATCCGACGGCAGTGCCCAGGCGGTGGTGGACCTGGTGACGGGCAAGGGTGAGGAGACCCCGGCCAAGGCCGGTCTGCTGCGGCACCGAAGCTTGATCCTGGCCCTGCTGGGTGTGGTGGCTGCCCTGGCGGTGTGGATTGCGGTGGACCCGCTTGGGCCTGAGTTGCAGCAGGACGCCCAGGGGCGCTCCGACAGCGTGCGCCTGGTGGAGGTGGCGCCAGGGCTGGCCGGGCCGGAATCGGCTCAGCCGGAGGCGGTAACCGAGACTCGGCCCGACTCGCCACGGGACAATGGCGACGAGTTGGGGCTGGCCGGTGAGTGGCAGGCGATCAACACGCCTCAACCCAGGCCGGCGCCCCAGCCCGAGGATCCCCTGCTGCGATCCGCCCGGGAGGGGCTGGTGGACCTCGAGCAGCAACTGGCGGCCAAGCAGGCGGTGGAGAACCCGCCGCAACAGCCGCCAGAGCCCCAGGCGGAGCCAGCCGAGCCACAACCTGAGCGTAAAACCAGGTCGGCGCCTGAGGCAAAACCGCTGCCACTGGCGGAGCAACCTCTGATGGCACGCCCCGGAGACAGCTACACGCTGCAGTTGGCGGTTTACTCCTACCCCAGCCTGGCGGCTCAGTATCTGAAGCAACTGCCTCTGAAGCAGGGCCTGGCCCTCTACGTCAACAACCGCCAGCCCCGCCCCTGGCATGTGGTGGTCTACGGCGGTTTCGAGAGCAAGGCGGCGGCTCAGGCGGCGGTCTCCTCCCTACCGGACGCGATCCGAAACAACAGTCCCTATGTCAAACCGATGCAAGACGTGCAAAAGGAGTTGGTAGAGCAACTCGATTTAGCTGCGTTTTTATCGGAGTGACGGTAGAATCCTATCTTTTCCACGGTGGTCGGCGAGCCAATGACAAAGAAAACAAGGGCTTTTTTGAAATGGGCAGGGGGCAAGTTTGCCCTGGTCGAGGAGATCGCCCGCCGTCTGCCGGATGCCGACAGACTGGTAGAGCCCTTTGTGGGAGCCGGCTCGGTGTTCATCAACACCGATTACCCCTCCTACCTGCTGAGCGACATCAACCCGGATCTGATCAACCTGTATCAGACCCTCAAGCACGATGCGGATCACTACATCCGTGAGTCCAGGAAGATGTTTGTACCCGAGTGGAACGACAAGGAGGCCTACTACAAGGCCCGTCAGAGGTTTAACGACACCAACGATCAGTTCGAGCGGGCGGTGCTGTTTCTCTACATGAACCGCCATGGCTATAACGGTCTGTGTCGTTACAACAAGAAGGGCGGGTTTAATGTGCCCTTTGGCTCCTACAAGCGCCCCTACTTCCCTCAGAAGGAGATGGAGTTCTTTGCCGAAAAGGCCCAGCGCGCCACCTTCCTGTGTGCGGATTACCACACCACCTTCGCCCAGGTTCAGACCGGGGACGCGGTCTACTGCGATCCTCCGTATCTGCCTCTCTCCAGCACGGCCAGCTTCACCAGCTACGCCAGTGGCGGCTTCAATATGGAGGCCCAGCATACCCTGGCCGAGTGCGCCAGAGAGGCGGCATTCAAAGGGGCCAGCGTACTGATCAGCAACCACGACACCCAGGATGCCCGTAAGATCTACCATCAGGCGGATCGCCAGGAGTTCCTGATGGTCAAGCGCACCATCAGCCAGAAGGGCAACGGTCGTAAGAAGGTCAATGAGATCTTCGCCGGCTATGGGGCCAGTCGCTGAAGCCGCGTCTGGCGGGTCAGCCCCAAGGGAGACACCGGTCTTAGAGGGCCAGCACCCAGTTCACCAGGGCGATCAGCCCCAGCACAAACAGACTCACCAGCAGGATACCGGTCAGGATAAAGGGCAGGGGAGAGGAGTGACTGAAGTCCCGCTGACGGTTGGCTTCACTCTGAACGCCGAACAGGGCCGCCAGGACGCTGGCGACCACCTTCATCGGGCTCACTGTTGGTCCATGAAGGCGTTTTGTTTCTCCTGCTTGTCATCGTGGGTGGCACGATACAGCAGTTCCAGAAGATCGATGAAGTGATACTGGCTTGAGCCGCTGCTGCCCACCAGCCAGGTACGCCACTTAATGGAGGCGATCTCGGTGTGGTCGCAGTCTAGGCCACATTGATGCAGGTTCCAGGCAACCGTGCCTCCCAGCGGAAGCGACAGGGCCAACGCGAACAGCCAAATTTTCCTTTTTTTCAGCATGATGACGTATTCCTGGAACACACAAGTTTCTTGAGTATAACAGTGAGATGAGAAATTGAACAGCCCCGCAACAAGCGGGGCTGTGATCTCCATCGCTGAGACCAAATGCGCTAAAAAACTCGACCAATTCTGCCGTTTAGCGCAGTCGCTATCAGAAGTAGACCGACACACCCACCAGGTAGGCCTCGTCCTCCTCTTCGTGGTGGGCAATGCCACCGTAGAGATCGACGTTGTCGTTGAGGCTGTAGTTCAGGGTGGCCATCAGGTCGTAGGCACCGTCACCTTTGTCGGGCTCGGCGTAGCCGCCGTGCAGGCTCAGGGTCAGTGGCTCGGTCAGGCTGATGTCGTAGTTGGCTTCACCGTACCAGGACTCCAGAGTCTGGTCGTAGTGCAGGGCAGTGCCGATGCCGTAGAGATCCAGGCCCAGGTGCCACTCGGTAGTGTGGCCGCCCACATCGGCGTAGTAGTAGCGCACGCCGCCAATGTCGACACTGACGTCGTCACTCAGGTTGAAGCTGTAACCGGCGTACCAGTCTACCTCGATCTCGGAGTCGCCGCCGTTGTCGTAACTGGACGCCCAGATACCTGCGTAGAGGCCGCTATTGTGGGCATAATCCACACCGCCCTGGATCGCCGGATCGTCATCGGACAGGGTGACGCCACGGAAGATGTAGTTGCTCACCAGGCTGGCGTTAAAGCTCACCTCATGGCCACCTTCGAACTCAGCAGCGGATACGGAAGTTGAAGCCAGAACCAGTGCGGCAATGGCGGAAGTTTTGAACAGAGTTTTCATGTGTCCAGACCCTTATTAATTAACCGGCGGATTTTGCCATATAAAACGTAAAAAGGAGTCGGACCTGGGGGGGTCTTTTTGAAACTAATCACTTTTGGCGCCCTTGGCAAGGTATTTGCCGCTTGGGTCGCGTCCCTATAGGGGCTAAAATATGCGCCAGTTATCTGACTATACCGAATAAGGAATGGTGATGAGTAAGTTTCTGATTGCGCCCTCTATCCTCTCTGCCGATTTTGCCCGCCTGGGTGAAGAGGTGGAAAATGTCCTGGCTGCCGGTGCCGACGTAGTCCATTTTGATGTGATGGACAACCACTACGTGCCCAACCTGACCATAGGTCCCATGGTGTGCCAGGCCCTGCGTGACTATGGCATCCAGGCCCCCATTGATGTGCACCTGATGGTGAAGCCGGTGGATCGTATCATCCCCGACTTTGCCAAGGCCGGCGCCTCCATCATCACCTTCCACCCCGAGGCGTCCGAGCACGTGGATCGCTCCCTGCAGTTGATCAAGGACCACGGTTGCCAGGCTGGTCTGGTGTTCAACCCGGCCACTCCGCTGCACTACCTGGATTATGTGATGGACAAGGTGGACGTGATTCTGCTGATGAGTGTCAACCCTGGCTTTGGCGGTCAGTCCTTCATTCCGGCCACCCTGGATAAGATCCGCGAAGTGCGTCGCCGCATCGAAGCCAGCGGCCGAGATATCCGCCTGGAGATCGACGGTGGCGTGAAGGTGGATAACATCGCCGAGATCGCCGAAGCCGGTGCCGACATGTTTGTGGCCGGTTCAGCCATCTTTGCCAAGGACGATTACAAGGCGGAGATCGACAAGATGCGCGCCGAACTGGCTAAGGCTGCCGGCTAATGAGTGATCTCTCCGCCATTCGCGCCATCGCCTTCGATCTGGACGGCACCCTGGTCGACAGTGTGCCGGATCTGGCCGTGGCCTGTGACCGAGCCTTGACGCAGCTGGGACATGCCGGCTGCGATGAGACCCAGGTACGCAACTGGGTCGGCAACGGTGCCCGGGTGCTGATGCAGCGGGCCCTGGCTTCGGTGGGCATCGACGCCGATGAGGCTCAGTCCGATGAGGCCCTGGCGGCCTTTCAGCATCACTATCGGCAACATTTGAGCGGCGGCAGTCGCCTTTACCCCGGAGTGTCTGATACCTTAGCCTGTCTGGCCCGGCGCGGTTACCGAATGGCGGTGATCACCAACAAGCCGATGGAGTTTGTTCCCGGACTGCTCCAGGCTCTGGAGATTGACGGTTACTTCGACCACTGTTTCGGTGGTGACTCCCTGGCCCAGAAGAAGCCGTCGCCCCTGCCCCTGAACCATGTGCTGGGCCTGTGGCAACTGGCCCCGGAGCAGATGCTGATGGTGGGGGACAGCCGCAATGACATCCAGGCTGCCCAGGCCGCCGGTGTGGCCAGTGTTGGCCTGAGTTATGGCTACAACTACGGAGAAGATATCCGCGACAGCGATCCGACCCTGGCCATAGACCAATTTGAAACCCTGCTGGCGCACCTGCCGGCACTGAACCAAGAAGAGACCACTGAACATGAGTAAACCTGTAGTATTGAGCGGCGCCCAGCCCTCCGGCGAACTGACCATCGGCAACTACATGGGTGCCCTGCGCCAGTGGGTCAAGCTGCAGGAAACCCATGACTGTCTGTTCTGCATCGTGGATCAGCACGCCATCACAGTGCGTCAGGATCCCGAAGCCCTGCGCAAGGCCTGCCTGGACACCCTGGCCCTCTACCTGGCGGTGGGCATCGACCCTCAGAAGAGCACCGTATTCGTCCAGTCCCACGTGCCTGAGCACGCTCAACTGGCCTGGGTGTTGAACTGCTACACCCAGATGGGTGAGCTGAACCGGATGACCCAGTTCAAGGACAAGTCCCAGAAGCACGCCAGCAACATCAACGTGGGCCTGTTCAGCTACCCCACCCTGATGGCGGCGGATATCCTGCTGTATCAAGCCGATGAGATCCCGGTGGGCAGCGACCAGAAGCAGCACCTGGAACTGACCCGGGACATCGCCACCCGCTTCAACAACGTCCACGGAGACATCTTTACCGTGCCAGAGCCCTTCATCCCGCCTGTGGGTGCCCGGGTGATGAGCCTGCAGGATCCCACCAAGAAGATGTCCAAGTCCGACGACAACAACGCCAACGTCATCGGCCTGCTGGAGGACCCCAAGAAGGTCACCAAGAAGATCAAGCGTGCGGTGACCGATTCCGACGAGCCGCCAGTGGTGCGTTTCGACGTGGACAACAAGCCCGGCGTGTCCAACCTGCTGAGCATCCTCTCCGGCGCGTCCGGCAAGAGCTTCGAGGAGCTGGAGAAGGAGTTCGAGGACAAGATGTACGGCCACCTGAAAGGGGCCACCGCCGAGGCCGTGGTGGCCATGCTGGAGCCGCTGCAGGAGCGCTACAACACCATCCGTAACGACCAGGAGTACCTGGAGAAGGTGATGCGTGACGGCGCCGCCGAGGCTCGAAAGCGTGCCGCCAAGACCCTGAAGCAGGTCTACCAGGCGATCGGTTTCCCTGTTCTCTAAGAGCAGAGTTCCATAAAAAAAGCCGGGCAACTGCCCGGCTTTTTTGTGCCTGATGCGATCAGAGCATCTCGAACACCTTGACCACCTTGCGCACGCCGCTGGTGTTGCGGGCGATCTCCACCGCCTGGGCGGCCTCTTCCCGGGTGACCAGCCCCAGCAGGAACACCTCGGCGTTCTCGGTGATCACCTTGACCCGGGTGCTGTCGAAATTGTCATCCGCCAGCATGCGGCTCTTCACCTTGGTGGTGATCCAGCTGTCGTTACTGATGGTACTGAAGCCCACCGGATTGCCGATGCGGATCTGGTTGTGCACCATGCGCACCCCGTCCACGGCCCGCGCCTTGGCCACGGCACGATCCCGCAGCATGGTGTTGGGGGCCTGGCCCACCAGCAGCACAGACTGGTTCATGCTGGTCACCGAGATGTGGGTCTGGTTCTTGATCCCCTCATCGTCGTCCATGGCACGACGAATCTGTACCTCCAGGGTCTGATCGTCAATCTGGCTGCCGACGCTGCGGCGGTCGTTGACCATCATGGCACCGCCGACGGTGCCCAGCATCACCGCACCGGCACAGCCGTTGAGGATAAGCAGAATCAAAGCGGTTACGGCCCAGCGCATATCAATCCTCCTGCTGAGGGAACAGAGTGCGATCGATGGCGTCGCACAGGCAGTGTATGGCCAGCAGGTGCACCTCCTGAATGCGGGCGGTGCGGTTGCTGGGCACGCGGATCTCCTCGTCACGGTCGGAGAGCAGCCCGGCCATGGCGCCGCCATCCTTGCCGGTGAGGGCGACGATGGTCATGTCGCGGTTTACCGCCGCTTCCATCGCCTTGATGACGTTGTCGGAGTTGCCACTGGTGGAGATCGCCAGCAGTACGTCGCCGGGCTGGCCCAGGGCACGCACCTGCTTGGAGAACACCTCGGAGTAGCTGTAATCGTTGGCGATGGAGGTCAGGGTTGAGGAGTCCGTGGTCAGGGCGATGGCGGGCAGGCTGGGGCGCTCAGTCTCGAAACGGTTCAGCAGCTCGGAGGAGAAGTGCTGGGCATCGCCGGCACTGCCTCCGTTGCCACAGGTCAGGATCTTGTTTCCGTTGAGCAGGCACTGAACCATGATGTAGGCGGCCTTCTCCAGACTCTCGGGCAACGCCTCCAGGGCATCGATCTTGGTCTGGATGCTCTCAGTAAAACTCTCTTTGATCCGCTCTAACATTGGAACCTCATTAAAATGCGTTTTGAATCCAGTCGATGTGTCCGTTTTCCACGGTGACCACATCGAAGCGGCAGGGGCGTTCGCTCCAGCCCTGCTGCTGCAGATAGAAGGCAGCGGCGCGCCGCAATTTCTGCTGTTTGTTTGGGGTGACGGCGGCGAGGGCGCCGCCATAACCTGGTGTTTGCCGGTATTTTACCTCAACAAACACCAGCTCGTTACCCTGGGTCATCACCAGGTCCAGTTCGCCAAAACGGCAATGGACGTTGCTGGCCAGGGGCGTCAGCCCCTGTTTGGCCAGCCAACCCTGGATCTGCTGCTCGACGATATGACCCTTGCTGCGGCTCATTGTTCTGCGCGCAGTCGTCCGCGGCGATACTGGGCCCAGCCCAGCTGTCGGCTCAGCACCCCATCATCGGCCACGGCCAATTGACCGGAGAGCCCCTGGATGCGGTAGCCGGAAAAGACCCGCATCTGCGCCAGGCGATCGATCAGGGCCCAGCTGTCGTGCCCCATGGCGTAGAGGCGCAGCTGACTGTCACTGCGTTCCGGCCACAGCTCACTGACCTTGCTGCGTACCGGGGTTTCCCCCAGCAGCCAGGGCATGTCACTGATGTAGAGCCGGTCCAGATCGCGTCGTTCCTGGCCATTGTCCGCCTTGGCGTTGGCCCGGCTGCTGGTATAGAGCTGGGGTGGCTGGGCGAACACCGAAATGTTTACATCGATGAAGGGCTTGAGCAGCCGGATCTCGCCGGAGTCGGCGATGATGAAGATCGCGTCCACATCGCCTCGGGAGCGGAAGTCTGCCTTGGTGGTTCGGCCGAATGCCTGCCTCACCGACTTGATTCGCTCCAGGCTGGCGTCCACCTGCAGGGCGCCGCGCACCGAGGCCTGCATGGTGTCGGTGCGGTCGAAGTAGTGTACCTCGGCAGGCTCCTCGGTCAGAGTCAGCCAGGTGGCCTCAAACTCCCGGGCCATGCGCCGTCCCAGGGAGGAGGCGGGAGCCAGCACCAGAGGGTGCTGACGACCGTCCTGATACAGCTTCTCGGCCACATGCATCGCCTCCTCCTCGGGGGAGAGGGCGAAGAAGTAGTGGTGCTCCTCGGCCTGTGGCAGGTTGGCCGGTTGATTCAGCAGCAGCATGGGCATCTGGGGGTCGGCCACGGCCACCACCTTGTCCACATTGCTCTTAAGCAGGGGACCGATGATGAACTCGGCACCCTCGGCCACCGCGGTCTGATAGGCCTCGGCCGCATCCAGGCTGCCGGTGTCATAGAAACGGATTTGCCGGCCACTGTCCTGCTCCAGGGCCCGGGAGAGCAGTCCATCCTGAATCGCCTTGGCCTGGGCGGCCACCCGGCCGGACAGGGGCAGCAGCACGGCCACCGACTGAGGTCGGTAGGGCTGCACCGTCAGGGCACGCTGGAGGTCCGCCGGCAGGTTTTGAGCGGCGGGGTGGGCGGGGTTGCTGCGCTGCCAGCGAGCCAGTTCGCCCACCAGGGTGGAGGGCTGGATGGCAAAGTGCTTCGCCAGCCAGGCGAGCTCAAGCCAGCCTCGCCACTGGGGATCCTGACTTTGGCTGACCGCCTCCAGCAGCGCCTGCTCATCCACCTGACCCAGGTTGTGCCACAGGGCCTCGAAGCTCAGTTGCTGATCGTCGGCACTCTGGTATTTTGACAGGGTGTAGAAGGCCGCAGATGCAGGCAGAGGGGCGGCGGAAAGCTGGTAGAGCTCGCCTTTCAGCCGGTAGTAGTGTTGCCATTGAGCGCGGTCCAGGGGCCAGTCCAGGGGCCAGTCCAGCAGGGCCAGGGCGTAACTGCGTTTCTGCTCCTCCTTGGCCTGTTCCGCCATCAGCAGCCGGTACTCCGCCTGCAGAGTCGGGGCCTCGGCCAGATTCTCTTCCAGAGAGCTGAGCAACTGGGCGGCAGAGGCCATATCACCCTGCTCGGTGTAGGCGCGGGCCGCCAGCAACAGCCATTGCTGACGCAGCTCACCCTCACTGGCGGAGGCCTGCTGCAGATACTGGGACGCACTCTGGGTGACCAGACCCATCTCGATTTTGGCCTTGGGCGCCTTGGGCGCCGGTGCCGGGCCGCTGGCACAGGCGGCCAGCAGGGCGGTCAACAGCAGAGGCACTGCCCTTTTGGTCAGTTTGCATGAGAAGTTTTTCAACAGCCAAACCCACTCTGATAAAATCACAGCCAATAGTGTAACCCCCTGTCGATGCTAAACCAATCAACAGACACCAAGAGATTTTCCATGGAATCCACTGCAACTCTCTATATTGTGCCCACCCCCATAGGCAACCTGGCGGACATCACCCAGCGGGCACTGACCGTGCTGGAGCAGGTGGATCTCATCGCCTGTGAAGACACCCGCCACAGCGGCAAGCTGCTCAGCCACTTCGGCATCGGCACCAAGACCGTGGCCATTCACGATCACAACGAGCGCCAGCGGGCCCAGTGGGTGATCAGCCGTCTGCAGCAGGGGGAGTCCATCGCCCTGGTCTCCGACGCCGGTACCCCGCTGATCTCCGACCCCGGCTATCATCTGGTGACCCAGGTGAGAGACGCGGGCCATCCTGTGGTGCCGCTTCCGGGGCCCTGTGCCGCCACCACCGCCCTGTGCGCCGCCGGTCTGCCGTCGGATCGCTTCAGTTTCGAAGGCTTTCTGCCCGCCAAGGGCAAGGGACGGATGGATCGCCTGAGTGCCCTGGCCAAGGAGCCGCGCACCATGATCTTCTATGAGTCCCCTCGCCGGGTGCTGGATACCATCGCCGACATCGTCGCGGTGATGGGGCCGGAGCGCCCGCTGGTGCTGGCCCGGGAGCTGACCAAGACCTTCGAAACCATCGAGGGTCAGCCGGCTGCCGAGCTGCTGGCCTGGCTCAAGGAGGATGACAACCGTACCCGGGGCGAGATGGTGCTGATGGTTCACGGCCATAAGCCTGTGGAGAATGAGCTGGATGGTCAGACAGTTAAGGCCCTGGAATTGCTGGCTAAGGAGCTGCCATTGAAGCGGGCGGCGGCGATCACCGCCGAGATCTTCGGTCATAAAAAGAACGCCCTGTACAAGTACGGCTTGGAGCAGGGCTGGTAGCGGGTTATACTCCGCCTCCGGAGTCGGCCAGACAATCGCTGCCTTGTCGTTGTGCAGGTTTACCTGCAGACGGGCAAGGGGGAGGAAAGTCCGGGCTCCACAGGGCAGGGTGCCAGGTAACGCCTGGGGGGTGAAAGCCTACGACCAGTGCAGCAGAGAGCAAACCGCCGATGGCTCCTTCGGGAGCACAGGTAAGGGTGAAAGGGTGCGGTAAGAGCGCACCGCGCGGCTGGTAACAGACCGTGGCACGGTAAACTCCACCCGGAGCAAGACCAAATAGGCCCCCATTGGCGTGGCCCGCGTTGGGGGCGGGTAGGTTGCTTGAGCCCAGGAGCGATCCTGGGCCTAGAGGAATGATTGTCCACGACAGAACCCGGCTTATCGGCCGACTCCGACCTACAGCATAGATAACCCGCATTGCCGAAAGGTGATGCGGGTTTTTCTTTATCTAAAGCATCGGTGCCCGCAGGTAACCGCTGTGGTGGGTTGGATGACGGGATGCTTCTTCCACCTCTGCTGGAAATAAAACGCCCCGCCAGTTCCGTGGCGGGGCGAAAAGGACGAACACAACCATTCAAGGTAGTCACATCGCAAGTGACTCTTTCAACTTAGCCTTGGGTGGTGAATTATTCAACAAATTTGAATAAATATTACTCGGCTTCGGTCAGGGGTTGAGGTTCTGCTCGAACAGGCGGTAGATGCGGCGGTACTCATCCAGCCAGCTGGAGGGCTGACGGAAGCCGTGGGGTTCGACCGGATAGATGGCGGTCTCAAACATCGGCTTCTCCAGTTCGATCAGCCTCTGCACCAGGCGCACACTGTCCTGGAAGAAGACGTTGTCATCCAGCACGCCACTCATGATCAGCAGGGGTTTCTGTAACCCCTGGGCAAACTCGATGGGGGAGCTGCGCTCATAGGCGATGGGATCCACATCCGGGGTATTGAGGATGTTGGAGGTGTAGCCGTAGTTGTAGTGGGCCCAGTCGGTCACCGGCCGCAGGGCGGCTCCGGCCTGGAAGCGTTCCGGCTCGGTGAACAGCGCCATAAAGGTGAGGAAGCCGCCGTAGGAGCCGCCGTAGGTGCCCACCCGCTGCGGGTCCACCCCCAGGGAGGCGGACATCCAGTCGATGCCGTCGAGCATATCCTCCACTTCGCTGTGGCCCATGTTGCGGTAGATGGCGGTGCGCCAGTCTCGGCCATAGCCCTTGGAGCCGCGGTAGTCGATGTCCATCACCACGTAGCCCTGTTGGGCCAGCAGGTTGTGGAACATGAATTCGCGGAAGTATCCGGACCAGCCGAAGTGGGCGTTCTGCAGGTAGCCGGCGCCATGGTTGAAGATCACCGCGGGGTATTGGCCATCGCGCTTCTTGCTGTCGTTCAGGGGGCGGAAGATGCGGGCGTAGACCGGCTTGGCCTGATGGCTGGAGGGGATCGCCACCACTTCAGGGGCCTGCCAGGGGTACTCCAGGAAGGCCTGGCTGGTGGTGTGGGTCAGCTGAGCGGGCTGAGCGCCCAGAGGCTGCAGGAACAGCTCCGGCGGCCTGCTGCGGCTGGAGGCGGTCAGCAGCAGCTGGGTTTCATCCGGGCTGAGGCGATACTCCAGGCCACCCTTGAGATCGGTTTCCTGACGCAGTTCGCCGCCGTCACTGGCGACGCTGAACACCTCATACTGGCCGGGGTGATGGCGGTTGGCCTTGAAGAAGAAGCGGCTGCCGTCGCGGCTCTGGGTCAGGTTGCTGACCACAAACTCGCCCCGGGTCAGCGCCCTGGCCTTGCCATTCAGTGGCTTGAGGTAGAGGTGGGAGTAGCCGCTCTCCTCGGAGAGGTAGTAGAGACTCTGGCCATCCCGGCTCCAGCCAAATTCGTTGTGGGTGTAGTTCACCCAGGCCTCATCGTGGAGGCGATGTTCGGTGGCGAGGCTGCCCTTGGCAAGGTCCACCCTTGCCAGCCAGCGATCCTTGTTGTCCGCCTGGGACTCCAGCATCACCGCCAGCTTGTCGCCCCGGGGAGACCACTGGATCGGGCTCTGCTTCCAGCCCCAGTCCTGCATCAGGGTGATCACCCGCAGCGCCTTTTCACTCTGGTAGGTGTCGCCGCGCTTCTCGGCGTTTTCCGCCTTGACCCTGGCCAGCACATCCTCATCGAAGCCGGTCAGTCCTTCCCAGCTGATGTGGGTCACGCTGCCGTTTTGGCTGTCCAGCAGCACCAGCCGGTGGGCCTTCACCTCGGCTTCGGCGACCCGGGCACGGGCGGGCTGGGCGGCCACATAGCCCTTCTTGTCCAGGTAGTTGGGCATGATGTCGTGATCTTTGCGCCAGCTGCCCTCCTTGTCGGTGACCACCGCCAGGATATGGCGACCGTCGGGGGAGGGGCTGAGGGTCACCAGTCGCTCACTGGCATTCAGGTAGAAAGGCGCCGGCGCCAGGCTGGCATCGGCCTGACGACGTTGTGCCTGACGGGCAGTCTGTTCGGCGGCGTCTTTGTACTGATTGTCCACGTACTGGATCAGCCGTTTTTGCTGCTTGGCCAGGTAGGTGTCGGCCACTTTGGCGCCGTCTGGCTTCTGACCAAACACCAGCTCGGCGTGCAGCAGGGTGCGGCCACTCTGGGGCTCGATGCGAAACAGCTTGTTGCCTCGTTGCACCAGCAACTGGTTGTCCAGGGTGAAGCTGAACTGGTCGATGGCACTGCTGTCCCGGGTCAGCTGACGAGGTTGGTCGCCGGGGCGGGCCACAAACAGGTTGCCCTCATACAACCAGGCGGCCAGGGTGCCGTCCGGGCTCAGGGTCTTCTCCTCGGCCAGGGCCCAGTCGCTGAAGGCCAGGGGCTGGGGGGGGCCCTTGGCGTCGACCTCGAAGGCACGGCTCAGCTTGGAACCCTGCTCCTTCTGCCAGTAGTAGACCCGCTGGCCATCCAGAGACCACAGGGGCTGCTGAGGCGCGTTCCCCATCCAGTCCGGGTCCGCCATGATCTGTTTCAGGGTCAGTGGCTGTGCCGCGTCAACTATGGGCAACGGGGCCATCAGCTGAGGTGGAGATTGGGTGACCGCGGTGGGGGCGTCGGGCGCGGTGACCGCGCAGGCGCTCAGCAGGCTGAGGGAGATGCCCAGACTCATCCATTTTTTCATTGTTGTAGGGATCCTTGGCGTGTGTTTGACCGTGATTTATATCACAGTGACTCCCCGGCATCAGCCAGCAGAGAGGCGTGGGGCGTTCAGTTTTGTTTCAAGAAGTTATCCAGCAGCGCCAGCCCCTGCTCGGTGAGCACGGACTCGGGGTGGAACTGTACGCCCTCCAGGGGCAGGGAGGTGTGGCGCAGGCCCATGATCTCCGGCTGCCCCAACTGGTTGTGGCACCAGGCGGTGACCTCCAGACAGTCGGGCAGGGTGTCCGGGTCCACCACCAGCGAGTGGTAGCGGGTGACCCTGAGGGGGTCCGGCAGTCCCTGAAACACGCCGAGGTTTCGGTGGCGAATGCTGGAGGTCTTGCCGTGCATCACCCGGTGGGCCCTCACCACCTGAGCGCCCAGGCTCTGGGCGATGGTCTGGTGGCCCAGGCAGACGCCGAGGATGGGCAGCCGGCCGCAGAAGTGCTTCACCAGTGACAGGGAGAGTCCCGCTTCGTTGGGGCTGCAGGGCCCGGGGGAGATCACCAGATAGTCGGGATTCAGCGCCTCGATCTCCGCCAGGCTGGTGGCGTCGTTTCGACGGACCACGACCTGTTCACCCAACTGCTGGAAATACTGCACCAGGTTGTAGGTAAAGGAGTCGTAGTTGTCGAGCATCAGCAGCATGGAGGGTCCCTGTCGGCTTAGGCGAAGCGCTGGCATTCTACCCCCATGGGCCGAAGAGATCATCCCGGATGGAGGGGATCTCCTGTGCGGGAGAGGGATCGCTGCGGTGAGGTGGGGCTATTCAGATGATTCTTCCAAGGTGAGAGCGGGTGTCTCTGTGGCTGGCGGTAACGGCGTCCCATGCCGGGACCTGAGACTGGTTTGCACCTTGGGTGGCTTTCGGAACATTTTGCCCGGCTCTCAATTGGGGGGTGTGCTTAATCCACAGAAACAACAACGCCGCTCAGGGAGCGGCGTTAACAGGCGAAGGGCGCGTTGGCGTCCTTACAGGCTGTCGGTGAAGGTCCGGGCCACAACGTCGCGCTGCTGTTCCAGGGTCAGGGAGTTGAAGCGAACGGCGTAACCGGAGACGCGGATGGTCAGTTGGGCGTTGTCGCTGATCAGAGCGTAGTCATCGTCGTTGGCGGAACCGGCTTCTACACGCTCACGGGCGTCCATCAGCTTCTGCAGGACGTCACGCTGCAGTACGTTCACGTTCAGGTGCTGACCGCCTTCGCGACCGGCAGGGTTGGCGGACTCAACAGGCAGTTCACGGGACTCGTACTCACCCAGGTCGGTCAGGGCAACAACCTGGTCGGCTTCATACTTCTCTTTCGCGGCAACACAGCGGGCTTCGCCAGCAGCCTTGTCAATCAGCCAGATGCTGCCTACCAGGGCGGTGTCGGCGGATTGAGTGATCTGAATTCCTGTTACCATCTTCGTACATCCTATTGTGATAGTGAGAACTGGCTTCAGATTACGCCATCCCAATCCCGTTGACACATGACTTATTTCATGGTGGTCAATGAAACCCGCTCATGCGGGGTGGTTTTCTGTGATCTGGATCTGTGGTAGGGCGGTAAAACTGCCGCGCGGAGTTGCACCCTAATGGTGCGTGTGAATTTCCTCTGAGGAAAAACTGCTTCCGCAGGGCGGAAATTCCCTAAGTGCTTGTGATATAAAAGTCAAAAAGGCACAACCATTAGATAACAGTGAATACCCAACTTCCAAAACCTCAGATGCTGGAGCAGCTCGAACAGCAGTTCTGGCAGTATCAGAGTCTCTCTGAACCTGTCCACGCTCCGATGACCACCATGGAGGACGAGGTCGCCTTCGTCTGGCGCCACAAGCTGGCGGTAGAACGGGCAGCGGAGTTCAAGCGGATCCAGAAGAACCTGAAGCGCAATGAGGAGCAGGAGAAACTGAAGCAGTTCTTCTGCCGCGCTTATGAGACGGAGCTGGGGCGTTTAATGGCTCAGCCCGAGGGGCTGCAGAGGGTGCTGGGCATCGAAGTGGCTCAGCTGGAGATGCTGGAGCTGCTGCTCAACCCCGATGGCGACGTTCGCCGGCTGACCCGGTTTATCGAAGCGGACCCTTGGCTCAGCCAGGCGCTGATCCGCCACATCAACTCCAATCGCTCCGAGTATCGCCGCGCCAGTGGCCTGCAGGATGTGCATCTGGCGATCAACTACCTGGGGTATGAAAAACTGGCTCAGCTGATTCCCGGTCTGGTGTTTGAACACTGGAGCTGGTCACCGGATCAGAGTCAGGGGCTGCATCAGCGTAAGTTGTGGCGCTGGTGCCGGTTGCTGAAATCCAAGGCGGAGCACTGGCTCAGGGAGGAGGGGGAGAACCCCGATCATGCCCGCATCTACGCCTGTCTGTTTGCCCTGGGCCCCATACTGATCCACCGTAAGGCGACGCACCTCTATCAGCGAATGAGGGGGGAGTGGATGAATCAGGCCAGGCTGGAGCCCGGCGGTGAGCTGTATGAGGCGCTGCGCTACCTGCGTTTGCCCTGCGAGCCTGTGGCGGAACACCTGCAACAGCACCTGGTCATAGGTCGTCGTTTCCTGGAGGGAATTGGCTATCAGGGGCGCCTGCTTGAGTTGATGGGCTCTCTGGAGCAACCCTGGTTGCGCGCCGAGCCGGCCGCCCGAGCCATGAGCCGCGCCTTTGGCGAGGTGGTCTATCTGACCCTGTCTGGCAGGGTAATGAAAGAGGTGGACGGACTGGAGGTGATCAGCGGCTATTACCAGATCCCGGAAGCCAGAGTGAAGGCCCAGAGCCGGCGTTAACAGGTTTTTTTCGGTGAATGGGGCGGCGATAATGCTGCATAGATAACGTAAAGAGGGGTTTGGTTGGTAAAAATCTTCAGAATGCGCAATTACTTAGTAAAACCCTAGGATACTATTAAATTACAATGGGTTAATTATTGTTTTGCCACTATATATGGATGTATCAGTGTCTTTAATGGTGAATAATTACCCTATTTTTGCGCTTTTGTCCGGCACTCCACCATTTTGACTGCAAAGCGACAATTTTATATGGTTGGTTGTTATCAGAATGATAATTAGGTCACATTTGTGCCTCACACTCGGGGGACACAAAGAGTAAGACCAAGGAGAACATGACAATGCAATCACAGCTCAACCGCGCCCTGTTTGACCAGGTAATGGTCCCCAACTACAACCCCTCCAGTGTTATCCCTGTTCGTGGCGAAGGCGCCCGGGTGTGGGACCAGGAGGGGCGCGAGTTTATCGACTTCGCCGGCGGCATCGCCGTTAACTGCCTCGGTCATTGCCATCCCGCGCTGGTCGGCGCCCTGAAGGAGCAGGGGGAGAAGCTGTGGCACCTCTCCAACGTGATGACCAACGAGCCCGCTCTGCAGCTGGCCAAGACCCTCTCCGACAGCACCTTCGCCGATCGGGTCTACTTCGCCAACTCCGGTGCCGAAGCCAACGAAGCGGCTCTGAAGCTGGCCCGTCGCTGGGCCCTGGAGAACGGTGGCGAAGAGAAGAACCAGATCATCGCCTTCACCAAGGCGTTCCACGGCCGCACCTTCTTTACCGTGACCGTGGGGGGGCAGCCCGCCTACTCCGATGGCTTCGGCCCCAAGCCACAAGGTGTTGATCACATTGAGTTCAATGACCTGGCTGCTCTGGAAGCGGTGATCTCCGACAAGACCTGCGCCGTGATGATGGAACCCATTCAGGGCGAGGGCGGCATCATCCCCGCCACCCAGGAGTTCATGGATGGCGTGCGCGCCCTGTGCGATAAGCACAACGCCTTGCTGATTTTCGATGAGGTTCAGACCGGTGTTGGCCGTACCGGCGCCCTGTACGCCTACCAGCATTATGGTGTGGCGCCCGATATCCTGACCACCGCTAAGGCGCTGGGCGGCGGTTTCCCCATCGCAGCCATGTTGACCAAGGCCGAGATCGCCTCCAGCCTGAAGGTGGGCACCCACGGATCCACTTACGGTGGTAACCCACTGGCCTGTGCCGTTGCCAATGCGGTTCTGGGGGTCGTGAATACCCCGGATGTGCTGGAAGGGGTGACCATCAAACACCGCAAGTTTGTTGACGGCCTTAACGCCATCAACGACAAGTACCAGGTGTTCTCCGAAGTGCGCGGACAGGGCCTGCTGATCGGCGCCGTACTGAATGACGAGTTCCAGGGCCGTGCCCGTGACTTCCTGGTGGCCTCTGCCGAAGCCGGGCTGATGTGCCTGGTAGCCGGTGCCAACGTGGTGCGTTTCACCCCATCTCTGGTGATCACCGACGAAGAGATTGAACTGGGTCTGGCCCGCTTCGAGGAAGCGGTTGCCAAGGTAAAACAGGGCTAACTCCCTCCCCGCCAGGGCGAGTAGGAGAGGAGACCGGCCATGCTTAGAGTACGACCGATCGCCGAGCGGGATTATCCCGCTCTGCTTCAGATTGCCGAGGATTCCGGCCACGGATTCACCTCGTTGCCAATCGATGAAAAACTGCTGAAGAGTAAGATCCAGCGCTCTGTCCGCAGCTTCGCCAAAGAGGTGGAGCAGCCGGGAGACGAGCTCTACCTGATGGTGCTGGAGGAGACGGAAACCAATGAGGTGGTGGGCACCTGCGCCATCGAGGCGGCGGTGGGCATCGAAGATGCGTTCTACCACTACCGCCTGGGCAAGGATGTGCACGTCTCGCCTCAGCTGGGAATCCGCCGGGAAGTGAACACCCTGACCCTGTGTAACGATTACACCGGGGCGGCGGAGCTGTGTACCCTTTATCTTAAGCCTGAATGGCGTAAGGGGGACAACGGCCGCTTCCTGTCCATGTGCCGCTTCCTGCTGCTGGCGGCCTTTCCCGAACGTTTCGGTGACAAGGTGATCGCCGAGATGCGCGGGGTCAGTGACGCCAGTGGGGCCTCCCCCTTCTGGCAGTGGCTGGAAGATCACTTCTTCGGCATCGACTTCCCCACCGCAGACTACCTGACCGGTATCGGGGACAAGGTGTTTGTGGCGGAGCTGATGCCCCGTCACCCCATCTACGTCAACCTGCTGAGTCCAGAGGCGCAAGCGGTGGTGGGTGAGGTGCACGAGAACACCCAGCCCGCCCTTAGGCTGCTGCAGAGCCAAGGATTCCGTTGTCAGGGCTATGTGGACATCTTCGATGCCGGTCCGACGGTGGAGTGCCAGCGCAGCGAGATCAAGGCGGTTCGCGAGTCCGTCAGCCTGACCCTCAAGGTGGGTGAACACGACGGTGACGACAAGGTGATCGTCACCAACGCCAACCTCAAGGATCTGACCATCATCAGAGCCAGTGCCAAGGTAGACAGGGAGGCCGGAGAGATCTTCCTGAGCCGGGCTGATGCCAATGCACTGGCCCGAGACCCCGGGGCCACTGTGTGGGTCCTGGGCATGAATCGATAAGGAAGCAGTGATGAGCCATTTGATTAACGGCCAGTGGGTCCAGGGCCTGGGTCACCAGATGCACTCGGTGAACCCGGCCAGCAACGAGGTGATCTGGCAGGGCCAGAGTGCCACCCCAGAGCAGGTGGATGCGGCTCTGAAGGCGGCCCGTGCCGCCCAGTTCCCCTGGTTCAGCCAGGGCCTGGAAGGGCGACTGGCGGTCATCAACGCCTACAAGGCGCAGTTGGAAGCCAACAAGGAACGGATGGCCCTGACCATCGCCGAGGAGACCGGCAAGCCCCTGTGGGAGACCCGCACCGAGGCCGCCGCCATGATTGGCAAGGTGGGTTTGTCCATCACCGCCTACAACGAGCGCACCGGCTCCAAGGAGAGCCAGGCGCCCGCGGGTCGTGCCGTATTGCGCCACAAGCCCCATGGCGTGGTGGCGGTGTTTGGCCCCTACAATTTCCCCGGCCACCTGCCGAATGGCCACATCGTGCCGGCGCTGATCGCCGGCAACACCGTGGTCCTCAAGCCATCGGAGCAGACCCCCAAAGTGGCGGAGCTGATGCTGACCCTCTGGCTGGAAGCCGGCCTGCCCGCCGGTGTCATCAACCTGGTGCAGGGTGAGCTGGAAACCGGCAAGGCGCTGGCCTCCCACCAGGAGATTGACGGACTGTTCTTCACCGGCAGCTCCCGTACCGGTCACCTGCTGCATCAGCAGTTTGGTGGTGAGCCTGGCAAGATTCTGGCTCTGGAGATGGGGGGCAACAACCCGCTGATCGTTCGCCAGGTGGCGGATGAAGCGGCGGCGGTGCACGACATCATCCAGTCCGCCTTCATCTCCTCCGGCCAGCGCTGTACCTGTGCCCGTCGGCTCTACTTGCCCCGCACCGAGCAGGGCGAGGCGATCCTGGCCCGCCTGCTGGAGGCCACCCACAAGATCCGTGTCGGCAAGTTCGACGCCGAGCCCCAGCCCTTCATGGGGTCGATGATCTCCGCCGCGGCTGCCCAGGGGATGGTGGAGGCCCAGACCAAGCTGCGTGAACTGGGCGGCGAATCCCTGGTGGAGCTGCGTCAGCTGGAGGCGGAGACCGGCCTGGTGAGTCCTGGCATCATCGATGTCACCGCCATCGGTCAGTTGCCTGACGAGGAGTACTTCGGTCCGCTGCTGCAGGTGATCCGTTACGACGAGTTTGATCAGGCTATTGAGCTGGCCAACCGCACCCGTTACGGCCTTTCCGCTGGCCTGCTGTCCGACAGCCGGGACGAGTGGGAGTACTTCCTGGCGCGCAGCCGCGCCGGCATCGTCAACTGGAACAAGCAGATCACCGGCGCTGCCGGCTCCGCCCCCTTCGGTGGCATCGGCGCCAGCGGTAATCACCGGGCCAGTGCCTACTACGCGGCGGATTACTGCGCCTACCCGGTCGCTTCCGTGGAAGCGGATCAGGTCGCCATGCCCGCCACCCTGGCCCCAGGCCTGGAGATCTAAAGGAGTAAGATGGAAATGGATATTCAAAACCTGTTTGGCCAGCTTTGGCAGGATTACCTGAAGCAGTGCCCCAGCGCCGACAAGGTGCACCAGCTGCTGAGCAGTGGTGAAGCGATCATCAACGACCACGTGGCGTTTCGCACCTTCCGCGCCCCGGGCCTGGGGATCGACAACCTGGCCCAGCACTTCCTGGCCCTGGGCTATGAGCAGAAGGGGGAGTACCAGTTCGACGCCAAGAAACTGTATGCCCGTCACTACGAGCACCCGGACAGCACACAGCCCAAGGTGTTTATCTCTGAGTTGAAGCTGGAGGAGTGCAGTGAGCAGCTGCAGCAGATCGTGGCGTCTCTGGTGGCACAGATGCCCCAGGGGCTGACCCAGGACGTGGCCCACGCCTATGGTGGCGCGCCCTGGAAGGCGACTCAGGCGCAGTACCACACCCTGCTGGAGGAGAGTGAATACGCAGCCTGGCTGGCGGCCTTCGGATTCCGCGCCAACCACTTTACCGTCAGCGTCAACCACCTGAGCGAGTTCGGTACCCTGGAAAGCGTCAATCAGGCGCTGAAGGCGGCTGGTTTCGAACTCAACAGCGCCGGCGGAGAGATCAAGGGCAGCCCGGAAGTGCTGCTGGAGCAGTCCTCCACCCTGGCGGATAAGGTGGCGGTGAGCTTCGCCGACGGTGAGATGATCATCCCCGCCTGCTTCTATGAGTTTGCCCTGCGCTACCCCATGGCCGACGGCGAGCTCTACTCCGGCTTTGTGGCGGCTTCGGCGGACAAGATCTTCGAGTCCACCAACGTTCGCTAACGGGCGAGACTCGGTACGAGAAAAGGGCGCCCAGGCGCCCTTTTTTATTGCTCAACGCTCAGCCATTAAAAAACCCCGCATCGGCGGGGTTTTTCGATTCTGAGCTCGGTCCTTAACGGGTGCCGTAGACCACGATGGTCTTACCGTGCGCCTGGATCAGATTTTGCTCTTCCAGCATCTTCAGGATGCGGCCGACAGTCTCACGGGAACAGCCAACAATCTGACCGATCTCCTGACGGGTGATCTTGATCTGCATGCCGTCCGGGTGAGTCATGGCATCGGGCTGACGGGCCAGGCTCAGCAGAGTCTGGGCGATGCGGCCAGCCACATCCAGGAAGGCCAGGTCGCCCACCTTCTGAGAGGTGTTTTGCAGGCGGTTGGCCATCTGAGCGGACAGCTTCATCAGAATGTCAGGGTTTACCTGGATCAACTGGCGGAATTTCTTGTAGGAGATCTCGGCGATTTCACAAGGAGACTTGGCACGAACCCATGCGGTCCGCTCAGGCTGCTCTTCGAACAGGCCCAGCTCTCCAATGAAGTCACCTTGATTCAGGTAGGACAGGATCATCTCCTTGCCCTCTTCATCCTTGATCAGTACCGCAACGGAACCCTTAACGATGTAGTACAGGGTATCGGACTCTTCACCGGCGTGGATCAGAGTGCTCTTGGCAGGATACTTGTGGATGTGGCAATGGGAGAGGAACCACTCTAGAGTTGGATCCGGTTTTGGCTTGCCGATTAGCGCCATAAGTGCTGTCCCTCAGTTTGGTAAGGAAAAGATAAACAACTCAGAATTCTAGGTTCAAATGTTAAATAGGTCTAGCCCAAAGCACTATGACCTTGATCCAAGTTTTTTATATCCGCTGAAAAAAAAGCTCGGATTAAGAAGATGATCTGCCCGAAAAGACCCAATTTGGTCAAACAAAATTACTGATGACGGGATCCTGGGTTATTTCAGGTTAGCTCAGCTCTCCATTATTCCCCTGTTCAAATTGTTCCTTGATCAGGGTTTGTTTACGCTGCTGTATCAATTTTTTGATCACCGGCGTCAGAATCAGCTCCATGGCCAGGCCCATTTTGCCGCCGGGCACCACCAGGGTGTTGATCCTGGACATAAAACTACCTTGAATCATCTGCAGATAGTAGGAAAAATCCACGTCTTTTACACCCCGGAAACGGATCACCACGAAACTTTCGTCGTCGCTGGGGATATCCTTGGCGCTGAAGGGGTTGGAGGTATCCACCGTGGGGACCCGCTGGAAATTGATGTGGGTGCGGGAGAACTGCGGGGTCATGTGATTCACATAGTCGTCCATGGAGCGGACGATGCTGCCCATCACCTTCTCACGGCTGTGGCCCCGGTCTCCGGTATCGCGGATGATCTTCTGAATCCACTCCAGGTTGACGATGGGCACCATGCCGATCAGCAGGTCCACCTTCTCCGCCACGTTCACCTCATCGATCACCACGCCACCGTGCAGCCCTTCGTAATAGAGCAGGTCGGTATCTGTCTCCAGGGGCTGATAGGGGGTGAAGGTGCCGGGCATCTGGTTGAACGGCACCGCCTCATCGAAGGTGTGCAGGTACTGTCTGACCTGGCCCTGGCCGGACTGGCCATAGGTTTCAAACAGCTCACCCAGGGCGGGGAAGTCGTTGGCTTCGGGGCCAAAATAGCTGATGCTCTTGTTCTCTTCCCTGGCCTTACGGATCGCCAGTTCCATCTCCGCCCTGGTGTAGCGGTGGAAGCTGTCCCCCTCCACCAGCGCCGCCTTCACACCCAGCTGACGAAAGATGTGTTTAAAGGCTTTGGTGGTGGTGGTGGTGCCGGCACCACTGCTGCCGGTAACCGCGATGATCGGGTGTTTGGCTGACATATCCTTTGGCCCCTCCCTGTAATTGGTCTTTTGTTATAAAAGTGTTGCCCCTGCCGGGTCAAGAAGCTTTGCCTCAGAGCGGCATGGCGGAGGTCACCTGATCCGCCGGGCGGATCGCCACCGACTCCTCCTCTTCGCTGAACTCTACCACCAGCTCGCCCCGCTTCAGGGCTGCCTCCACTTTGGGCAATGCCTGGGACAGGGCCTGGCTGTCGGTCTGGTCAAACCCCTGGTCGGTGATCTGCTGCAGCAGAAACTCCCGCATCAGGTTGGTCAGGGCCTCGGTCGAGAGACTCTGTTTCAATTGCTCGTAGGGGATCAGCATGGTCAGAACTTATATCGGATCTTGGCCACCAGAGCCACGTCGGCGCTGTTGTCCGGGTGTTTGAAGTTCTCCATGATAACCCCTTCCAAGGCCAGATTGCGAACCTGGTAGCGGTAGCCCAGGCTGATCTCGTGGACCGGCTTGGCGAACTCACCCAGGTCGGGCAGTATGCCGTCGGCGGCGTTGTACTCCAGCAGCAGTTGATGACGGTCGCCGAACTGGCGGCGGTAGCCCATGCCCCAGTGCCAGCTTGAGGTCTCCAGTTCGAAACCGAACAGGGCGTCGCCGTCGGTCCAGGCCACGGCCCCCATCAGGTAGGCGGTGTTGTTGCGCCAGGCATATTGGTAATCCAGCTGGATACTGCCGTCCCAGCCGCCGCCGCTGCGGGGGTTGGTGTCATCCTCGTAGGCCAGAACCACAGTGCTGCTCAGGTCATGGCGGCGATGACGATAGAGGGCGTAGCCCAGGGACAGCTCCAACTGACGGCCGATGGCCTGACCGCTGAAGTCTTCAATGAGCAGGTCCGCCTTGGGGATCTCCAGGTAGCTGCGATGCTTGGGGACGTCAGTCCGGCCATTCTGGTCGATGCCGAACAACTTGTGGAAGGAGAGAGTCAGCTGATCCAGATGGGCGTCGTCTGTAGTGTGGCTGGCGATGGAGGCCCCCAGTTGCCAGCGGTCCGACGGACTCCACAGCAGGCTGAAACGGTACTGAATGGTGTAGTAGTCCATCACATACTCATCGTCGATGGCCCAGATGCTGGCAGCGTAGATGGCGGCATCGGCGATAAGGTCGCCCTGGGTGTAGCGGGCAGGGCGGAAGATGGGGCTGAGAACCAGGGACTTCAGGGGCGCCTGGGAGCGCACCATCATGGGCCCGTCTGCCCAGTAACGGCCATAGGCCGGGGCTACGGCAACCACCAGTCCCCCGAGGATCCAGACAGCTTTCATCTCCACCTCCCACACACCCTCTCTGAGATTCAGTGTAGGAGGCGAATATGGGAAGTGCCGGATTTATAAGGGCTCGTTCAGGTAGTTGAGCGCTCGAGGCTCCAAATAGAAGGCCGGTCGCCACAGGGGGCCGCCGCTGATGAATCCCACATGACCGCCATAGGGGCACAGCTCCAGAGTGACGCTGTGGGCCAGCTCGTGGGGGGCGGGAATCACCGCCTGAGTCATGAAGGGGTCATCGGCGGCGTGCAGCACCAGCAGGGGACGGCGTACTCCCTTGAGAAACTGCTTGCCGCTGGCTCGACGGTAGTAGTCGTCGGCGCCATCGAAGCCGTGCAGCGGGGCGGTGACCCTGTGGTCAAACTGGTAGAAGGTGGTGAGCTTATTGCATTCCCCGGGTCCCACGGGCATGGCGCCAGCGTGGGGACCGGCCAGCTTCTGATGGATCTTGCCCCTCAGCCGGGTCAGCAGGTGACGTTGATAGACCCTGGAGAAACCGCGCTCCATCCGCTGGGCACAGGCGGCCAGATCCAGGGGAGGAGAGACCGCCACGCCCCGCTGAATCAGACTGATGTCTCCCTGTTCCCCCAGGTACTTGCACAGCACATTGCCCCCCAGTGAGTAACCGATGGCCAGGATGGAGCGGCCGGGGAAGCGCTTGGACAATTTGGTGAGCAGCTGGCCCAGATCGGCGGTTTCGCCGCTGTGGTAGGTGCGGGGCAGGGCGTTCATCTCGCCGCCGCAACTGCGCTGATGCATCACCACTGCCGCCGCCCCCTGCTGGTTGAGCCGATGCAGCATGCGACGCACATAGTGGGAGTCAGAGCCTCCCTCCAGGCCATGAAGCAGCAGGTAGAGGGGGCCGTCACCCTCCGGGTTCAGCCAGTCCAGCTGCAGCTGATCGCCATCGCTGAGGGAGAATCTCTCCCTGTGCAGGGGCAGGGCGGCGGGCTTGACCATCAGCGGCCAGATGGTCTGCAGGTGGGGGTTACGCCACCAGCGGCTGGGGGAAAAGCGGGTCGTCATCCGTGTCATCAATGTCCGTGGGAATGAGGCTTCAGGGTAGCGGAACTTCTACCCTTGGGGAAAGGAAAAGGGAAAGAGAAAGGGCCCCGAGGGGCCCTGTGTGACTCATAATTACTGCACCGCCCTGAGTTGGGGCTGGTTGATCATCTGGCTGGCCAGGTCGAACAGCTCCGACAGCTGACCCAGAAGCTCAGAGGGCAGGTCCCCGGGATTGAGATCATGGGCCTGTAGGCAGGCGGTGAGGTTGTCTCCCTCCGCCTCCACCTTCAGGTGTTGCAGGGCCTTGACCATCAGGCGCTGGCTGCGTTTCTCCATCACCAGTTCCACCTCCAGCATCTGCCGGTAGCTGTCTTCCGGCAGGCTGGTTTTGGCCAATTTACGCAGCTGGCGGTAGGGGCCTACCATGCGCTCTTCCCACTCATCTTTGGCCTTGCGCAGCGTGGTAAAGCGCGCGCCATCCAGGAACATGTGTTCATGCTCCATCAGGATGGCCAACAGCAGCAGGTTGGGGTCGATGCTGTACTGATCCTGCATCAGCAAACAGATCTGGCGGGCTTGTTCCTGCTGCCAGATTTTGTCGCCGAACTGCCACAGGCTCTCGTGACTGATCATCTATTATTGCTCCTTCGCGGCGTCCCGAATGGCTTCCATCTGCTCCTGGATATCCAACCACTCCAGCTCAAACTCTTCAAGCTGGGATTGCAGATCGCCTCGTTCCATCAGCAGGCCACTCAGTTCTGATTTGCACTCATCGGAGTAGAGGCGACTGTCTGATAGGGACTCTTCAATGGTGGTCAAACGAGTGTGCAACTTTGACATCCGTTTATCGATGTCAGTTTCGATTTTTTTGAGGGGCGACAGCTTTTGGCGAAGTTCCGCCTCCAGGCGCTTGCGGTTTCGCTTCTGTTCTGACTGGGAGGGACCATTCTCCTGGGTGTCGCTGGTTCTGGCCTGTTGAATCAGCCATTGGTGGTAGTCCTCCAGATCCCCTTCGAAGTCGTTCACCCGGCCGCCATCCACCAGGTAAAATTCGCTGCAGGTCGCCCGGAGCAGGTGGCGATCGTGAGAGACCACCACCATGGCGCCATCGAACTGCTGCAGGGCCAGGGTCAGGGCTTCCCTCAACTCCAGATCCAGGTGGTTGGTGGGTTCATCCAGCAACAGCAGATTGGGGCGTTGCCAGATCAGCAGGGCCAGCACCAGCCGTGCTTTCTCCCCGCCGGAGAAGGGGGCCACCGGCTCCTTGGCCTTGTCGCCGCTGAAGCCATATCCGCCCAGGTAGTCCCGCAGTTGTTGCTCGGTCGCGTCCGGGGCGATCAGGGTCAGGTGCTGCAGCGGACTCTGTTCCGGATGCAGGGTCTCCAACTGGTGCTGGGCAAAGTAACCGATCTGCAGGGCCGGATTGGGGGCCAGCTCGCCACTCATCGGCTTGAGTTCCCCCGCCAGCAGTTTGATCAGGGTGGACTTACCGGCGCCATTACGCCCCAGCAGGCCGATGCGGCTGCCGGGCACCAGGTTGAGTTTGATCTGCTCCAGCACCGTCTTGTCACCGTATCCACCCTGTACCTGGTCCATCTGGATCAGCGGGTTGGGCAGGGCTTGGGGGTCGCGGAACTGGATGTTGAAACTGTTCTGGGCATGCAGGGGCGCCAGTTCGGTGAGTTTCTCCAGGGCCTTGAGCCGGCTCTGTGCCTGACGGGCCTTGCTGGCCTTGTAGCGGAAGCGATCCACGAAGGACTGCATATGAGCCCGCTGGCGCTGCTGCTTTTCAAACTGGGCCTGCTGCTGGGCCAGTTGTTCGGCGCGCTGGCGTTCAAACTGGCTGTAGTTGCCCTTGTAGTGGTTCAGTTTCTGGTGCTCGATGTGCACCACCTCACCGGCCACCTGGTCCAGGAAGTCGCGGTCGTGACTGATGAGGATCAGGGTGCCTGGATAACGCTTGAGCCACCCCTCCAGCCAGATCAGGGTGTCCAGATCCAGGTGGTTGGTGGGCTCATCCAGCAGCAGCAGGTCCGAGGGCACCAACAGGGCCCGGGCCAGGTTGAGGCGCATCCGCCAGCCACCGGAGAAGCTCTTGACCGGTTGTCCCTGAGCGCTCTGATCGAACCCGAGACCGTCCAGCAACTCGGCGGCGCGGGCGGGTATCTGGTAGCCATGATAGGCCTCGAAGGCGTCGTGGGCGGCGGCGATCGCCCGGCCTTCGCCGGACTCCTGGGCACGGCCCAGCTCCTGCTCCAGGGCGCGGAAGTGGCGATCGCCGTCCAGCACGTAATCCAGGGCACTGGCTGTCAGCGCCGGGGTCTCCTGGTCTACGGTGGCCATACGCCACCCCTTGGGCAGGCTCAGGTCCCCCGCATCCGGGCTGACCTGGCCGGTGAGCATCGCCAGCAGGCTGGACTTGCCACTGCCGTTGGCCCCCACCAGGGCCACCTTGTGGCCGGGATAGATGGTGAGTGAGGTGTTATCCAGCAGCCGCTTGGCGCCGCGGATGAGTTGCACCTGATTTAGCGTTATCATGGGTTCGATAGTCAGATAGGAAGTGGCCGAAGTGTACCACAACGGACCCTAGGGCCTGAGGAGAAAGATGATCATGGAAGCAACCCGCAAGAAGCGATTTATTGCCGGCGCCAGCTGCCCAGAATGTCAGGCGATGGACAGCATCATGCTGTTTGCCGAGAACGGGGTGGAGGTGATGGAGTGCGTGGAGTGCGGCCATCAGCAGCGGCAGGCGGACGCACCGGCCCAGAAGCAGGCCGGCGCCGGCCAGATCATCGGGGTGTTCACCCCGGAATAGAGCCGGCAACAGGGCGTGCTGCGCGTGTCAGTACGCCCTCAGAAGCCGGTTTTACAGCCCCAGGAAGGAGCGGTTCTTCTGTTTGCGGATCTCTTTCTCATCCGCCCACTCGATCAGGCCACTCTCCAGATCCATCAGTCGCATGGTCATCTTGTAATAGACATCCTTGGTGGACCCGTCCTGCTTGACGATGCTGGAGAGGTTGCCGTACAGCATGTACTGGGCACCGATCTGGCGGCCGAACTGGATGGCGGTCGCGGGGTTCACCAGGCCGCCGTTGTTCTGAAAGTCCAGTTGTTTGCGTACCGACTCCACCTTGGTCATGTCCACGAAGCGGAACTGACCGCTGCGCAGCAGGCGGGTGCTGATGGTATCGGTGATGGACTCGGTATCGATGTGCTCCGAGGTCTTGTTCTTGATCTTGTCAACGAACACCACGGGACGGCTGTCGCCGGTGAGCCGGATCACCGAGGGGGTGGTCAGCATGGAGTCCACCATCTTGGCGGCCACGGACTGCAGATCCGAAGAGCCAAAATCTACGGTGACGGTCTCGGTTTCTGTGGCATCCCGGTACTCCACCTTGGACTGACAGCCGCCGAGCAGGGCGATGGCCGCAACGGCCACGATCAGTTTTACGCTTTTCATCTTGGGTCTTCCTCTTACAAAATCACTGAGTGCATCCGGATCCCCGGGCCGGTCTTCACCGCCCAGACCAGGGTGGTTCGTCCCGCTTTGACTTCCACCGGTTGCGGGGTACCGTCGATGGCCAGCTGATACTGGCCGGGAGTGACCGCCTTGGGCCACATCCACGCCTGGCGGGGCAGGGTCAGCCAGCTGCGCCGGTCCGCCTGTTCCGTCAGGGCGTTGAAAATCTGCATGGCGATGGCGCCAACGTCACCGCCCTTCTTTTCCGCCCACTGGTTGGTGCCGGCCTTGGCGGCCACCCGCAAGGCCTGGCGCAGGACGATGGCGGGGTACTGCTCCTGCAGGGCCCGCACCGCCAGAGTGTCGATCTCACCGATCAACTGGGCCTCCCCCTGGTAGGATTCTGTTCCCTCCAGGCTCAGATTGACCCTTGGGTTGGGCGTTGACAAGCTCCTATAGGTGGGCAGGGAGACCTGCTGGTAGTAGCCGTCGATGGTAAAGGGGATGGTGACCGACTCCCTGGCCGGCACATAGCCGGTCTCCAGCAACACCACCACCCGCCCCTGATCCGGGGCAAACTCCGCCGGGGCGCCAAACTGGCGGCGGGCGCCGTCGCAGTCGATGTCCAGTTCACAGGAGAGGCGCACATACTCGGCACCCAGCAGGCGGTTGTCCGGGTAGGCCTGCAGCGCCTTGCGCAGGTCGATGAGGGCGTCGTTGTCTTCCCCCTGGGCTTCAAACAGAATGGCGTTCTGATACAGGGTGTAGCTGTTGAGAAAGGAGTTGGTGGCGTTGCCGCCCAAGGCGTCCAGCTTGGCCAGCTCCCGGTTGAGGCTGGCGCTGCGCAGGGTCTTCACCTCATCTCTGTCTTCGTAGGCCCTCAGTGCCAGGGTCTGGGCCTGATCGGCCCGCCGCGCCTCCACCGTGGCCCCGGTGAGGTCGCCACTGAGCAGGTAGTTGAGGGATTGATACTGGTGCACCAGCACCCGCTCGTAGGCCTGGCCCCGGTAGGGGATCAGGTTGTCGGACAGGGTGGCCGCTGCGGCCTGGCTGGTGAGATCGCTCAGGCTGACCAGGGCCTTCCAGTCGCGCTGGTCATACTGGCTCAGGGCCTGTTCAAAGTAGCGGCGGCTGGCGTCAAAGTTGCCCTGAAGCTGGGCAATCCGCCCCGCCTCCTGGGCGTAGAGCAGCCGGTCCTGCCCCTGCAACCCGGCCTCCAGGGGTTTCAATGCCTGGCCTTTGCCGTTGTCCAGCTGGGCTTTCACCTCGCCCATCTGCGCCGGATAGGGCAGGAACAGCGAGTTGGAGGCGCAGCCCGACAACGCCAGGCTGGCGAGGGCCGCCAAGGTGATGGGTTTCATCATGACAGCCCCTTCCTGAGCCACACCTCGGTGGCCATCAACTGGCGGTTGTCCTCCACTCTGTCGAGGAAGGTGAGGCCGCACAGGTGATCAAATTCGTGGCAGAAGATGCGCGCCACAAACCCTTCCAGGCGAGTGTGGTGTCGCTGGCCACTGAGGTCATCAAAGCGGACGTCAACCCATAAGGGGCGCGATACCCGTCCGCGGATGCCGGGTACCGACAGGCAACCCTCCCATCCCTTCTCCTGCTCGCTGGACTGAGCCTCGATGCCGGGGTTGGCCATCACCACCGGATCCATCTGCGGCGCGTCCGGGTAACGGGCGTTGGGGCGTGAAGCGATGATCATCAGCGCCAGGCTGTGGTGCACCTGAGGGGCGGCGATGCCGACCCCGCCCTGCTCCTCCATCTTCTGGTGCATCTGCTGTGCCAGTCTGTCCACCAGTGGGTCCGGCAGCGGGACCGGCCTGGCTTGCTGGCGCAGCACCGCCTCGCCCAGCAGGGCGATGGTGAGAGGGGTCGGGGAGAGGGTGGTCTGGCTCATATCAATAATGGGGTGGTGGGGTCTCTTCCGCCTGGGTCGCGATCTGGCTGGGGCCGGTGGCCATCACCTTGTCTGCCAGCTGTTTGATCTGGCGCTGCATTAGATCCAGCCGCTGGTTCAGTTCCACCACAGTCTGGTTGAGGCTGTCGATGGTTTCCTCCTGGAAGGCCACCTTGGTCTCCAGCTCGCTGATTCTTTGTTCGGTTAGGGACATACTGCTGTGCTCAATAAGAGATGACTCACTATCATAGAGGAATGCCCCCTGGGTTTCATGTGTGGATGCGCGTTGATTGAGCAGCGGCCGCGGCGCCCCTGGGTTAAACTTTAGTTCGCGACAATATTGATAAGACCCTGATATGGAATATGAGTTCAAACACGGCCTCACCGGAGAGCGGGAGGCAAGGTTGTCCATGGGCCACGAGGCCTTTGGCCAGTTGCTGACGGAGGAGCTGGGCCGGCGTGAGCTGGTAGACCGGTTGCTGGGCCAGTTGCGTCAGGTGAATGGGCTGGCGGAGCGGCGTTTCGGCCTGGGAGAGTGGACCCTGGTTCTGGAGCAGGGTGAGGTGATGCTGAGCCACAACGCCCTGGGCATGGAGCAGGAGCAGGAACTGGATCCGGACGTGGAGCTCTACGATCAGGAGAGTGAGTCCAGCTGTGGACTGGAGGACCTGTGCCAGCTGCTGGAGAGCTGGCACCAGTTTCTGGGGCGTTAGGGCGTGGTAAACCCTTACACGCCTTAAGGTGGCCCAGCGGGGCTGGGCGCCCCCCTGATTACTTCTGCAACACCTTCACCGCCAGCTCCACCCGGGAGCGGCAATCGGTCTTTCTCAGCAGGTTCTTCACGTGCACCTTGACGGTGCCCTCACTGATGAACAGCTTTTCCGCCAACAGCTTGTTGCTCATCCCCTCGGCGATCAGCCGGGCGATCTCCTGCTCCCTGGGGGTGAGCTCCTGCCACCAGGAGTCATCTTCCCCTCCCGAACCCTGCAGGTAGGACTGCAGACGCTCGGTGATCACCTGTTTGCCGGTAATGACCTGCTCCACCTGATCCAGAATCTGCTCGGGTTCGCTGTCCTTGAGCAGGTAGCCGTCGGCGCCGGCCTGGATCAGGGTGCGCACATCTTCGGCGGCGTCAGACACGGTCAGGATGACGATGTGGCTGGTGACCTCCTCCTGGCGCAGTGCGTTAAGGGTATCCAGACCCGACATCCCCTTCATATTCAGATCCAGCAGGATCAGGTCAGGCTCATCCTCGGCCACCGCCGCCAGGGCATCCACCCCTGAGCCAACTTCGGCAAACAGGTCGTAGCGCTCGTCCAGGGTCAGCAGCTGACAGATGCCTCGTCGCAGCAGGGGATGGTCATCCACGACCATCACGCTCCAGGGCTTACTCATGCTTATCGTCCTCTTGTGGTCTGAATATTACCTTCACGCACAGGCCGCCGCCGGGATTGGAGATGAACTTCAGCTCTCCGCCCAGCTTGCGTGCACGTTCATGCATGATACCAATTCCAAAATGGTTTTCTCTCTCTTTCACATTTTCGATGCCGATGCCGGTATCGCACACACTGAGCTCTATCTGGTCATCCTCCAGGGAGAGGGCACTCAGGGTGATGCTGTCCGCGCCGGAATGTTTGATGGCGTTGAGTACCGCCTCCCGGCTCAGCTGCAGCAGGTGTACGTGCTGCTGAGGAGAGAGCGCCGGGGTAGTGAGATGATAATTGAGCACCAGTTCGCTCTCCGAACGCGACTCCAGCTGTTCCAGCATCTGCTCCAGGCTGGCCTTGAGATCCTGCTCGGAGATGGTGAGACGGAAGGTGGAGAGCAGCTCCCTCAGCTGCTGGTAGGCCTGGTTGGTGCCTGAGACGATCTCCTCCATCGCCTGGTCCCTCAGCTCCTGGTTGTTGGCGGCGATGGCCCGCTTGAGCAGCGACGTCTGGATCTTCATGTAGGCCAGTACCTGGCCCATGGAATCGTGCAGTTCCCGGGCGATGGTGCCCCGCTCCTCCATCAGCGTCAGCCGTTCCCGCTGTTGGCTGGCGCGATTGAGCAGCACCGCCCGGGCCACAATGATGGCGAAGTTGTGCAGCATCTGCGGTGGCAGGGGGCCGTGGCCAATCAGCGACAGGGTGCCCAGACGTTCATGTTCAAACACCAGCGGTTCGGCGGTGGAGATGGGGGTGTTGCGGCTGGGATCCCCCAGGGTCATGGTCAGGTCCTGGCGATCGTCGATGGTCAGGGTGACCCCATTGGCGCCGGTGTGTTTCTGCAGGCGCTCCAGAGCCTGCTGCATGGTGTCCGCGCCCAGGCGATCCCGGTGGAACCACAGGGAGGTCTGGTAGAGCAGCATCAGACCGGCGTTGGCCTGCTCCAGCTCCCGGGTTTTTTCCTCCACCTGCTGCTCCAGGTTGCTGTAGAGAGCTTCCAGCTCGGCGGCGGTCTCTTTGAAGGTGTCACTCAGGGTCTGCAGTTCGTGGTATTCACTCTCGGGCAGGTCCAGGTCGAACTTGCGCCGGCTGATGGAGAGGGCGGCTTCTTCCAGCAGGTGCAGGGGGCGCAGCACCCGGCCTCCCACCGCCCGCATCAGCAAAAAGCCCATGGCCATCACCGTCAGCAGACCAAGCAACTGGGTGGCCAGCAACAACATGGTTTTCTTCTCCGCCTGACTCTCCAACATGTCCACCAGCATGTCGATCTCATCCACAAACTGACGCACCTCGTTGACGTAGGCGCGGGAGTTGCCGTTGAGGGCGTAGAGTTTCATCTGATGCCAGCTGGCGATCACCTGATCGTATTGCTCGTGGGTGGAGCCAGGGTTGTACCAGCTGCGTGCCTTGCCCAGTTCGTCGGAGTAGAGGATCTCCTCAAATTCGGCAATCTTACGATCCACCACGGTGCTGCCGGCGTTGGCCAGGAAGATCAGCTGGTAGGAGCGCATTCGCAGGGAGCCGGATGCGTTGATCGCCTTGGCATCATCCACGCTGTACATCAGGGTGATCACCGAGAAGACCGCCAGGCCGCCAAAGATGAAAATCACACTGACAATCAGTGACAACACTGTGGTGGAGAGGCTTTTGTTGCGGCGCATGACGGGCCCTGTTTCTGAGGTTTGCTGCAAGCCTATCGCCAAGCTCCGGTGAATGACAAGAGAAGTGAGTGATTCACGGGCGAAATTGGTCAAGTTATCTATCCTTAGATGGCAGCCTTAGGGCGTGCTGACCTTGAGTGGGAGACATTTGGCCGAGGGTGACGGCGCCATGTTTGGCGTTCGGTTGTTCGCACAGAATCCTGTGCCCAAATCGAACGCGACTCGTGGACATCGTCAGCCCGGTCCTGGTCGGCGCCAACTCCTTCAGGAAACCGGACCCATTGCACTCAGAGAACACTGGGTCGGTGGGCATCAACTCCCAAATTGGCGTGATTGCTTTCACCCAGGGTCGACATCGCCGGGTTGCCATCTAAAACAGCAATAATGGAGCGCAATCGTGAACAGGATGAAACTCATTGCAGCACTGTTGTGTCTGGCCGCGCCTTTGGCCACTGCCAAAGAGGTGACCGAAGCGGACAGCAGTAAATTCGCTAAATTCAAGAAACAGCATGCCAGTTGGCAACAGACCGAGGAGAGTAAGGAGCTGGTGGATGCTCTGGCCGAGGATCCCAGGCTGGTGGTGCTCTGGGCCGGCTACGGCTTCGCCAAGGATTACAACAAGGCCCGGGGCCACCACTACACCATCACCGACCTGCGCAACACCCTGCGCACCGGTGCGCCCACGGGCAAAGAGGATGGTCCCATGCCCATGGCCTGCTGGTCCTGTAAGAGTCCGGATGTGCCCAGACTGATCGATACCCTGGGTGAGAAGGAGTATTTCCACGGTAAGTGGGCCAAACGGGGTGACCAGATCACCAATGAGATCGGCTGTGGTAACTGCCACACCAACAAGGGCAAGCTGAGGATGTCTGTCCCCTTCGCCGAGCGTGGCTTCGCCGCCATCGGCATGGACTGGGAGTCTGCCTCCAAGTCGGATCGTCAGAACATGGTCTGTGCCCAGTGTCACGTGGAGTATTACTTCTCCAAGCCCGACATCATGGTGACCTTCCCCTGGAACAACGGCACCTCGGTGGAGGATATGGAAGCCTATTATGATGCCCTGGAATTCAAGGACTGGACCCACGGTGTGTCCAAGGCACCGATGCTCAAGGCGCAGCACCCAGGATTCGAGACCGCCCGCACCGGCCCTCACGGTCGCAATGATGTCTCCTGTACCGATTGCCATATGCCCCGGGTGACCAACGCCGAAGGTAAGAAGTTCACCGACCATAATGTGGGTAACCCCTTCGATCGTTTCGAGTTTACCTGTGGCAAGTGTCATGAGCAGGGGAAAGAGGAGCTGGAGAAGGTGGTGGCTGACTACAAGAAGATGGTCACCGATCTGAAGATCCAGGCGGAAGACCAGCTGGTCAAAGCCCACTTCGAAGCCAAGGCTGCCTGGGATGCCGGGGCCACCGAGGCGCAGATGAAGGACGCCCTGACCGCCATCCGCCACGCCCAGTGGCGCTGGGACTACGCCATCGCGTCCCACGGGGTTCACGCTCACAACCCGGCAGAGGCGATGCGGGTACTGGGGACCTCTCTGGAGCGCAGTGCCGAAGCGCGCGCCATGCTGGCCCGCATCCTGGCGGTAAATGGCGTGACCGCCGAGGTGAAGGTGCCGGACATCTCCACCAAGGCCAAGGCTCAGGCGGTGGTTGGACTGGACATGGATAAACTCCGTGCCGACAAGGAAACCTTTAAGAAGACCCTGGTGCCCGAGTGGGACAAGAACTACCCGGGTAAGACCGAGTAGGCCATTTCGCGTCGTTCAAGCCCCGCCCTGTGCGGGGCTTTTTTTGTGCTGTTTTTTTGTGCACCAAAACTGGGCGAAGTCAGAATAAACGTGCACCTAATGGTGCATGGTTAGTCAATCCCAAGGGGGCGGATTCAGCTAAGTGAATGATTTTAGTCGATAATAAAAATTGGCACGGGAGTTGAAATAGCTATGCCATCAGCACTGGATGAGGGATTGGGAAGATGAAATTGGTAAGCGTCATTATCAAGCCGTTCAAACTGGACGATGTCCGGGAAGCGATCGCAGATCTGGGGGTCGATGGACTGACGGTCACCGAGGTGAAGGGCTTCGGCCGTCAGAAGGGCCACACCGAACTCTACCGCGGCGCCGAGTACCAGGTGGACTTCCTGCCCAAGGTGAAGCTGGAGATCGCCACGGCGGCGGACAAGGTGGATCACCTGATTGAGGTGATCAGCCAGGCGGCCCATACCGGCAAGATCGGCGACGGAAAAATCTTTGTATACGACCTCGAGCGAGCGGTGCGGATTCGTACCGGCGAGCTCGACGCAGAAGCGATTTAAGGGGGACGAGAGATGGAAGAGTTAACCAAACTTGGCACCACGGTGTCTGAACTGAGATTTGCCCTGGATACCTTTTATTTCCTGATGTCCGGTGCCCTGGTAATGTGGATGGCGGCAGGGTTCGCCATGCTGGAGGCGGGCCTGGTCCGCTCCAAGAACACCACGGAGATCCTCACCAAGAACATCTGCCTCTACGCCATCGCCTGCGCCATGTTCCTGCTGGTGGGTTACAACATCATGTATGTGGACAACGCCGAAGCGGGCTGGCTGCCCAGCCTGGGCGGGCTGATTGGCACTCAGGCTTCCGATGCGGACCACGCCCTGGAGTCCGACTTCTTCTTCCAGGTGGTCTTTGTGGCCACCGCCATGTCCATCGTCTCTGGTGCCGTGGCGGAACGTATGAAATTGTGGGCATTTCTGGCTTTTGCTGTTGTCCTTACCGGCTTCATCTATCCAGTTGAGGGATATTGGACCTGGGGGGGTGGCTTTGTTTCTGAGCTGGGTTTTGTGGACTTCGCCGGTTCCGGCATCGTTCACATGGCCGGTGCGGCAGCAGCAATCGCCGGGGTGCTCCTCTTAGGCGCCCGTAAGGGCAAGTACGGTGCCGATGGCAGCGTGCATCCCATCCCTGGCTCCAACATGCCCATGGCGACCCTGGGAACCTTCATCTTGTGGCTCGGCTGGTTCGGCTTCAACGGCGGCTCGCAGTTGATGGTGTCTGACGCCGAGAACGCCACCGCCGTGGCCAAGATCTTCGTCAACACCAACTCCGCGGCCGCCTTCGGTGCCATTGCCGCCCTGATTGTGTGCAAGCTGATGTGGGGCAAGGCGGATCTCACCATGATCCTCAACGGCGCCCTGGCAGGGCTGGTGGCCATCACCGCCGACCCGCTGTCGCCCTCTCTGGCTCTGGCCGGCGTCATCGGCCTGGTGTCCGGCGGCCTGGTGGTGTTCTCCATCGTTGCCATGGACAAGGTGAAGATCGACGATCCCGTGGGGGCGATTTCGGTACACGGAGTGTGTGGCTTCTTTGGACTGATGGCTGTGCCCCTGTCCAACGGTGACGCCAGCTTCGGCACTCAGGCCCTGGGGGCCCTGATCATCTTTGCCTGGGTCTTCGCCACCAGCCTGGGGGTGTGGTACCTGCTGAACAAGACCATGGGCATCCGGGTCAGCGAAGAGGAGGAGTACCGCGGCATGGACATTGCGGACTGTGGCATCGATGCCTACCCTGAGTTTGTCACCGTCAAGGGAACGAACTGAACTCCATAATAACGACAACAACTCTCTCTACTGCAGTTGCGCCCTCCCTTGGAGGGCGCTTTTTTATGAGTGGCTGATATTCATCCTTTTTCACTCAAGGCATGAGGCAGAGCAAGATCTGTGGCTGTGCCATGGGGCAGACTGTTGGGCGGCGATTGCACCATAGGTCATCGCCGGGTATTTTGTATTGTTATCGGAGTTCGGAGTCATCATGACCACAGACACAGGGAGCGCTATGCCTCGGGAGCAAGCAGGGGTATGTGCAGAGGGCAACCTTCACGGGTTGTATCTGCTGTTTAACGCAGAGGAGCAGGCGGAGCCCGCCCTGAGAGGGGTGCTGGCGGAGATCGCCGGCTGGTTGCAGGCCTCGGTGGATCAAAATGCAGACAGTGCCTTCAACGGCTTTGTGGCCGTCGGCGCCAACTACTGGGATACCCTCTACCCCGATGCCCGCCCCGCCAAGCTGCGCCCCTTCCCCAGTTTCGAGCAGGATGACCGCAAGGCGCCGGTGCAGCCGGTGGACCTGTTTATCCACATTCGCTCTGACCGGGTAGACATCAACCATGTGGCCGCGATGGAGGTGTGTCACCGCCTCAGGGGTCTGGTTCAGCTAGTGGAGGAGGTGCGCAGTTTCCGCTACCTGGACAATCGCGACCTGACCGGTTTTGTGGATGGGACCGAGAACCCTCAGGGGGTGCATCGCCGTGAGGTGGCCCTGGTGGGGGATGAGGATACCCCATTCCGCGGTGGCAGCTACATTCACGTCCAGCGTTATCAGCACAATATGGACCGCTGGAGCGGCATCAGCCTGAAGCAGCAGGAGGACACCATTGGCCGTACCAAGATGGAGAACGTCGAGTACGCCAGCCAGGACAAGCCCCTGACCTGCCACATCAAGCGCACCAACCTGAAGGATGACCAGGGCAACTCCATGGAGATCCTGCGTCAGAGCATGCCTTACGGCACCATGAAGGAGCAGGGCCTGTTCTTCATCAGCTGCTGCAGCACCCCGGTGAACTTCGAGGCCCAGCTGAAGTCGATGATCCACGGCGATGGTCATGGTCACTATGATCACCTGCTGAACTTCACCCAGGCGGTCACCGGCGCGGCCTTCTTTGCCCCCTCCCTGGACTTCATGGAGTCCGCCGCAGGCTAAACCGACCCCCATGAAAAAGGCCCGCACTGTGCGGGCCTTTCTATTTCTCTGCTACTGGGTATCAGCCCTTGTAGTTGAACAGGTCCTTGACCGTCTGCAGCGCCTTATCGATGTTGTCCGCCTTGGTGGGGGCAATAAAGATGGTGTCGTCACCGGCGATGGTGCCCAGGATCCCCTCGGGCTTGCCGATGGAGTCCAGCAGGCGGGCGATCAGCTGGGCGGCGCCCGGGCTGGCCTTCACCACGATCATGGCGCCGTTGTGGTCCACGTCCAGCACCAGGTTCTTCAGCGGGCTGGTGGCGGTCGGCACACCCAGCTCGGCGGGTAGGCAGTAGACCATCTCCTGCTTGGCGTTGCGGGTTCGGACGGCGCCGAACTTGCTCAGCATGCGTGACACCTTGGACTGGTTGATGGTGCTGAATCCGGCAGCCTGCAGGGCATTGACGATCTCGCCCTGGGAGCCAAAACGCTCCTCTTTCAGCAGGGATTTGAAAACGCGGATTAGCTCATCCTGATTGCGGGTCGACTTCATTCTGGCAGCTCGTTGTTTCTAGAGGGTTATTCATATTTTGCCCATTTGCCTCTGGATAGGCAACCACAGGCCCAGAAGGGCAGTGGAGCAGAGCTGGAGTTAAGGGTCAATAAGAGATTGGTAAAATTGCCTTTAAACCCGTGTTTGGGTATGGTGAGCCCAGACATTCAAACGCGATCCATGTCACATCAAAGGATAGATGGAGAACCCCATGAAAGTAGCAGTACTCGGCGCGGCCGGCGGGATTGGCCAGGCTCTGGCACTTCTGTTGAAACTGAACCTGCCCAAGGGCAGCGACCTGGCTCTGTATGACATCGCCCCGGTAACTCCTGGCGTTGCCGTGGACATCAGCCACATCCCTACCGCAGTGAACGCCAAGGGCTATGCGGGCGAAGATCCCACCCCAGCCCTGGAAGGTGCCGACGTGGTGCTGATCTCCGCCGGTGTGGCTCGTAAGCCCGGCATGGATCGTGCGGACCTGTTCAATGTGAACGCCGGCATCATCCGTAATCTGGTGGCCAAGGTGGCCGAAGTGGCGCCCAAGGCCTGCATCGGCGTGATCACCAACCCGGTGAACACCACTGTCGCCATCGCCGCCGAGGTGTTGAAGAACGCCGGCGTCTACGACAAGCGCCGTCTGTTCGGTGTGACCACCCTGGACGTGATCCGCTCCGAGACCTTCATTGCCGAAGCCAAGGGCCTGAGTCCTGAGCAGGTGAAGATCAACGTCATCGGCGGCCACAGCGGCGTGACCATCCTGCCTCTGCTGTCTCAGGTTGAGGGGGTGACCTTCTCCGAAGAGGAGATCGCTTCCCTGACCCACCGCATCCAGAATGCCGGCACCGAGGTGGTGGAAGCCAAGGCCGGTGGCGGCAGTGCCACCCTGTCCATGGCACAGGCGGCCTGTCGTTTCGGTACCTCTCTGGTTCGCGCCCTTCAGGGGGAGCAGGGTGTGGTGGAGTGCGCCTACGTAGAGGGCAATGGTGAGCACAGTCGCTTCTTCGCTCAGCCGGTGCTGCTGGGCAGCGAGGGTGTGGCCGAGGTGCAGAGCTACGGCGCCCTGAGCGAGTTTGAACAGAAGGCCCTGGACGGCATGATGGAGACCCTGGTGGGCGACATCGACAAGGGCGAGGCCTTTGTCAACGGCTAAGCCGTCAGCCAGACAGAGAAAAGGCCCCGATTGGGGCCTTTTTTGTCTCTGACGCCTGGCGCCGTGAGCTTGGCTGATACCAGTTTGATCTGTTAGCTGCGGCGGTCCACGGCGATGCGGGCCAGGGACTGCAGGGCCACCTTGGCGTCGCTGTCCGGCAGCGGGGCCAGGGCGGCGATCGCCTTGTCCGCTTCCTCGTTGGCGCGGTCCATGGTGTATTCCAGCGCGCCACAATGGTTGAGGGCCGCCAGAATGGGATCGATCTCCTCGGTGCCGCCGTTCTCGATGGCGGCGCGGATCAGCTGACGCTCCTCCTCGCTGCCTTTACCCATGGTATAGATCAGCGGCAGGGTAGGCTTGCCCTCGGCCAGGTCATCGCCGATGTTCTTGCCCAGTTCGTCCGCTTCGGCGGTGTAATCCAGTACGTCATCCACCAGCTGGAAGGCGGTGCCCAGATAGCGACCGTAATCGGACAGCGCCTTCACAATCACCTCATCCTGATCGGCCACCACTGCCGCCAGACCGGTGGCCGCTTCAAACAGCTTGGCGGTCTTGCAGTAGATCACCTGCATGTAGCTCTCTTCGGTGGTGTCGGGGTCGTTGCAGTTCATCAGCTGCATCACTTCACCCTCGGCCAGCACGTTGGTGGCCTCCGCCAGGCCTTCCATCACCTCATGATTCTTCATGTCGGTCATCATCTGGAACGAGCGGGTATAGAGGAAGTCACCCACCAGCACGCTGGCCTGGTTGCCGAACAGGGCGTTGGCGGTCTCCCGGCCACGGCGCATGGTGGACTCGTCCACCACATCGTCGTGAAGCAGGGTGGAGGTGTGGATGAATTCGATGATGGCAGCCAGGCGGATATGGTTGTCCCCCTGGTAGCCTACGGATTGAGCGGCCAACAGAGTCAGCAACGGACGCATCCGTTTTCCGCCACCGTTGATGATATAGAAGGAGAGCTGGTTGATCAGGACAACATCAGAGTGAAGTTGCTCGTAGATCATCTGGTTGACCAACTTCATGTTGTTGTCGGCCAAGTCTCGGATGGCGTTCAGGTCCATAATATATCCGGCTGTAGGCTGCCAAACTCGGCAGCTGTAAGTATAATGTGCACAGTATGGAAGCGAATTCTACCCAAATTCCACGCGCATAACAGCCGCATTTGCCCATTGATTGAGGTGCCGCTCAATTCGGTCAGATCCTTTCGCGATCTTTTTTATCGTGGGTCTTGCCTGTTTTGTGTCCTTGGCGTAGAATGCCCGGCCATTGTCAACAAGTTTTAAGCCACACCCTGACCCCAACATGGCGCGGTCGGCGTGTGAAGCGGAGTTTTTACTATGTACGCGGTTTTCCAAAGTGGTGGTAAGCAACACCGTGTTAGCGAAGGCCAGACTGTTCGTCTGGAGAAGCTAGACGTTGAAACCGGTAGCACCATTGAGTTCGATAAAGTTCTTCTGGTTGCTAACGGCGAAGACGTGAAGGTCGGTGTTCCTTACGTAGATGGCGGCAAGATTGTTGCTGAAGTTGTGACCCACGGTCGTGGCGATAAAGTTAAGATCGTCAAGTTCCGTCGTCGCAAGCACCACCGTAAGCAGATGGGCCACCGTCAGTGGTTCACTGAAGTTAAGATTACTGGCATCAACGCCTAATTACGGAGTAACGAGAAATGGCACATAAAAAAGCTGGCGGTTCTACTCGTAACGGCCGTGATTCAGAAAGCAAACGCCTTGGTGTTAAGCGCTACGGCGGCGAGTCTGTTCTGGCAGGCAACATCATCGTTCGTCAGCGTGGCACCAAGTTCCACGCCGGTGACAACGTAGGCGTAGGCCGCGATCACACTCTGTTCGCTACCGCGAACGGCAAGGTGAAGTTCGAAGTGAAAGGCAAGCAAAACCGTAAATTCGTGAGCATCGTTGCCGAGTAATTCGTTCACCGAACGATCTGCAAGCCCCGCCATCGGCGGGGCTTTTTGCGTCCAAGGGGGAGAGGCGATCCCTGATGATCCCATCCTTGGTATACTATTAGCTGATTTCCTGACGGGTTAGAGCGATGAAATTTGTAGATGAGGTGCTGATCCGGGTTGAAGCCGGAGACGGCGGCAGCGGCGTGGTGAGTTTCCGCCGTGAAAAGTACATCCCCAAGGGGGGCCCGGACGGCGGTGATGGCGGCGATGGTGGCGATGTCTACCTGATCGCCGATGAGAACCTGAACACCCTCATCGACTACCGCTTTGAGCGTTGCCACCGTGCCACCCGGGGTTCCAATGGCGCCAGCGCCAACTGCACCGGTAGGCGTGGAGAGGACAAGGTGTTGTCTGTGCCCGTGGGCACCCGAGCGGTGGATTCCGATACCCAGGAGCTGATCGGCGACCTGACCAAGCATGGTCAGAAACTGCTGGTGGCCAAGGGCGGCTACCACGGCCTGGGCAACACCAGGTTCAAGAGTTCGGTCAACCGCACCCCAAGGCAGAAGACCCTGGGTACCCCGGGCGAGCACCGCGAACTGAAGCTGGAGCTGCTGCTGCTGGCGGATGTGGGGATGCTGGGTCTGCCCAACGCCGGCAAGTCCACCTTTATCCGCGCGGTGTCTGCCGCCAAGCCGAAGGTCGCCGACTACCCCTTTACCACCCTGGTGCCCAACCTGGGTGTGGTCCGGGCCAACGCCTCCGAGAGTTTCGTGGTGGCGGACATCCCCGGCCTGATCGAAGGGGCCGCCGACGGCGCCGGCCTGGGGGTTCGCTTCCTCAAGCACCTGGAGCGTTGTCGTGCCCTGGTGCACCTGGTCGATGTGGCGCCCATTGATGAGAGTGACCCTGTGGAAGGGGCCAAGGCGATCATCAAGGAGCTGGAAACCTACTCGCCCAAGCTGGCCGACAAACCCAGAATCCTGGTGCTGAACAAGCTGGATCTGGTGCTGGACGAAGAGAAGGATGAGCTGGTGCAGCGCATTGTCGATGGCCTGGAGTGGGAAGGTGATGTGCGCACCATCAGTGCCCTGTCCCGCACCGGCACCGACGATCTGATTCAGGAGCTGATGGCGATGCTGCGCGATATGCCTCGCGATGAGGAGCAGCAGAGCGACGAGGATGAGGTGGAGTTCAAGTGGGAGCACCACCATAAAGAACAGATGGATCAGGCCGTTGTCGAAGAGGACGACGATGATTGGGACGACTGGGATGACGACGACTACGACGTCGAAGTGGTCTACCAGCGTTAATCTGAACAGTGAAAAAAGGGGCTTCGTGCCCCTTTTTGTTAAGCAAAAAAGAGTATGATTCGAAGGTGTGGTGAAAAACCCACCTCATTGTGAGACGTTTTTTTGGGGAGTCTGGGGTTGGAACTCGCTCAGCAGAATGAGATCACCCGGCTGGCGGTCAGAGCCGCTCAGCTGATGTTGGCCTGGGGAGCCGAAAGTGAACTGGTGGAAGACGTGGGCCAGCGCCTCGGGGTGGCCCTGGGCGTCGAGAGTGTGGAGCTGTCCATCTCCTCCACCTCCCTGGTGCTGACCACCCTCTACCGGCAGCGCTGTGTCACCACTACCCGTCGACTGCGGGATCATGGCCTGAACATGGACATGGTGTGTGAAGTGCAGCGCATCTGCGTCATGGCAGAGAAGGGCCTGCTGGATCTGGACCAGGTGGGCCGCAAGCTGCGTCAGCTCAAGCCCAAGACCTGGAATCGCTGGCTGGTGGTGGCGATCATCGGCCCCTCCTGCGGCAGTTTTGCCTACCTGTTCGGTGCCGACGACACCGCGGTCATGTTGACGGTGCTGGCTTCCTGCATCGGCATGGTGGTGCGCCAGCATTTGGCCAAGGGCCACTTCAACCTGTTGATCAACTGGGCCGCCACCGCCTTTGTCACCACCCTGGTGGCGCGACTGGCGGCCATGGTCTGGCCCACCCCGGACGCCGAGGTGGCGATGGCGGCGGCGGTGCTGATGCTGGTGCCCGGATTTCCCCTGCTCAATGCCATCGCCGATATGGTCAAGGGCCACTATAACGTCGGCCTGGCCCGCTGGGGGCAGGCGACCCTGATGACCGCCTCCGCCGCCATCGGCATCACCCTGGCGATGCAACTGACCGGGATGGGGTGGATATGAACCTGCTGCAGCTGCTGATCAACGGCGCCATCGCCGCCATCCCGGCGGTGGGCTTCGCCATGGTGTTCAACGTGCCCGGCCGTTTCCTGTGGCGCTGTGGCCTGGCCGGTGCCGTCGGTCATATGGTCCGCGGCCTGTGCATGACCTGGGGGGCCCCGATAGAGTGGGCCACCTTCGCCGCCTCCATGACCGTCGGTTTTATGTCGGTGCGCTGGTCCAGGGAGACCCTGGCGCCCATGCAGCTGTTTGGGGTGGCCGCCATCATCCCCATGATCCCCGGCACCTTTGCCTTTAACACCGTCATCGGCCTGGTGGAGATGAGCGCCTTGGGGGTGACCGCGGAGAGTTTGATGCCCGTGGTCTACAACGCCCTGAAGACCCTGTTTATTCTCGGTGCCCTGAGTGTGGGGCTGGCGATGCCCGGCCTCATCTGGTACCGGAACAAACCCATTATCTAGGGCATGTTGACCTTCGCTGATTGTTTTTGCTTAAGTCTCCGGCACTTGTGGCATTAAGATGCTTGGAGTCCGCTGCTACAGAGTCGTCACTCTGGAAGATGGAAGTGCCCTTTTGGGTCAAACACTAAACACCAAAGATAAACACGCCCTAGGAACTACGGATGCGCCTATCCATGATCGCCTGTATGGCCCACGACAGGGTCATTGGCAAAGAGAACCAGATGCCCTGGCATCTGCCTGCCGACCTGAAACACTTCAAAGCCATCACCCTGGGCAAACCTGTGGTGATGGGGCGCCGTACCTTCGACTCCATTGGCCGTCCGCTGCCCGGTCGCCACAATGTGGTGATCTCCCGCAATCCGGACTACCAACCCGAGGGGGTGACCCGGGTGGCCAGCATCGACGAGGCCCTTACTCTGCTGGCCGATGAGGAGGAGGTGATGATCATCGGCGGCGGTCAGCTCTACGCCAGCCTGCTGCCGAAGGCGGACCGGCTCTACCTGACCCTGGCCCAGCTGCAGGTGGAGGGGGACACCCGCTTTCCCGATTATCAGCAGCTGCAATGGCGCGAGCTGGAGCGGCAGGTCAGGCCCGCCGACGAGGCCAACGCCTGTGATCTCCATTTCGTCACCCTGGAGCGGGTTCGCGACTGAGTCACGCTTCTAACTGCTTGTTATGGTTCCATATGCTCCCGGTTTGCATCGTTAAGCATCTGGGGTAAGCTGTCGCTGTTACCCTATGTAAATCTTTTAATAACGATAAGTAACAAGGAGTGGTGCGATGAAGACCCATCTGAGTCTGGCGGTGGCTGCGGCCCTGGTAATCAACCTGGCCTGGACACCGCAGGTTCAGGCGAACGACCAACTGATCGCCAACATCTGCCAGTACGTACACGACGATAACAAAAGTCGGCTGCGTAAGAAGCTGAAAGAGTCCAATGTTAAGGTGCGCAACATCTACGACGGCATTCGCTGCAACGGCGAAACCATGATCCGCAGTGCCATCACCAACAACGCCAACGACGTGGGGGTGTTCCTGGTGAAACGTCTGTCGGCCAAGAGCCTGAAGGAGCCTGAGTTCGACGGCAAGACCGTGCTGGACTGGGCCACCTCCAATGGCCATGACGGCTCTCAGATCGTCGGTGCCATCCGCGAGCGTACCGGCAGCTAGTGCCGGATTGAATAAAAAAAGGCGACCCTGGGGTCGCCTTTTTTGTTGGAGGTGCGTCAGACTTAGACGACTTTGAATCGGCGCACCTGCTGCTGCAGCTCTTCAGCCAGTTGGGCCACCTGCTGGCTGGAGGAGGCGGTCTGGATGGCACCGGAGGAGGTTTGCTCGGAGATGGTGGCGATCTGCTCCAGCTTCTCGGAGATGGTCTGGGAGACGGTATTCTGCTCTGCGGCCGCCTGGGAGATCTGATTGCCGGCACTGACCACACCGGCCACGGAGCGGGTAATCGCTTCCAGGGCGGTGTTGGCTTCCTCGGTGGTGGTCACGCTGCGACGGGCCTGTTCCTGGCTCTTCTGCATCACCTCTTCCGCTTCCTGAGCCCCGGCCTGAACCACCTCGATCATCTGCTGAATCTCTGTGGTGGACTCCTGGGTGCGGGACGCGAGGGAGCGAACCTCGTCTGCCACCACGGCGAAGCCGCGACCCTGCTCACCGGCCCGGGCTGCCTCGATGGCGGCATTCAGGGCCAGCAGGTTGGTCTGCTCGGCGATGCCGCGGATCACATCCAGGATGCTGCCGATGGCGGCGGTGTCGCTGTTGAGCTTGTTGATCACCTGGGCGGTGCGCTCCACCTCGTCCGCCAGGTTCTGGATGATGACGCCGTTGTTCTCCGACAGGCTGCGGGCCTGGCGAGTCTCATCGTCCGCCTGCTGGGTTTCGCCCAGGGCATCGTTGGCGTTTGTGGCCACCTGGTTGGCGGAGCTGGAGAGCTGGTTGGTGGCACTGGCCACCTGCTCAATCTGACTGGTTTGCTCCTGGATGCCTGAGGTGGTTTGGGCGGTGACGGCGGAGGTCTCCTCGGCGGCGGCGGCCAGCTGGTCGGCGCGCTCGGTGATGGAACGAATCAGTTCTCTCAGAGAGTCGGAGAGGGCGTTGATGTTACCCGCCAGCTTACCGAACTCGTCGTGGGCGGGCAGATCCAGCCGCTTGGTGAGGTCGCCGCTGGCCAGTACCGCCAGCACCTCGTTGACGTGGTCCAGAGGCTGGGTGATCGACTTGCGGGTGCGCAGGCTGATCAGGGTGGCCACCAGGATCGAGCCCAGCATCACTGCCATGGTGAGGCTGCGGGTGGACTCCAGGGAGTCCATCGCCAGGTTGCCGGTGTCGTCACTGATGGCAGCCAGCTGCTGCTGCAGGGTCTGGGTCTGGGCGATCAGAGCGTCGTAGTGGCTGCGGGCCTCACCCAGTTGGGTATCCACCAGCTGCGCCTGACGCAGGTTGCTGCCTTGCAGGTCAATCAGGTTGCTGCTGCCGCGCAGGAAGCCGGTGAGGGTCTCCAGATTGTCGGTCAGCTCCTGCACCAGCTCCTGCTGGCCGGTGGCCTCACCGTCGGCAACCATCGCCTCCATGCGGTAATCCAGGCTGCGCAGCAGAAACTCGGTTTCGCTGCGTAAGGTTTCCAGGTCCGTCAGGGAGCCGATCTTGCTCAGTTCCAGGCCGATGGCCACCATGCTGGCCACGGCGCTGTCCATGTTATTGGCTTCGCCGGCCATCTGCCGCTCGGTGGCGTTGTCGGAGACTTCAAGGTCCATCAGGTCCAGCAGGATGGAGCTGGCATCGTCGCCGGCCATCTCCATGGTGTCGATCTGCTCTATCAGGGTCGCCTGACCCTCTCCCAATGCCTGTTTCGCCTGGAGCATGCCACTCCAGGCCTGGTGAAAGGCGCTGTTGTACCTGCTTGCGTCACCGGAGCTCAGTCCAAAGTCGGGACGGGTTTGCAGCAGGGTATCCAGGGTTTGTACCTGATTGTCCAGCCGGCCCTGCTGCAGCTGCAGCTGCTGTTGCAGAGGCGCTAGGGCGTCGGCCTGGTCCGCGTCGTGGGCGGACTGGATGGTGATGAACTGTTGGTTGAGCTCCAGGCTCAGCTCGTTGACCTTGTCCTTGGCCGGTACCGCAAACTGTTTATAGGTATTGGTGTGCTCTTCCACCGTGTTGATGCTGGACAGGGACAGGCCGCCCAGAATCAGCAGCAACAGGGTGACGAAGGTGAATCCTCCGATGATGCGGAGTGAGACGGTGAGTTTCATTATTAGTATGGTCCTTGGTGTGTGATCCCCCAACGCACACCATGTTATCAAGCTGGCAACCAGTTTGCAGCAGCCATCATGCCGATTTATCCAACAATAAAGGGGCGAAACGTGCCCCTCTAACCCCAGACTTTGTCTGCCTGCTGAGTAAATCTCAGACCCGTTTCCAGTTGCCAGAAAGTCAGCCAGTGACCCCAGCAGGCGCCGGTGTCCAGACTGATGGCGTTACGGGTTCGGGAAAGCCCCATCAGTGCCGCCCAGTGGCCAAACACCACACGGTACTCCTGAAGCAGGGGGTGGGGTAGGCGAAACCAGGGAAGCAGAGTGCCCTCACCGTCCGGGTTGCCCTTGGCGTAGAAATCCAGCCGGCCATCCGGGTAGAGCAGGCGCATCCGGGTCAGGCAGTTGATGGTGTAGGTCTGACGCCGGTACGGGCTGGCGTCCGGCTCATCCAGATCCGGTTTGTCGCCATACATCTGGCCAACGAACTCCAGGTAGTGATCCGATTGCAGGGTGGCGCTGACCTCATCGCCCCGGCGGACCACCTCGTCGACGCCCCAATGAGGCGGGACTCCGGCATGGGTCAGGATCACTTTGTGTTCAGGCAGATGGCGGTAGAGGGGTTGGCGGCGCAGCCACTGGATCAGTTCGTCGCTGTCCGGGGCCTCGAGGAAGGCTGTCAGCCTGTCCTTGGGCTTGGCTTTCTTCAGGCCGGCGTGCACCGCCAGCAGATGCAGATCGTGATTGCCCAATACGGTGCGACCGGCGTCGCCCAGGTCGCGGAACAGCCTCAGCACCTCCAGGGAGCCCGGGCCCCGGGCCACCAGATCACCGGTGCACCAAAGCACATCCTCGGCGGGGTCGAAGCCCACCTGGTCCATCAGTTTTCGCAGTTCGTCGTAGCATCCCTGAATATCGCCGACAAAATAGTTGGCCATGCCTAGTGGAGGCTCCTGGGATTGTTCAGAGGGAAGCGGTCGATGGGGCTCTGCAGAACCTGGCCATCTTCGCTGAGCAGGGTATAGAAGCCCGCCATACTGCCCACCGGGGTGGCCAGGGTGACGGCGCTGGAGTAGCTGAAGCGTTCGCCGGGCGCCAGGGTGGGGGTCTGGCCCACCACCCCTTCACCGCTGACCTCATTGAGGCTGCCGTTGCCGTCGGTGATCTTCCAGTGCCTGTGGGTCAGGGTCAGGGTCTGATCGTGCCGGTTTTCCATGGTCACCGTGTATTGAAACAGGAACTGCTGTTTCTCCGGCGCGGACTGGTCGGCGACGTACTGACTTTCAACCTGAATCTGCAGGGGCGGAAGACGCATGATGGCCTCAGTGTCGGCAGAGGTAGTTGGCGATGTCGATAAAGCCGGACACCGGCAGCTGCTCGGGGCGCAGGCCGGGGTCGATGCCGAGCTCCTCGAAGGCGGCGGCATCCAGTTTGCCCTTGAAGCTGTTTCTCAGGGTCTTACGACGCATGTTGAAGGCGGTCAGACACACCTGGCTCAGCACCTCGACGCTGTCCGCAGGGTAGGGCTTCTCTTCATAAGGCACCAGGCGCACCACGGCGGAGTCTACCTTGGGCGGCGGTGTGAAGGCGCCAGGCCCCACTTCCAGTACCGGGACCGCTTTGCAGTAGTACTGAGCCATCACCGTCAGGCGGCCATAGTTCTTGTGGCCCGGGCCGGCACACAGACGCTCCACCACCTCTTTTTGCAGCATGAAGTGCATGTTTTCCACCTTGTCGGCGTACTCAAACAGGTGGAACATCAGCGGGGTGGAGATGTTGTAGGGCAGGTTGCCGAAGATCTTCATCTTCTTGCCCTCTTCCATCAGCGAGGTGAAGTCGAACTTCAGGGCATCGCCCTGATGGATCTTCAGCTTGGCGCCCCAGCCGGGTTGCTGGGTCAGGCGCTCGGCCAGATCCCGGTCCAGCTCCACCACGTTCAGGCAGTCTACCTGCTCGGCCACGGGCTGAGTCAGGGCGCCCAGACCGGGGCCAATCTCCACCAGGGTGTGTTCGTCGGTGGGGTGGATGGCGGCAACGATACGATCGATCACCGTCATGTCATGGAGGAAGTTTTGGCCGAAGCGCTTACGGGCACGGTGGCCCATATGAACATTGTTGCTCATCTATTCTGTTTACTTGTCAGTTCAATAGCTTTGTTTAGGGCGACCAGGAAGCTGCCGGGATCCGCCTGGCCGGAGCCAGCCAGGTCCAGGGCAGTGCCGTGGTCCACTGAAGTACGGATGAAGGGCAGTCCCAGAGTGATATTGAGGGACTTGCCGAACCCCTTGTATTTTAGCACCGGCAATCCCTGATCGTGGTACATCGCCAGCACCACATCACAGTTGTCCAGGTACTTGGGTTGGAACAGGGTGTCCGCCGGCAGGGGGCCGGTGAGATCCATCCCCTCGGCACGCAGGTGGCTCAGAGTGGGCTCGATCACCTCGATCTCCTCCTTGCCCAGGTGGCCACCTTCGCCGGCGTGGGGATTGAGGCCGCACACCAGGATGCGAGGCTTCTCCAGGCCGAACTTATCCTGCAGGTCCCGATTGAGGATGCGGATGATCTGCTCCAGACGCTGTGGGGTGATCGCCTTGGACACGTAGGCCAGGGGGATATGGGTGGTCACCAGGGCCACCTGCAGGCCTTCGGTGGCCAGCACCATCACCACATCCTGGCAGCCGGCCTGCTGAGCAAAGTACTCGGTGTGGCCGGAGAAGGGGATGCCCGCCTGGTTGATGATCCCCTTGTGTACGGGGCCGGTCACCACGGCGGCGAAATCGCCGCTCATGTTCTTTTCGCTGGAGAACCGCAGGGTTTCCACGACGTAGGCGCTGTTGGCGTCATTGAGCTCGCCGCACACCACCGGCGCGGCCAGAGAGAAGGGGGCGATGGTCAGGGTGCCCGCTTCCTGAGGCTGGGGTGCCTTGCCGGGCTGATAGGGTTGCAGCTTGATGGGCAACCCCAGCATCTTGGCGCGGTCGGTGATCAGCTGGGGATCGGCGCAGACCACCAGCTCTACAGGCCAGGCTTGCTGAGCCAGCATCACCACCAGATCGGGGCCGACGCCGGCCGGCTCCCCTGGCGTTACCGCGACACGGACCGTCATTTGGCTTCCACCATCTCGATGTAGGCCTTGGCGCGCATCTCCTGGGACCAGGCCGCCGCCTGCTCATTGAACTTACGGCGGAACAGCAGCTGGTAGGCGCGGTCGGTGTTCATCTTGTCGGTGGTGTCCGTGGTGCGGCGGTCGGTCAGCTGCACCACGTGCCAGCCGTGGGTGGAACGGAATGGCTTGCTGAATTCACCTTTCTTCAGCTTGGCCAGGGCGTTCTTGAACGCCGGCACATAGATTTCCGGGTCGGACCAGCCCAGATCGCCGCCCTTCAGGGCGCTGCCAGGATCCTCGGAGTGCTCCTTGGCCAGGTCGGCGAAGTCGGCGTCACCCTTCTCCACCTCGACCAGGAAGTTGTCCAGCATCTGCTTGGCCATGTCTTCGCTGAGGATGGGGGAGGGCTTCAGCAGGATGTGGCGGGCGCGTACCTCTTCCACTTCCTGCAGTTGCTGTCCGCGGGTTTCCTGAATCTTAACGATGTGGAAGCCGGCGCCACTCTTTACCGGGCCGATGATGTCGTCGGGCTTGGCGCCCTTGACCAGTTCGGCAAACAGAGTCGGCATCTCGTTGATGTTCATCCAGCCCCAGTCACCCCCTTCCAGGGCCTTGGGACCGGCAGAGGCGGCGATGGCGGTCTTGGCGAAATCCGCGCCGTCGTTCAGCAGGCCAAGCACCTTTTCGGCGCGGCCACGGGCCTCTTCTACGGTTTTGGGGTCGTTGTCGCGCACCTCGATCAGGATGTGGCCAACGTGGAACTCGGCGTCCTGCAGCCCCTGCTCCTCAATCATCTTCACCAGGGTGTCGATCTCCTGGGGGGAGATCTGAACCCGGCGTTGTACCTGGAAGCGCTGGACCTGGCCCAGGGTGATCTCGCGGCGAACCTGCTCACGATACTGGGCGTAGTTGTCGCCGGAGGCTTCCACGTCGCTCTTCAGCTGTTCCAGGGTCTGGCCCTGCTCCTGGGCCATGTTCTCCAGGGTCTGATCCAGTTGGATGTCGCTGATCACCAGGCCCATACGTTCGGCCATCTGCAGCTGCAGGCTTTCATTGATCAGGCGGTCAACCACCTGGGTGCGCAGGGCGGTATCCGAGGGCAGAGACTGCCCGGAGCGCAGGGCGCCACGCTTGATGTTGGCGATGCGGTCATCGATCTCGCTCTGCAAGATAATGCCGTTGTTTACCAGCACCGCTACCCGGTCGAGGGTCTGAGGCTGTGCCATCAGGGAGCCGGCCATGGCCAGGGAAGCCACAGCGCCAAAAAGAATATTGCGAACCTTCATCCTCTAATCCATTTCTATGGTGCAGTTATCGCTTAGAGCGTCAGGCTCGGCGACGGTTCCTGCACTGTAACACATTTGTTGCCTCAGTTTCTGAGGTAGTAGGGGCGGCGGTAGTTGAACAAGCCCTCATCCAGCAGGTCGCTGACCCCCAACGGTCCTGAGGATCCCAGCCCCTTCAGCTCGAAGGTGAGGGACCAGCTGGTGTCGAAGTCATTGCGCTGGCTGATGTTGGTAAAGCCGCTGTCGGTGTAGTTGGTGTTCAGGTGGCGATCGTAGCTGAGGCGAATGGCCCAGCAGCAGGATTCCCACTGGATGCCGGCAAAGGTCTCTACCGAACGGTTGAGGTTGGCATCGTAGTAGTAGTTCCCCACCAGGTAGGTGTTGTCGGTGATGGGCCAGGTGGCCCGCATGCCGAACTGGTTGATGTCCACCGACTCGCCGGTGTCGGCGTCGATGGCCAGTTCCGGCACGTAACGGTGGGAGAGTTGCAGCAGCTTGTCCCGGCCCGGACGGTAGTCCAGGGTCACTTCCGACTTGTTGGTGGTATTTGAGTTGGTGTCCAGCTGCAGGGAACCGGCCAGGAACCAGTTCTTGGTGGCCTGCATATCCAGCTCCATCGCCAGGGCGGAGCTGGACTGCTGAATCTGGTTGGACTGGTCCGGCAGGCTCACATCACTGTCGGACAGGTAGAAGATCTGGCCCAGGGCGAAGCGCAGCTTCTCGTTGTTGCTGTCGTCATACACCCGGGTGGCCACACCCAGGGTCAGCTGGTTGGCGTCGGCGATGCGATCCAGGCCGGAGAAGCGGCGGTCGCGGAACAGGCCCGAGTAGTCATCCTGCAGCAGGGCGGTATCGTAGACGCCGATGTCGCTCTGATCCTCATGGGGGATATAGAGGTACTGGGCCTGGGGCTCCAGAGTCTGGCGGAACGGCTGGCCCTGGAAGCTGAGCTGCCGCTCCAGGTTGATCTGTCCGTGCAGGCGCAGCTGGGGCAGGGTCCGGCTGACGAAGTCGTCCAGGTTCTGCTCCAGGGGATCCGTGGTGCCGGTGGGCACATCCTGCTGGTAGAAGGTCTGCATCAGCTTGACCTCACCCAGCAGGCTGGCTGCCGGGGTCTGATAGGGCAGACTCAGGGTGGGCTCCATGTGCCAGCGAATCGCTTCAAGCTGGTTGCTGCCCTGGCTGGCGAAGTGAGTCAGTTCGGTGTCGAAGGCGAAATCCAGGCCGCTGGAGACCTCCGGCCTGTGGTACTGGAAGCTCAGCTGTGGCAGCACCTGAAAGGGAGCGTCCTCTTCACCCAGTACCTTGATGTCCTGCACCTTGATGGCAAAGTTCCAGTCACGCTGGAAGAAGGCGGCTTCCCCTACCCGACTCAGCTGGTTGTCGGTGCTGGTGCTGATGGCGGAGTCGAAATCGTTGAAATAGTTGTCATCACTGATGTCGGCGATGTCGGCGTGCAGGCGCCAGCCGTTGTCCAGGCGGGCGGTGTGCTCCCAGGAGTAGGCCCAGCGATTGGGGTCTCCCTGGAGGCTGTTCAGACGATCGTTGCCGATGTACTCCAGGTTGACCAGTCCGGCGTTGTTTTCATGCAGGTAGCGCCCCTCGGTGCCCAGCCACAGTCCCCGAGAACTCATGAATTGCGGGGTCAGGGTCAGGTCGTAGTTGGGGGCGATGTTCCAGTAGAAGGGGGTGGTGATGTCCACGCCATTCTTGGTGCTGGTACTGATGGACGGAAACAGGAAGCCGGTTTTGCGCTTGTCTGAGACCGGGACGGTCATGTAGGGCACATAGAACACCGGGGTGTCGAACAGGCGCACCTGGGCTTTGTAGATGTGTCCCCACTCCTCGCTGGTGTCGATGACGATCTTTTCCGCCTTCAACTCCCAGTCCGGCACCTCGGCGGGGCAGGTGGTGAAGCTGCCACCACGAAGCACCAGATCGTTGTCATTGGTGATCTCCAGCTGGCCGGCGTCGCCGTGCACCTGCTGGCCATGCAGCCAGTACTGTGCCTGGTTCAGCGTGGCGCTGTACTGGGTCATGTCCGCATCGAGATCGTCGGCGGTGATGGTGATGCTGGGGTCCTGATAGATCAGGTTGCCTTTGGCCAGCACCTTCTGCTCCTGCTGGCGCACCTCGGCACTGTCGGCGGTGATGGCGCGATTGCCCTGCACCAGTTTGACGTCGCCGGTGAAGCGCGCCGCTTCACCGGCGATCGCTTCGCTGCGATCTGCCCGAACGGTCACCGGATCTTTGGAGGCGTCTTTCGACAGGGGAGCATTGGGATCCACCATCAGAGGCACAGGAAGCTTGATGGTACACTGGTTGTCCGGCACCACCACCTGTCCCTCCTGGCTCCAGGCGGCAAAAGGCAGGCAGCAGCACGCTAAGGCGAGTTGAAAACGCATTATTATCCTTTTGGATTGTTCACGGTCGCCGGGCGGATTGTTGCCGCCGCGACCGCTGCCGTCACCGTTCCCCAATGAGTGGTGCCCCTGCCGGTTATGGTCCGGCTTGCGGCGTGTCCGTTGACCCCATCATCGGTGGTGTGACCCCTGGTGAACAGAGACGGACTCGATTCGGTCTGAGAGCCTAATTTTCAACGCGCCGAACAAAACCATTTTTCGCTGGCGCAAAAGACGTATGATAAAGCAATTTTTCCGTTTGGGCTATGCGGAGGAGAGAGATGAGCGACAGCCGTCAGGCAGCGCTGCAACGATGGTTAAACCGGGTGTTTACCTCCCCTGTCGAGGGGCTGGTGTTGATCTTCGGCGACGCCAGTCACAGGCGCTATTTTCGCTGCTTTCATGAGGGAAGCAGCTACATTGCCGTGGATGCGCCGCCGGAGCTGGAGGACAGCGCCCCCTTCCTGGCGATGACCCAGGCCTATCAGCAGGCGGGTTTGCCGGTCCCTGAGGTGATCCATGCCAGTCTTGAGCTGGGGTTCATGTGCCAGAGCGATCTGGGGGACAGCCACCTCCAGGGCCATCTGACTGCGGAGCAGCTGCCCCTGTGGTATGGCCGGGCTCTGTCCCTGCTGCCAGCCATCGCCTCGGTGACAGAACGCGCTGGAGACCCCCTGCCTCCCTATGATGACGCCTTCCTGCGCCAGGAGCTGGCTTTGCTGCCACAGTGGTTCATCAAGGTGCATCTGGACAGAGATCCACAGGAACTGGCTGACTGGTGGCCTCCGCTGTGTGAGTTGCTGGTGGCCAATGCTCTGGAGCAGCCCCAGGTCGGGGTGCATCGGGACTTCCATTGTCGCAACCTGATGGTGGCCGACGGCGCCCTGGCCGTCATCGACTACCAGGGGGCCCTGCTGGGGCCGGTCACCTATGATCCGGTTTCCCTGCTCAAGGATTGTTACGTCAAATGGCCCTGGGCACAGCTTCAGCCTCTGCTGCTCGGTCATTTCCAGGCCCTCAAACAGCAGGGGCTCATCCCGGACACCACGGCCTGGGAGCGCTTCCTGCGTTGGTATCATTTCACCGGTCTGCAGCGCCACCTCAAGGTGCTGGGGATCTTCGCCCGGCTCAGTCACAGGGATGGCAAACACCACTACCTGGAGGATCTGCCTCGGGTGCTGGAGTATGTCATCGAGGCCGCCGAGCTCTATCCGGAGACCGCTGAGCTGGCCAGGGCGGCGCTTGGCTGGCGTCTGCAGCTGGAGGCGGGGCGATGAAGGCGATGATTCTGGCTGCCGGCCGCGGTGAGCGGATGCGGCCCTTGACCGACACCACCCCCAAGCCGTTGTTGCCCCTGCAGGGGCGGCCGATGATCGAGCACCATCTGCAGCGACTGGCCCAGGCCGGTTTTCGCGAGGTGCTGATCAACACCGCCTGGCTGGGCGATCAGTTTCCCAGGGTGCTGGGGGATGGCAGCCGCTTTGGCCTCTGCATCCACTACCAGCACGAAACCCAGGCCCTGGAGACCGGCGGCGGGATTCAGCGAGCCCTCCCCTGGCTTGGGCCTGATCCCTTTTTGGTGGTCAATGGGGATGTCTACTGTGAGCTGGCGTTCAGCGCGCTGCCCCAGCTGGGGCAGCAGGACCTGGCTCACTTGTGGCTGGTGGCCAACCCCGCCCACAACCCCCAGGGGGACTTCGCCCTGAGCGGGGGGCGGGTGCAGGCTCAGGGAGAGGCACGGCTCACCTTCAGTGGCATCGGACTCTACCGTCCAGAGCTGTTCGCCAATTGCACGCCGGGCCGTTTTCCCCTGGCGCCTCTGCTCAGGGAGGCGATGGCGCAACACCGGGTGGGGGGCACCGCCCTGGAGGGACACTGGTGTGACGTGGGCACAGAGCAAAGATTAAACGAACTGGAGCAAAGACTTAATGCAAATTTGGGGTAAGGTGTTCGGCGCACTTCTGGGCTTTTTCTTCGGCCGTTTCGCTGGGATGATCCTCGGCGCCTGGCTGGGCCATATCCTGGTGGACAAGCGTCGCACCCCGAAAGCCGGTCCCCGGCAGAACCTGTTTTTCCACACCACCTTTGCGGTGATGGGCCATGTGGCCAAGGCCTCGGGCCAGGTCACCTCGGCGGACATCGCCCTGGCTTCGGCGGTGATGGATCAGCTGCGCCTCTCCGGCGAGGCCCGCCGGGCCGCCCAGGAGGCGTTTCGTGAGGGGAAATCGTCCGACTACCCCCTGCGGGAGCGGCTGAAGCAGCTGAAGCTGGTGATGGCGTTTCGTCGGGACCTGGCGCGGATGTTCCTGGAGATCCAGATTCAGATCGCCCTGTCTGACGGCAGCATCGACAACCGCGAGCAGCTGATCCTGGCAGAGGTCGCCAATCAGCTGGGCTTCAGCCAGGAGGAGCTGGCGCAGATCATCTCCATGATCAAAGGGGGCAGCCACTACCACAGCAGTGGTGCCCAGGGCCCCAGCCTGGAGGACGCCTACAAGGTGCTTGGGGTCAAGGCCTCCGACGATGAACGCACCATCAAACGGGCGTACCGCAAGTTGATGGCGCAGCACCATCCGGACAAGCTGGCCAGCCAGGGTCTGCCCGATGAGATGATGACTCTGGCCCGGCAGAAGAGCCAGGATATCCAGGCAGCCTGGGAGCGGGTCCGCCAGGAAAGACAGATGAGGTAACCCCATGTGGAGTCGCAAGGAAGCCGAGACCATCCGACGTGCCCTTCAGGGCTGGCAACAGCAGGGGGAGCTGACCACAGAACAGGTACGGCGCCTGGAGCAGGGGTTGGAGGAGCGCCGTTTTGACTGGCTGAAACTGGCCAGGTACAGCTTCTATGTGGCGGTGGCCTCCCTGGTGCTGGCGGTGGCCAGCGTTTTGGTGGACCAGAGGGTGATCGACTGGATCACCGCCATGTTCAATGCCCCGGTGCTGGCCAGGGCCCTGGCCCTCACCCTGCTGGGCATCGGCCTGCTGGCGGTGGGCTTGTGGCGTCGGGGCGATGGGGCCCGGCCCTACCAGGTGGAAGCCCTGTTCCTGGGGTCGGTGCTGGCCTTCTCCGGCGCCCTGGCCTACCTGGGCGAGTATCTGCAGCCGGACAGCGACAGCTGGCGCTGGTACCTGCTGGCCGCCACTCTCCTCTATCTGTTGATGGGCTTGCTGCTGCGCTCTGTGCTGATCTGGGGCATCGCCCTGGCCACCCTGATGCTGTGGCTCTGTGTGCACAGCGTCGAGGTGGCCGGTTGGGAGGGACTGTGGTTTGGCATGAACCTGCCCCTGCGCCTGGCACTGCTGGGTGGGCTGATCGCCCTGGCGGGGCAGGGGATGCAGGCACGGGTGCCCCAACTGGTGCCGCTGACCCGACACTTTGGCTGGCTCAGCGGTTTGGGTTTCCTGTGGCTGGTGTCCATTTTTGGCAACCACGGTCACTGGGATCACTGGGCCGAGGTGGCTCAGTGGCAGCTTTGGCCCTGGGCCCTGGCCGCCATGCTGGTGTGCCTGGGGGCGATCTGGGCGGGCATCCGCTGGTCGATACCGGCACTGCGCCTTTACGGGCTGCTGTTTCTGATTCTCCACCTCTACAGCCGCTACTTCGAACAGCTGTGGGACAGCCTGCACAAGGGAGTGTTGTTTGCCATTGCCGGGCTGGGTTTCTGGTTGCTGGGGACCCAGGCGGAACGGATCTGGTCCAGGCAGCGGGGCGACACCGGAAATATGTAAATGCGAATTGTTTGCATTATCGCGGCTTTGGTGTAGACTAGCTCTTGGGTCAGTCAAAAGCGACCCTCTCTCATCATCTCCTGCACGACCTCTCCTTCGGGAGACCCCATGCCCTCCGCGCACCATCGGAGGGCATTTGCGTTTTTATGGCCTTGTCACCGCTTTTTGGTTTCTAATGACGTTGTGCACACGAGCGGAGAGCAGCGATGAAACAACTGGTGGTCCTGGACGGCTATACCCTCAATCCCGGCGATATCGACTGGCAACCCATAGAGCGTCTGGCCCAGTGCCGGGTGCATGACAGAACCGATGACGCCGACATCCTGGCCCGCGCCGCCGGCGTGCCGCTGCTGCTCACCAACAAGACCCCCCTGACCGCCGAGACCCTGGCCAGGCTGCCGGATCTCAAATACATCGGTGTGCTGGCCACCGGCGTGAATGTGGTGGACCTGGACGCGGCCCGAGGCCTGGGGATTACCGTCACCAATGTGCCCGCCTACGGTCCGGGCTCTGTGGCCCAGATGGCCATGGCCCACATTCTCCACCACGCCAGTCGGGTGGCGCATCACCACCAGCAGGTGACCGAAGGGCGCTGGAGTGACAGTGCGGATTTCTGTTTCTACGATGGCCCGCTGATCACCCTGGAGGGCAAGACCCTGGGGCTGGTGGGTTATGGCGAGATCGCCAGGAGGCTGGCGGCCATGGGGGAGGGGTTCGGCATGAAGGTGGTGGTCACCAGCGCCACACCAAAGCGAGACCTGCCCGAGGGGCGCCGCTGGCTGCCTCTGGAGCCGTTGCTGCAGGAGGCGGACGTTGTCAGCCTGCACTGCCCCCTGACCGACGACAACCACAGGATGATCAACGAGCGCACCCTGGCGCTGATGAAACCTGGGGCCTTGCTGATCAACACCGCCCGCGGCCCGCTGGTGGATGAGCAGGCCCTGGCCGAGGCGCTGATTCGGGGCCACCTGGGGGGGGCCGGACTGGATGTGCTCTCCAGTGAACCGCCGCAGGCGGACAACCCCCTGCTCACCGCCCCCAACTGCAGCATCACCCCCCACAACGCCTGGGCCACCCGCGAGGCCAGGACGCGGCTGATGCAAATCGCCGCCGACAATCTGCAGGCCTTCCTGGCGGGTAACCCGAAAAACAGGGTCTAAAGAGGGTTCAATGGCCGTGGTGATCACCGCCGTGATCTCTTACACTTGGGCCAACTCGCTGTCCCACGGACAGCCGCCTTTTTGATGATGATGGAATGGAGAGATGTTCCAGGACAATCCGCTGCTGCAGCAGCTTAAAGCACAGATTCGTGAAACCCTGCCCACGGTAGAGGGCCAGATCAAAGCCACAGAGCGGGGCTTTGGCTTCCTCGAGACCGACAAAGGGGGCAGTCACTTTATTCCGCCCAGTTACATGAGAAAGGTGGTTCACGGCGACCGGGTCACCGCGGTGCTGCGTACCGAGAAGGAGAAGGAGGTGGCCGAGCCCGACTCCCTGCTGGAGCCTGGTCTGGGCCGCTTTATTGCGCGGGTGAAGTTCATCAAGGAGCGCCTCAACGTCATTCCGGATCATCCCCTGATGAAAGATCCCCTGCGGGCCAAGTGCAACGGGGTCAAGGGCTCGGAACTCGGCAACGGTGACTATGTGGTGGCCCATCTGGTGAAGCACCCCCTGCGTGAAGGGGAACAGCACTTCCAGGTTGAGGTCACCCAGCTGGTGGCCAGCAACGATGACCCCCACATCCCCTGGTGGGTGATCCTGGCCAAGCACGATCTGGCCAAGGCGGAGCCGGCGGACCCCCAGGGCTGGCAAGCTCCGGCTGAGGTGGAGCGCCGTGACCTGACCCAGCTGCCCTTTGTCACCATTGATGCCGAGTCCACCAAGGATATGGACGATGCCCTCTATCTGGAGCCGACCGACTCCGGCTGGAAGCTGTGGGTGGCCATCGCCGATCCCACCGCCTACGTCAGTGCCGGCGACCCGGTGGACCAGGAGGCGCGCAAGCGCGCCTTTACCCAGTACCTGCCCGGCTTCAACGTCCCCATGCTGCCTCGTCAGCTGGCGGACGAGCTCTGCTCACTCCATGAAGGCGAAGTGCGCCCGGCGCTGGTGGCCACCATAGAGGTCAAGGCGGACGGTGAGGCTGGTGAGACCGAGTTCTGCCTGGCCAACATCCGCTCCCACGCCAAGCTGGCGTACGACAAGATCTCCGATTACCTGGAGCGCCAGGGTGACTGGCGCCCACAGAACGAGGTGATCGATGCTCAGGTGACGGGGTTACACCAGCTGGCTCTGGCCCGCATCGCCTGGCGTGAACAGCACGCTCTGGTGTTCCCGGACCGTCCCGACTTCCGTTTCGAAGTGGACGATGCCGGTAATGTGCTGGCGATTCATGTGGATCACCGGCGCATCGCCAATCGCATCGTCGAGGAGAGCATGATCCTGGCCAACACCTCAGCCGCCACTTTGCTGGCAGAGAAGGCGGGTCAGGGGGTGTTCAACGTCCACGCCGGCCTGGACAGCGAGCGCCTGGAGGGGGCCCGCGAGATGCTGGCGGAGAATGGGGTGGAGTTCACCAGCGATCAGCTGCAGACCCTGGAAGGTTACTGTCAGTTGCGCCGCGCACTGGATGCCCAGCCTGACGGCTATCTGGATGCCCGTCTGCGACGGATGCAGGCGTTTTCCGAAATGGCCGCGACACCGGGTCCCCACTTCGGCATGGGTCTGCAAGGCTACGCCACCTGGACCTCCCCCATTCGCAAGTATGGGGATATGGTCAACCACCGTCTGCTGAAGGCGATCATCGCTGGCGAGCAGGCCCCGGGGCCGGACGCAGAGCTGATCGATCATCTGGCGACCATGCGCAAACTGCACCGTATGTGCGAGCGAGACGTGGGTGACTGGCTGTACGCCCGCTTTATGGCGCCCCTGGCGGGAACCCCTCAACGCTTTACCGGGGAGATCATCGACATCAACCGTGGCGGGGTGCGTATGCGCCTGAAGGAGAACGGTGGCGTGGTGTTCATGCCTGCGCCCTTCATCACCGACCATAAGGAGCGCCTCAAGCTGAGTGCCGATCAGGGTCGCGCCCTGTTTGATGACCAGCCGGTGTTCCATCTGGCTCAGGAGCTGGAGGTGACCATCAATGAGGTGCGTGTCGCCAGTCGCAGCATCGTGGTGCAGCCGGTGATCAAGCTGGATTGAGTATCACTGTGAACGAGAAAAGGTCGCCCATGGGCGACCTTTTTTATGCCGGCAGGGAGGGTGTCAGCCCTATATTGGCGCGCCTGGCGGCATCGGCAGGGGCTGCGCTATCACCCGGATCGTCGGGTCGGTCAGCCCCAGTTTCAGGGCCTGGCCCAACTGACGATAGTGGCCGGCGGTCATGGCGTCGGAGCGACGGGCCCGGCGCTGCAGTTTGTCCTGCAGATCCAGCAGTTGCCGGCCCAGCAGGGCGCGCAGTTCCGGGTCGCTATGCTCACTGTGGGTCACGTCGAGCAGGGCATCCACCGCCACCGCATTGACCCGCATCCTCAGGCCAGCCATCTGGCCCTCATCCAGATCTTCCAGCAGCAGTCGCTCCTGAAGCTGTTCCACCAGCCCTTCCACACTCGGCAGTTCATCGTCTTCCCTGTGCTGCTGCATCATCCGGTTGAGCCTCTGCGGGGTCAGCATCCAGCTCAGGGTGTGACGGGCGGCCACCTCGGCCATCCCCAGGGGATCGGCCACCACCCCCTGCCGCGAACCGAAATACTCCCGGTCGGGCTGATGACCCAGAGCCGGTGGCAGCAGTTGCTCCTGCAACGAGGTGGGCAGGGCCAGGAACGCCGGCGTCAGTGTGGCCCACAGGGCCTCGAGGGCCTGACGCTGCTGGTCACCACTGACCCAGCGGCGCTCCGCCACCTCATTGCTGGCGTAGTGGTACTCCACGCCACCCAACTGGGCGGCGACCGCTTCCACCTGGTAGCGATGAAGCAGGTAGAGGGGCACCAGGGCACGGGTCAGCTCGCTGTTGGGCTCCCCCTCCAGCAGCATCTGTGGGCCCAGGCCGGCCAGGGCCTGGGAACGGATCTGCCGCAGTTGATTCAGCTGGGTAGCGGGGTCATCGCCGTTATCCCACAGGTGGGCACTGGGATGGGCACTGTGATTGCTGCGGGCATCCGGGTCGCCGATGAATCTGAGGCCCCGCTCCCTGGCCTGAGCGGCCAGGGCTGTCTGACGTTGGGGCTCGCCATAGCCGAACAGGATGGCGTGTTTGTCCCACTCTCCGAGGCCGGTGTCGTAGGCCTGGTCGATGCCTATGGTCTCGCCCTCCAGGGTTATCCTGGGGTGAGGGTAGTCCATCACCGAGCCTCCCTGGGTGGTTGAGGCGGCAAAGTTGTGGGCCAGTCCCAGAGTATGGCCGACCTCATGGGCCGCCAGTTGCTTGAGCCGGGCCAGGGCAAACAGCCGGGACTGGGCGTTGGCCTGGGCGCGGTCGGTCCAGCCTGAGGTCAGCCCCCGGGCGATCAGCAGGTCATGACGTACCCTCAGCGAGCCCAGTGAGACGTGCCCCTTGAGAATTTCACCACTGCGAGGATCGATCACCGCATCGCCAAAGGACCAGCCCCGGGTGGCCCGGTGTACCCACTGAATCAGGTTGTAGCGGCTGTCCTGGGGGTCGATCCCGTCGGGCAGCGGCTCCACCCGGAAGGCATCCAGGTAGCCCGCTTCCTCGAAGGCCCGGGTCCACCAATTGGCCCCCTCGAGCAGGGCCGAGCGCATGGGCTCGGGTACGGCGCTGTCCAGGTAGTAGACAATGGGTTTCACCACCGCAGAGGGCGATGGCCCCGGGGTGATCTTCTCCAGGCGGAACCTGGGCAGCCAACGTTGCACCAGCGGACGTTCCAGGGGTTGGCCATAGTCGTGGAACCGATAGTCAAAGAACCCCGATTCCGGATGATAGGGTGCGGGCTCCATGGGGCTGTCGGGCAGTGCCATAAAGGAGAAGCGCACCCGCAGGCTGAGCCGGTAGGGGTCGGCGGCCACCTGCCACAACTGCGCTCCGGGTCTCTGCCCGCGCAGGCTCAGCTCCATATCGATGTCGCTGTTGTTGGGAAAGCCTTTGAGGCCGTTATCCGGGATGAAGCTCAAGCCGGGCTCAACGGAGTACTGCCCCTGCTCGGTGTGCCCAAGGCGGGTGGCGATGCCGTGCAGGTCCTGGTGCAGCAAGGGGGTCAGGTCCGCCTTGCCATCATCAAGGACACCCCGCCACAAAATGGCCCCGGCGAAGGCTTCGGCGGCGGCGCGGCGCGCCTCTGGATTGGCCGAGGCCGCCCGGTAGATCGGGTTGAGCTGGCGCAGCACCAGGGCGTTGCCATGGCGCTCGAACTGCACCAGGCGTCGGTGACCCAGCTGCCCCCGGTCCAGACCCACGTCGTTGGAGCCCAGACCGGCCGGCAGGCTGGTCAGCAGCAGCATGGGGGTTTCCAGGGCGGGCTCAGTCAGCAGCAGCCGACCATCCCGCTCCAGGGTCAGGGGCAGCAGTGACGCGGTCTCGGCACGCAGGGGCAGGGCCAGGACCAGGGCGATCACCCAGAGGGCCAGGCGCAGAGAGGGTTTGAGCATGGGGCATCCTTGTCGCGATCAACATGGGGCTAAGCCCCGGATTTTCCCAGTCTATGTGGCTTTTGGGCGTGGCTCAACCCAGGGCGGCATCGCCGGGGGGCGACAGGCGTCGCCACAGGTGCAGGCTGACCCCGAGGCCGATGCCAGCCAGGGCCAGTTTGAACAGGACCAGCGGCGCCAGGGTGATCGCCAGAGCCATGCCCAGCCACAGGCTGGCCAGGGTCAGCGCAAGCTGCCTGGACGTCATCGGCCGACGGTTCAGGTAGGCATCCAGCGGCGGACCGAACCAGGGATGAGTCATCAGCCAGCGCTGACAGGCGGGGTGGGCCCGGCTGAAACAGACGCTGGCCAGCAGCAGGAAAGGTACCGTGGGCAACAGCGGCAGGGCGATGCCCAGCAGGGCCAGCGCCAGGCACACACTCCCGGGGATCAGCCAGGGCCAGTTGATCTGATGCACCAGCGCAACCGACTGTAACTTTGAGGTGGTTGCAGCAGTATCCACTGAAGTAACTGAGGTTTTACTTCCGCTCATCTTTTGCACAACGCTCCTTGATCCGGATCATGGGGGTCATTTTTTGACTGAGTTAGGGTGGATTTTGAACAACGTTGCCTCAACAAGGAGTTCCCTATGTCACACTGGCTCTCTCTGATCATGGAAAGTCCCATCGGATGGATGTCCCTTCTGGTGATTCTGGCCACCTGCGGTATCGTGGGTTTCATCGGCTGGATGTTCTGGAAAAAGTCCGAACTGCCGCCCACCTCGCATCAGTAACGATAATTATTCTCATTGATGGTGGTGAGATCAAGCCAGAGTGGGGCGGGAGTCCGCAGCGCGTGACCGTCGTCACTGTTCAGGAGGGCGTCAGTCGGTGAGCCTGGGCAATCGAGCCAGATGAATGGAGACCGCCAGGCCAATGGTGGCCAGAAGGATCTGTACTGCGGGCACCGGGGCCAGATAGATGGCCCCGGCCATGCCGATCCAGATGCTTACCAGGCTGCCCAGCAGCTGGCGCAGGGTCAGTCCGCGCCGCTCCAGGTAGTTGCGAATCACCGGCCCCAGCAGCCTGTGGTTGAACAGCCAGGCTTGCATCCGGGCGGATGAGCGGCTGAAGCAGGCGGCCGCCAGCAGCAGGAAGGGCACCGTGGGCAGCAGCGGCAGAAACATCCCCACCAATCCCAGCCCGGCACACAGGGTGCCGACCCCGATCAGCAGGTAGCGGGTCAGCGGCGCGCGCCGGTAGGTTTTTACCTTGGCCGGCGCGGTGTCGGATTGTTGTTTCATCCCCGCACCTCTTCACCCAGCCAGCGTTTCACCGTGGCGAACAGTTCCGGCAGGATGATCGGTTTGGTGATGTGGTCGTTCATCCCCGCCGCCAGACTCTTCTCCCGGTCGCCGGTCATGGCATGGGCGGTCATGGCGATCACCGGCAGGGTCTGAGCATCGGCGAACTGACGGATGGTCCTGGTGGCGGTGAGGCCATCCATTACCGGCATCTGGATATCCATCAGCACCAGATCGAAGGGCTGCTCTTTGGCCAGGTCCACGGCGATCTGACCGTTCTCCGCCACGGTGACCCGGTAGCCGGCGCTCTTCAGCAGTTCGGTGGCCACCTGCTGGTTGATCAGGTTGTCCTCCACCAGCAGGATGTGGGCCTGGGTCTCTGGCGTCTCCTCCTTCTCCTGTTCAACCTTGGGCTGGCTGGTGTCATCCGGACCCAGGGTCAGGGCCAGTTGATCATAGAGATAGGAGGCATCAAACGGTTTCTGCAATACCGCGTCGATGCGGCCATCCTCCACCAGGGCGGTGAGGGAGCTGCCGGTGTAGGCGGTCATGATCAGTATGATGGGGCGCTTCTCCAGAGTGCCGTCGGCCACCATCTCGTCGATGCGTTTCACCACCTCGATGCCATCCATGTCCGGCATCATCCAGTCCAGCAGCAGCAGGTCCGGCGCCTGTTTGGCCAGGCTGGTGACCGCCTGCTGGCCGTTCTGGGCCAGCTCCACATTGAACTGGAAGCCGCGCAGGTAGGTGGAGTAGATCTGCAGGGCGGTGGGGTTGTCGTCCACCACCAGGGCGGTGAACTGACCGCCATGGGGAGCCCGCAGCCGGGTGTCCTGGGGGGGCTGTTCCACCCGTTTGGCGTCGATGGTGAAGCTGAAGGTGGAGCCCTGTCCCGGGGTACTGCGTACCGACAGGTCGCCGCCCATCAGGTTCACCAGGTGCTTACTGATGGAGAGGCCCAGGCCGGTGCCGCCGAAACGACGGGTGGTGGAGCCGTCCGCCTGGTTGAAGGCGTCAAACAGGTGCTTCTGCTTCTCCTCCTCGATGCCGATGCCGGTATCCCGTACCCAGAACTTCAGGCGGATGCGGCCATTGTGCTCCTTGAGATCCTCACAGCCCAGCTCCACTTCGCCGTTCTCGGTGAACTTCACCGCGTTGGAGAGCAGGTTGATCAGCACCTGCCCCAGTCGCAGGGGATCGCCAATCAGATGCAGGTTGGCGCTGACCGAGGAGAACAGCTGCAGGTCGACCCCCTTCTCCTGGGCCTTGATGGCGTTGAGGCTGACCGCGTGTTCCAGCACCTGGTCCAGGCTGAAGCGGGTCTGCTCCAGCTCCAGCTTGCCCGCCTCGATCTTGGAAAAGTCGAGGATGTCGTTGATGATGCGCAGCAGGGACTCGGCGCTGTACTTGGCCTTCTCCAGGTAGTCCTTCTGCTTGGGGTTGAGCTCGGTGCGCAGGGCCAGGTGCATCATGCCGATGATGGCGTTCATCGGCGTGCGGATCTCGTGGCTCATGTTGGCCAGGAACTCACTCTTGGTGACGTTGGCCAGTTCCGCATCCTGCTTGGCTTCCAGCAGGATCACCTCGTGTTCTTTCTGCTGGGTGATGTCCTTGTGGGTGCCCAGCAGACGCACGGGTTCGTCCTCTTCATCCCGCTCCACCAGGCTGCCCCGGGAGAGGATCCAGCGGTAGTGGCCATCCTTGCCCTTCATCCGGAACTCGATATTGAACGGGGTGCTGGAGTCGTCCAGGTAGGCGTCGATGTAACTCTCCACCCGCTGACGGTCGTCCGGGTGCATCAGCCGGTAGTAGGTCTCAATAAGCAGCGGGAACTCGCCGGGCTCATAGCCGAGCATGGTGTAGTAGGCCGGGTTGCAGATCAGCTGGTTGGCATCCAGGTACCAGTCCCATACCCCATCTTCCACCGAGTCCATCGCCAGGTGGTAACGCTCCTCCGACTGCTTCAGCTTCTCCTGCTGCTCCGACTCGCGGGTGACGTCCCGCCAGACGATGATCAGCCCCAACAGTTCGCCGCGGCCGTTGTAGAAGGGCAGCTTGAGGATGTCCATCAACAGGGTTCGGCCGTTGTGTTCGCTCTGCTCGCGGTAGCGCAGGGGCACCCGGTCCCGCAGGATGCGGGCGTTCTCTTCGGCAATGCGTTTGCCCTCTTCCCCGCCGAGGATGTCGTTGACCGTCAGCCCCAGCAGTTCGCTCTCCTTGTGGCCCATCAGGGTCTCGGCGGAGCGGTTGCAGCCCAGGATCCGCCCCTCCACATCCTTGAACATGATCGCCTCAGGCATGGCATCGATCAGTGAGCGCATCAGGGAGAAGTCGCGCTCGCGCCGCTCGTTGGCTTCCCGCAGGCGGGCGGTGCGCTTGGCCACCAGTTTGTCCAGGCGTCGGTTCTGTGCCGCCAGGTGCTGGGTGTATTGCTGGTTCTCTTCGAAGGTGCGGGAGATCAGCTCGAACCAAGGCTCCCAACCCTGGATCACCCGCTCCGGGGGCGGGGTGGGCTGATGGGCACAATCCTCAAGGTGGTTCAGCAGCTTGGACGCCGGGCTGACGAAGGCGCGCCGGGTCAGCCAGTGGACCACAGTCACCAGCAGGGACAGGGCGATGATCACCATCAGGAAGGTGGACTCCAGCTTCTCCCAGGCGTCCGCCACCACCTCCTGCTCAGGCTGCAGGTAGAGCAGGGACCAGGGGGCGTTGCTCAGCTTCACCGCCCGCACATAGTAGCCGTTGATCAGCCGTGCCTGGCTGTCATCCAGCAGCTGCTCCAGAGGCACGTTGTGCAGCTGGGCGGGGATCCGCTGGCTCAGGTGATAGGTGCGGGGCAGCTCGTCCAGGTGCATGTCCGGGTAGGAGAGCACGTTGTTGGCGCGGTCCAGCAACAGCACGGTGCCCGGCAGGTCGAAGTAGCGCTCGATCTGCTCGGTCAGGGTGGAGAGCTTCAGCTCCATGTAGATGGCGGAGAGGAAGGTGTCCCCGACGTACACCGGGATCCCCACGGTGGTGGCCAGCTTGTCGTCGGTGGTGCGGTGGGCGTCGGACCAGAACACCTTGCGCTCCGGGTTGAGCTCAGGCCCTGCCATGTCGAACAGCGGGGTCTCCAGCATCTGGGGTTCGAACTGATGATCCGGTCCCGGCCAGGGGTAGATGGACATCATGTGCTGTTTGGACAGGTAGTAGATGTTGGCACTCTTGGGCGCCATCTGCTTGGTGACCGGCATGCTCAGGGACATCTGGTACAGGGTATCCAGTTCCCGGTAGAACAGGGGGGAGCGGCCATTCAGCGGGCCTTCACCGGAGATGTGGCCCTTCTCGGCGAAGGTGTGGCGGGCGTTGCGGTAATCGGGCCTCAGGGAGAAGCGCTCTCCCTCGAGAATAAACTGGTTGTGGGAGGAGATCTGGTTCAGCTGGGTGGCGTCGGAGTTGCGCATGTGGATGGCGGTAAATTCCTGCAGCGCCTGTACCGCACGGATGCTGGCATCCAGCAGCAGCTCTACTTGGTGGGAGTGCTGGGTCACCTGCTCCACCTTCTCCGCCAGCAGCTGCTCCTTCTGCTTGGTGAATACGCCAGCCGCCACCAACAGGGAGAGAACCACCACCCCCAGGTAGGTGTAGAACACGGCTTTGTTGTAGTTGTTGAGAATCGGCGTCTTCACTGTGCGCTTTCCAGGTGCGAACTTGCTGAGAAGGCATCAGTGTAACAGAGGTGAGGGCCAGTTCACCCCACCGAAGAAAATTGAGGCGCCTGCCGATACAGGCGCCATCCAGGGTGACTGCCGCTACATCTCCTGTTCGGCAAATTTGGCCAGCCGCGAGCGCACCACGCCGTTGAGGTAGACGTTGGCGCTGCCCTCGAAGTTCTTGAATCGCTCCACCACATAGGTGAGTCCCGAGGTCACCGCAGTCAGATAGTTGGAGTCGATCTGGGCCAGGTTACCGGAGCAGACCAGTTTGGTGCCTTCGCCCATGCGGGTGATGATGGTTTTCAGTTGCGAGGGGGTCAGGTTCTGGCACTCATCCAGCAGTACGAAGGCGTTCTGGATGGAGCGGCCACGCATAAAGTTGATCGATTTAAACTGGATATTGGCCTTATCCATGATGTATTGCAGGCTGCTGGCGGGACTCTCGTCCTGCTTGTGCAGCACCTCCAGGGTGTCGGTTACCGCCGCCAGCCAGGGGGCCATCTTCTCCTCTTCGGTCCCGGGCAAAAAGCCGATGGACTCGGCGATCTCCGGGGTATTCCGGGTGACGATCACCTTGTCATACAGCCGCTGTTCCACCACCTGTTCCAGGGCGGCGGCCAGGGAGAGCAGGGTTTTGCCCGAGCCGGCGGGGCCGGTGAGGATCACCATGTCGATCTCCGGGTCCATCAGCGCATGCAGCGCCATCCCCTGATAGATGTTCTTGGGATTGATGCCCCAGGCGTGATAACTCATCAGCCGGTCCTGGCTGAGATCCCGAATCACCACCTGGCGGTCATTGACCGATTTCACCTGGCCGCAGAAATCCTTGGTGTCGTCGATCAGGTACTGGTTGAGGTAGAGTGATTCCTCCTCCAGGGCTTCTCTGGGCAGGGTGTGGTACACCTCCCGGCCAAATTGCTCACTGGTGACCTCCTTGATCCTCTCCCACAGGCTACCTTTAAGTTCGGCAAAGCCCTTGGCCAGGAACTGGATGTCGTCCACCAGCTGGTCGGTGCGGTAGTCCTCCACTTTCTCCAGGCCAGCCCCCTTGGCCTTGAGACGCATGTTGATGTCCTTGGTGACCAGGACAATCTCGTCGTTGCCGCTCTGCTGCAGGTAGAGGGCGGAGTTGATGATCAGGTTGTCGTTGTTGTTTCCGGGCAGGGCCACGGGGTTGGTGAAGGTGATCTGATGGTCGGGGAAGATGGACAGGGTGCCCAGCTCCTCTTCCGGAGCGTTGGGGTGGTTGAGGGGCACGCCCTTGAGAATCTGTTCCGGGGAGGCGTCGCTCAGGCAATCTTCCAGGGTGCGGATGGCGACACGGGCGTCACGGCTGACATCTTTGCGGCGGTCTTTGATTTGGTCGAGTTCTTCGAGGACGGTCATGGGAATGACCACGTCGTGTTCTTTGAATGAGTATATGGCGAGGGGTTCGTGCAGCAATACATTGGTATCCAGCACAAAGCGTCTTTTGTTCTCTAAACCCATGGCACCTCCACTATGTCGTATGGAATTTAGGCTAGGCTCGACAGATAACAGTTGTACGACAGCTTCAACCCTAACATGGCAGATGGGCGGCCGTTTGACCAGTACAATTTGAGGGTGAATCACCGGCCGGCTTCCGGTAACATACGCCCCCTTTTCAGCCCACTAGCCGAAATAATTAGGAGTCAATTCATCCATGTCATTTGCTCTCGGACAACGTTGGATCAGCGACGCTGAATCTGACCTGGGCCTGGGTACCGTGGTCGCCATCGAAGGGCGTATGGTCACGGTTCTGTTCCCCGCTACCGGAGACAACCGCATGTTCGCCAGGGAGGACGCCCCGCTGACCAGGGTGGTGTTCAATCCCGGCGACGCCATCACCAGCCACGAGGGATGGACCCTGGAGGTGGAAGCGGTGCACGACAGGGATGGTCTGCTCTCCTACGAGGGCGTCCGCAGCGATACCGGCGAAAACGACAGCCTGCGTGAGACCATGCTGGACCACCAGATCCGCTTCAACAAGCCTCAGGATCGCCTGTTTGCCGGTCAGGTCGACCGCATGGAGTACTTCGTGACGCGCTACCTGAGTCAGCGTCAGCGCCACGCCATGCTGAAGAACCCCCTGCGTGCCCTGCAGGGGCCCCGTGCCGGTCTGATCCCCCACCAGCTCTACATCGCCAATGAAGTGGGCCGACGTCACGCCCCGCGGGTTCTGCTGGCGGACGAAGTGGGCCTGGGTAAAACCATCGAAGCCGGCCATATCCTGCATCAGCAACTGCTCTCCGGTAAGGCGCAGCGGGTGCTGATCCTGGTCCCCGAGACGCTTCAGCATCAGTGGCTGGTGGAGATGCTGCGTCGCTTCAGCCTGCGCTTCTCCCTGTTTGATGAGGAGCGCTGCATCGAGTCCCTGGCGGACTGCGACAACCCGTTTGAAACCGAACAGCTGGTGATCTGCTCTTTGGACCTGCTGCGCAAGAAGAGCCGTCTCCAGCAGGCCCTGGATGCCGACTGGGATCTGCTGGTGGTGGATGAAGCCCATCACCTGGAGTGGAGTGAGTCTGCTCCCAGCCGCGCCTACCAGGTGGTGGAGCAGCTGGCCCAGGCGGTCCCCGGGGTGCTGCTGCTGACCGCCACCCCGGACCAGCTGGGCCACCAGAGCCACTTCGCCCGTCTGCGCCTGCTGGATCCGGATCGCTTCTACGATTACGACGCCTTCACCCAGGAGGAGCAGAGCTACCAGCAGGTGGCCGACGCCGCCGACGCCCTGCTGGCCGAACGTCCCCTGTCCCAGGAGGAGCAGCTGGCCCTGACCGGGCTGCTCAAAGAGAGCGACATCTCCAGCGAACTGACCACCATCCAGAACGGTGAGGATGACGCGCGCAGCGCCGCCTGCCAGGCGTTGGTGAAGGAGCTGCTGGATCGCCACGGCACCAGCCGGGTGCTGTTCCGCAACACCCGCAGCGGTGTCTCCGGTTTTCAGGGGCGTGAGCTGAACCTACAGCCGATGGCGATGCCCAAGCAGTACGCCACCGCCATGCGGGTGAATGCCATGCTGGGCGGCGGCACCCCCAGCCAGAAGCTGATGAATCAGCTCTACCCGGAGAAGCTCTACCAGGAGTTTGAAGGGGCCAACGGCACCACCAGCTGGTGGCAGTTCGATCCCCGGGTCGACTGGATGATGGAGTTCCTCAAGACCAACCGCAGCAAGAAGGTGCTGGTGATCACCTCCAAGGCGGCCACCGCCCTGCAGCTGGAAGAGGCGATGCGCACCCGTGAGGGGATCCTGGCGTCGGTGTTCCACGAGGGGATGTCCATCCTTGAGCGCGATAAGGCCGCCGCCTTCTTCGCCCAGCAGGAGGGGGGCGCCCAGGTGCTGATCTGCTCCGAGATCGGTTCCGAGGGGCGTAACTTCCAGTTCGCCCATCAGCTGATCATGTTCGATCTGCCCCTGAACCCGGACCTGTTGGAGCAGCGCATCGGTCGTCTGGATCGCATCGGTCAGAACAGCACGGTACAGATCCACGTGCCCTACATCGAAGGCACCGCCCAGTACGCCCTGCTGCGCTGGTACCACGAGGGAATGAGCGCCTTCACCGAAACCTGCCCCAGTGGTCACCTGCTCCATGGCGAGTTTGGTGAGCGGATGCTGGATCTGCTCTCCGGCGAGCAGGATGAGGCGGCGCTGGGCGCCCTGATTCAGGCCACCGCCGAGCGCAACGCCGAGCATAAGGCCAAGGCGGAAGCGGGGCGGGACAAGCTGCTGGAGCTCAACTCCCACGGCGGCGCGGCGGCCGACGCCCTGGTGACCGCCCTGGAAGAGGCGGACGAAGACACTGACTTCATCAGTTTCATGCTGAAACTGTGGGATGTGATTGGCGTCGCCCAGGACGACAAGGGGGAGAACGCCGTGGTGCTGCAGCCCACGGAGCAGATGCTGTTCCCCAGCTACCCAGGCCTGCCGGAAGATGGCCTGTCGGTCACCTTCGATCGTGACACCGCCCTCTCCCGCGAGGATTTCCAGTTCCTGACACCGGCCCACCCTTTGGTGGCCTCCGGCATCGATCTGGTGACCTCCAGCGACACCGGCAGCACCAATGTGGCCCTGCTGAAGAACAAGGCACTGCCTGCGGGCACCCTGTTCCTGGAGATGATCTTCCTGGTGGAGGCGGTGGCCCCCAGCGAGGTGCAGATCGGTCGCTTCCTGCCCCCCACTCCGGTGCGGGTGTTGCTGGATAAGACCGGCAAGGACCTGGCGGTCAACGTCAGCTTCGACAGCTTCAACCGTCAGCTGACCCCGTTGAACCGTCACACTGCCACCAAGCTGGTGAGTGCCAGCCAGGCGCTGCTCCATGGCCTGATCAAGCAGGGTGACGAGCTGGCTCAGGCTCAGCTGAGCGCCCTGGTGGCCGAGGCGGAGCAGGAGATGACCCGTCAGTTGGGTGGCGAGCTGAACCGCCTGGAAGCCCTGAAACGGGTGAACCCCAACATCCGCGACAGTGAGCTGGATGCGGTGCGTGAGCAGATCAGCCTGGTCAGTGCCCATCTGGGGCGGGCCCAGGTACATCTGGACGCCCTGAGGATGATTGTGGTGACGCCGGAGTAATAACGAAAAAGGCAACCTTCACGGTTGCCTTTTTTGTATCCGGGGCAGGGTTAATCCTGCTTGGAGTTGACCACTTCACCTTCGATGACCACCCCGGAGGCATGATCCACGTCCGTGTCTCTGTGGGAGCCGGTGCGCCCGGGACGCTGGTAGCGCCACACCGCATTCATGGCCCAGAACACCAGACTGGCCAACAGCACCAGGGGCAGCATCAGCAGCAGCAGTGGGACCATCAGCAGCAGCAGAATCAGGCTGGCGCCTGAGGGCTTGATGATGCGGAACCTGTGTTGCCAACCTGCAATGCCGCTGGAGAACTGATTCATATTCCGTCCTATCTTTTTCATCTGTCGGAAAAACGTACACCTATATGTATTGTAAAGCCCCTTGGGCCGATGACAAGGGGGTAGGGCTTGTTGACGGGTGGTGGTACAGTGTGGGTCAAGTTGTATGTCCAAAACACCCCATGCTGTTACGAACTCTGCTGATTCTGTTGATTGCCGTTCATCCTGCCCTGCAGGCCGCCGAGCGCCTGACCCCGAGCCACACCGCCGGTACCCTGGGAGAGGTTCTGCTGGTCGCCCCTGTGGGGGCGCCGGGCTTCGCGGCCCTGGCCTCCGCCCTGGAAACTCAGCTGCCCGAGTATGGCTGGCAGGTCAGGCGGGTGGACGCCCTGCCCGAGAGTGCCCCGGACCCGGACAGCGTCTGGTTGGTGGAGGGGGCGACCGCCGGAACCCTGGCCAGCCGAATGGCCGAGCAACGCTGGCTGACGCCCCTGGCTCTGGTGCTGATTGGCGGCTACCAGACCGGTGAACCCGCCCTGGATCAGTTTCTGGTGGAGCTGCCGTCGGCGGTGCTGGATGTGGTCTCCGACTGGGACCACCCCCTGTCCCTGGCGGACCGGCTGGAGCGCAAGCGTCAGGCCAGGCGCAGCAATAAAACCAACTACCGTCAGTGGCGTAGCTACCTCAATTATCATGAGGGGGAGGACCATGATGAGCTGGTCAGTCGTATCCATGGCTGGTTAAAACGGCAGTTGCGCGCATCCAGAGGAATTCGTTGAGTATACTTCCTTGAGTTGATTGGGAATTAGCCCTACAATCGGCGCGCCAAATTTTTTGAGTGGATCAAAATGGACCCTAGCACGAGTAGTCCCAGTTGGGACATCACTAAAGACTCGAACACAAAGCTGATTGACGGCACCGAAGCCCGCCGCTGACAGGGATCCCTCCCTCCTGTGCATGCTTCGTTGTCAATGGAGATGAAGCATGCAAAAAGACACCCTTTTTGCCACCTTGGAAACCGCAGTGATTGCCGGCGACAAACAGTCTGCCCGGGCGACACTGGAGCTTGCCCATCCGGCGGACATTGCCGAAGCGATCTGTGAGTTCACCGCCCAGCAGGCGGTGCACTTCCTGTCCCTGTTGTCCCTGCCGGATCACGCGGTGCTCTTCGGTTACCTGGCCCCCCATGCCCAGGCGGAGATCGCCCGGGAGATGAGCCGCAACGATCTGGCGGCGCTGTTTTCCCAGATGGAAGCGGATGAACGGGCCGACCTGTTCAACCGCCTCAGTGAAGAGGACCAGCACACCCTGCTGCCCGGATTGGCCCAGGCGGAGCGGGAAGATGTGCGCCGATTGGCCAGCTACCCGGAGGAGACCGCCGGGGCCCTGATGACCTCGGATTACGCCACCCTGCGCGGTCACTGGCCGGTACGCAAGGCGCTGAAGAAGCTGCGCCTGGAAGCGCCGGACAAGGAGACCATCTACCAGACCTATGTGATTGACGCCAATCGTCACCTGATGGGGACCCTCTCCCTGCGTGAGCTGATCCTGGCCAATCCGGACCGTCTGGTGGAGGATCTGATGCGCACCGAGGTGGTGCACACCCGGGTGGACGAGGACCAGGAGGTGGTGGCCAAGAAGATTCGACACTACGACCTGCTGGCCCTGCCGGTGCTGGACGCCGAAGATCGCCTGGTGGGGATTGTGACCTACGATGACGCCATGGACGCGGCGGTGGAAGAGGCCACAGAGGATGCCCAGAAGAGTGCGTCGGTGGCCAAGCTGGACGCGCCCATGAACCAGGTGACCGGTTGGGAACTGTATCGTAAGCGGGTGTTCTGGCTGGTGCTGCTGGTGTTCGGCAGCCTGCTCTCCGGTGCCGGCATCGCCTACTTCGAGGACACCATCGCCAAGTACGTGGCCCTGGTGTTCTTCATGCCCCTGCTGGTGGGCAGCGGCGGCAACGCCGGCTCCCAGTCGGCGGCCCTGATGGTGCGGGCCCTGGCCACCGGAGAGGTGGCGATGAAGGACTGGGCCAAAGTACTGGGGCGGGAGTTCCTGGTGGCCGGTGCCCTGGGGCTGACCATGGCGGTGGCGGTGTTTGCCCTGGGCTGGTTCCGCGGCGGGGTGGAGATCGCCTGGGTGGTGGCCTTCGCCATGGTGTCGGTGGTGATGGCCGGCTCCCTGATTGGCCTGTGTCTGCCCTTTATCCTCAGCCGGGTGAAGCTGGACCCGGCCACGGCTTCGGGCCCCCTGGTCACCACCATAGTGGATGCCACCGGGGTGTTGATCTACTTCGGTTTTGCGACCACGATCCTCGGATTGTAATCACCCGATGAAAACCCCCAGCCCCGGCCCTGCGCCGGGGCTTTTGTTTAGGTCCGGGTTTCCCCCAGAGTTTGCCTCGGCGGCACCTGGTAGTTCACCGGGTGGCGCTCCCGGTGCACGAAGTGGCGGGTGTTCTTGTAGGGCAGCTTCATGAAACCGGAGATCCCCTGGTCGCGGATCTGCGGCACCTGAGTCAGAATCCGCCCCAGGCAGTCACGGAACTCCGCTTCCCGTTCGGGATCCAGCAATCTCAGGTAGGAGTGCAGCTTCATGTGAGTGGGCAGCACCTCGAAGATGATGCAGCCGGTGTGGTGGATGGCATTGAGTTCTCCCAGGGCGGCCATGATCCCCTCGGGCAGGCGCAGGTTCTCGTCCGGGTCCTGGCCATCTTCGAAGTAGCTGTGCAGCCGGGTCTTATCCTCCAGTTCGGGCACATCGGACAGGTCGAAGCGGATCTGCTGGTCCTGTGACGGTACAAACCCCTGCTGCGGCGTCTGCCGTTCGAAGTGCAGAGTATCCCGGGCATTGAAGAAGCAGGCCTTGAACACCCCCTGGTGAGGGATGGACTGGGCCAGTTTCACCAGATTGTTCACCGCGTGGGTAAAAGGAGCCTTGAGGGTGGGGTCGTACAGATTCAGGCTGGAGTCGATGGCCACTCCGGCGCCGTGCCAGTGCAGAGCCAGGCCCCCGAGAATGGGGAACTCCCCCAGCCGGCCCACGGCGGTGACAAAGGCCTTCTCCACATCCCCCATCCCCATCAGGTAGTCCCGGTAGTAGCGGTCGATCTGGATGTCGCCACTGGGCAGGGGGGCGTCCCCCTGATGTTGCTGCAGGAAGGATTTGCGCGAGCTGTAGGCCACGGTGTCGATCCCCTGACCAAACTGGTGCACCCACACCGGCAGTGTGGGGGTCAGACTGGGCTCGGGCATCGCCGGCGGCTGCCAGGCCGGTCCCTGGGTCAGGCGCCGGATAAAGTGGTCGCCTCCCTGGCGCTGCACCTGGGGGTCGTCACTGAGCATGGCGTCCAGGGTGTCGGCAAAGGCTTTGGGTAATCCCAAGCTGGCGGCGGGCAGTACGCTGCGACCGAAGCGGCTGGGCAGGCCTGAAGCCAGGGCATAGAGGGTGCCGGCCACCCCCTGCTCATCGAATCGGGGGGAGGAGGGGCGTCCGGCCAGCTGGTCGGCGCCGATAAAATAGAGGTCGCCCATGCGGGCATTGCTGTGCAGGGGCTCACCGCCCACCCCCAGTCCGGTGGCGGCGATGGGCTCGCCGTCGGCGTCCTGCTGGGCGAACACCGCCGAGCCCCAATCGATGAGAGACAGGGTCTGGGACAGGGGATCAAACACCAGGTTGGAGGGTTTGATGTCGCCGTGGACTATGGGGCGGGACAGGTCCTGCCTCAGGTAGCGCAGCAGCTCCGCCAATTGGCGGGCGATGGCCGCCAGCCAGGTCAGGGGCAGGGGGCCGCAGCGCAGGGCCAGCTGAGCCAGATCCCGGCCGGGGGCCAGGGTCATCACCATGATCCCCTGCAGTTTCAGCTGCTGGTAGCGGATCAACCTGGGGATGTTGGGGTGATTGACCTGATCCAGCATCCAGGCCTCCTCCTCCAGCCGCGCCTGCAGGTGCACCGGCAGGGTGATGCGGGAGAACTTGAACACCTGCTCCCCCTCGGTGGGGTGGCGGCCGGCGAAGACGAAGCCGTACACCCCCTTGCCGACGAAGCGGATCTGCCGATAACCCAGCCTGGCCAGCTGCTTTTCACACAGCCTCAGCCACTGTTTCAGCTTTTGAGCATCGTCATGTTTCAGAAGATAGATCGACTGCTCTTCAGCGATGTAAAAATGGTGTAGCGGCGCCGTGTCTTTCATGGAACTCCCTGTATTTCACAGCTTTGCAGGTGCTCACTGGCTAAAGTCGGACTTTTCTTTCCTGTTAAGCCCGGTTACCGCCATAGAAAAGCGTTCATTACCTTGATCAAAATCAAGGGTTTCGGGGCGGTTTATGTGATTATTGGATCCGCATTGTAACATGGGAGACCTAGAGATGGCCGAGGCTGCCGCTGCACCCACAGTCGCCGAGCTGGTTGAGTTGTTAAATTATCCGCGCAACAAGATGCGCGACAACATGGATGTGCGCTTCTGTCCCCACGCGGTATTCTATAACCCAGTGGATGAGCGATGCATCTATTGTCACCAGGGCATGGAGTGTAAGTGGCTGAATCATAACGACGAGCTGGTCGCCGTTGAACGAAAGTCCATGAAGGAGTTTCGTCGTGAGCTGACCCTGGCTTGTGATTACGTTGAGGCTCAGCTGACCCCCGCCCACCTGTCGCGTCGCGCCTGCAGTTGCGATAACTGTAAATGGCTGGAACGCGTGAGGGTGGTCCTGTCCAAAGAGTGGTAATGACATTCTTTCAGTGAGCAGGTAAGGTGCCAAGCCTGAATAGAGCAGGATTGGCACTTTATGGACGCATCATTCTGGCACGATAAGTGGGAAAACCAGCTTATCGGCTTTCATCAGGACGAGATCAACCCCTTCCTTAAATCCCACTGGTCGAGCATCGACCACGACAGTGGGCGCATCTTCGTTCCCCTGTGTGGCAAATCCCTGGATATGATCTGGCTGGCGGAGCACGGTGAAACCGTGGTGGGCTGTGAACTCAGTGAACTGGCGGTCTCCGGCTTCTTCGACGAACGTGGTCTGTCGCCACAGGTGGACAGTCACCCCCCGCTGACATGTTTTCGTGCCGGCCCCTTCGAGCTGTGGCAGGGGGACATGTTCCAGCTGGACAGTGAGCAACTGACCCCGCTCAGTGCCTTCTACGACCGGGCGGCGTTGATTGCCCTGCCCGAAGCGATGCGCGTCGCGTACTGGCACAAGCTGGCGAGCATGCTGACGCCAGGCACCCAGGGACTGCTGATCACCCTGGATTACCCTCAGCAGCAGCTCTCCGGCCCGCCCTTCTCGGTCAGCGAGGCGCAGGTGTTGGCACTCAGCGACGGGCTGTTCAAGGTGGAACTGCTGGAGCGCATCGATGTGCTGGCAGACAACCCCAGATTCCTCAACAAAGGGGTCGAACGCCTGGATGAACTGGTGTTCCGCCTGACCCGGCTGTAGTTCGTCTCAGGGCAACTTAGGCCAGCGACAGCAGGAAGGGGATCAGGATCGGGGTGGCCAGGCTCAGCAGGAAGCCGGAGACAATGGCCACCGGCACCACCTTGGGTCCCCCGGTCTGCTGCAGCACCGGCAGGGTGAAATCCATGGCGGTGGCGCCGCCGTAGCCGATGGCGCCGGCGGGGGAGACCCGCATCAGGGCGGGGATCAGCACGATGGCGATCAGCTCGCGGCTGAGATCCGCCAGGAAGGCCACCGAACCCAGCACCGGGCCCAGGCCATCGGTGATCAGAATCCCGGACAGGGAGTACCAGCCAAAGCCCGACGCGAGAATCACCCCGTGCAGCAGTGGCAGGTCGTGGATCAGCGCGGTCAGGGCGCCGGCCACCAGGGAGGTGAGGGCGACCAGGGCGGCAATGGCCAACCCCCTGGGGTTGAGCAGGATGCTGCGCAGCCCCAGGTTGGAGCCTCTCAACTGGATGCCGATGAGTGCCAGCAGCACCATCAGGGCGCCGTTGGCGGTCTGCTCAATCAGGCTGTGGGGCAGGGTTACCACCAGCCCCAGCACCACCCCGGCGGCCACCACCAGTGCCAGCTTCAGCGATTCCATCACCAGCTTGCCCAGAGGTTGCCTGCTCTCACCCAGATCCAGGGCCAGGGGCCAGCGCCTGTCCACCAGCGGCAGGGCCGCCAGGTTCAGCCCCAGGGTCAGGACAATCAGGGTGGCCAGCAGCACTCCGATGGTGCCCAGCTCCGACGCCAGGTTGTCTACCTGGGCCAAAGAGAGCCCCATCAGGGCCAGGATCAGATAGACGATGCCGCTGAGTACCCAATCGATGCGCGCCAGCAGGCGACGACTCTTTACGGGCACCAGGTAGCCGCCAAACAGCGGCAGGAGAATGATCAACGATTCCAGGGACATCAATACTAACCTCGGTTGGGGACACAGCAGGTTAGCAGGGCCGCCCCGGCTCTACAACTTCGACGCTCTGCCGCAACCGGCTGCTTCGAGTGGATGTGTCCAGGTTCAATGAGTTAGCGCCTGGCCTCATGGCATTGACGCACTCACCGTCGCCGATGAGGCGAAATCCTGTCGCCTGGAGAGGATTCGAGCGGTTTCGTGTATACTGTGCGCTTCGAATTTTTTGGGTTGGAGTATCACCTTTGCAATTTTCTGAACTGGGTCTCGACAAGCGATTGGTTGAACGCATGGATCACCAGGGCTTCCAGCAGGCCACGGACATCCAGCAGCAAGCCATTCCGGTCGCCATCGCCGGCAAGGACCTGCTGGCTTCCTCGAAGACGGGATCCGGTAAGACCCTGGCCTACCTGCTGCCGGCGGTTCAGAGAGTGATGAAGCAGAAGGCCCTGAGTAAGCGCGACCCGCGGGTGGTGGTGCTGGCCCCAACCCGGGAGCTGGCCAAGCAGGTCTATGGTCAGCTGCGCAGCCTGATCTCCAACACCAGCATCAAGGGTGTGTTGATTCTTGGTGGTGAAGACTTCAACCAGCAGAGTAAGGATCTGGCCAAAGATCCCCACTTCGTCATCGCCACTCCGGGGCGACTGGCGGACCACCTGGAACACGGTCACCTCTACCTCAACGGCCTGGAGCTGCTGATCCTGGATGAGGCGGACCGGATGCTGGACCTGGGTTTTGCCGACCAGCTCAATGCCATCCACAAGGCGGCGGACCACCGTCGTCGCCAGACCTTGATGTTCTCCGCCACCCTGGACAGTGCCGTGGTGAGCGAATTTGGCCAGGACCTGCTGAGTGCCCCGGCCCGGGTGCGCATCGACGCCGAGCAGCAGATGCACGCCAACATCCGCCACACCTTCATCCTGTCGGATCACCTGGATCATAAGCAGGCCCAGCTGATGAAGCTGCTGCAGGAGAAGCCGTTCAACCAGGCGATGCTGTTTACCGCCACCCGGGCAGACACCGATCGTCTGGCCCAGCTGCTGGCGGAGCAGGGGTACACCACCCTGGCCCTGTCCGGGGATCTCAGTCAGGCGGCCCGTAACCGCATCATGGATGAGTTTGCCGCCGGCAAGGCGCAGATTCTGGTGACCACCGATCTGGCCAGCCGTGGCCTGGACATCAGTCAGGTCTCCATGGTGATCAACTTCGACTTGCCCAAGCACTCCGAAGAGTACATCCACCGCAGTGGCCGAACCGGCCGTGCCGGCGCCACCGGGGAAGCCTATTCCCTGGTGGGCCCCAAGGACTGGAAGGCGGCGGAAGATCTGCAGCGATTCCTGGGCCAGAGTCTGAGCTTCGAAGCCATGGAGGGGATGGAGGCCAAGTTCAAGGGGTTCAAACCCAAGCCCAAGGCCAAGAGCGTCAGCAAGGACGACCAGGGGGGCCCGAAGAAGGCCGTGCCGAAGAAATCGGCCGCGCCCAGGAAGAAGCGCAAGACCGCCTTCGTCCTCAAGGACGCCGGCGAGCTGCCCTTCATCCCGAAGAAGCCCAGCTCAGAAGAATAAAAAAACGCGCCGAAAGGCGCGTTTTTCTGTTTCAGGGTGGAGTCACTATTACTCCAGGCCGTCGTCGACGTCGTCGTCCTCAGGCTCCAGCATGCCCCAGCCGTCGCTCTTACCCTTGTACTTCTTGCACAGGGCGGTCAGGGTCTTCTCAATGTCGCAGATGGGGCCATGCTCGGGCACCATCTCGGTCACCAGGCGCAGCTCCCACTCCTTGGCGGCCTCGTTGTAATTCAGGTAGAGGCCACAGCCGGGGTACTCCTTCTGCACCCGCTCGGCCGCCTGGCGGCCCTGCTCCTCGTCGGCAAACAGCACGTAGAAGTCCAGCATGTAGGGCTGGCTCAGATCGATGCCTTCACCCTGCATCAGTTCCAGCAGTTCGCCGGTGGGGTCGGAGGGAAATGTCATGGGTTCTCTCTATGGTTAAAACTCGATGGAGGGGCGGGCCCGTTTCTTCGGGGCACTGCTCTTGGCCTGGGCCTTGGGCTTGGCACCCTCCTGGGGGGGAGCGATGGTGACCTTCTCGCCGTTGAAGCTGACCCGGTCGCCGGCCACCAGCTTGCGCCGCTTGCGGGTTTCCAGCTCGTCGTTCACCTCGACCATGCCTTCGCTGATCACCAGCTTGGCATCGCTGCCGGAACCGACCCAGCCCTGAACCTTCAGCACTTTATACAGCTCAACGAAATCACATCCTGGCATCAGGGGCAGTTGCTCACTCATCAGTCTCTGTCCTGTTAAATCAACGGCGATAGTATAGCGGGAATCGTTGGGGAAGCGGGAGCGGGAAGAAAGGAAAAAAGGTGCAGACTGGGGTTGTGCTGCACCCTTAAGGTAAAACATTCTCTTTTGCCAGCTGCTGCTCTATCAGCTTGGGCTTGTTGCCATAGATCAAGGTGTCGCCAATGAGGAGGATGGGTACGCTGTCACAACCCAGGGGTACGTGTCCTTGATACCAGCTCGGGCTGGCGGTCAGGTCACGCTCCTCAAAATTCACCGCCCGGTTCGCAAGAAGTGAGTGGATCTCCCTGCTTGCTGGACACCAGCTGGCGTTATAGATAACCACCTGGGCCTTGCTGTCTCCGGAATAGGCCGAGAAGTCTCCTTGAAATTGAGCGGGGGGATGGGTCAGGGTCTCCAGGGCGACCACCAGCACCAGTGCCGAAAACGGCAACAGCAACAGTTGAGCCACATTGGTCAGCAAGGGCCAGAGAGAGGAGTTGGCTTGCTGGTCCCGGAGCGTCGACATGACGTACCTCCCGCAGGGATATCAGGAACTGTCCGTTGTGCAGCAAAAAAAGGGGAGAGGTTGTCTGGACCTATCACTCCCTTGACTGCTGCCCAGACGCCTACAGAATACCGATGGCACCGGGTGGCCGACAGTGGCGACTACCGCTCCTTCGTGTGAGAGATCAGCCATTTACAACGTAAAGGATTCGCCGAGTTGGCGAAAAAACAGTTCAGGATGGGCGGTCAGAGCCGGAAAATGAAAGGGCTGGTGAAGCGTGCTGGGGAGAGAAAACGAAAAAACCCTTAGCTCAGAGAGCTAAGGGTTTGAATTTTAAAACTTTAGAGCAGAGCTCTTAGTTCATGCCGTACTTCTTCAGCTTCTTGCGCAGAGTACCGCGGTTGATGCCCATGATGTTGGCAGCACGGGTCTGGTTACCACGGGTGTACTGCATGATGATGTCCAGCAGGGGCTGTTCCACTTCGCACAGGACCATCTCGTACACTTCAGAAGCTTCCTGGCCGTCCAGCTGAGCAAAGTAGTTGCTTACGGCGCGCTTCACGGAGTCGCGTAACAGCTGAGGCTTCACGGTGCCGTTGGGGGTTTCGATCTGGCCTACGGTCAGTTGTGCTTCTGGATGGGAGTTCTGCTGATCAAACATACTGCCTTGCTCTTAAATTAAATTGTTAAACCTGGTCAAAATAGCGCGTCAGCGCTTCGAGTTGCGCTGTGGCACTTTCCAAACGATTAAACTCGCGTCGTACCGAATCCTGCTGCTGGTGCGTCAGGTACCATCCCACATGCTTCCGGGCGATGCGAAGACCACGCTCTTCGCCGTAGAAACGGTGCAGGGTGTCCAGATGCTCCAGCATGATGCCCCGAATCTCTTCCTGGCTCGGGGCCGACAGTTTGGTGCCGGTACGAAGAAAGTGCTCAATTTCCCGAAACAGCCATGGCTGTCCCTGGGCGGCTCGACCAATCATGATCGCATCCGCCTGGGTAACTTCCAGGACATGACGCGCTTTCTCTGGGCTGTCGATATCCCCATTGGCGACAACCGGGATGGACACCGCCTGCTTGATGGCAGCGATGGTGTCGTATTCCGCCTCACCCTTGTACATGCACTGCCGGGTACGGCCATGCACGGCGAGGGAGGCGATCCCATGTTGTTCGGCAATCTGGGCAATCTCGATGCCATTTCGATGCTCTGGATCCCAACCGGTGCGGATCTTCAGGGTGACAGGCACGTCTACGGCGTTAACCACCGCATCCAGTATCTGTTTCACCCGGTCCGGTTCCCGCATCAGAGCGGACCCAGCCATCTTCTTATTCACTTTTTTTGCCGGACAGCCCATGTTGATGTCGATGATCTGGGCACCACGCTCCACATTGAAGCGCGCCGCCTGGGCCATTAACTCGGGCTCAGCGCCGGCGATCTGTACTGAACGAATTCCGTCTTCACCACCGTGGTCCATCCGCGAGCGCGACTTGTCCGAATCCCAAACTTTGGGATTGGAAGACAACATCTCAGACACGGCTAACCCAGCGCCTAAACGGCGACACAGTGTGCGGAAGGGGAGATCCGTTACCCCGGCCATGGGAGCCACGATCAGCCGGTTTTCCAGTTGATAGGGTCCTATGCGCATGATGACAAATCTCCTCGTACGTTCACGAGGGAGCGCATATTACTCTTTTTTATCAGTGGTGGGAAGGTCAATAAATGTACGAGAAGCAACTTTTTTTGCTTGACATTATTGGAGTTATTTCAATGAGGGCAGGGGGGTCAAAGTGAGTGGGCACTCACATACCCGACCACCCCTGAAATCGTTCGTTTTTTGAACGTTTACTTGCGAGTGCCGCTGATGCGACACCAATCTTCCATTACCGCGGTGTCGTCCAGCTCAAACCACTGGCTGTAAATTTTGCGAAGTTCGTCATTCTGTTCCTGCAGCAGACCGGACAGCGCCAGCCGTCCGCCCGGCTTCACCAGACCGGCAATCAGAGGCGCCAGCTCCCGCAGGGGACCGGCGAGAATGTTGGCGATCAGCACATCCGCCTGCAGGTTCTCGGGCTGATTCTTGGGCAGGTAGAGGTCGAAGCGGCTCTCTTCGATGCCGTTGCGGCCGGCGTTGTCCTGGCTGGCAGTCAGGGCCTGGGGATCGATGTCGATGCCGACGCAGTGCTGGGCGCCCAGTTTGAGAGCCGCCACCGCCAGGATGCCGGAACCACAGCCGAAGTCGATCACCTGCTTGCCGAACATATCCAGGCCATCGAGCCACTGCAGACACAGGGCGGTGGTGGGGTGGGTGCCGGTGCCGAAGGCCAGGCCGGGATCCAGCAATACATTGACCGCGTCCGGTTCCGGGGCCTCGTGCCAGCTGGGGCAGATCCACAGACGCTGGCCAAATTGCATCGGCTTGAAGTTGTCCATCCACTCCCGCTCCCAGTCCTTGTCCTCCAGGGCCTCTACCTTGTGGGTGAAGTCGGGGCCCAGTTCAGGTTGCGCTTCCAGCTCGGTCACCACCGACTTCATGTCGGTGATGGCGTCATACAGGCCGATGACGTCGGTGTCACCCCACAGGCGGGTCTCTCCGGGCAGGGGTTCAAACACCGGGGTGTCTTTGGCGTCCACGAAGGTCACGGAGACGGCGCCGGTTTCGGTCAGGTGATCGCCGATGGTCTCGGCCAGCTCACCATTGGTGTTAATGCGGATCTGAATCCAGGGCATAGTGCGCTCATAGTTAAGGAGGTTTGGTTGCCTCTATTGTATGCGACAACGTCTGCCGCTGCATCCGGCGTATATCAAAGGCAGACGACTGTTGCTATTTTGAACTGGGGTCAAATAGTGTGATTGATTTCACATGGGTGAAAATCCCATAGGTGATCTTGATCAATGACTGGTGTTTTGTCCCTTAACGAGGGGCGGGCGGAGCCGTATCGTTGATCTTCCTCTTCTAATCCCTACAACAATAATAGGTTTAACTATGACCCCTAATGGAGTAAGCGGTCGTACCGCAGCCAGGCTGGATCGATGGCAGGGGCTCTCCGGAGCCGCGCTGGCGATCTTCCTGCTGTTCCACCTGCACTTCGAATCCAGCATCCTGTTCGGTAAAGAGGCGTTCTACCGGGTGGTGCGGATCCTCGAAGCGGGCTTCCTGGATCCTCAAGGCCATGGCTTTCCCGCCCTGACCGTGCTGGTGGCCCTGACTCTGACCGTATTGCTGCTGATCCACGCCCTCACTGCCCTGCGCCGCTTCCCCCAGAAGTATCGCCAGTGGCGTGCCCTGAAACAGCAGGCGGGCCTGCGTCTGCCGGACACCCGCCTGTGGCTGCTGCAGCTGGCAACAGGTTTCGCCCTGTTCTTCCTGGTGCCGGTGCACCTGATTGGCATCCTGCTGGATCCCGCCGCCATCGGCCCCCACCAGTCTGCCTACCGCATCGTCGAGCAGGGCTTCGGCTGGCTCTACATGCTGCTGATGCCCCTGGTGGTGCTGCACGCGGTGATCGGTCTCTACCGCCTCAGCCTGAAATGGTTCGGCGATAAGGTGTCCCGCGCCAAGGCCCGCAAGCTGGCCCTGGGCGTCACGCTGTGGCTTCTGGTGCTGGGCAGCGCCAGCCTGGTGATGTGGCTGGCCGTGGGTCAGAGCCTGCCAGTTCCCCTGACTCCCTACAGCCCCAACTGAGGATAACAACAATGAAAACCATCTATACCGATGCCTTGGTGATAGGCGGTGGGCTGGCCGGCCTTAGGGTGGCCATCGCCTGCAAGGAGCGGGGCCTCAATACTCTGGTGTTGTCGCTGATCCCCGCCAAGCGCTCCCACTCCGCCGCCGCTCAGGGGGGCATGCAGGCCAGCCTGGGCAACAGCGTCAAAGGGGTGGGCGACAACGAAGATGTCCATTTCCAGGACACGGTGAAGGGCTCCGACTGGGGCTGTGACCAGAGAGTCGCGCGGATGTTTGCCCACGTGGCCCCCAAGGCGGTGCGCCAGGCGTCGGCCTGGGGCGTGCCCTGGAGCCGGGTAGCCAAGGGCGACCGCAAGGCCATTGTCAACGCCGAGGAGGTGACCATCACCGAGCCGGAGGAGGCCCATGGCCTGATCACCGCCCGGGATTTTGGTGGCACTAAGAAGTGGCGCACCTGCTACACCGCCGACGGTACCGGCCACTCCATGCTCTACGCCATGGACAACAAGGCGATCAGCCTGGGGATCCCGGTGCACGAGCGCAAGGAGGCGATCGCCCTGATCGAAGACGGTGAGCGCTGCCACGGCGCCATCGTCCGCGACCTGATTACCGGTGAGCTGGTGGCCTACCTGGCCCGCACCACCACCATTGCGACCGGCGGTTATGGCCGGCTGTGGTCGGTGTCCACCAACGCCATCATCTGTGAAGGCACCGGTCAGGGCATCGCCATGGAGACCGGCAAGGTGGCCCTGGGCAACCCGGAAGCGATCCAGTTTCACCCCACCGCCATCGTGCCCGTTGGCATCCTCACCACCGAAGGGTGTCGCGGTGACGGCGGCATCCTGCGGGACAAAGATGGCTACCGCTTCATGCCCGACTATGAGCCGGAGAAGAAGGAGCTGGCCTCCAGAGACGTGGTCTCCCGTCGCATGACCGAGCACATGCGTAAAGGCAAGGGGGTGGACAGCCCCTATGGTCCGCACCTGTGGCTGGACATCACCCTGCTGGGCCGGGAACACATTGAAAAGAATCTGCGGGAGGTGCAGGAGATCTGTCAGTACTTCCTCGGCATCGATCCCGCCGAGGACTGGATCCCGGTACGCCCCACCCAGCACTACTCCATGGGCGGCATCCGCACCGATGAGCAGGGTGAAGCGCCCAACCTCAAAGGGCTGTTCTCCGTGGGCGAGGCCGCCTGTTGGGACATGCACGGCTTCAACCGTCTCGGCGGCAACTCCCTGGCGGAGACCGTGGTGGCCGGGATGATCGTCGGCGAATACGTGGCCGACGCCTGTCAGCGTTACGACATGGGCAGCCAGGCCCTGGCGCAGCAGTGCCTCAACCGCGAACAGGCGGATCTCGACCGGCTGCTGGCCCGGGAGGAGGGGGAGAACCCCTTCATCCTGCGTCAGGAGATGGAAGCGATCATGATGGACAAGGTGGGGATCTTCCGCACCGGCGAGGAGCTGGGCAAGGCCGTGGCCGAACTCAAGTCCCTGGCGGAGCGCTGTGAGAATTTGGTGGTCAACAACAAGAAGCGTCACGCCAACCCCGAGCTGGTGGCCGCCATTCGTCTGCGTAAGATGATCAAGGTGGCACTGGCGGTGGCCATGGGCGCCGAGGCGCGCACCGAATCCCGTGGTGCCCACTCCCGCGAGGATTACCCCCAGCGCAACGACCGCGACTGGCTCAAGCGCACCCTGGCATTTTGGCGCGATCACGACATCAAGCTGGAGTACGAGGAGCTGGAGGTGAAAGAGATGGAGCTGCCACCGGGTTACCGGGGGTACGGCGAGGACAACGCCATCGCCCATCCGGACACCAAGCGTCGGCTGCAGGAGGTGGAGGCGATCGCTAAGGAGTTCGACGACCGCCATCAGCGTCAGCAGCAGACCATGGCCTTCGAGCTGCCCGTTAAGTTCAAACCGAAAAACCAGCGCCGTGGAGAGGATCTATGAGCCGTACCCTGACTTTCCGTATCTTCCGTTACGACCCTCAGCTGCCCGGCGACAAGCCGATGATGCAGGAGTACCAGCTGCAGGAAGCACCCGGGATGACGGTCTTCATCGCCCTTAACCTGCTGCGTGAGCAGCAGGACCCCACGCTGCAGTTCGACTTTGTCTGCCGCGCCGGCATCTGTGGCAGCTGTGCCATGGTGATCAACGGTCTGCCCACCCTGGCGTGTCGGACCCTGACCAGCAACTTCAGCAAAGGGGTGATCACCCTGATGCCGCTGCCGGGCTTCGAACTGATTGGGGATCTGTCGGTGAACACCGGCAAATTTATGCGCGCCCTGTCTGAGCGGCTGCAAGCCTGGTTGAGCCCCAAAGAGGTGAATCAGGACATGCACCGGTTGGAGCGGCCCATGGAGCCGGAGCTGGCCGACGCCATCTACGAGTCCGAGCGCTGCATCGAGTGCGGCTGCTGCGTCTCCGCCTGCGCCACCGCCCAGATGAGGGAAACCTTCGTTGGGGCCGTGGGCTTCAACAAGGTGGCCCGCTTCGCCCTGGACGATCGTGATGTCAGAGACGCCGAGGAGTTCTACCACATCATCGGTGACGAAGATGGTGTGTTTGGCTGCATGACCCTGCTGGGCTGCCAGGACACCTGCCCCAAGAACCTGGATCACCAGGGGCAGATCGCCTACCTGCGCCGTAAACTGGCCTGCCCGGAGCGGATCCTCTGATCCCAGCGGCAGTCACAACAAAAAAAGGCCAGCGTACGCTGGCCTTTCTCGTTTAACCCAGTTCCATGATGTCATCCTGGTCGCTGCTCAGATCTTCACCGCTGCTGTCATCGTCGGCATCGTCGTCAGCGGAGGGGGATTTGGAGCTCATGGTGAACAGCTTGCGCCTCTGGCTCTTAGCGATGTACTTGGTCCAGGCGTGCTCCAGAATCGATTCGGCCGGGCATTCGCCCCTGGCCATGGAGATAAATTGCGCCTCCTGAGGCGTGGCCGGGGGTTGGGTCCCTTCCGCCAGAGCCTTAAGCCTTCGGCCATACTGCTCAAGCAGGTCGGACTCTTTCATGGTGAAGTGGCCTGAACGGGCAAAGCCACGGGGAAAATGCGTGTCATCGAAGAAACGACCGGCTGGCTGAAATCCTTCAATTTGGCTCATGACATTCTCTCTCGGTGTACTGTCTGACTGTCCCCCCTTGTAGAGGGGTTTTGTGGAAGATTTGATGGCAAATATAGGACACTTTTATTACTTCGAGACCGTCATTTTGGCAAGGGCGCAGCGCACATTTGGGTGTGCAATAAAGTGCTATTTGTTTCGTGCGTTGTGTTATGTTTAAAAAACGTTAAGCAGCGCCAGGTGTCTTATGTTCTTAGATTATTTTGCTCTCGCTTTGCTCTTTTTTGTGGGGTTGGTCCTCTTCTACGGCATCATTGCCATCCACGACATCCCCTACGAAATTGCCAAAAAGCGCAACCACCCTCACCAGGATGCCATCCATGTCACCGGATGGGTCAGCCTGTTCACCCTGCACGTTATCTGGCCCTTCCTGTGGATCTGGGCCACCCTCTACCGCGAAGATCGCGGTTGGGGCTTCAAGCAGTTGCAGGAACATGAACAGGCGCTGGAGGTCAAGGTGGCCTCCCTGGAGAATGACGTTGCCAGCCTGCGGGAGCAGGTGGCCAAACTGAGTGGGGAGAGCTAACGGATGGACCTGCTACTCATAATGACCTACACCGCCTTGTGCGTTGCCATCTTCAAAATCTTTAAGATCCCGCTGAACAAGTGGACCGTACCTACTGCGGTATTGGGCGGCGTGGTCCTCATTGGCGCCTTGTTGCTGCTGATGAACTACAACCACCCCTTTACCCCGGTGGCCCGCCAGGTGTACGTCACCACACCCATAGTTCCCTCGGTGAGGGGGCCTGTGGTCGAGGTGCCGGTGGTGGCCAACCAGCCGCTGAAGCAGGGGGATGTGCTGTTTCGTATCGACGACGTTCGTTATCGGGAGATTGCCGAAGAGAAGCAGGCCCAGGTTACCGCAGCCACGGCCGATCGGGACCGCACCAAGGGGGAATACCTGAGGTATAAGGAGGGGTATGACAAGGGCGGTGCCTTTACCCGTTCGGAACTGGACATCCGCGAGCAGCTCTACCTGGCGGCGGAGGCCAAGCTGGCGGCCCGCCTGGCGGATCTGACCAAGGCGCAGTATGACCTCAGTGAAACCGTGGTCCGGGCGCCTACCGACGGCTACGTCACCCAGGTGGCGCTGCGTCCCGGGATGATGGCGGTGCCACTGCCATTGCGCCCGGTGATGGTGTTCATCAACAGCAGCGACTCTGCCTACGTGGGCGCCTTCAATCAGCGCTCATTGCTGAGAATCAGCGAAGGTTATGAGGCCGAAGTGATCTTCCCGGCCATTCCCGGACGGGTGTTCAAGGGCAAAGTGTCTCAGGTGCTGCCGAACATCGGTGAGGGTCAGTTCCAGGCTCAGGGTCAGCTGTTTACCACCGCTACCCTGATGGGGCAGGGCCGGGCCTTTGTCCAGATAGAGCTGGATGACCAGATAGACCAGTACACCCTGCCCGATGGGGCCAACGCCGAGATGGCAGTGTACTCGGACAGCTTTACGCACGTCTCCATCATCCGCCGGGTGTTGCTGAGGATGAAGAGCTGGCAAAACTACTTGTTCCTCGAACACTGATTTTGTGTAGCGGCAGACAGCTTGGAATTTAAGCTGTTGTTACCATGGATGGAATTTGTTAAGAGTCAGACTGAACGCCGTCGGTATGGCGAGTCGAATAAGGATAATATGAAATGCTGAACCCTACCTTCAGTCGCCGGCTGATACTGATGCATGAGATCGCCCATCACGATAAGGCCAGTGTGCCGGCGCTGATGAAGAGTCTGGGCTGGCCTCGCCGTACCATTCAGGATGTGCTCAAGGCATTGATGGGCATGGGGGTGCAGGTGGAGTTCATCGAAGATGGTGTACGCCACAACGATGGCCACTACCGGGTGGCGGACTGGGGCCCCATCGATCCTGTCTGGGTGCGCAACAACCTCGACTCTCTGCTCGCCACTCTCGAGCGCTGACATTGTTCCGGGCATAAAAAAAGCTTCGCACCAGGCGAAGCTTTTTTATTGGGCGTCTCGCAGAGAGTCGGCTTAGGACTCGGCAACCATCCGACGGGCGGCTTCCACGACGATGGAGACGGCAGAGGTCTCGGTCTTCTTCATGGTGGCTTCGTCAGGGATCTCCTGCTGAGTACGGTTTACGATCACACCGGCCACACAGCCTGCGTACCAGCCCTGGGCGGCACACATGGTCAGCAGGGTGGCGGACTCCATCTCGTAGTTCAGTACGCCCATCTCCTGCCACTCTTTCATGGAACCCTTGAAGCGACGGGTCACGCGACCGGATACGGTGTCGTAGCGCTCCTGACCCGGGTAGAAGGTGTCGGAAGAGGCGGTGATGCCCACGTGAGGCTCATGACCCAGATCATTGGCGGCGTTCACCAGGGCAGTGGTGCAGGCGAAATCGGCAACGGCAGGAAACTCCATGGGCGCGAAGTGCAGGCTGGCACCGTCCAGACGAACAGAGCCGTTGGTCACGATCACGTCACCCACGTTTACATACTCCTGAATGGCGCCGGTGGTGCCCACTCGCAGGAAGGTGTTGATGCCCAGCTGCCCCAGCTCTTCTACCGCAATAGAAGTAGAGGGACCGCCGATACCGGTGGAGCAGATCACCACTGGCTTGCCGTCGAGGTAACCCAGGTAGCTGGTGAACTCACGGGTGCTGGCCAGGAAGGTGGGGTTTTCCATCAGTTCTGCAATGCGCTTTACACGCTCTGGATCGCCAGGGACGATGGCCACGTTGGCGCCGTCCAGCATCTCTTTGGTCAAGCCGAGGTGAAACACTGTGCTCATGGTTGTTTCCTTATTAAGTAAAATTCGGTGGTGCTTAAAGCTGTTGAAACTGACTTTCGTAATTAAACAACATTCAGCTCACATCTTTGTAGACCCATGTGGCATAAATAGCCCATTTTTGCGCCCGTGCCTGTGATCTAAGCACAAAAAAAGTAACTTTCAGCCGACGTGGCCAAAAAAAAACCGATCGAACGCGATTGTTGAGATTTCCCTTGCAGGAAGCGTTCCAGTCCCTATAATGCGCTTCCTGTCGACGGGGCACAGCGGGTCATCAAACACCGCGCTGAGCAAAACATCGACACCCGGAAAAACCTTTGAAAATAGGGGTTGACGGGGGATGAGGAAAGCGTAGAATGCGCAGCCTCAGCAACGAAAACAACGTTGCACTGCTCTTTAACAATTAGTCAGACAATCTGTGTGGGCACTCGCGCAGGATTGATATCTCATATATCAATGTTGCACTGAGTGACTATAACAAGTTAATTCAGTAATTCATTGAGTCGGAATTTTCGGATTCCAAAAAACTTTTTAATTGAAGAGTTTG
>NZ_AUGL01000017.1 GCF_000422645.1 Ferrimonas futtsuensis DSM 18154
GACTGTACTGCTGGGTTCGTTTTCCTGTCTTGTAGGCAGGCATTGTGACACCTCGATCTAACGATTTTGGTGTCCACTAAAACGGGTCAACTTCAACGTCCTTTTAAGCAACTTGTTAGAGAGCTATTCCTCGTAATACTCGTAAGGTTTGATGGACTCACTATGCTTTCCAAGAATAAATGTTTTTTCAGATGGCGAATATATCAATTGAACAAATACCTTTCCTTTGTCGATTTTCGGATCAGACTCTTTTTCTCCAGTGTAGATAAGTTGCGATTCAAATAACACATCATTGAAGCCGTCTGAATTTATGTCTAATAACTCTTGCTCCATAAGACAAGGCTCAAAAATATAAGAATTGTTGTGGCAATCGTAAATTCTAATCCAAAGTCCATGTTTGATTTTTACACTACCATTCCCTCTCTGGGAAAATTCAAATAGGAGTGGAACTGTTATAGTTTCATTGATCGTTACAGTTTTTTGTATTTGCCAGTAAATAGGAGCTTCAGCATCATAAACTTCCTTTGAAGTTAAGATTTGATTGCCAAACGAATTCAAAGAAAATATTAGTAGTAAGGCTGACACAAATTTCATAAAGCTCTCTAACAGCTTATTATGCGGCGACTCGCCGCCTTTCACCCATGAACATCTTGCCGCCTATCACGCACGGCGTTTACGGCTCAAAATAGCCAAGTACTTGTGTTTAGTCATAAAATCCAGCTCCGCTGCCGTGTCGCTTTGCGTGCAAGGCGGATCTTGCCCGGGGAAAGGCGGATCTCACTTTGGACTGTATGTATACACAGCTCACCTGGCCATCCCAAGGTTAGTGAACACACACCTATATCTTATTGATATATAACAGCTTAATGCTTTAACAAGATAAATGTTGCCCAAGCTCCGCCATTTGCTGAACACCGGGCCCATCAATCTCTCCCTTTGAAGGTGACATCTACCTGATTTTTATGCTGATTAAGTTACACCCTCTCGCGGGTGTTTTAAAGGAGTGTCATCACAGCAAAAGTACAACCATTCACCCTACTCTCCCCATCTGCTGGCAGCTGGGTAAATGTCGGCAGTTGTGCTTAAAGCCATCGCCTTACGTTGCGGCGGTAGATCTCGAACTGGGGGCCAAACAGCCCTTCCATCATTCGCTCTTCCGGGCGAATCTGGAATCGGTTCATATAGAGCACAAAGGGGATGAGCAGCAGCATCGCCAGCAGATGAGACAGGTAACAGGACCAGGCGGCCAGCAAGAGCAGCAGCCCTAGGTACATGGGATTACGGCTGATTTGATAAATCCCTGTGGTGACCAGGGTCGAGGCTTTGTCGGGACGGGTGGGATCGACAGTGGTTTTATGCCGTTTGAAAGCAATGACGCCACTCAAACCAACAACGGCGCCCAGCAGCAGAAACAGTGCGGTCAGTTCGAGTCGAATGGTTGAGGGGAAGATCTGTTCGCCCAGAGGTATTCTGGCAACCAGCCACATCATCAGGCCAATCAGACACGCTATGGCAACGGGCGGTAATTTCAACTCTAACTTGTCCATTCACACTCCCTGTGTGCACTGCTTGGGACCAATATTCTTCAAGTATGGCCCGCTGATTCCGTTTGCGGCACAGAGTAGCGGAAACCTGAACGGAAGTCGCGAAGTTTCCTCATTTTTTATGTGGGAATGAAATCAGAAAGGGTCGACACTGAGTTCGACAGACAGTCCGGCCACTTTAACTGAGGTGGGTGTGTCGGGGCCAACGGTCACATTTGTGGAGAGTCGGTTACGGTTATAGTGCGCCTCGGTAGTGATCTTCACCAGGCCGGAATCACCCACAGGATCAGCCAACAATGCCAAACTGTAGCCGCCCCCCAGAGTGAGAATTTCAGGCTCGCCAGCCTTAAGGCTCAGGGAATAATCACCATAATCTGAAGTGATTAAGACGCGAGCACAGCCCGGATTATCGTCGGCAAAACCCATCAATGGAAGCAGACACAACAAAGCCATCAGCGTGCGCACAGTTCCCTCTCCAGATGCGGTAAACCTTATTCACACCTTAACCGAACTGAATTCATATGCAAATTATTTAGACTTCTATCAAAGTCGTATTGCAATGCTGATTCTGCGCGACAAAAGAAAAAGGGAGGCAATGCCTCCCCCTGAATTCCTACAAACTTTCCTTCTGCCTACTTGTCCTGGTTCAGCAAAGTCACGTGGCGCTGAGGGAAAGGTATTTCGATCTCATTGGCTTTGAGCGCCTTGAACAACGACAGGTTGATTTCGAACTTCGCCTGATAGAACTGCTCACTGGGCACCCAGTAGCGCACACCCAGGGTAATGGCGCTATCACCAAAGCCATCGATACCAACCTGTGGGGTCTGAGACTGGTCCACATGAGGGCTGGCCGCCAGTACCTCCAACAGCGCACCAATGGCCTGCTCAGGATCCGCCCCGTAGGCAATGCCTATCTCGGTTTCCACCAACAGGGTTTCAAAGGAGTTGTGCAGCACCTCACCCACAATGTGCTTGTTGGGCACCGAAATCTCCTGCCCCTCTTCGTTGGTGAGGACAGTCATTCCCAGCTGAATCTCTTTCACCACGCCGAACACGCCCTGAACGGTGATGGTGTTGCCCACGACGAAGGGCCGGGTGACGATGATGGTCACTCCTGCAGCGTAGTTGGACAGCATGCCCTGCAGTGCCAGACCGGCACCCAGACCGGCAGCACCAATGGTCGCCACCAGCGGCGTGACACTGATCCCCAGCTTACCCAGGGCGATGATGCCAATCAGGATGATCACCAGGATCTTGACGATGTTGGCCACAAAGGTGGACAGGGTAATGTCTATCTCGTGGCGGGTCATCAGCGCCAGCAACGCCTTTGAGATCCTGCCTCCCAGCCAAATGCCGATAAAGAAGATCACCAAGGCGCCGAGGATCTGGAAGCTGTAGGTCACCACAAACTCGGTGATCAGCTGATATACCATCTCCATCTGAGCCAGTTCCTGACTGAGAATATTCTCATCCATAATCTCTAACCTTCTCTGTGTTTCTATTTTTAGATTTCAATCCAGCTTAGTCCTGAACGTCAGTGACGTCTTCCCGGGTTACCTTGAAGCGGGAGTCCAGTCGGCTGTATCCCAACCCATTGACCTTATTGACCTTGAGCTGAACCGGTATACGCTCCTTCATCGCCTCCACGTGGCTGATGACACCAATCATCTTGCCGCTGGCATTCAGGGTATCCAGGGCATCCAGCGCGGCGTCCAGGGTTTCACCATCCAGGGTGCCGAAGCCCTCATCCAGGAACAGGGAGTCGATGCTGGTCTTGTGGCTGACCAGATCAGACAGGGCCAGGGCCAAAGCCAGGCTGACCAGGAAGCTTTCTCCTCCGGAGAGGGTGCGGGTATCACGCACTGCGTCCCCCTGCCAGGTGTCGAGGATCTGCAGTGCCAGTTCGTCGCCCACTTTGCGCTTGAGTTGATAACGGCCATGGAGTCTGTCCAACTGGCCATTGGCCAGATGCACCAGATGATCCAGGGTCAGCCCCTGGGCAAACTTGCGGAACTTGTCCCCCTCTCTGGAACCAATCAGGCCACTGAGGTAAGCCCAGTCATCATACTGGCTTCGAGCGGAGTCAATCTGCTCCAGCAGTCCCTGCAAACCGGCGCGTCGCTCGTTGTCGCTGTCCAGCTGGCTCTTGATCGCCGCCATGGCAGCGATCAGCTCCCGAATGGATTCATTGGTGGCATCCACCTGATCAGTCAGGCTCTCCAGGGTGGCGTCCTTGACCAATGCCTTGGGCCTGCCCTGCTGATGATTTTCCAGGGTGATGGTGGCCTGCGCAACCAGCGCCTGGGCACCGGCCTGCAACCGCTCCAGGGTAGCTTTGAGCTCGGTCAGTTGCTGCTTCTCCTCATCACTGAGCAGGGCCTCCTCCAGCTGAGTCTGGCTGGCAAACACCGAATGAGCCATCTCGTTCTGCAGCTGTTTGCTGGACTGAGTCCAGCGTTCGGTTAAGTCGCGTTTGCTCTCCTCCAACTGGGCCAGTTGCCCCTGAAGGGCGGCGCTCTCTTTCTCTGCCTCCCCCTGGCGGGTTCGGGCAGACTCCATCATCTCGCTGGCCTGTGCCAGCGCCTGCTCCAGGCGCTGACGCTCGTCACTGACGACTCGGGAGCCAAACAGCTCCTGGCGACGGGCGCTGAGCTGGGCGCACTGCGCCTTAAGCTCGGTCCAGGCGCTGTGAGCCCCCTGGTGTTCCAGGGCAGTCTGATGCTCTCGTTCCGTGGCACTCTGGTGTTGCTCTTTGAGCTGCACCTCTATCTGACTGTGCTGGGCCAGTGTCTGCTGGGCCTGCTGCCACTGCTGGGCCTGAGCCTTAAGCCCTTCCAGCCAACTGTCCACGTCACCGGATTCGGGCAACGTCAGCGTTAGGGCCTCCAACTCAGGGCTCAGTGCCTGAACCAGACCGTCACGATTCTGACCAAGCTCCAGGCTGCGTGCCTGGGCAGTGGTTAGTTGCTGCTGAACCGACTCCTCCTCTGCGGTCAACTGGCTGCTCTTGAGCTGCAGCTGATGGTGGCGCTCCTTCACCTTGGCCAGTGCTTCACTGGCCTGCTGGCGCGCTCCACTGGCCTGTTCCAGCTGCCCGACTTTGGCGTCCAGATCAGCCCGGCGACTGCGGCAACTCTCCAGATAGTTCTCCAGTCGCTTAGCGTCGGCTATATCGGGTGCGGTGGTGATCTTAAGGGCCACGCACTGCTCACCCCACTGGGTGGTGATCGCTACGCGTTTCTCCTCAAGCTGCCTGAGTTCGCCGGCTTTGATCTCCAACTGCTCTTTGGCCAGCTTTTGCTGCTCACCCAGGCGGGTGCCCTGCTCTTTCAGCGCTTCCACCTTCTCCTTGAGATCGGTCAGGCGCTGCTCTGTCTCACTGAGGACGATGCCCTGATAGGCGGTCACCGCCGGATGCTCGGTGGAGCCACACAATGGGCACGCCTCACCGGCCACCAACTTGGCGCGCTCCGCTTCCAGGGAGTGAATCTTACGCTCCTGCTCCAGCAGCGTTTCGACGTCTCTGAGTTGCTGGTGCTCGCTCTTGTACTGCTGACGTTTCTCGCCAAGCTCCTTGCCGATGCGGTCGAGTTCCTGGGACAGCTTGTCCGACAACTTCTGGCGTTCGCCGAGTTGCTCCTGAAGCTCGGCGTAACGCTCACTCAGGGATTTGAGCTTGCTGCGCCCTTCCTGACCGGCATCCAGGGCGGCGAGCTTGGCCTTGAGCACCTCCACCGGCTGCTGAGCCAGTTCGGTCAAGGCTGACTCGGCTTGCGATAGCGCCTGATTGGCCGACGCCAAATCCGCTTCGGCCTGTTTAAGCTCTTCAGCCAGTGGCTCGCGAGTCTGAGACAGTGCGCTCAGTCTCTCCTGGCCCTGGGCCAGTTCCGGCGCCAAACGGGCGATTCCCTGCTCCAGGTTCGCCAATTGTTCTAAACGGCTCTGCCATCCAGACAACTTCTGACTGAGCTGACCGTGATTGGCGTTGCTCTCCAGGTAGGCCTGGGCCTCGGCCAGCTGTGCCTGAGCCTGGGTCAGCGCCACTTCTCGTTGCTTGAGTTGTGCCTTGGCGTCTTCCCAGGTCTGGGCGCGGGCCTTCATCGCCTCTTCCGCGCCAGTCAGCCCTTTTGCCAGTTGCTCCAACTGGGTGTCCAGAGGGATCACCTGGTTGAACAGGGCCTCGCCGTCGACTCTGGCCTGCTGAGCCGTTTCTCTGTCTGCACTGGCCTCAGCGTGTTGTTGCTGCGCCTGCTGCTGACGCTCGGCGCACTGGGCTTTGGTCTCGGCCAACTGCGCCAGTTGCTCACGACAACGGGCCAGCTGCTTCTCGGCGTCCTGCACTTCGGTCAATCGCGGCCGCAGGCGCTCCGCCGGCTCGCTGCGAGTCAGACGAGCCAGCTTCTCCTGCTGACGCTCAGACTCCTGAGCCGCCTGAAGCTGCTTCTCCTTGCCGTCATCGATCGCGTTGGCCAGCTCGGCCTCTTTCTGCAACCAGCCTTGAAGGGACTTGAGTTCGCTGAGACGGGCCTGCAGTGCCTGCTCCTGAATCCGGTCGGCACCGCGCTTGCCCTGAAGAGCCTCTCTCTGTTCGTCGGAGAGCAGGTCCACCCCTTCGGCCCGTGCATTCAGGGTCTCCAGGTGGGTCTTTGCCTGCTTATGATTGTCGAACACCTGCCGGGAGATGCGACCGTAGATCTCGGTCCCCGTCAGCTCCTCCAGCAGTTCGGCCCGCTCATTGGCGCTGGCGTTGAGGAAGGCGGCAAACTGGCCCTGGGAGAGCAGCATCGACTTGGTGAAGCGACCAAAATCCAGGCCGGTCAAAGACGCGACCAGCTCCAGCTTCTCTTTGATCTTCTCCGCCAGAATGGCGCCATCGTCGATGCGAACCAGTTCCACGACCGGCGGCTGCAGTTTGCCGTCTGCGGCCAACCGGGCACGACGCTGGCTCCAGAAGGCGCGGTAACCCAGCCCCTTCACTTCGAACTCCACCTCGGCCAGGGCTTCACCTGTGCCTCGGGTCATCAGCTCATTCTGGGTGGGCGACACCGACAGCCTTGGGGTCTGGTGGTAGAGCGCCAGACAGATGGCGTCCAGTAAGGTGGTCTTACCCGCCCCGGTGGGGCCGGTGATGGCAAACAGGCCGTTACCGGCAAAAGGCTCAGCACCGAAGTCCACCTTCCACTCTCCCTTGAGGGAGTTCAGGTTCTTAAACCGGAGAGACAAAATCTTCATGATTACGCCTCCTCAGGCTGGCTGGGCTGCTGGAGCACCTGTTTGGGGCTCTCCTGCTGTGTCTCGGCCGGGAGTGGATCTTCCTCGGCCTGCTCCGGGTCGTCCAGTTGAGCCAGCACCTGGTCAAACAGGCCCTGTAACCGCTGCTGTCGCTCGGCGCCCGGCTCACCGTCGAAGCTCTCCTCCTGCAGGCGGCGGGCAAACACCTCCTGCACGCTGAGCTCTGCCAGGGTTTCGTTCTGCTGCTGCTCCAGTGCCTGGGTACGCAGTTTCCTGGCCCGGCGCAACAGCAGCACCTCTACCGGCAGATCGTCTGCCAGGGCTTCGACGCGCTGCTGCAGATCGTTGAGGTACTCCTCACTCTCCACTTCGATGTCCAGCCACACGGGGCGCTCCGGCGAGGCGTCGGCGAACCCTTTAAGTTGCTGCTCAATCTCAGACAGGTTGCCCTTGATCACCGCCATGGGCTGGAAGCTGGGTACCGGCAACGCGGTGATGCCGGTCAGCAACTGGCCATCAAACTCCACCATCAGCACCGACTTCTCGCTGCCCAGCTCATCAAAGCTCAGGGGAATGGGCGAGCCACAGTAGCGGATGTGCTCCTGGCCGCCCACACGCTGAGGCCGGTGAATATGGCCCAGGGCGATGTATTCCGCCGGAGGGAAATGATCTGAGGGAAAGGCGTCGAGGGTGCCCACATAGAGGTCTCGCACCGACTCCGAGGTGGTGGCCCCCAGGGTGGTCAGATGGCCGGTGGCAATAATGGGGATGTTCATCTCTCGCTCTGCGCGCAGTATGGCGGCACGTTCGTACAACGCCCGGTAGTGATCGGCAATGGCCTGCTGCAGACTCTGGCGCTTTTCCGTCACGCTCTGACCGGCCTGGCTACGCAGAACATCCCGGGGACGCAGATAGGGGACGGCACACAGCAGTGCCTGCAGCTCCCCCTGGTCATCGGTCAGCTCAAGCAGCTGCTCGCCCTCATCGCCGCCGGCGATCACCGTGGTATTGAGGTACTCCATCAACTGGCGACTCTCATTGAGGGTGGACACCGAGTCGTGATTGCCCGCCAGCACCACCAACTGACAACCCAGCTTCTGGAAGGAGACCACCAGGCTGTTGAGCAGTGCACGGGCGTAACTGGGCGGCGTTCCGGTATCGAACACATCGCCGGCGACGATCACCGCGTCAATCTTGTGGGTATCAACCTGGGCCAGCAGCCAGGCAAAAAATTCGGCGTGCTCCCGGGCTCGGCTCTTGTTATAGAAGTGCTGCCCAAGGTGCCAATCAGAGGTGTGAAGAATGCGCATCGGCTTAACAGAAAAGGCTTCTTTGAAAACAGGAGGATAACCCGTATCCGCGCCAGTTTACAGGTCACGATGGCCAAACGGGAGGATCTTCTCCCCCCTTTTTCCAGCCTGAGTCAGATTAGAGGAAAGAAACGTAGTCGGCAGGATCGGGCGATCTCTTGTTCGGCGCCCTCGACAGCGGCGTCCCCAGATAGAGGAAACCGACTATCTGATCGTCCCCCTGAACGCCCAGACTCTCTCGTACTGTCGGGTCGAAGGCGTAACTGCCGGTACGCCAGATGCCACCGAGGCCCTGAGCCTGAGCCGCCATCTGCATCGCCAGCGCAGCGCAACCGGCGCTCAGGTGCTGCTCGATGACGGGCACCTTGGGGTGGTCCTGCACCTTGGCAATAACGGTAATCACCATGGGCGCCCGGGTCGGCAAAAGCCTGGCTCTGGCCAGCCCCTCGCCGCTCTCCCCTTTGGTCTTGGCCGCTTGGTAGAAGATCTCTCCCAATTTCAGCAGCCCCTCCCCCTGAGCAATCACGAACTGCCAGGGGGTGAGTGCCATATGATCCGGTGCCTTTACTGCCGCCGCCAGGATGGTGTCCAGCTGCTGCGAGTCCGGACCCGGCTCGGAGAGCCTGGGGGCGGAGTGTCGTTGGGTGAGAAGGGTCAGCGCGTCCATTGCCGCTCCTGTAAATCAATATCATTTGCAAACCAGTCTACCAAAGCGGCCGTGCATCTTCTTCGATTAACTGGATTCAGAGAGTCGATTGCCATTATCGGTAAAGTCAACCATAGTTAATTCAACCCATTGTAATAAGGGAGTTAACAATGAAGAACGGAACACTGTTACTGGCTGCAGCACTGACCCTCGCGGTCACGCTTCCCTCCACTGCCTTGGCTGGCGCCTCCGGAGCAAATAACCCAGAAAAACAGCAGACAAAGGAAGCACGCAAGCAGGCCAAAGAAGCGCAAAAGCAGCAGAAGAAAGCTGACAGAGACGCGCGCAAGATGGACAAGAACTATGAGAGAGAGGCCCGCCTAGCCAAGCAGGAGCAGCAAAGAGAGTACGATCAGGAGGAGCGGGAAGCTCAAAAAGAGCAACAGGAGCAGGCTCGGGAAGCTCGTAAGGAGCAACACGAGTACGAACGGGAAGCCCGCAAAGAGCAAGAAGAGTATCAGCGCGAAGCCCGTAAAGAGCGCGACGAGGTTGAACGTGACGCTCGAAAAGAGCAGCACAAGAAAGAGCAGAAAGCCCGCAAAGAGCAGAAAGAGAAAGAGCGCGAAGCACGTCAGAAAGAGGCTGAGTTCGAGCGTTAATGAGCCGTAGGCCTTTAAGACGGTCACTCGCCTGTGTCGCAAACAATGAGCCCCGTATGTTCGGGGCTCATCGCTTTCTGTGCCAGCCTGCCAGTACCTCTGCCGGCATACCTCACTGCAACAGGGTTCACGCCGTCGCCGGGGGCCATTAAGGAAGGCACCGTACACTCCCTGTCCAGGGCAGGATAGACACAGCCCCGTTGACCCAGCCTGTGCCCTCGCCAGCGCGGTACTGAACTCGCTACACCGGCTCCTGCTCTTTGCTGGCTGCCGCCGCCTCGTCCAGATACCTGCTCAGGTCCACCTCGTCCATCTGCGAGGGTTTGAGGAAGCGCTCGGCGTACTCCAGATAGACGCCGGTGGTGAGAAACAGCCGGAACACCTCCTGATCCACGTGGTCGTCCTTGACCATCTTATGCAGAATGTTGATGGCGACGCTCAGAGACTTGGCCTTCTTGTAGGGGCGGTCATCGGCAGTCAGGGCTTCGAAGATGTCCGCCAGCACCAGAATGCGTTCCCCTACGGAGAGTTGATCGCCGGTCAGTCGCCTCGGATACCCCGTCCCCTTGAGGGTTTCATGGTGGGTGGAAGCGTACCTGGGCACATTGGCCAGCTCTGGTGGGAACGGCAGGCTTTCCAGGATTTTAATGGTGCTGACCGTGTGCTCATTGATGCGGAAGCGCTCTTCCTCATTCAGGGTGCCTTTGCGTATGCACAGGTTGTAGAGTTCACCCTGGTTGTTTTGCAGCTCTGTGGGCTCCAGCATGATGCCGAGACTGGGGTCATAGCTGTGCTTGCGCTCCCAGGCGATGCGATGCTCCGGTTTGTCCGACAACAGGTTTTCCGTGACCGGCAGCTGTGCGGCGCTGTCGCCTCGGCGCTTCTCCTCCAGAGGGCCCAGACCCAGATTGTCATCGAAATTCCGCTGCCAGGTTCGCCTGGCGATGCCGTGAAGGCGCTCGATGCTCTCATCCGCCATGAACTCGCCGCCTACGTTGCATCTGGCGACAAACTCAAACTGTTCTTTGAGCTGTCGCTGCGCCAGATCCCGCTTCTCCCTGAGTTTAGGCTCTTGATTGGCGGCCGCCATCACCGCCTTGAGGTAGCTGATCTCCTCTTCGCGCCACAGCACCTCGAAGCGGGTGCGGATCTCATGAATGCGGTTGTAGGTGGATTCGAGCTTGCTGCCCTTGTCCACCACATGCTCCGGAGTGCTGATCTTGCCGCAGTCATGGAGCCAGGCCGCCAACTTGAACTCACGATGTTTGTCCTTGTCCTCGATGGAGAACCCCCGGAACGACTCTTCCTGGCTGATGCTGGCCTCACGCGCCAGCATCAAACCCAGTTCCGGAACGCGATAGCAATGGCCTCCGGTATAGGGGGACTTGTCATCAATGGTCTGAGCGATCACCTCGATAAAGGAGTCCATCAGCTTCTGCTGCTGAGCTTCATGTTTGGCAATAGCGGCGGACATCTCAACCAGAGATCGGGAGAGTTCATCCACCTCCTTGATGACGGAGGGCTGCCTGTGGACCTGCTGGTACTGACGGCGCATCACCTTTTCGTTCTCTTTGGCCAGCTGACGAATGGGGTTGACTATCGGGTTGGCCAACAGGTAGCAGAACGGCAGCAGTGCCAGAATGCAGATCGCCGTCGCGGCGGCCGACACCAGCACTTCGCGACGACTGGCTTGCAACACCGTGTCCACATCCAGCGCCAGGGCAAAGAAATGATCCTCTCCCGCTCGCAATGGCTCGATGTAGAGGAAACTGTCGCGGCCCTCCAGAGGTAAGCGGTTCAATTTGCCCTGAAGCAAGCGCTCCTGGGCCGTGGTGATCAACGCCTTGTAGGGAACGGTCAGGGAATCCTGCTGCCGGATCTCGTCCATATTACCCAGCCAGCGCTTGGCCAGATATTGCCGGTCCTCCGGGCCCACCTGAGCCAAGGCCCGCTCAAACAGTGCGGCCAGGGGCGCCAGCTCAGGTTTGAATACCGCTCTGAGGCCGGCATCGAAGTTGACCTGACCTATGTCCAGATAGGGCTCGATGTGGAGCCCGTCGAGGAAGTAGACCCGTTTGGTGTAATCCAGAATGATGCGGGTCTCTATGGTGGCGTCCGCTTCGCCGCTGGTGACCGCCTTCAGTGCTTCGACAACACTGGCCGCTTCGACAATGCGAATCTGTGGATAAGCGCGTCGAATCTCAGGAATGATGGACCAGCCGGCAGGGATCGCCAGAACAGCGCCGTTGAGCGCCTCCAGACTGCGGTATCTGCTGCCATCGCCCCGCGTCGCCAACGCCATGGGCATCTCCACCATGGGGGAGGAGAACAGGCCCCACTGGCTGTTGCTGCCGGTTCGATACACCGGCGTCAGGATCTCAAGATCGCCTCGCTGGAAATGCTGCACCAGGGTTTCCCAGGACACGCCATTGATGAACTCCACCGACAACCCAAGGCTTCGGGCCAGCATCTGTATCAGCTCAACCGTGTACCCCCTGGGCTGACCGGCGATGGAGTAATCCAGCGGCGCCCAGTCCGTCTCGTTGGCAATGCGCACCGTCCCCAGAGTGTCGAGGTAGCTGCGCTCCTGTTCAGTGAGGGGCAGTGCCGGCAACTCTCGGCGAGGCATCTCTGTGGCGGCGTTGCTGGAGGCCACCAACTTGCCACTCAGGTCATAGAGAAACACTTCACTGTGTTCGATGGGCGTGCCGGTCGCCAGTTGCCCGGAGAGAAACTGCGACATGGTGGACAGGGCGATGTCCACAGCGATCACCGCCCCACTCTCCTCCATCACCATGGAGAAAGTCTGTCCGGGGGCCTGCAGGTGCTGAAACAGGTAGGGCTTGGTGCGACTGGCATTGATGGTGTCGGCTATCTGGAACCAGGGGCGGGTTGTCGCGTCATAGTCGCTGGGCTCCACCAATTGGTGACTCACCTCGAACGCCTCATTGAGAAACAGGGTGCGCTTAACCCGCTGTCCCTCCTCCTGCTGAATGAGCACCTTGGCAAACCGGTCCGTCAGGGATGCCCCCAACTGCTCTCGAATCTGCGGGCTGGCCTCCAGGTTGATCAGCTCATAGAAGTCGCCGTTGGCCAGGCCCAGATAGACCGCATAGAACTCGTTGTTGTTCTCCAGCAGATTGGCGAACAGCCGATCGGTCGCATGCTGATCAACCTGACCGCCTTCGACCAGGGCCGCGTTACGCGCAAGAATCTCCACCGAATGGGCCGCCTTGGTGTGCAGGGCTTCGACCTTATCCTGGGTAGTCCTGGCCAGAATCTCCGCCTGAGCCGTCACCGCTTCGGTGGCGATCTTCGACGAGAAGAGATACTGGAGGGTGATGGCGGTGGCAGCGGTGATCAGGGTGCCGATGATAAACACAAACACCACGGTAACCCTGATGGAGATCCCCTTGATTCCAAAGCGCGACATAATGGTCACCTCAATCCCTGAGTTTGACGAATCCAAGTCAGACACAGCCACCAGTCATCGCGTTGAAAACCACGACTGCTTGTGGGTCGGCCATGCTCCTGCGACCAAAATCCTGGCGCAGACAGGGAGCCCTTCCCTGTACAATAATTACGCTACCGCTAATGAGTTGAAATAGAAAGCCGCAGAGTATCAATATTTTGTGATTTGTGGCTGAGCCGTGACCTCCACCATAGTAGACTTGGGCACTTCGAGGTTTGTCATCAGGAGCCACCATGCCCCATTTTGTTATCGACTGCGCCCGCGAGGTGCTGGATGTTCAGTCCGAAGAGGTGATTTTAAGCGCCATTCACCAGGCGGCGGTCAGCTCCGGACTGTTCAATGAAGCTGCCATCAAGGTGCGCATCAACCCGTACACCACCTACCTGGCCGGCGGCAAGCAGCAGCCCTTTATTCACCTGTTCGCCCACATCCTGACGGGCCGGACCCAGGAGCAGAAAGCAGCACTGTCTCGCTTGGTGGTGGCAGAACTTTCCCGCTTGTTCCCGGACCTGCCGAAGATCGCCGCCAACGTCTATGAGATGGACAAGGGCGACTACGTCAGCCGGCAGATGCTGGAAGGCGGCGACAGTCACTGATGACTATTCTGGTAACCGGCAGCGCCGGACGCATTGGCCGGGCCATCTATATCCACCTGGCCAACCAGGGCTACCAGGTTCGCGGCGTCGACACCACCCCCTGCTCTACCGCCGATCTGGTGGGGGATCTTCGTGACGACGAGATACGCCGCCAGGCGCTGGAGGGAGTCACCGCCCTGGTGCACACCGCGGCCCTGCATGCGCCCCATGTAGGCCTGGCATCGGACGAGCGCTTTTGGCAGGTCAACCTTACTCTGACTCAACAACTGGCAGATGAAGGTGTCCGTCAGGGGCTGAAACAGGTGGTGTTTACCAGCACCACGGCACTCTATGGCCACGGGTCGAAGCCCAGAGGGGGTCGGGCCGCCTGGGTAGACGAACAGGTGATCCCTCAGCCCAGAACCATCTATCACAGAACCAAGCTGGAAGCAGAACAGTGGCTAAGGCGCTTCAGCGACGAGACCCATCTGCCTGTGACCGTGTTGCGGATGTCCCGCTGCTTCCCTGAGGCGGTGGACATGATGGCGGTGTACCGCCTGAGTCGTGGCATCGATGCCCGGGATGTGGCCTGTGCTCATGAGTTGGCCCTGCGCCGATGCCTGCCCGGCTTTAACCTGTTTAACCTCTCCGCTGCCACTCCCTTTACCCAAGAGGACACTCAGGCTCTCTATGAGGATGCCGCTTGTCTGATTCGCCAAAAGGTACCCAAGCTGGCCGATGAGTTTGACCGAAGAGGCTGGCGCCTTCCCCACTCTCTGGACCGGGTGTACGACGTCAGCGCTGCCAGCCGCGCACTCAGATGGCAGCCAGAGCATGGCTTTGAGTCAGTTCTGGCCCTCTACGACCAGAGCCTGGCCGAAGTGCTTCCGCCAGGATGGCAAGCCGCCAGATAGCGGCGCCAGAACGAAAACAGCCCGATGCAAATGCACCGGGCTGTTTGAATCTCAGGGCTTAGGCCTTGTCTTTGGGCCCGAAGAAGTAATCCAGGCTGGTAAACTTACCGCCGCCCATGAAGTAGAGCGCCAGCAGCATCACAAAGTAGGTAATGGCAAACTCGATGCCGTTGTTCAGCACCACAAACTTGCCGGACGAGGTGAGCCAGTCGTAGTTGCCGTGTTCCTGCAAAATCGCCTTGGCCCGTTCCAGTTTCTCTGGGGCCGCCATCACCTGCTCATTGGCCAGCCAGCTGGAGGCATCGGCAATGGCCAGCCAGCCATTTTCCCAGTGCACCGCAAAGGCGGCCACCAGCATGGTCACCATCAACGGAATGCTGATCAGCCGGGTAAACAGGCCCACAATCAGCAAAATGCCCCCTAGAAACTCGGTGCCGGCCGCCATGGCTGCCATCACTTCTGGAAACGGCAATCCCAACCCCCAATCCGGGTTACCAAACCAGGCGGCGGTGTCCTCAAAATGGCTCAGCTTGTTGTAGCCTGCTTGAATGAAAATCGGCGCCAGATAGAGCCGAAGGGCCAGAGGCGCCAGGCCCTCCAGAGACTGGGTCGCGCGAAAGAAGCTTTGCCACAAGTTAATCAGAGCCTGCATAACCATATTCCTTTTAAGTTACTACTGACTAAGATGACCGGAGAGAGCGCTCCTTGCTTTCATCAAACTTAATTTTTTGATAAATCAGCTAGATCATCTATCAAAGAGCCTAGCTCACGATTCAGTTTCTTGCGCTGCTTACCGGTCAGACTGGCGTTGATCGACTCCAGGGCATCGGCAAAGTTGTGCTGGTTCATGCTCAGCTGCTCCTTGTAACCGACGGGCCGGATCTTATCCGGGGTCACCAGCAGCAGCCGAAGTTCCCGCTTGAGTTGCTCACCATCGCTTCGATTTCGCAGGGCTTCGCCGAAGCGCGCCTGCCAGGCCTGGCGATAAGCCACCCAGAGATCCATAGACTGGTGGCGTTCATAGTTGAACTTGTTGACCGCCTCTTTCTGCAGCGGAGTCAACTTACCAACCCAGCGTTTGAGGCTCTTGGCGGTGCGCTTGTTCGACCGGGCAACCCGTTCATCGAACTCCTTGTTCAGATAGCGGTCGATGTCCTTCTGGTTCTCCTTCTCCAAGGTGGACAGCAGTTGCTCCACCTGCTCGTCGGTCAGGGTCTGCATCATGGGAACCAGTCTGGGCATCAGATGATCGAAGACCCTCAGCCAGTGCTGCTCCAGGCTGCGAATATGGCCGAGGGCGTCCTCAGAGGAGAGCTGGTGATTCACCTGATTGCGCAGAGTCACCAATTGGTCACGGTATTTGGGCAGCTCTTGCCGGCGATGCCAAAGCAGCATCTCATCCACCATGGCTTCAAACTGCCTTTCCTGGGTGCGGGAGAGGTCCACATAGTCGGCCACCTCCCACTCGATGACCCAATCCAGCCAGTTATAAACAAACTTGGTACTGCATCCTGTCAGTACCAGTGCCACCAGGGTGACAATTAGCCAACGTCCCTTCAAATTCCTCTCTCCAGTTGAGGCTCACCGCCGTGTTAACTCATTGTTAGAGCAGAACTCTGAGGATAAAGTTCCGGGCAGGAAGGGTCACAGGGTGAGCAGCGACTCGGGACCGGCGGCCAGCTGTTGCCGATAGCGGCGTGTCCACCCCTGAATCAGCCGTGGCTCCCCACCCTGTTGCAACGCCTGATCGCACCACCTGAGGCAGGTCAACAGATAGAGATGACCCGCAGCTTGCAGGGCCAACTCTTCGCCGCCATCAGCCTCCAGCCCTTGCACACGGTAATAGAGCCTCGCCGCCTCGGCCATGTTGGGCCACTCCAGCATCAGGCAGGCCAGGTCCCACAGAGGGTGACCGAAGCCGGCGTACTCAAAGTCAATAAGGCGAAGTTCCTCACCCTGACGGAGCCAATTGCCCCGGCCGGGATCATGATGGGTCATCCCCGGGGAAAGGCGACTGGCCAGCATCCGCTGTTGCCACTGCTGAGCCTGGTTATCCAGAGAGGAAGCGTAATCCAGGGGGGCAGCGTCGATGGGCAGCCGGTGGAAACCGGCCAGGGTACAAACCGCAGCGTGAGGCGCAAGCCTGTCCGCCCTGCGTCCCCAACGCTGGGCGACGGCAAATCGATGGGCAGCGTCCCAGTGGTAGAGATCTGGGGAGAGTCCGGCGTCGGCCGCCTGTCGCCAGATGCTGTGCTCCCGGCGGCGATCGGCACTCATGCGGGCACCACTGTCGTGCAGCCGCAACAGGGCCTCGGGCTCGCTGGGCTCAATCAGATAGAGCGCATTGGCACTGCCTGTGCCGAAAGGACGCAGTGAAGCGCCGGCATAACCCGGCACCTCACTGAGCAGAGCCTCAGGCGAAGGCAGGCTCACCCTGACTCCGGTAGGCGTTGCGCCAGGTGAAGTAGCTGGCCAGGGCCAGACCGACATAGAGGACAAACAGGCCGCTGGTGAGCACCATCTGCTTGCTCATGTAGAGGTAGATGGAGACGATGTCGATCACCACCCAGTAGAGCCAGTTCTCCACCACCTTGCGGGCGGTCATCACCGTGCCCACTACCGCAAAACAGGTGGTGGCGGAATCCAGATAGGCCAGGTCCGCATGGGTGTAGTTGTCCATCACATAACCCAGCCCCAGGGCCACCAGCGCGGTGATGCCGATGAGCCGGACATGGCGGGACAGGCTCCAGGTCTGGTAACTCAGTCCCTCGCCGCGGCCGCCATAGCGCCACTGCCAGAAGCCATACAGGGCCATCAGCAGGTAGTAGCCGTTGAGTACCGACTCCATCAACAGGGAGACCTTCCAGAACAGCACCACATAAATAAAGGTGCTGAAGAAGGCCGCTGGCCAACACCAGATGTTGCCACGCATCGCCAGCAGCAGGTAGGCCAGGGCCAGTACCACGGCAACCCCTTCCCAGGCGGTCATGGCGCCGGCCTGAGCCAGCGCCTCGCTGACGAAGTTACTCACTGTGGTCAAGGTTCACGCCACCGGGAATAAACTTGCAGACAAACACCCCCTTGCCCCACTCCTGGTGCGCCGCCTTCATCTCGGTGGCCAGCAGCGCCATGATGGTGTCGTAGTCACCGCACAGCTGAGTGCTCATGCCGTTGGTCTTGCGCTGAATCTCCGGGTAGGCGTCCAGACGCTCGATAAACCATTTGATGGGCAGCAGGTATTGATCCTTTAACGGATAGAGGCTGATCTCCACAGCAAGTTGCATGGGTGTCTCCTTAGAAGTAGTCATAACGGAACGTCAGGCCAAACTGGCGGGGATCGCCATAGCGCACGTACAGGTGCTCCTGCCAGCCGTCATTGGGTTCATTGCCAAAGGTAAAGCCTCGCACACCGTACTTCTCATCGGTGAGGTTGCGCCCCCACAGATAGAGGGCCCAGCGCTCCGCTTCATAGCCCAGCTTGGTGTTCCACAGCACGTAGGAGTCAGACTCGGCGTTGCTGGTGGCGGAGTCTGAGTAGTAATAGCTGTCCTGGCCATTGGCCACCAGATTAGCAAACCAGCCCAGATCATGGCGATAGGTGGCCCCCAGGTTGAACTGGTAGCTGGGGGAGTGAGCCAGTTCACGACCGCTGAGATCAACGGGGGTACCGTACTTGTCGTTGTAGATATAGTCGTCGTAGGAGGCATCCAGCAAGCCCAGGCTGCCGTACAGCTCCAGGTTGGCGGTCAGCGCCCAGCTGAAGTCCGCCTCCAGGCCATAGCTGGTGGAGCCGGTGGCATTGGTGGTGTACAGGAAGAAACGCTGCGGGTTATCGGGATCCTGGGTGGAAGCTTCCACCTGCTGGTCCTGCCTGTCCATATAGAACAGGGCCAGGTTGGTGGACAGGGCGCCATCCAGCCAGCCACTCTTCACGCCGACTTCGTAGTTGTACAGGGTCTCGTTGTCGAACTCCTTGGCGCCCGGCAGATTGGCCGGCACCTCCATGTTGAAGCCGCCGGCCTTGTAGCCGCGGGCAACGCGAACGTAGCCCAGGTGGTTGTCGCCAAGGAGGCGGCTGGCAGACAGGTGGCCGCCCCACATGGTCTCACTGGGAGAGAACGCCTCGCCGCTGTCATCGCTGTACTCGCTGCTGCGGTGCTCGATGCGCACGCCGGCGGAGAGGGTCCACTTACCCAGCTCGCTGTCCAGCTGACCGAAGATGGCGCTGTTGGTGGCCTCATAGTCGGACTTGAGGAACACATCCTCCCAGCCGTTGTAGAAACTCTGCAGATCGTTGGACTCATCCAGCTTCATGGCATAGACGCCCACCAGCCAATCTGTGGTCCCAGCGAAGATGCGGCCATCGTCGCCAGAGACCAGTCGCAACTCCTGGCTGTAGGTGGTGCGCTCCTGATGTTTGTCCCACCAATAGTCATACTGGCAAGGCACCGGCTGACCGGTTTCCCAGTCCTCGCACTGCAGATTGCTCCAGTAATCCGGGTTGGCCCAGTCGCCGTCGTAGGCATGACGGGCCTCGGTATCGGCAAAGCTGGTGACCGACACCAGAGACACGGCGCTGCTGGCCGCCCAGTTGAGCTTCAGAGACGCGCCGGTGGTGGTCTGGCTGTCTTCTCCGGGCTGGTCGGTCAGGGTGTCGAAACCATTGTTGTCCAGGGTCCAGGCGTCGTAGCCATTGTCCAGATCGGCGTGGAGCACCGTCAGATCCGCAGTCAGGCTGTCGCTGGCCAGCCAGCGCAGCTTGAGGCGCCCGGTCAACTCGTCACGCTCGTTGGTGTCGTCCCTACCCAGGTAGAGGTTGTCACGGAACCCGTTCTGCTGAGTCTGCTGCAGGGATGCGCGGTAGAGCAAGGTGTCGCTGGCGCTGCCGCTGGCGTAAGCGCCCAGGGCCATCAGGTCATCTTCGCCCAGGGTCACTTCGGTGCCCGCTTCGAAATTTTCGGTAGGGTCGTTGCTCTTCACATAGATAAGACCCGCCAGGGCGTTGGCACCGTAACGGGTCCCCTGAGGACCGCGCAGCACCTCCACCTGATCCAGGTCGAACAGGCTGGCGGCCATGCCGATGCCGGACAGGTCGATGTCGTCGACGATGAAGCCCACCGAGGCGTTGGGGGCGCCCTGATACTCCTCCTGCTCACCCACGCCCCGAATCTGAAAATAACGGGGACGGGAGGAGGCACCCGCCCAGCTCAGGTTGGGGATGTTCTTCAGCACATCTTCGAAATGCTCGCCCCCCTGCTCCTGCATGCGGGCGGTGTCGACCACGGTGACACTGGTGGGCAGACGGGCGATGTCGGCATCACGAAAATCTGCGTTGACGGTAATGGTTTCAATTTCTTGGGCCTGAATGGAACAGGAGACCGCAAGGGCAACAATGGAAAGCTTGGTGCGCATATCCTTTAGACTTCTCTATTACTAAAAGGGAATACGACCGGATTTTGGGCAGGGACTTCAAGGCTGGGCCTTTCCTACGCCGGTATTATCCGGATCAGGTTCGCGGGTTTTCCGACTGGAATCTCAGTATCTTTACAGATACACCCCGAGGCAGCCTGCAGTATACCCCGCCCGCGCACCCTGAATCCACGCTGAATGGCGTCAACGCAGCATTTTTGCTCAGCAGCGACGACAACAGCCGGGGGAAAAAACGAAAAAAGCCACTGAATCCAGTGGCTTTTTAGATCAATAAATTCGGTCTTTACTCATCCACCACCCGGCGGACACTGAGCTCAAACTCCACCGCCCCCGGGCTCAGAGCCACCGCGCTGACCTGACGGCGCTCCCCGCCAGCCAGGTTGATGGCCCGCCAGCCGCGGTTGGCCGACTCCATCTCCCTGCCGGTTTCATCGAAGAACACGAAGCGATATTGCAGGTAGAGGTCGCCGTTGGATTTGGAGATCAGCTCCGCGCGTCCCTGCAGTCGCCCGGCCTGAATCGACTTGTTCAGTTGCATCACCGACAGATCCCGCGCCAGAGCGGCGTTATCCACCTTGAGTTTCTCGGCGTCTGAGCGGGCCACCAGCCCCGAAGTCGTGGTCGTGCAACCACTGAGCACCAGACCAAGAAACAAAATCGATATCCAATGACGCATAACTGACTCTCCTAGTCGATGAGGAAGTGTGCCCTGGCCGTGGCGATGGGCTGTTTCCGATTGGTTTGCCAACAGCTTACCGAAACGTTGACCACTCGGCGACCCTGACGGGTGATGCGGCATTCGGCGAAGGTCTCTCGGGCATATCCGGCGCGCAGATAATCGATGGAGAAGTCCACGATCTTCGGTACCCGGGTGGTGTGCAATATCACCATCAGCTGGACCATGGCGGACATCTCCATGAAACCGGCGATCACCCCGCCATGCAGTGCCGGCAGCATGGGGTTCCCCATGTTGTCCGGGTTATTGGGCAAACGGAACACCAGCTCCTCCCCCAACTGTTCACAGTTCATCCCCAGGTGCTGAGCGTAGGGAATCAACGCCAGCAGCTCGGTGTAATCTCTGTCGGCAACCGCCTGCTGGACTACGGGTTTGATGTTCATGCCTTATCCTCCCCGAGCAGCGCATCACGGAAGGCCTCGGTCACCAGTTCAGGGCCGATGCGCATAAAGGAGCAGACCACCTGGGCGATGGGGTCGTCTATGGACTCCTGATAAGCGATGCCACGGGTGAAGGCCACGGAGGAGGTCATTTTGAAACACTCCACCATGGCGTAGACAGGCTGGTCCGGCTTGGCGGCCTTCATGTAGTCCACCCGCAGATCCAGAGTCGGACACAGCTCCAGCTGCTCCTCCCGGGCATAGATGGCGCAGATCACCGCCGCACCTGATGCGGTGTCCATCAGGGTGGTGATCACACCACCATGAAGCACCTTGGACTCGGGGTAACCCACCAGCTCAGACGCATAAGGCAGGCGCAGCAGAACATGGTGCTCACTGGCCTCCAGGCAATCAATGTTCAGCTTTCGGCATTGTGCCAGCTCATTGACGAAACGACCGGCCAAGTCGGTCAGGGGGAAAAATTCAGGGTTAACAGGTTGCATCACAATGCTTGGAATTCCTTATCTTGGGGCTCTATCGAAGCAACATCAGTGTGCTTTTTTCTGCCTGAAAAACAGGGTTCAAGACAGCGATAAAGGATATCACTGAAGCTCGTTTACCGCCATTTGGTGACCATCACCCCCAGTGTTCGAGTGGAAATCTATCGCTCCACCCCGCTTACCCCAGTCGTGACAGCAACTGCTGGCACAGCGCCTTGAGCTGGCCGGCCTCCTCTGACGACAGGCCGGCCCGGCAGGCCATGGTCTGGGGAACCTCTTTCGCATGCTCTTTCAGCGCTTTGCCTTCATTGGTGAGGGTGATCACCCTCACCCGCTCATCCTGCTGACTGCGACCGCGAATCACCAACCCCTTGCCCTCGAGCCTCTTCAGAAGCGGGGTCAGGGTGCCAGAGTCCAGAGTCAGCTTCTCCCCAAGGTCCTTTACGCTCATGCTCTGGTGCTGCCAGATCAGCATCATCACCATGTACTGAAGATAGGTGAGATCCAGCTTATCCAACAGAGGGCGATAGGCCCTGACCACCGCATTGGCCGCACTGTAGAGGGGAAAACAGACCTGATTCTCAAACATCAGCTCCGGGCAACCTGTGTCCTGACTCATAAACAACCCCACAATATAATTGTGCACAATATAGTTGATCTATGGACTGGCCTCAATTAACATTGCGCACAATTCAATTGCCAGCTATTCAAATGGAGTCCCCATGTTCGAACACTACAGTCTCTCCCTTGCCGCCCTGCTGCTGATGCTGGCGACCATGATGGTTCAAACCCTGGTCGCCATGGTGGCCCATCGTAAACAGGCCCACTACGTGCCCGGGATCGTGGACGATGCGCTGAGTCACGACTCCTTTGTGTTTCGCAGTCACCGTACCTATCAGAACTCCCTGGAAAATGTGCCTATGATGGCCCTGAGTCTGCTGGCTGCCATGGCTGCGGGGTTGAATCCCTTTATCCTGGGCGTCATCGCCTGGATATTTGCCCTGGCGCGCATCATTCACATGGCTCTCTATTACGCCATCGCCACCGAGCGCAATCCCAGCCCCCGCAGCTACTTCTTCCTGATCGGCCTGCTGTGTAATCTCGTACTGCTGATGCTGATGGCAATGACGCTGCTGAGCTAGCACCACACATTGGGGCTCCGGGTCACGCCAACCTGGCGGCGGTTAGGCGGCCCGGGACGAATCCCTTCGGTAACGTCGCGCTTCCCATTTCAACTACGACGATCTACAGTCGCTGTAACAGCTTAATTTTTAGTCTTTATTTTGAGTCGGAGTCACACTATGGGCTGCTCACTGATCCTGCATCACTACCCGCTTTCTCCCTTTTCCGAGAAGATACGCCTGATGCTGGGGGCAGCTGACCTGCACTGGAAATCGCTGCTGGTCTCCCCCCTGCCTCCGAGGCCCGCTACCGGCCCCCTCACCGGCGGCTATCGCCGCATTCCGGTCGCCCAATTCGGGGCCGATATGGTGTGTGACAGCCAGTTGATTGCCGAAGAGATAAGTCAGATCAGTGCGAAGCCTTTTCTGGCGCCCTCCAGCGCCAGTAAGGAGGCGACGGAGCTCGCCGCAGTTGCCGAGTCCACCCTGTTTTTCGATGCCGCCTCCCTGGTGCCACCCAAGCAGGCACTGAGTGAACTCAAGCGACACCTGTCGTTGTTTGATACCGCCCGTTTTCTCTGGGATCGCCTCGGCATCGCCCGGGAAACCCGGAGCAAGCTGACGGTGGCGGAGGGCGCAAAACGCTTTCGTGCAACACTGGCGCAGTTGGACCAGCAGATTCAGGGCGAGTTTCTCTTTGGCGATCGCCCCGGCCATGCCGACTTTGCCCTCTACCACCCGCTGTGGTTCCTCAGCCAGGTCGGTGCCGTCCCCCTGTCACCCAAGCTGACCCGGCTCAGCGCCTGGTACGACCGCATGAGCCTATTTGGTCATGGCCATCACCAGCTCATCAGCGCCAAAGACGCCTTGGCGGTCGCCGCCGCTTCCCAACCCAGGGGGATCCTTCCGGAGTTTCGCGCCCACCCGGATATTGGCAAAGAGGTCATCATCTCACCCACGGACTACGCCAAGGCGGGCACCCGGGGGCAATTGGCCGGTGTCAGTGACCAGCGCTGGATACTCCGGCGGGAAACCGGCCGATTCGGAACAGTTCATGTTCACTTCCCCCGACAGGGCTACCGGTTAAGCAGTAAGGGCTAAGGCGCCATGTAGACAACGCGGTCGGTTGGGACTATACCCAATGGCAGTGTTGCTATGGCTCTGAGTTCCCTAACCACTTCTGTTGGATGATTCAGTCTGGATTCAGTCGGTGGGCTATAGCCTTTGCTGCCCCTTTTCAGGCCCCCTTAACCGTCGTTCAACAGGAGCATGAGATGATCCGCTTTAAACTGAATACCCTGGCGTTGGTTGGCGCCTCTGCCTTGCTGTTTGGCTGTGCCACCGGCAACACCCCGGAAGACAAGAAGGCCCATGCCCACAAGGAAGCGCAGTCCGCCCTGTCCAAGATCGTTACCGAGCACCCACAGGCAAAAACCGATATGAACAAGGGCGTGGCCCACCTGATCTGCACCGGCAGCGACAGCTACCTGTTTGCCCTGTCCAGCGGCGGCGGCATCTGCGAACTGAACGAGGGCGGCAAGCTCTCCTACTGGCGATTTGCCTCCGCCGGAGCCGGCGCAGGCATCGGCTGGAAGAAGGTGGCCTATGTGCAAATTTTTCTCAATCAGGATGCGGTGACCCGCTTCAAGGAAGCCGGTTTTGACGGTCAGGCCCGGGCGGAAGCCAGTGCCAAGCTGGAAGACACCGACAGCCAGGCGTCGGCCAATCAATCGATGGATGTGGAGGGGATCATCACCTATCAGGTCAATCTGATGGGCGCCGCCGCCCAGGCCACGGTGCAGGGGTTCAAGTTCTGGCAGACGGACTTTACCGAGGACTTCGTGCAGAACGCGGGCTAACAACCGCGGGCAAAACAAAAAAAGCAGCCGGCCGGCTGCTTTTTTTTCAAAAGGTCTGCTACACCGCCAGCATCGGCCCCAGGGGCTTGCCACCGAGCAGGTGCATGTGGATGTGGAACACCTCCTGACCGCCGTGCTGGTTGCAGTTGATGATCAGCCGGTAGCCATCCTCATCGATGCCGGCTTCCTTGGCCAGCTTGGCGGCCACGGTCACCATTCTGCCCAGGGCGGGCTCATCCGCCGCCTTAACGTCGTTCAGGGTGGGGATCAGGATATTGGGGACAATCAGCACATGCTGAGGTGCTCTGGGGCTGATGTCCTTGAAGGCGGTGACCAAATCGTCCTGGTAGAGGATCTCTGCCGGGATCTCTCGACGGATAATTTTGGAAAAGATGGTTTCTTCGGCCATTTTACAGGCTCCCGCTAGTCGGTTTTGTCCAAGAATCTCAGTATACTTGGCAAATCAAAGTTAGGGAAACCACCACACAAGGAATCGGCCACCGATTCGGCACTCCCGCAGGAGTACAAGGGTTTACCCTCGAGGACCGCGTCCGTCACACACTCCGGACCAAGCCAAAGGATACCAAGACCATGCTGCTCTACCGCATCTGTCCCATCGACCCACACGCCCATCTGTTTGAAGTCACCCTCGAGGTGGGCAGCAGCCACCCGGGCCAACGCTTCTCCCTGCCCAGCTGGATTCCCGGCAGCTACATGGTAAGAGACTTCGCCCGCAATCTGATCGAGGTCAAAGGGTTTGATGGTCAGCGTCAGGTAACGCTGACCCAGCTGGATAAGCAACGCTGGCAGCTGGAGGAGGATTGCGACAGTCTGACCCTGAGCTACCGGGTGTACGCCTGGGATTTGTCCGTGCGCAGTGCCCACCTGGATCAGACCCATGGCTTCTTCAACGGCACCAGCGTGTTCCTGAAGGTGGAGGGCCGCGAGGCCGAATCGGTTCAGTTGGATATCCTGCCCCCCCCCGGCAACCAATACAGCGACTGGCGCGTCGCCACCGCCATGCCTCTGGCCCAAAGTACCGAGCGCTACGCCTTTGGCCGCTACCAGGCCGCCGATTACGATGAGCTTATCGACCATCCGGTGGAGATGGGCACCTTTACCCTGGCCAGCTTCCAGGCACGGGGCGTCCAGCACGATCTGGTGCTGACCGGTCGTCACTGGGCCGACACCGACCGCATCTGCGCCGACCTGAAGAAGATCTGCGAAACTGAGATCGACCTCTTCGGTGGTCAGGCTCCCTACGATTACTATCTGTTCATGACCATGGTCCTGGGCGAGGGGTTTGGCGGCCTGGAACACCGGGCGTCCACCGCCCTGGTGTGCGGACGCGGCGACCTGCCGGCCAAGGGCGAAACCGAGATGACCGAGGGCTACCGAACCTTCCTCTCCCTTTGCTCCCACGAGTACTTCCACAACTGGAACGTCAAGCGGATCAAGCCCGCCCGCTTTGTCCCCTATGACCTGGAGCAGGAGAGCTACACCGGCCAGCTTTGGGCCTATGAGGGGATCACCTCCTACTACGATGACTGGCTGACCTACCGGGCAGGCTGTGTGGATCGTGACACTTACCTGACCATGCTCGGAGAGCTGATGACCCGGGTCACCCGGGGCAGTGGCCGCTTCAAACAGAGCCTGACCGACAGCTCATTCAATGCCTGGACCAAGTTCTACAAGCAGGATGAAAATGCCCAGAACGCCATCGTCAGCTACTACACCAAGGGGGCCATGTTTGCCCTGTTCCTGGATCTCTCCATCCGCAAGGAGACCGGCGGCCAGGCCAATATCGACCATCTGATGCAGCGCCTGTGGGCCGACTATGGCAGTCAGGGCATCGGTACCGAAGATGACACCCATCAGCAGATCGTCGGCGAACTCATCGGCCGCGACGCCTCTGATCTGTTCGCCTGGCTCCGCTCCACCGAGGATCTGCCGCTGGTCCCTCTGCTCGAAGAGTTTGGCATCGAACTGAGCCTGCGCGCCGCCACCTCCAACGGCGACAAGGGCGGCACCAGTGGCGAGGGCCTGACCACAGAGCTTGGCGCCAAGTACAGTGTCGCCGGCCTGGGGGTAAAGATTGTCAATGTGACCGAAGGCGGCAGTGCCCACAAGCTGGGTCTGGCGGCCGGCGATAACCTGGTGGCCGTCGACGGCCTGCAGGTGAGCAGCGACCTGGACAAACGCCTGAATCGCTACGGCGTCGGGGCCCGCCTCCAGTGCCACTGGTTCCGTCGCGATGAGCTGATGAGTGGCGAACTGGAACTGACTGCCGCCGCCCAATCCACCAGCGTGCTGTCGGTCACCGACGAGGAAAAGGCGGCCCGGTGGCTCTGATCCCTGCGGGGCCTGAGGCGTGATCACCGAGCAATTCGACGCCTTTCTGTCAGAACTGGGGGGGGCGCAGGGCGCGCCCCTGCCCCGGCTGGCCAGCTGTCAGATTCAGGCTCTGGCCAGAGGCTCGGTACTCTTGCCCCAGGGGACGCGTCAAACCCACGCCTTTTTCCTGGGCAGTGGTGTCCTGCGGGCCTGCCACTACTCCGACGACGGCCAGGAACATTGCAAAGAGTTCTACTTTCCCAATGAGCTCTGCTTTCTCTATGCCAGCTGGCTGGATGATCGCCCCGCCGAGTATCAGCTGGAAGCCCTGTCCCCCGTAGAGGTCCTCAAGGTGCCCCTCTCGCTGCTGGCGCTGCCCCAATGGCAGGGAGTCACTCTGGCGCTGATGAAACAGCAGCTGCTCTACAAGGAGGAGAAGGAGGCGTTTTTCCTGCTCAACACGCCCCAGGAGCGTTACCTGGCGCTGCTCGAGCGGTGGCCCGAATGGGTCGACAGCATCAGCCAGGCCCAGTTGGCCCGCTACATCGGCATCAGCCCCATCAGCCTGTCACGGATTCGCCGGCGCATTAACCAAAGTTAATGCACATGGCCTCGGTTAAGGGGACACTGACGCCACTGTTTTTCCCCTGGAACTAAGATGTCTCCCTTTCTGCTCTCCCAGGCGCTGGTGGCCGTGGCCATTGTGCTGGACCTGATCTCATTTCAGTTTCGGCGACGCCGCCGCATTCTTCAGTGCCTGTGTCTCTCCACTCTGCTGACCGCCCTGCACTTCGCGCTGCTGGAACAATGGACAGGCGCCGGGCTGATGCTGTTGGCCAGCAGCCGTTTTGCCGTCAGCATGATCAGCACCGCCAGGGCCTGGCAGTGGGTGTTTGTCGCGGCCGGGGTGGCGGTCACCTGGCTGACCTGGGGAGGCCTGCCCAGTCTGCTCAGCGGCATTGGCAGCACCATTCAGACCCTGGCGGCATTTCGCCGCTGCGATCGCCAGCTCAGGCTGACCATGCTGGTGGGCATCAGTTTCTGGCTGGCACACAACATCGTGGTGGGCTCGCCCATGGCCATCGCCATGGAGTCGCTGTTTATCCTCTCCAACCTGGTGGGCTACCTGCGTCACTATGGTGTGCCGGCGTTCGGGAACCGTCAGAAGGTGCAGCCCAAAGCCTGAGCCACACAGCCCGGTCGCCTGCGGCCGAAGCCGCCGCCGCTATCGGTGACCCAGAGCCGTTCTAACGGCCTAAACTGGTTCTTCGAATGCAGTGTTCGGAAATAGTGTGGTGCAATTCCGTGGCGATCATCGGCTGATTTTGGTACAAATCAGGTAACAGGTTCTGAAGCCACAAAAACTGAACTAAGGTCGACTGGCAATTTCCTTAGGGGCGCCCATACTTGAGTTCAGTAGGTTAAGGAGGTTACTGATGCAGTCCAGAACTGAACTCAATACCCTGTTACACAGGCGCTTTAAGGACGCTCAAACCATCTCGGAGCTGCGAGAGCGTCTGCGCGATATCGAAGAGGAGCTGCATCAGGTGTTCGCCGATGAGCTGGCGCAGTTCGTTGCTCCCGAGGAGGAGCACAAGAAGGTATCCTGAGCACCAGAACCTAAAACGCCTCGCGGTCGCGAGGCGTTTTTGATCCTGCCCAGGCTCACTAATGCACGGCCTGATAGATGGCACTGTGCCCCTTCACCCAGTCGCCGTTTTTCAGGTAGTACGCCTGCTGGTGCATCTCGCCATCCACCAAGCGCACCTCTGACCGGACCTCTTTGACCCCGTCTCCGGCACCCGCGACCTGTTCGTGAAAATAGAACACACCCTCTTTGGCGTAGGCTGTACCCTTGGTGTAGAAACCCGCGGTGGTGAAGTAGTAGAACACCAGACTCTTTGCCTGTTCATCCCACACCATCATGGTCTCCCCCTCATACTGCCCCTTGTTGAGGGAGTGGGTAATGCGCACCGCTTTGCCCTGCAGCGCAGGCTGCCACTGGGACACATCGATCACCGGCTTGTCCGGCGTCGAGTCGGAAAACTCGCCACGCCACACCTTACCCAGGAAGGGGCGCAACGGCTCCAACTTGGGGTCCAGATCCCAACCCCATGCGGGCTGGGCCAACAACAGGAACATCAAAGCAATCCATCTGGCCATCATGCGGTCCTTTTCTGGTGATCAAAATAGCGGGTTAACGCCTTGTCCCAGCGCTGAACAAACTCTTCCCAAAACCCCTCATCCAGGCGTTCCAGCTGCTTCTCGCCCCTGGGTCCTATGGCGGTATACAGATAGTTGAGTTGGATGACACACCCTTGGGGTGCCGGGCAGACGCCAATGAGAATACGGGTGAGCAGTTGCTCTGGCAGGGTTTTAAGCAGTTCCAACTGCCCTTTGTCGGGATCGGAGTTCAGTACATACCAGGTGGCCTGTCCTGCAGGTTCCTGGGTGGTGAAAACGCAATCGGACTCTACCCGGCCACTGTTACTCCATACCATCAGGGGGTCCCATCCGGGAACCCATTCACGCTCGCGCACCGGACACATCAGCGGAAACACCTCTGATGCGCTCTGACTGCTGCGGATCTCGCCGCGATACTGCTTAGACTGGCGGGGACGGACGATCATCTTGCACTCCATGGAAATCGGCGAAAAAAGAGCAACTTTTTTCGCCGCTTACCTTCACTCCTAAGGAGACTATAGCAAGAAATGACCGGGAGGTTACTGGCTGTTGATGGTGTCAATGGCCGCCTTGCGCGCTTCCCACACCTGGCCACGACCGTTGACGGTCAGACCCAGGTCGGTGATCAAGCCCCCTTTCAGGTCATAGATCCAGGCGTGAACGCTGAGATCCTGGCCCCGATCCCAGGCGGCCTTGCAGATGGTGGTCTGGCAGACATTGGCCGCCTGCTCGATGGCGTTGAGCTCACACAGGCGGTTGCCGCGGTCTTCGGCTTCCATCTTGTCCAGCAGCAACTTGTGGTCTTCGTAGGTGTCACGAACGTGACGCAGCCAATTGCTGGCCAGGCCGAGGTAATCACCCTGCATGGACGCATTGACACCGCCGCAGCCGTAGTGGCCGCATACGATGATGTGCTTCACTTTGAGAACATCAACGGCGTACTCGATGACCGACAGGCAGTTCATGTCGCTGTGAACCACCACGTTGGCGATGTTGCGGTGAACGAAGATTTCGCCTGGGGCCAGGTCGATAATCTGGTTGGCGGGCACCCGGCTGTCGGAGCAACCGATCCACAGATACTCCGGAGACTGTTGTTCCACCAGTTGGCTGAAAAACTCTGGATTCTCTTTCTCGACGCGCTCAGCCCACTGCTTGTTGCGCTCAAACAGATGATCAAGATCTGCCATCTTTATACCCCATTGCTTTAAGATTGCGCTGCATTATAACGAAAACCATTTGTGTAACTGGTCGAAACACCCGATGGAAACACTCGGGATTTCTGGCGTTTTTCAGCGGTTTAATTATCATTAAACCAGATTTGGACAAAATTTGGACCCCTTGGTGAGCCAAATTCAACTGCGACCGGCCAAATGGCAAGACATTCCCGCCATCCAGGTGGTGCGCAACTCCGTGCGAGAAAATCGCCTGTCGGTGCCCGGCAGCATCAAGGATGCCGATGTGGCCAGCTACCTGAAGGAGCGAGGCCGGGGTTGGGTCTGCGAAGTCGGTGATCGCATCGTCGGCTTCGCCATCGCCGACGCCATCGACGCCAGTATCTGGGCCCTGTTCCTACTGCCGGAATGGGAGGGCCAGGGACTGGGACGGCGGCTGCTGGACGCCACCTGTAACTGGTTGTTTGATCAGGGAGTGAAAGAGATCCGTCTCTCCACCGACGCCCATACCCGGGCCCATGGCTTCTACCTGCATCTTGGCTGGCGAGAGGTGGGCTGCAAGTCCAATGGAGAGGTCAGGCTCACCTACCGACGCACCAGCACACTTTAGGGTGCCAATCGCTCCACCTGCCAGTCTTTACCATCGGAAGTATAGAGGAACCTGTCGTGCAGACGCCGGTCACCGCCCTGCCAAAACTCCACCGAATCCGGCTTGACCCTGTAGCCCCCCCAAAAATCCGGCAGCGGCACTTCCCCCTTGGCAAACTTCTGCTTGAGTTCGAAGAACTTGGACTCCAACACCTGCCGGGCTGAGATTCGGCTGCTCTGCTGGGAGACCCAGGCACCGATCTGGCTGTCCTTGGGCCGGGTGACGAAGTAGGCCAGCACCTCCCGCTTGGTCAGAGGCTCCGCCTCGCCGGTAAAGTGCACCTGACGCTCCAGTTCATGCCAGGGCATCAGCAGGCTGACCTTGGGGTTGTGCGCCATATGTTCCGACTTGCGGCTGCCCAGGTTGGTGAAGAACACCAGGCCATCCCGGTCAAATTTCTTCAGCAGGACGATTCGCTGGAAAGGTTGGCCATGGCTGTCGACCGTGGCCAGACTCATGGCGGTGGGATCGGACATTCCCGCTTCACTGGCCTGGTTCATCCAGGTTTCAAACAGTGCCATGGGGTCTTCGGGGAGATCCTTGCGACGCAGGCCGCCCTTCAGGTATTCACGGCGAACATTGGTGTAATCAGCCACTGTCTACTTCCTTGATCTATAACTTACTCTTGTCGGCATTGGCGCCGACCTTCAACCATTCTACTGTGCAGTGCAGGGATTTGCTAAGCCCCCCTCTGACGATTTCTCTGACGCCGATATTGCTCTGGGGTGGTGCCGGACAACCGGCTGAACATGGTGATGAAGGCCGACGGGCTGGAGTAGCCGAGCTCCAGGGCCACCTGGTTCACCTTCATGCCCCGGCGAAGCATCCCAAGGGCTTCCAGAAACCGCAATCGCTGGCGCCAGTCACTGAAACTCATACCAAGATGACGATGGAAATGTCGGGTCAGGGTACGCTCGGTGCTGTACACCTGCTCTGCCCACTGTGCCAAAGTGCGCTTGTCCGACGGGTCCTGCTGCAGGGCAGTCAGAATTGGCCTCAGCAGAGGTTCATCGCTGTGAGGCAGGTAGGCGGCCATGGGCTCCTCTCTGAGCAGCTGATCCACCAGCACCATGGCCAGACGATGATCTTCCGGGGTGCTGGCGTACTGTTGCTGGCGATCGGCAAAGTCCTCCATCACCGCCCGGAACACCCCGGACAGGCGGATCATGCAGGCCTTACCCGGCAGCCTGGCCGAGAGTTCCGGCCGCAGGTACAGGGCCCGGTAGCTGACCTTCTGCCGGCTGTAACTGGTGTGCTCCACCAGGGGCGGAATCCAGATGGCATACTGAGGCGGAGACAGGAAGGGACGGCCATCCACGGTGATTTCAATCACCCCCTGCTCCACCACATTCAACTGACCCCAGCTGTGGCTGTGGGGCAGGAAGGTGGTGTCGGCAGCGATATCTTCCCGGTGCAGATAGATATCACTGGCGGAAGTTTCAAACGGCAGCGGATATCGCTCCAAAACTTCGCTGGCAAGCTGCTGATCCATAACTGTTCTGTACCGATCACAAAAATCTGTCCTGAGAGCATAACACCTTGTCAGAAAATCGTTATATCTATTTTTGCTGTCACATTTACAATGCGCTCCCGTAGTAGATAACCCTTTTCGTGTGGAGTCGTTGCCTGTGAGCAAATCCGCCTACCTCTTCCCCCTGGCAACGGTGATCGCCTGGGCGGGAAACGGTATTGTCAGCAAGATGTCCGTGGATGTGGTCAGCCCCGGAACCATCGCCTTCTATCGCTGGTTACTGGCTGCCCTGGTGCTGCTTCCCTTTGTGGCGCCCACCCTGTGGCGCCAACGCCGTGCCATTCGTAAGAACTTCTTTAAGCTCAGTGTCCTCGGTGCCCTGGGCATGGTGGTGCTCCAGACCCTGACCTACGTGTCCGCTCAGACCACCTCGGCCACCAACATCGCACTGATCGGCTCCGTCGTCCCCATGATGACCATGGCCTGGGGCGTGGTGTTGAACCGGGAGGCGCCCACTCAGGGCATGGTGGCCGGTTCACTGATCTCCTTCCTGGGTCTGTCTGTGCTGCTGACACAGGGACATCCCATGGACCTGCTGAGTCAGAGCCTCAACCAGGGCGACATGCTGCTGCTGTTGGGTGCGGTCTGTTATGGCCTGTACGGGGTATTGCTGCGCAGGTGGAAGTTGCCCTTCTCCACCTGGCCCTCGCTGTTTCTGCAGATGAGCATGGGTGCCCTGTGGTTGCTGCCGGTCTACCTGACCCAGGGGGACAGAAGTGTTTCTGCCGACGCCTGGCCCATGGTGCTGTTTGCCGCGCTGGTGGCCTCGCTGTTCGCCACCTACAGCTGGTTGCGGGGCATTCAGGCCCTGGGGGCCAACCGCTGCACCGCCTTTATGAACCTGAACCCGCTGATCGGCACCGCACTGGCGGTATGGCTTCTGGGCGAAAGCCTGTCCCTGGCCCACTACCTGGGGGGAAGCCTCACCCTGTTGGGGGTATTTCTGACACAGAGGCTCAAGTCCCCTGCCCGGCTGCGCCGCAAGCGCCAGCCGCTGCCGGAAAGCTGAGTTTCTGCCAAAGAAAAGGCCAGCCCCCGGGGCTGGCCTTCTGATGCACGGGGGTAGGTTCACATCGCATGAACGTACTCAATGGCGAACTTCACCAGCTCAGAGGCACTCTCTAACCCCAGTTTCACGCGCATCTTCTGCCGAAGGGCATCGACAGTCTTGACGCTGATATCCAGCCTTTTGGCGATCTCCTTGGTCGGCACCCCCTTGCCGACCAGTTGAAACACCTCCAGCTCCCGGTCCGACAGCACACCGACGTTCTTGACCCCCTCGGTCTGAAACTCCTTGGGGTTGACCACCTTGTTCAGCAAAAAACCGGTCATCTCATCACTCAGGTAGACCTTACCGGCCCGAACCTGGCGGATGGCGTCGATCAGCACCTCGGGAGGTTCACTCTTCATCACGTAACCGTAGCCGCCGGCGCGAACCACCCTCTCCGCGTAGATGGATTCAGGGTGCATGGAGAAGGCGATAACCCTCACTTCAGGGTGAGACCGGCGTATCCGCTTGATCAGCGCCAGACCACTGTCATCGCCTAGGGAGATATCCACCACGGCGATCTCTACCGCCCGCTCCGCCAACAATTGCAAAGCCGACGCCTCGCCGTCGGCCTGACCGCACACCGTCATATCCCGCTCATGACCGATCAACATCGCCAGCCCCTCGCGGACGATGGCATGGTCATCGACCACCAATATCCGCACCTTTGCGCCTGTCCCGGTCATTCCCTCTCCTCCTGTCCCGGCTGCCTGGGCAACTCGCAACAGACGGTGACGCCGTTATCGCCGGAGTGAATTTGCAGCGAAGCTCCCAGCACCGACGCGCGGTGTTTCATGATCTTCAGCCCCATACCATCGGCACCCTCCCACTCTGAGCGCAGGCCCAGGCCATCATCAGCGACCTCCAGCCGCAAGTCCCCCTTACTGGCGGTCAGAGTCACCTCTATCACCGCACAGCCGCTGTGCTTAAGGGCGTTGTGGATCGCCTCATGGGCGATCAGATACAGGTTCGAGGCGATCAGGTTGTCCTCGATTCGGACCCGGCCCAGCTCCCGGTAGTGGCAGGCCACCCCAAACAGCGCTGGAACCGAGTCGGTCAACCTGGCCATGGCGACACTAAGCCCCTCAGGCACATCCGCCACCCGGCTTAACCCCTGCAGTACATCGGCCATCAACCCCTTGGCCCTGGCCGCCGACGCCTTGAGCGTCTCTGCCATGGACAGCAGCTCCGCATCCCCGCGGTCCAGCCGCTGAACCAGGGCACTGGCGACAAAGGCGATGCCGGTCAGCTCCTGGCCGACGCCGTCATGCAGGTCGTGGCCGATTCGCTGCCGCTCTGCGGTCGTCAGCCTGACCAACTCCCGCTCCAGGGCTACCTTGTCGGACACATCAATCACCATACAGTGGGTTTGGATAAACCCGCCCCGCTCATCGTAGCGGACCTTGCCGTGCATCACGACGTGCACCAGTTCGCCGTTACGGTGTTTCAGGGTAAAGGCGATGTCCCTGGCCTCCCCGCGGCGCTTAAACTCCGGAAAGGAGACCGCCCGATGGTATTCGACCCTGTCGTGCAGAATGCTTGCAAAGGTACATCCCAGCAGCTCCTGCTCGCCGTAGCCCAGCAGGGTGGCAAAGGCACGGTTGCAATCGATGATGTTGGCATCGACATCCAGGGACAGATAGCCCAGCGGCACATTGTCGAACATCAACCTGTAACGGTCATCACTCATCGCCAATAGAGTCGCCCCATTCTAAAAAACTGATACTTAAGTCGCTCGTCAACTACACCCCGAGCAACGGCTCAACGCCGAATCACTCAGATGAATATAATCCATCATTAACTAATTCTGATCGAGGGAATTCGTTAAAACGTGCATCAAATCGCAAAATCAATACAGAGTATCCCACGGTATTTATGAGTGCGAAAAGAACCTTCCCCTCGATGCACTGAAGATGTTACCCGCTCGACGTAGGTAGTTTTACCTATATCGTCTCCAGGCCATGTTTCCACCGTCACAAATCCCGGTGCCACGGGAATAATTTTCTGACTCAAGATGTCGAGCTTATTAACATCGTACTCCCCCGCATAGGAGGCATTACCTATGCAGCAACAGGGATATGCCCGGTAGAATTTCCACCTTCGGACAATACAATCTTAGCCGAGCATTAACATGACTCAACAATCTATGGTTTATAAGCTATCTGGATAAATATAATGAAAAGTTTATCTCTACTGTTAACGGCAACAATATTGTTCTCCTCCGGCACCTTAGCCACCGAGCTCGGACTGCAAAAAAGCCACCTTAAACAGGGAATCAAATGCGCTTCCTGTCACGGCAAAGAGGTCTCTGCAGCCATACGCAACCCAAGCTGTCTCAACTGCCATGAGTCATTCGAAACACTGGGCCAGCGCACCGCTGACATGGCTCTGAACCCTCATCTCAGCCCCCACTTCAAAGATCTGGATTGCACCGCGTGTCATAGCGACCACGACAAGCTGAACAACTTCTGCCAGGACTGTCACGGTCCAATCACCCGTAAAAACAAATAGAAGCCTAGGGAGATAATGATGAAAGGTAATTTTAAACTCACTCTGCTCAGTTGCGCGATGGCAATGGCCAGCCACTGTGCCTTCGCAAAAACCATCAACCTGAATACCGACATCGCCGTTATTGGTGGCGGTTCAACCGGAATGTCCGCTGCCGTTGCCGGCGCCGAAAAAGGCGCCAAGGTGATTGTACTGGAAAAAAACGTATACCTTGGCGGCAGCTCAGCTTTCGCCGAAGGTTTATTTGCCGTCGAAAGTGAAAGCCAACGTCAACAATCCTATGGCCTCTCCAAAGATGAGGCGTTCAAGCATATTGTCGAGTTTTCACATTATAAAACCAATATCCCGCTGATTCGCGATTTTGTAAACCACTCTGCCGATAATATCGACTGGCTTCATCAGCAGGGCATTGAGTTCAAGGCGATTCAAATATCCCCAACCGAACCTCTGGTATGGCATGAGATTGAAAAGAAGGATCATCTTATCCACGGCGCGGTGCTGATCGGTGCGCTGCAGGAGAAAGCCAAGGAGATGGGGGTGGAGATCATGACCCGCACCCCGGCCAGCAGCCTTATCTATGAAAGTGGCAAGGTGACCGGGGTAAAAGCCAAGGACCACAAGGGTAACGATATCGTTATCCACGCTAAGGCGGTCATCATCGGAACCGGCGGCTTTGGCAACAGTGTGGAGAAGATCAACGAGTGGACCGAGTTTGACGGCACCAAGTTCAAGCCGACCCTGCCACTGAACAAGACCGGCGATGGCATCGAGATGGCCCGCAACATCGGCGCGGATCACGAAGGCGAAAACCTGATGCTTCATCCGGGCACCGAGGGCAAGGGGATCATTCCCCTGGGCGCCCTGTACACCATGACCTGGCAACCCAACAACATGTGGGTCAACAACCACGGCGAGCGGTTCGTGGATGAGGCGATCGCCTTCAGCTTTGCCCAGGCCGGTAACGCCATCGCCCGCCAGCGAGACAATTACGCCTGGGCCATCTTCGACGACTACGCCGTCGATTACGCCGCCACTACCGGCGTGGACAACGGCGTGGGCGTGATGGTGCCGGTCACCACCAAGCTGAGCAACATCCGCCAGGAGATTAAGCAGGCCCTGGCCGCCAAGGGCAATAACTTCAAGAGTGCCGACTCCATAAAAGGGCTGGCCAAGGAGATCGGCGTTTCCGCCAAGACGCTGCAGCTGAGCTATGACAACTACAACAAGTATGCCGGCCAGCACTACGACGAGGAGTTCGTTAAAGAACACCGCTGGCTGCGCCCCATCGATCACGGCAAGCTGTACGCGGTCAAGCTGCTGCCCTACCACTTCACCTCCATCGGCGGATTGAAGGTCAACCGCGAACTTCAGGTACTCGGCGCCAATGAGCAGCCCATTCCCGGCCTGTACGTCGGCGGCAACGATGTGGGTGGCCTCTACTCCGACACCTACACCCTGTGGGCCTCTGGCCACGCCTTCGCCTGGGCTACCTACTCGGGCCGCAAGGCGGCACTGAGTGCCGTTGACCATATGAAGCACAGCAAATGATGGCCGGAGAGAATCGAATTATGAAGCCGAAATGGATCCATTTACGGCAGTTGGCCCTGCCGATGCTGCTGGCGGCCTGCCCCAACGCCCAGGCCACCGAATATGGCGGCGGCGCCTACCCCAATGGCGTCGAAGGGTTTATGGCGGGCGCCCTGCCGCCCCCGGGCCTGTACTACATGAACTACCTCAATCACTACAGCGTGAACCGGATGAACGACAGTGGCGGCGACCCGCTGCCGGTGGAGTTCAAGCTGAACGCCACCAGCGACGTCTCCCGTATCGCCTACATTACCGATCACAAGCTGTTCGGTGCCAACTACGGCATCTATGTGGTGCTGCCGCTGGTGCACCTGAGCGCCGAGATGGCCATGGGGCCGACGCAGCTCTCCTCCACCGACTCCGGGCTGGGTGACATCGCCTTCTCGCCCCTGGTGCTCTCCTGGCACACACCGGAACTGCATTTCGGAGCGGCGCTGGAGATCGTGGCGCCCGTCGGCGACTTCGATGCCGACAGGCTGGCCAACATTGGCCGCAACTACTGGACGGTAGAGCCGGTGTTTGCCATCACCTACCTGCCCGCCTCCGGACTGGAGCTGTCGGCCAAGTTCATGTACGACCTGAACTTCGAGAACGGCGACACCCACTATGAGTCCGGCGACGAGTTCCATTTCGACTATGCGGTGGGCTACCACCGTGATAACTGGACCTATGGCCTGGCCGGTTACTACTACAAGCAGGTGACCGACGACAAGCTCAACGGCCAGACAGTCGGAGACGGTAACCGGGGCGAAGCCTTTGCGGTTGGGCCCGCGGTGATGTACAGCGGCCAGGGATGGTCCATCGAAGCCCGCTACCAGGCAGAGGTGATGTCGGAAAGCAGGCCGGAGGGTGACAAGCTGTGGCTGAAGGCGTCAGTGGCGCTGTAACCGGCACCTTACAAGTTAAGGCGATAGCCGCATTGCTTCCTTAAAGAAAAAAGGGCCTGTCAGGTTACAGACAGGCCCTTAACTACCTTGAGGAGCGATCAGAACTTCCAGCCCAGTTGCAGCGAGGCACCGCGCTCTTCGTCATCGCCAAACTGCGCCGCCAGATCCATGCTGAAGGTATCCCAGGGAGTAATGCCCAGGCCAACGGTCAACAGATCATCGTAGTTGTCTGACAGGTCCGTCACATAGCCCCCGCGCAGCTGGAGGTGAGTCCAGCTCAGCTCCAGGCCGGTGCGCACCAGCTGACGAGCCCTGAGCAGTTGAGGCGCATTGCTCTCCACCACGAAGGACTCATCCTCAATCAGATCCGCCTCTACCGTGGCACCGAAGATCCCCTTCTGCCAGGCGACAGCCGCCGCATAGGTCGGCTCCAGGGTGATGGTGTGGCCTTCAACGTTTTTGATGGAGTGTTCCACCAGGTTGTAGCCCACCAGGCCGAACCGCCAGTTGCCATAACTCTTGTAGAAACCCAGATCCAGGTTGAACCCTGAGTCGTCGCTCAGGTACTCGTCCTCGAAGTAGTCTTCGTTGTCGTAATTGTTGATGTTGGCGCGGTACAGATAGGTATCCAGACGCTGATACTTGGGAGAGACGCCGATGCTGAACTCGCCGATGCTGGGCAGGCTAAACTCGCGGGCCAGGTTCAGGGCCACCTCGGACACCACCACCGCGTGGGCCACCCCCTCGGATTGCAGCAGATCCGGGTCGAAGACACCGGTCACCAGGGCCTGCTCTACCAGAACCCGATCATTATCGTCGTAATCAAAATCACCGTTGCCCACCACATAGCCGCCGATGGTCAGTCCCCAGGCCAGACTCTTAGAGGGTGCGAAAATCCCCAGATCCAGGTTGGCCTCGCCCACGAGGCGGGTGTCGTCCAGGGCTTCGAGCTCGCGCAACAGGGCGTCGGCGTCAGCCTGGGTAGGCGGATCGTTGGGATCCATGGCGTTGATTTTGTCCTCGAAGCGCTCAATGGCGTCCTGAGTATCATCCACCTGATCCAGGGCATCCTCATACTCCTTGGCCAGGGCACTTGCCCCCAGGCGAATGTAGAGGTCATCGCTCTCCTGAAAACGGGTTAACAGGGCGGGGTTCAGAGGGGCGCGGGTGAAATCGCCACTGGCGATACCGGTATAGCCGGCACCGGCACTCTTGGCATCCATGCCTACAACGGCGCTTGCGGGTGCGGCAACGGCCATCAGGGCCAGGCTCACTACGGATAACTTCATCATCTCTACCTATCTGCGTGGTATTTATTGTGCTGCCGGTGGCAGCGATTAAGGACCGGCCGGTTATCACGACAAACGATCCCTGGTATTACAGCGACAGCCTGTGTCTCTCCCTAAAATTGGCTTACACATTGCTAGCCACAGCGTCGGGACCAGGCTGTTCTTCCTGTATCGGCCTTCATCGACAAAGTGTTAATACAAAAACACCCTGCCGAGGCAGGGTGTTGAATTGTCGCGAGATTTATTTTACCAAATCTTTACGCGCTTCTCAGGTGGCAGATACATGGCATCGCCTTCCTTCACGTCGAACTGGGAGTAGAACTCATCCATGTTGGACAGAGGACCGTTGGCACGGAACTGGGAAGGTGAGTGCGGATCGGTGGCAACGCGGTTACGCAGCGCCTGCTCCTTGTACTTACCACGCCAGATCTGACCCCAGCCGATGAAGAAACGCTGGTCGCCGGTCAGGCCGTCCATTACCGCGGCTTCTTTGCCTTCCAGAGACATCTTATACGCCTTGTAGGCGATGGTGGCACCGGACAGGTCGCCGATGTTCTCACCCAGAGTCAGTTTGCCGTTCACATTCAGGTCGGGGAACACCTGGTAGCCGTCGTACTGGGCAACCAGGGCACTGCCGCGCTTCTGGAACGCCTTGAGGTCGGACTCGGTCCACCAGTTCTTCAGGTTACCGTCCTTATCGTAACGGGAGCCCTGATCATCGAAGCCGTGACCCATCTCGTGGCCGATGACCGCACCGATGCCGCCATAGTTCACCGCATCGTCTGCGTTCATGTTGAAGAACGGAGGCTGCAGGATGGCTGCCGGGAACACGATCTCGTTCATCACAGGGCTGTAGTAGGCGTTTACAGTCTGTGGAGTCATGTGCCACTCATAGCGGCGGATTGGGCCACCCAGCTTCTCCAGATCCTTGTCATGGGAGACCAGGGAGGAGCGAATGGAGTTGCCGATCAGCTCGTCGGCCTTGATCTCAAGGGCGGAGTAATCTTCCCACTTGTCCGGGTAACCGATTTTAGGCGTGAAGGCCGCCAGCTTCTCTTTGGCCTTCACCTTGGTTTCGGGGCTCATCCAGTCCAGCTCATCGATGCTGGCACCATAGGCCTTGCGCAGGTTTTCAACCAACTCGCTCATGCGGGCCTTGGCTTCTGGCGGGAAGTGCTTCTCAACGTACACCTTACCCACAACCTCACCCAGGTTGCCGCTCACCAGAGACACAGCGCGCTTCCAGCGCTCCTTCTGCACTTCCTGGCCGTTCAGCTGACGGGAGAAGAACGCGAAGTTCTCGTCATCAAACTGCTTGGGCAACAGGCTGGCGTAGGAGGTCAGCAGATGCCAGTTCAGGTAGGTCTTCCAATCCTCAACGGAGTTGTCAGCCAGAACCTGACCCAGGGTCTCGATGTAGCTGGGCTGGTTGATGATGATGTCAGGCTGCTTATCGCCGCCGATCACCTTCAGGTAACCGTTCCAGTCGATGTTGGCAGACAGCTTGGACAGGTCGGCCACCTGGTACTTGTTGTAACGCTTGGCGCTGTCGCGGCTCTCAACACGGGTCCAGTGACCTTTGGCCAGAGCGGTCTCGATGGCCATGACGGTCTTGGCAGCATCGGCTGGGTTAGCCACACCGGCCATGGTGAACATCTTCTCCATGTGTGCCAGGAAACCCTCGCGGATCTTGACGAAGCGCTCGCCTTCGTTGAAGTAATAGTCACGATCAGGCAGAGACAGGCCGGCCTGCCAGATGTGGGTCGCGTAACGCTCGGAGTTCTTGGCATCCACGTTAACGTAGAACGCCATGGGAGTACCGGCACCGATCATCTGGCTGTGGGCAAAGTAGGCCACCACGTCGTCGCGGCTGTCGATGGCGGCGATCTTGCTCATCTCAGGCTTGAGCGGGTTCAGGCCCAGCTGCTCGATGGTGTCGGTGTCCATGAAGGAGCGGTACAGATCGCCCACCTTCTGTTCATCGCTGCCCGCTTTCAGACCAGGCATGCCGGCCAGCTCTTCGATGATCACTTTAACGTCATCACGGGCCTTCTCACGCAGGTCATAGAAAGCACCGGAGCTGGTGCGATCCGCGGGTACCTCGGTGGTCTTCATCCAGGTACCGTTAACGTAAGAGTAGAAATCGTCCTGGGGACGGACTGTGGTGTCAAAGTTCTGGAACTCGATGCCAGAACTCAGCTGCTTCTGAACGGCTTGAGCAACAGCAGTAGGCTGGGAAGTTTCATTTTGGGCACAGCCTGCTACCAGCAGGGCGGAGGCGCACAGGCCACCAATAATCACGCGTTTCATCAGCATATCCTTATGATATATGGAGCTAATAGATTCAAAACCCCACGATACTAGCCTTCAAAGGATCACAGGTCAAAACCCACTTTGTTACAACCTTATTCCAAGCTGATGATAATTCGGTCAACAGGGTAAAGAGCCGCGACAGCCTTCCCGGTCACCGGTGCCGACCGCCCCCCTAATTCGGCGGAGTGGTGTGCAATGCAAGATACTGATGTTGCAGAATGTACATTCGCTTAACATCACAGTAGCGACCATTGATAAAATACTCCTGAACCAGATGCCCCTCCTCCAGGAAGCCGCACTCCCGATACAGATGCAGTGCCCGCTCATTCTCCTCCGCCACCAGCAGATAGACCTTGTGCAGGTTGAGAATGGTAAAGGAGTAATCCAGGGCTTTGTGGATCATCTGCCGGGCCAACCCTTTGCCCTGATGCTCCGGCGCGATGATGATCTGAAACTCAGCGCTGCGATGGATGTAGTTGATCTCAATCAGCTCCACCAGGCCAATAAGCTCCCCATCCACATCCTCCACCACAAACCGCCGTTCGGCATTGTCATGGACATGCTTGTTGTAGAGCTGCTCCAGCTCGTCGAAAGACTCATAGGGCTCTTCGAACCAGTAGGCCATGATGTTGCGGTTGTTGTTGAGGTAATGGACAAACTTAAGATCGTTGCGCTCCAGAGCCCGAAGCGCCAATTTGAACTGACTCATACACAAATTCCGTGTGGTGCCTGACAACCAAGTTACTCTAAGTGGTTGTCGGGGGCGACGACTTTTCGCCGCCCCGGAAGAGGACTTTAGGCACTGTGGTAACCGAAGGGATCATCGACACTGTGGGCCGGCTCGGTAAACCAGCGCGGCCCGTTGTCGGTGATGTAGAAATGGTCCTCCAGCCTGACACCAAACTCACCAGGCAGAACCAGCATGGGTTCATTGGAAAACACCATTCCGGAGACCAGGGGCTGGCCCTCCCCTCTCACCAGATAGGGCCCTTCGTGGATCTCCATGCCACACCCATGACCGGTGCGATGAGGCAGGCCGGGCAGTCGGTAGTCGGGCCCGAAGCCATAGGAATGCAGTACCTCGCGCGCGGCATAGTCCGCCGATTCACAGGGGCGGCCCGGCTGAGCGGCCTCAAAAGCCGCCAACTGAGCCGCCTTCTCCGCCTCCCAGGCCAGGCGCTGACGCTCGCTGGGCTCTCCGAAGCAGTAGCTGCGAGTGATGTCCGAGTGGTACCCCTCGAGGATGCAGCCGGTATCGATCAGCACCCAGTCCCCCTCTTTCAGGACCTGAGGCTCCTTGACGCCGTGGGGGAAACTGGTGGCAAGACCGAAGAGTACGATACAGAAGCTGGAGCCGCCCGGCGCCCCGACCTTGCGGTGTGCCTGGTCGATAAACTCCACCACCTCGGTGGTGGTAATGCCCGGCCGGAGGATCCTGGCGGCCGCCTTGTGCACCTCAAGGGTCATGGTTTTGGCACACTGCATGATGGCCAGTTCAGACTCACTCTTGCAGGCACGCAGAGACTGGAACAGAGCGCCACCATTGACCCACTCCAGCGCGCCACCGGCCAGCCTCAACCCGTCGTAGAGAAACAGCGGCACCGAAGGGTCAACCGCCACCTGACCGCCGCTGATCCCGTGGTCATTCAGCAACCCGGTCACCAGATCGTAGGGGGACTCGTGCTCATGCCATCCGGCGATGGGCCCTGGCGCCAGCATGAACTCCTTGAGGGTATCCCACTCGAAATGGGGGGCAATGTAGATGAGGTCGCCGCTGTCCATCAGCAGAGCCCCGACCATGCGCTCACTGGCGGACCACTTGAGGCCGGTGAAGTAGCGCAAATTGACTCCGGCGTTGATGTACAGCGCGCGGATCCCCTCTTCCCTCATGGCGGCCGTCACCGCGGCCTGCCGCTGGAGGTACTCCTCGGCGTCAATGGGGCGCAGCCCTTGGGTCATCGGCAGCAGTTGCTGCAGTTGTTGTTCGGGACAGGATCCCCCCACTCCTATGGTCATATCGACTCTCGCCTCATTTGAATATTGTATGCAATATTAGATCGAGACGCCGTCCCCACTCAACACAATTTATCTCTCTGAGTCGGCGAGAATTGCCAGTTTTGCTCGATACAGGTCCTCCTGTTCATCCTCGTGGGTATGCTGCAAAGCCAGGGCCAACGCCTGTTTGGCCTCCTCTTTGCGGCCCAGCTTGAACAGGGCCTTTCCCCTGCCCGCATAGCCGTGATGAAGGTAGGGTGCCCGCTCCATGGCGGTGTCGTAGTAACGAAGCGCACGCTGATAATCACCGGACTCAAAGCTCTGGTCACCCAGCGACAGCCAGCGAAACGGGCTGGGATCGGTGGAGCGCTCGATTCTCCGGGTCAACTGCTCAGCCTCCTCCTCCCTGCCCTGAAGGCGAAGCAGCAAGCGGTAGTTGGAGAGCAGGTCCAGATGATCAGGCTCGGCGTCCAAACCCAGCCGGTAACTGCGCTCGGACAGTTCAGGCAGAGCCATGTTTCGGTAGATCACCGCCAGCAGATTGATGTTGTCCCCGCTGCCGGGGTCCCACTTCAGGGCTGTGCTGACCAGCCAACCGGCCTGCCCCAGTTGATTGGACGTCAGGGCTTCTGCCGCCAGATTCCGGTAATACATCCCCATGAAGGCGGAGTGACTGACCGCTCCCTTTTGCCAGTTGTTGGCCGTTGGGAAGTAATCCACCACCACACTGGGCCGTCTGGCATAGAGGACGCCCTCCTCCGGTTTGAATGCCGGATCGTAGAGGCGGGTGCGCACATGATTGGAGATAAGGCCAAACTTCTCTCGTTTTAGATAGACCGGATTGGTGGTTACCCCAAGGTACTCAACCTCTATGCCGGCCAGATTGGCGTACGCAGTGGTGAGAATCGCCAGGGACAGGCAGTTGCCTGCGCCCTGCTCCACCACTTGGGAAGCGGTGTAGGTCGCACCATAGTAGGTGAAGTTGTCCATGCTCTGTTCAAGGTAGTGATACAACCTTCTGTGAGCCGGTAGCTGACGATTCTCCGGCGCGTTAAAGAAGTTCAGAAACCTCTGTTGCTCCGCCAGTGGCAGTTGAAACAGGTCCGGCTCCTCCTGCATGACTGGCCTGGGGCCAAACTGACTGGAATCAATCAGGGCTAACACGGCGGGGGCGGATGAGGCCTCCGATTTGACAGGAGCCTGAGCGGTGCTGGTGCAGCCCGTCAGAAGGGCGGCGCAAAGGAGTAGAGTTGAGTAGTTCATGATCGTCCCTGCAACTGTCTGTGGCCTGAGCCTCACATCCTGTGAGCATGGGCCCAATAGTACAGACTCGCTACTTCCCGGCGTTGGATGGTTGGCGATGGTGACCGGGGGCGCCCCATAGGGGGGCATGTCAGCGTTCTGCTTTGTTCAGGCAGCGAAGGGGCTGCCAGCGAAAAAGAGTGACGATGTGGCGAGGCCGTGTCAAGCAAGCCGTTATGGTCGATCACCCCCGGCGGCAACCGACCATTACGGCGGCATTCAATGGACTCAATTGAGAGAGTAAACCGCCAGAATCCGGTATGGGCCCGGCTCGCAGCCGTGGAACTGGTCAGACGCCAGCAGGGCTTTGGCGTCCTCCAGGGTCGGCAGCAGGCACTGCTCATTCACCTTTACCCGCTCAGCCAGGTGGCTGCAGGAGAGCAACGAGCACTCGGGCTGATTGCCCATGGAGAAGCTGACGATGTCGAAGCCCTCAAGGGTAGGAGTCTCCGGCACCTCGATGGTCACCGCCCGCTTGCTGTCCACGGAAAAGACTTCCCACTGCCCAAGGCAGTCATTCCACTGCTGAGGATAGAGTTCGTAATAGAAGGCCTGAGGCAGCGCATCGTCGTCAGCAGCGAGCTGCAGTGCCCGCTCCGCATCAGAGCGACGATTGAGCATCCAATAGCCGTTTAACAGAGATTCATCTTGCTCGGCACAGATAAGGTTATGAGAGTTACAACCACTGACTGAGAAAAGCTTTTTTACATTTGCGTTTTTTAACCAATCTGGCTTAGCGATTATACGCTTGGCCATATAACCCATAGGTACCATTTTCACAGTCCTTATATCTGGAATCTTCAGGCTGACTCGCGGAAATATCCACTCGTCATTTCAATTTAAACCAATGCCCTTATTCCTTTATGTCAGATCCTGCTCATCAATTAATTTAGCAGCTCACATAAAGAATATTTATTCTTTTTCACCGGGTAACCACGCCAACGCCAAAAACCAAGGAATTATTCTTGTAAAACAACAAGATGCGCCAATTCGCGTTGGTTTTTTAGCTGTGCGGGTTATGCAAGATCACTGTGGCAATAGAGGATTACCACAAGCAATAGAACATGGGGCCCGCGTTAGAAATTCATAAATTTATCAGCCAACATAATGCTAATAGTGAATATTCTAAATTAAAGTAAGCTAATTTAGTGCCAGCAAATAATTAAGGCATCAATCCAAAACTGGCGGTCAACGACAATTTTCAGTCGCACAATGCGGATTTCGGCAAGAGATATTTCAGCGACGACCTCACTTTGGCGAAGCAAAGCATGCCTCACCCATTCACCTGCGCTTGAATTATATGGTCGATTTGACGAAAGCATTTCAGTTTAACCACAGTATCCAATAAAGACAATGTGATTAAGTGTGTTTTTAGCCGCTCTTAACTTGGTGCTTTTTCGCACTGGGGTTATGGACCAAAGTGCCTGCATATCAGTATATTGGTCATAGCAGGTCGAATCGGATTGCCGATCCAGGGTGGGACTCGGCAAACACCGGCCCTGGGTCAGGCACAAATCCTACCGCCCTCATTTCAGGAGGACTCATGCATCGGTTGCTACTCATCTTGCTGCTGGGCTGGCCCATGCCATCCCTGGCCATGGACGCCCTGGAGATTGTCCGTCAATCCGATCAGCAGATGCGCGGAGAGTCCAGTTACTCCGAGATGACCATGACCATCGTCAGACCACAATGGCAGCGCACCATGACCATGAAGAGCTGGACCAAGGGACAGGATCTCTCTTTGGTGCTGGTTACCGCACCGGCCAAAGACAAGGGCAGTGCCTCACTGCGGCGTTATCGGGAGATGTGGAACTGGGTTCCGGGCATAGAAAGAGTCATCAAGATTGCCCCCTCGATGCTTGGCCAGTCCTGGATGGGGTCGGATTTCACTAATGATGACCTGATCAATCAGTCCTCGATAGTGGTGGACTACCGGCACCAACTGCTGGGTGAGGCCCCCATCGAAGATAAACCTTGCTGGGTTATCGACGCCGTCGCCCGGGAAGAGGCGCCGGTGGTCTGGTCCAGGGTCAAGCTGTGGATTGCAAAAGAGAGCTTTCTGCAACGCCGGGTTGAGTTCTATGACGAATTTGACGAACTGGTCAACACACTCACCACCTCAGAGGTCCAGACCCTCGGCGGGCGCCAGATTGCCACCCTGATGGAGATGATCCCCGCAGACAAGCCCGGCCAGCTCACCCGAATAGAGACCCATCAGGCCGAGTTCGACTTCGCCATAGACGACGCGTTCTTCTCCCAGTCCCAAATGAAGCAGCTAAGGGACTAACCCATGTTGCTGCTGCTGGCATGGCGAAATCTGTGGCGACAGAAGCGACGTACCCTGCTCACCGCGTCCGCCCTGGCCCTGGCGCTGCTGTTGTCGCTGTTGACCCGCAGCCTGCAGGAGGGCACCTACGACAGCAACATCGACAACGCCGCCCGCCTCTCCACCGGGCTGATACAGATCCAGCATCCAGAATTCCAGCAAAGCCACAGCATTGACCACCTGCTGCCCGGTAGCGCCCCCTTTATTGCCCCAGCCCTGGCCCTTGACCAGGTCACCATGGTGTTGCCACGCCTGGAAGCCTTTGCCCTGGCTGCGGGAGAGCACGCCTCCAAGGGGATTCTGGTGATGGGCGTTCCCCCCCTGCGGGAGGATCGCTATTCCGGATTGGCCAGCCGGGTCGTGGAGGGAGCCTATTTAGCGCCGGAGCAGGTGTTGCTCGGCGAGGGGCTGGCCAGGCACCTGGAGCTGTCGGTAGGCGATGAAGTGGCCCTCTACGGCCAAGGGTATCGTGGACAGACCGCCGCCGGGCTGTTTCAGGTTGCCGGGATCATCCGGTTCGCCATGCCGGGGTTTGATTCTTCCCTCGCCTACCTGCCACTCGCCAGTGCTCAGCGCCTGTTCGGCGCCGGTGACCAGATCAGCAGCTGGCTGATTCACCCCACCGATCTTAAAGCTCTGCCAGAACTGATGACCCAACTGAGCAGCCTCTACCCAGACCAGAGGGTGCTGGATTGGCAGACCCTCTCTCCGGAGATGGCCCAACAGATCCAGATGGACCGTGCCGGTGGTCAGTTCATGATCTTTCTGCTGTACGGTGTGGTGGGGTTTGGCCTGTTTGCCACCCTGATGATGATGACCCTGGAGCGTCGCCGGGAGTTTGCGGTGATGATGGCCACCGGCATGACCCGGCTTCGGCTGGTCGCCCTGGTGCTGATCGAATCCCTGTTGATAGGCGCCCTGGGCATCATGATGGGCCTGACGGTGGCCCTGCCACTGATTGTCTGGTTTACCCGGCACCCCATCAGGTTGAGCGGCGATGCGGCCAGGATGATGCTGGAGCTGGGTTGGGAGCCGACCATGCCCATGGTGTTGTCAGCCCAGTTGGTGGGCGACCAGATAGCCATTATCTTGTTGTTGCTGCTTCTCTGCCTCATCTACCCCATCACACGCATCCTCCGGCTCAAGCTGGTCAATGCACTCAAAGGGGGGGATGATGCTGATTAAGCTGGCCTGGCGCAACTTGTGGCGCAACCCGCTTCGCACCGGCATTCTGCTGGCCACCATGGTGTTTGGTCTGACCGGGGTGATCACCCTGATGGGCTTTCTCACCGGCATGTACGCCAACATGATCGATAACGCCATCGCCTGGCAGACCAGTCACCTGCAGGTGCAGCGGGCAGGCTACCGGGAAAACCCTGAGATAAGCCGTACCATAGTTGACCCCGAGCCGATTCTGAACGCGCTGGGGCACAACCCGGACGTGGCCGCCGTCTCTGCACGTTTTCTGACTCAGGGAATGGTTGCCTCGGCGCGCAGTTCCCGTGGCGTGCTGATCCGTGGCGTCACGCCCACCGACGAGGCACAAGTGACCCCGGTGGCCAGCCACCTGGTTGAGGGGCAATGGCTGGACGACCAAGGCCGCAACCCGGTGGTGCTGTCCCGCCGCACCGCAGAGCGTCTGAAACTGAGGCTTGGGTCCAAGGTGGTGATCACCTTTTCCGACCGCTCAGGTGACGTCACCGGCGCGGCCTTCCGGGTTCGGGGGCTGTTCCAGACCCCCTCCAGTCAGTTCGACGACAACAACCTCTATGTACGCCGCAGCGATCTTCACTCCCTGGCAGGCCTCGAAGGGGTGCATGAGATTGCCATCCGCCTCACTGAGTCGGACTTCAGGGATCAGCGCGATCTGGACCGGGTTCGCCACGCCCTTCGGTCCCAAAGCGCACCGGGAAACAGCATCGACGCCTGGGGGGAGATACAGCCGATGCTGGCGTCGATCCTGTCACAGAGCGGCGTCAGCAACGGCATCATTCTGGGGGTGTATGTCACCGCCATGGGGCTGGGAATCATCAACATCATGCTGATGTCGGTGTTTGAACGCACCCGGGAGTTTGGCATGCTGATGGCGGTAGGCATGCCCAAAGGCCGCATCTTTCTGCTGATCCTGTTGGAAACCACCCTGCTCGGTTGCTCCGGTGGCCTGCTGGGCGTCATTCTCAGTGCGCTGCTGATGATGATACTGGCCCACACCGGCATCAACCTGCAGTTGATGGCCGAGGGGCTGGCCGCTTTCGGGGTCGACACCCTGCTCTACCCCAGGGTGGAGCTGACGGAGTACCTGATGGTGTTCGTTACCGTAGCCCTGACGGCAATGCTGGCAGCCCTCTACCCCGCCCGTCAGATACTGCGCAAGCAACCGGTAGACGCCATGTCGGAGAAACACTGACCATGACCATAGTCATCGACCAGCTCTGCAAGACCTACAACCCGAACACCGACTTTCCCGTTAAGGCGGTGGATCAGGTCGACCTGACCATAGAGCAGGGGGAGTTTGTGGCCATCATGGGCCCCTCCGGTTCGGGCAAAACCACCCTGCTGAACCTGCTCGGGGGGTTGGACAGCCCGACTCGGGGCCAGGTCACCATCGATGGGCGGCGCATCGATACCCTGACCCACGATGAGCTGATCGCCTTTCGCCGGGATCAGGTCGGGTTTATTTTTCAGGATTACAGTCTGCTCCCCGTCCTGACCGCACTGGAGAACGTTGAATTTGTGATGCAACTCCAGGGCCACAGCGCCAGCGAGTGCCGGCAACGGGCGGAGTCTCTGCTGAATCGGGTGGGACTGACGGCCCACATGCACAAACGGCCCGCCAAGCTCTCCGGAGGACAACAGCAGCGCGTGGCCGTCGCCCGGGCCCTGGCCCCCAACCCCAGGTTTGTGATGGCCGACGAGCCCACCGCCAATCTGGATGCCCAAAGCACCTCTGAATTGCTGGACATTATGCAGCAGCTCAATCGACAGGAGGGTACCACCTTTATCTTCTCCACCCACGATCCCCGGGTGATCACCCGTGCCCGCCGGGTGGTGGTGATGGAAGATGGCCGCATCACCGAGGACAGGCCTCAATGAGAGTCTGGCCCCTGCTGCTGCTCCCGTCCCTGGCCCAGGCGCAGATCCCCGGTCTGACACCTCAATCTCCCTGGTCGTTGTCTGGCTATCTCAAGGGGATGACCAGTGTCACCCAGCCAAAGGCGGCCCCCAGTCTGACCGAGCACCTGCTGCATCAGAGGTTCGATCTGGAGTACCGGAGTCAGGAGCAGTGGCAGTTCAACCTGGGGATGCGCAATCGCCTGCTCTACAGCGACGCCCTCTCACAGCCCGGCTACAGCGACCTGATTGGCGCCGATCCCGGCTACTGGGATCTCTCCGGCAACTGGCTGGAACGAGACTCGCTGCTGGGCACCTCCAGCTTCGATCGTCTCTACGCCACCTGGCAGGGAGAGCGGTGGCAACTCAGGGGCGGGCGCTTTCGCATCAACTGGGGCATGACCACGGTGTGGAACCCCAATGACCTGTTCAACGCCTACTCCATCTACGATTTTGACTACGAGGAACGCCCCGGCAGCGATGCCCTGATGGTCAGCCGTCAACTGGGTTTCGCCAGCGAATTCAATCTGGTGTTCAGCCCAGACGACGATCCGGACCGTCACAGCTACGCCCTGCGCTACCTGTTCAATGTGAAGGGTTGGGATGGCCAGTTGCTGGCAGGAAAGTCCGGGCTCGACCGTGTCGTCGGGGTGGGATTTGCCACAGACATAAGCGGCGCCGGCGTTCGAGGCGAAATCAGCCATTTCGATCCTCAGCAGCCGGATCCACAGCTTTCCCAGATGGCATCCAGCTGGGTAACCAGCCTGGAGAGCGATTACAGCTTCGCCGGGCAGAGTAACCTGCTGGCCCGGCTGGCACTGCTGTACATCAGCGATCCCCTGCCCGCCCCCTCGGCGGCGGAGTATCTCAGGTTGCCGCTCTCTGCCCGCACCCTGAGCTTTACCGAACTCACCACCTATGGCGAACTGGGATGGGATCTCACCGCCCTGACCCGGCTGGTACTCTCCGCCAGCTATTACGACGATGAATCCGTGTTTTTTGGCGCAAGCCTGAGCCACTCCCTGGCCGACGAATGGAGCCTGCTGGGAGTGGTGCAGTACTTCGATGGCAGCGACAGCAGCCTGTTTGGCCAGTCGCCCGCCACCCTGTGGTACGGCCAATTGCGGTGGAACTTCTAACCCGTCAACTCACCTGTCGGAGTGAATCACATCTTGATCGGCAGGGTGTTTGAGTTCACCGGGTTCATGATCACGGGCCTGCTTCTCATGCAGGGCTTCAATCAGCTTACGATTGTACTCGGCGAAGTAGATGTCCTCCGCCGCCTTGGCCCTGAGCCTCATGCACTCCACGAAATCCGCCATCTCTGCCCCCTTTGTCAGCTCCTACGCCTCTCCATTAAGGGTAGTTCAAGGGGGAATGAGATGGCGGTCCGTACCAGATCAGGCGTTGGCCTGTGGCTTCCGACGTCGACGACGGGGCTTGGGCGCAGCCTTGGCGCCATCGCTACCCTGAGGACGCTGACCGCCTGGACGACCGCCCTGGGGTTTGCGGCGGGGAGGACGCTTGGGTTCAGCTTTAGAGTCGGCCGGGGGCTGCTCCCCCTCGACAGAGTCCGTGGGCTTCTTCGGCTTCTTGGGCTTTTTCTTCTTAGGTGGACGGATGGGCTTGGAGTCCGCCAGGGCATTGTGAGGCGCGTGCCCCTCCAGCACCTCCCTGTCCAGGTGGCGCTGAATCAACTGCTCAATGGCCACCAACTGCTCATGCTCATCCTGACAGACCAGGGAGATGGCATGACCGCTGGCCCCGGCGCGACCGGTACGGCCGATGCGATGAACGTAATCCTCTGCCACCTGGGGCAGATCGAAGTTCACCACCTGAGGCAGCTGGTCGATGTCCAAACCACGGGCAGCGATGTCGGTGGCCACCAGTACTCGGATGGCACCGGACTTGAAGTCCGCCAGTGCCCGGGTGCGCGCCCCCTGGCTTTTGTTGCCATGAATGGCGGCAGCGGTGATCTTGAACTCTTCCAGGTAGCGGGTCAGGCGGTTGGCGCCGTGCTTGGTTCGGGTGAACACCAGCACCTGCTGCCAGTTGTTCTTGCCGATCAGCTCGGCCAGGGCCAGAGGCTTACGCTTCTTGTCCACCGGGTGCACCACCTGCTCCACGGTTTTGGCGGCGGCGTTGCGCGGAGTGACTGAGATCTCAACCGGATTGTGCACCAGGCCCTTGGCCAGATCACGAATCTCATCGGAAAAGGTGGCGGAGAACAGCAGGTTCTGCCGTTTGGCAGGCAACAGGGCCAGAATCTTCTTGATGTCGCGGATAAAGCCCATGTCCAACATGCGGTCCGCTTCATCCAGAACCAGAACTTCCAGCTGATCAAAGCGCACCGCATTCTGCTGATAGAGATCCAGCAGGCGACCCGGGGTCGCCACCAGCATATCGACGCCCCGACTCAGCGCCTTCATCTGTGGATTGATGGACACACCACCGAACACTACCGCAGAGCGCAGTGGAGTGTTCTTGCCATAGTTATCGACACTCTCCTGCACCTGGGCGGCCAGTTCCCGGGTAGGAGTCAGTACCAGGGCGCGACACTTGTTGCCCCGCACCCGCTGGCCCCCAAGCAGACGCTCCAGAATGGGCAGGGTAAAGCCGGCGGTCTTACCGGTACCAGTCTGGGCTGCGGCCATCACATCCTGGCCCTCCAGGACGGCTGGGATCGCCTGAGCCTGAATGGGAGAAGGAGTCTCGTAGCCAAGGTCTTCTATGGCGTCCAGGAGGGGCTGGGAGAGGCCCAGATCGGTAAACTGCATCGGCATCTTCTGTATGAGTCGGCTCACCCCTGTGGTGGCCGGGGTGCGCAGTGTACCTGAAAGCGGTTGGGTCGCCACTCTTTTTTCATTGTGCTCAAGGCTAACTGTAGGGTTCAAATATCTTGTCCAGGGGCGTATGCGCCAAGTGATTGGTGTAGTTGCTCATCACTTTCTGGCCGATGGCCAGCACCATATCCAACAGATTTGCCTTACTGAACCCGGCACTGAGAAAGGCCTGGCGCTGAGCCTCGCTGAGCCTGCCACGCTCGCGAACCAGGGCCAGAGTGGTCTCCCTGAGCAGCTGCAATCTGGGGTCCTGAAGAGGCACGCCAGCCTTCAGTGCCTGGATAAGCCCCGCTTCTACCCCCATTCCATGAGCAATGGCAGTATGGGCCGGCAGGCAGTAGTGGCACTCATGAAAACCGTTGATGGTCTGCCAGACCACGGTGCGCTCCGCATCATTGAAGCTGGACGCACAAAACAGCTGGTGCGTCATCTTGTAGGCCTGCAACAGCTGCGGAGATTCCGCCATCACCGCATGCAGGTTCGGGATCATGCCGAACTCCCTGCGAGAGCCCGCCAGCAAAGGCTTGCTCTCGCTCGGAGCATCGGTTTCGGAGTAGAGGGTGAAGCTGAGCATTGCCACTCCCGGACAGGTGATTAAAATCCAAGCCGAATTAGGCAGGGTTACTGACCCTGAGTCAGGCCAACATCGCCATATAGGCGCCGTCAGCCCTCAGACCAGCTTCCCCTGCGGCCATCAGTAAAGGTCGATCACAAAGAGGCAATCGAATGCGATGGGATCGCCCGGATTTCCGGCAAAACTGGTCATGTCCACCATACCAGACAGCCTGACGGTTCCCATGGCCCCGGCAAAACGGCCAGTGCCCCACAGGATGGCATTACCGGTTCCTGCCGCTCCTGTGACATGGGTGACCGCCTGCCCCGACGGCGTCATGGTGTTTTGAAGGGTCGGTTGTACCGAGGTGTTCCCCCGAGTGACCAGGGTCCCTTGAGGAAGATGAAAGTAGGTGGTCCCCACCAGGGCAACACCCGTGCCCACCGGCGTCACGTGCGACAGACAATCCGTTGCCGTGCCGATGTGGCGGCGGTTGTGGGCGTCCATCAACTGCACATCGAAGCAGATGGCATCATCATCCAAGCCATCCCCGTCGATGTCCGGAACCGTACTCTGATACATGTCACCGGACCCAACCAGGTTCAGCACCAGATGATTACCCGCTCCCTGCTCTTTCGCCGACGTGGGCAAAGTAACCAGGCAGGTCAACACAGCAACAGCCATACAGAGAGAATGTTTCATGGTTCTGCTCCTTGGGTTGCGAATCCAGAAATGGGCCAACATGGGAAGTTCGTGTACCGCAAGGAATGAGACTAGGCCAGATGGGCCAAACCGACCAAGGAAAGTTGTAATAGAAGGCTTCAGCGCAGTCGGTCTTAGGGGTTAGCCGCTGACAGAGGGTCCTCCCCCCACCTGAATTCTCTCCCGGGGACAGTCGGTCCAGAGAAACACCGCCTGGCCATCGGCACCAACAAAGCGGTATCCACGCAGGGCCTGGGTGCAAATGCCGTCCGACACACACTGCGCTTTAAGCTCGGGTGCCATCTCATCCAGGCTGAGTACGCCGGTACAGAGCCAGGGGCCACCGGAAATACAAAGGCGCTCTTGTCCCAGACAGAGCAGCTGATCAACATCAGGGGGAGCAAAGAGGTTCATGACCGGCTCCAGTCTCTGAAGAAACCGATGCAGGCAGGGTTAGAAAGGCTGTCTTGCCTACGCATATCCGCGATAAAGGCTTCTGACACGAGACGCTCCTTGTCCTATCAGAACTCACTAGTGAGAATAGCAGTCTCCTATGGCTAACGCCTCATAATAAGAGGAATTGATTTGGGTATTTGATTAGAAGAACGTGGATTCGGGATCTGGCGCTCGTCCCAGAGTTCACTGTGGCACAGGAGCGAACCCACATGCCGCATTGGGGGATGTGAGAGCGTGTTGCCGGAAAACAACATTGAGGCCCGCAATCAAACGGACCTCGACCCATTGGCCGGCACCGTTCAACAGAAGCGGTCGATGCGGTATGGGGCAAGGTCAACGTGTGGGGAGCGGCCCAGCATCAATGCGGACATCAGACGGGCACTGGTGGCCGCCTGGGTAAGCCCCAGATGCTGGTGGCCAAAGCTGAAGTACACCTTAGGCGAACTGGACGCCGACAGCACAGGCAGGGAATCCGGCAGCGATGGGCGAAACCCCATCCAGGGCTCTCCCGGTTGCCCGGTTATTGCCGGCAGCAGAGCCTTGGCGTGGGGCAACAGGATCTCGGCGCGTCTGGGGTTCATGGGCGCCTGCAGCCCGGCGAACTCCACGGTGCCCGCCAGCCGCGTTCCGCCAGCCATCGGGGTGACAATGAATTTGCGCTCGGCACTGGATACCGGGCGACTCAGTCCGCTCTCTCCGCGGATCATCAGGTGGTAGCCGCGTTCAGTATCCAGGGGCACCCGGTGCCCAAGCTGGGCGGCCAGAGGCCGGGACCAGGCCCCGGCGCACACCACCAGTTTGTCCGCCTGAAGTTGCCCTCCCCCTTTGAGTGTGACCGAGCCGGTGACATCGATGGACCGGGCCTCCCCCTGGACAAAACCCACCCCTTCCTTTCTCAGGGCGTCCACCAGGGCCTGGCAGATGGCGAAGGGATCGACGCTGTGGCCGGTATCGGGAAACAGCAAGCCGCCAGTCAAGGAGGGGGACAGGGCAGGTTCCAACTCATGGAGCTGCCGGGCATCGAGCCACTCAACCCGGACTCCGGCCTGACGGAAGCCGTCCGCCATCCGTTGTTGTTCATCATTAGCCGTGGACTCGAACACCAACAGACTGCCGCGCTCACTCAGCAGCGGCTCTGCGCCAATGGAGGCCAGCAGAGTCCGCCAGTCCGCGATCGCCCGGCCATTGATGGCGCTCAGGGCCCGCTGGTTCTGGCGACGGCGCGAAGAGGTCATGTTAAACAGAAACCTCAGCATCCAGGGCAGCACCCTGGGCAGGTACTTCAGCTTGATTCGAAACGGCCCCAGGGGATCGAGCAACATCCGCGGGATCTGGGGCAGCAGCGCCGGATCGGCCAGAGGAAATACCTGCTCGGTGGCAAAGTGGCCGGCGTTGCCATAGGAGGCACCGCGCCCGGGCTCATCACGCTCCAGCACGGTGACACGGGCTCCCTGCGCTTGCAGCTCCCAGGCCAGGCTCAAACCGATGACACCGCCACCTATGACAATGATGCTCTCGCTCATGCTCACCTCAGGAAAAAGCCTTGGCTAAAGGGATCCGAGGGCTCAAGCACAAATCGGTGAGTCCCGGTTATCCAGGCCCTGCCGCCGACCCTGGGCAGCACCGCCTGCTTGCCGTGGAACGCCATCGACTCGGTGGCGGTGACCGTCATCCGGCCGCCGACGATACTCTCAATGATCAGAGTCTGACCCAACTCCACCTCCCCCTTGGCATACAGCAGGGCAACGCGCCCCGCCACCCCGGTTCCGGTGGGACTGCGGTCCACCTCACCGTCGGCGAACACGCACACATGTTTGCTGTGGTGACCAGAGGCGCAGCAGGCTGAGGTGAAGATGGTGCCGTAGAGAAACCCCAGGTCCTCCTCTTGAGGGTGGCTGAAGCCGTGGCTGGTCATCACCGCTTGCTTGATCGCCCTGCCGTGGCGAATCAGGGCGGCGATATTGTCTGCACTGCAATCGAGCCCCAGTGCGTCGGCATCCACATAGGCATAGTAGGCCCCGCCGAAACCGATGTCGTACTCCACCGGCCCCAACCCCGCCACATCCACACAGCCATTGAGGGATTCCGCCCAGGAGGGCACGTTGAGAAAGTCCGATTTAATCTGCCCCTGCTCCTGCCAGATTCGGGCGCGAATCAGGCCTGCGGGGGCATCGATTCTGATCTCTCTGGGGGTCGAACTTACCTTTATGACACCGCATTTGGCCGCCACCTGGGTGACCGCCAGTATGGCGTGGCCACACATGCTGGAATACCCCTCGTTATGGAGAAACAGCACGCCAAAGTCCGCTCCCGGCGTCACCGGCTCGGTGATCAGGCACCCATACATGTCTGCATGACCTCTGGGCTCATGCATCAGCAGGGTGCGGTACTGGTCCAGGTGTTCGGCCAGGTAACGGCGCTTCTCCAAAAGCGTCCGGCCAAAAACAGGCGGGTAGCCTCCGGTAATGATCCTCAGAGGCTCGCCCTCGGTATGAGCGTCCAGGGTGGTGATCCCCTCCAGGGCCAGCTCCTTCGGCATATCAAACTTCATTCCCTTGCCTCCACATCCTAAGTGCAGCGTGTCCTTCGGCAGCATTGACACCGCCACCGAAGAGACCCTCTCCATAAACAGCCTCAACAGCTATCTTCCCCGATCCTTGTCGATTCGTTAACCTTAAAGTAACATAAATTTCGACATTGCATACAATATACATATCGGTCATGATGATTTTCAGACCGGTACTATGGAAAACAATAAGGAAGGATCCCCATGAAAGTAACCTGGAACGGCGTCTATCCAGCCATCTCCACCCAGTTCCGCGACGACGGCAGCATCAATTTTGAGTCCAATGCCCGCATGCTCAATCAGCTGATTGACGATGGCATCGACGGTGTCATCGCCCTGGGCACAGTGGGCGAGAACTGCTCCCTGAGCCCACAGGAGAAACGGGCCTTTCTCAAGCACACGGTGGAAGTGGCCGCAGGCCGGATTCCGGTGATCAGCGGCTGCGCCGAAACCACCACGGAGTTTGCCAAGAGCTTCGTCAATGACGCGGAAAAGCTAGGAGTGGACGGCATCATGCTGCTGCCCGGCATGGTGTACCGTGCCAACCGTGAGGAGACCCTGTATCACTATCAGCAGGTGTCCCGGGCCACCGCCCTGCCCATCATGATCTACAACAACCCGGTGACCTATGGCGTGGATGTGGACCTGGAGATGACCCAGATACTGGCCCAGGAGGCCAACATCGTCGCCATCAAGGAGTCCACCACAGACACCCGCCGCATCACCGAGCTTCATAACCAGTTTGGCGATCGCTTCATCGTGTTCTGCGGCGTCGACGACATCGCCCTGGAAAGCCTGATGCTGGGCGCCACCGGCTGGATCTCCGGGTTGACCAACGTCTTCCCCAGAGAATCTGTGGCCATCATGAAGCTGGCACGAGCCGGTCGCTATGACCAGGCCAGGGAGATCTGGCGCTGGTTCCTGCCGCTGTTGCGACTGGACACGGTTCCTCACCTGGTGCAGTGCATCAAGTTTGCCGAGCAGTTAGCGGGACGGGGCAGCGAGAACGTACGGGCCCCCAGGCTGCCCCTCTCCGGCGCCGAGCGGCAACGGGTCACCAAGGTGTATGAAGACGCCATCGCCACCCGGCCCGATCTGAGTCAATTCAATCTGGACTGAGGAGGGCGCCATGTTAAAGGGAACCTTTGCCTGCATCGATGCCCATACCTGCGGCAACCCGGTGCGACTGGTCACCAGCGGCCACCCCAACCTCAAGGGCAGGACCATGAGTGACAAGCGCCAGGATTTTCTGGCGCATCATGACTGGATTCGCCGGGCTCTGATGTTTGAACCCCGGGGCCACGACATGATGTCCGGCGCCTTCCTCTATCCCCCCTGCTCTGAGCAGGCTGATGCCGCCATCCTGTTTATTGAGACCTCAGGCTGCCTGCCCATGTGTGGCCACGGCACCATAGGCACCGTCACCGCCGCCCTGGAGGCGGGATTGATCACCCCCAGGGTAGCGGGGGAGCTGCGTCTGGATGTGCCTGCCGGGCAGCTGCAGGTGCGCTACCAACAAAGCGCCGGCAAGGTTGACTGGGTCAGGCTGACCAATATCGCCAGCTACCTAGCCCACAGAGAGGTCACCCTGAGCGTACCGGGACTGGGCGATCTCACCGTGGATGTCGCCTACGGCGGCAACTACTATGTCATCGTCGACCCACAACGCCACTATCCCGGCCTGCGTCACTGGGGCGCCGAGAAGATCCTGCGCTGGAGCCCCCTGGTGCGCCAAATCGCCCAACAGACGCTGGACTGCGTTCACCCTCTGGATGCCACGGTGCAGGGGATCTCCCACGTGCTCTGGACCGGAGAGCCGCTCCATGGCGATTCCGACGGTGCCAACGCGGTGTTCTACGGAGAGAAGGCCATAGACCGCTCCCCCTGCGGCACAGGTACCAGTGCCCGCATGGCCCAGCTCCACGCCAAAGGCTTGCTGGATACCGGGGAACAGTATGTGCACGAGTCCATCATCGGCAGCCAGTTTATCGGCCGGGTGGAAGCCACCACCGAAGTGGGTCCCTACCCCGCCATCCAGCCCTCCATTCAGGGCTGGGCCCGGGTGACCGGCCACAACACCATTACCGTGGATGACGACGATCCCTACGCCTTCGGCTTCCAGGTTCTCTAAGGAATATATATGAACCAGATATCAGGACAGCATCTAATCAACGGCCTGTGGGTAGGAGAACCCAACGGGGGATTCTCCAGCTTTGACCCGGAGCGCAACGAACCCCTTCCCTGGCATTTTTGCGACGCCAGCACCGGGGAGCTTGAGGCTGCGGTAAACGCCGCCGATTGCGCCTTTATGGAGTATCGGCTGTGGTCAGCAGAGCAACGCGCCCAGTTGTTGGAGGCGATGGCCGAGGCCATCGACGCTCTGGGTGAAACCCTGACCCGGGTCGCCACTCGGGAAACCGCCCTGCCCGAGGCGCGACTTAACGGTGAGCGCGGCCGCACCTGTGGTCAGCTGCGCTTGTTTGCCCGGCAGCTGCGCGAGCCCAAACAACCGGCCATCATCGACCTGGCCCAGCCGGATCGCCACCCCCTGCCCAAACCGGATATCCGGCTGGATCACCTGCCCCTGGGGCCGGTGGCCGTGTTTGGCGCATCCAACTTTCCCCTGGCCTTCTCCGCCGCCGGCGGGGATACCGCCTCAGCCCTGGCCGCCGGCTGCCCGGTGGTGGTCAAGGGCCATCCAGCCCATCCGGCCACCACAGAGCTGGTGGCCAGAGCCATGCTGGCCGCCATGGAGAAAGTGGGCGCTCCCCGTGGCGTCTTCAACCTGCTTCAAGGCCAATCCCCCCGGTTGTCTCAGGATCTGGTCAGGGCGCCAGCCATCCAGGCCGTCGGCTTCACCGGCTCCTTCAAGGTGGGTCAGGTGCTGAGCCAGATCGCCGCCGGTCGCCCCCAGCCCATCCCCTTCTTCGGTGAACTGGGCAGCCTCAATCCTCAGTTGCTGCTGCCTGAGAAGCTGGAACAGGACGCCGAAGCCCTGGCCGAGCAGCAGCACGGGTCGATGATGATGGGCCAGGGCCAGTTCTGCACCAGTCCGGGGCTGGTGCTGATGATCACAGGCGCAGGCGGCGAGCGCTACCTGACCAGGCTCTCCAACCTGATTGAACAGCAAGGACCCGGCACCATGCTGACCCCGGGGATTGCCCGGGCCTATGCCGAGTCGGCCGACCAGCTGATCTCCTCCGAGGGCGTCACCCTGGTAACCCAAGGGCAACCCTGTACCCAGGCCAACCAGAGCCGGGCCCTGGTCGCCAGCTGCAGGGGGGACACCCTGCTGGCCAACCCGGACCTGCTGGAGGAGGTGTTTGGCCCCTGTACCCTGGTGGTGACCTTCGACGGTCGGGAGCAGCTGCTGCAGGCCATACGTACCCTGCCCGGCCAGCTCACCGCCTCTGTCCATGGCTCCGAGCCGGAGATGCAGGATGAGCGGACGTTGGTGATGGAACTGGCCTATCGGGTCGGTCGGCTTATTGCCAACCAGATGCCCACCGGCGTCGAAGTGTGCCACGCCATGCAGCACGGTGGTCCCTGGCCCGCGTCTACCCACAGCCAGTCCACCTCGGTGGGCGCAGAAGCGATCAAGCGCTTCACCCGGCCCCTGGCCTGGCAAAACCTGCCCCAGAGCCTGTTGCCCCAACACCTCAGTGATCGGAGCACAACCCCTCAGCTGCGTTACTGACCAGGCCCACACCCAGGCCCGGCAACGGGCCTGCGGCTTTTCAATCTCAGTTAAAGTAGTTACCCTATAGTTTGTGTAATCAATAAGTAAGCAACTATGAGTCAGGCCACTCCCATTGTTCACAAGACCCGTACCCAACTGGTGGTGGAGGTTTTACGTGAGAAGATCCTCTCCGGCGACATCAAGGCCGGTGAGCCTCTGAGGCAGAGTGCACTGGCCGAAGAGCTGAACGTCAGCCGCATTCCCATACGAGAAGCCCTGGTTCAGCTGGAAGCCGAAGGCTTGGTGAAGTTCGAAGCGCACAAGGGCGCCACCGCCACCGAACTCTCCGCCGAGCAGGCCAGCGAACTGTTTGAACTGCGCGCCCTCATCGAGCCAGACCTGCTGGCCAAGTCGATTCCCAACCTTTCCCAGGCTCAACTGGACGCCGCCGAAGCGGTGCTGGTGCAACTGGAGTCCGCATTTCGGGAAGAGAACGCCATCAACATGTGGAGCGAACTCAATACCCAGTTCCATTCGGCCCTCTACCTGGGTGCCAACCGTCCCCAGGCAATGGAGGTGGTGAAGAGCCTCAACACCAACTCCGACCGCTACATCCGGCTGCAGTTGCTGCTGACCGGCGGCATCCCCAGGGCGGAAAACGAGCATCGTGAGCTGCTCGAGTTGTGCCGCCAGGGCAAGATTGAAGAAGCGACTACCCTTCTAACCAACCACATCCTGCATGCTAAGTCCGGCGTTGAACGCCTGGTGCAGGAGCACGTCAATAATCAACAATAATGGACGGGGCCGCGAGCCCCGTTGCACTATCACGCCTCGGGGGGGACATCCTCCTTCACCGCTGGTATGATGCTGCAATTCCGAGTGGTGGTGTGACCAGTTGACCACACCCCGTGCTTTTTGGAGAGCGTTCATGCTACATGCCCAGATTACCGGCTGGGGTAAGTGTTTGCCCCCAGCAACCCTGACCAATGACGACCTGGCCACCTTTATGGATACCTCAGATGAGTGGATCCGCAGCCGCACCGGCATCGGCCAGCGTCACATCAGCCACGTCAGCACCTCAGCCATGGCCACCGTCGCCGCCAAACACGCCCTGGCCGCCGCCGGCCTCGAAGGCAGCGATCTGGATATGATCATCCTCGGCAGTGCCACGCCGGACACCCTGGTGCCCAACATCGCCGCCACCGTGCAGGCGGAAGTTGGCGCCCAGTGTGCCGCCTTTGACATCAACGCCGCCTGCTCCGGCTTCCTCTATGCGCTGGGTTTGGCCACCGCCCAGATCCGCAGCGGTCAGAGCCGCAAGATTCTGGTGATCGGCGCCGAGCGCCTCACCTTCCTGCTGAACTGGCTGCAGCGAGACACCGCCGTCCTCTTCGGAGACGGCGCCGGTGCGGTGATTCTGGAAGCGGTTGAGAGCGAAGAGCCAACCGGCGTCCTGAGCTACGCCATGAACAACGATCCCCAGGCTCGTGACATCCTCAAGGTGGACGCGTTCGGCAGCGACATGGACCGCTGGAGCGAGGATGCCACCGACTTCCAGTTCCAGTTTGAGGGGCGGGAGATCTTCAAGCGGGCCATCGCCGGCATGTCCTCCCTGGGCAAGAAGGTACTCACCGAGAGCAACACCCCGCTGGAGGCTGTGGATCTGGTGGTGCCACACCAGGCCAATGTGCGCATCATCGACACCCTGATCGGCAAGATGGGCCTGCCTGCCGAGAAGGCGTTCATCAATATCGAGAACTACGGCAACACCTCGGCGGCCACTGTGCCCATCGCCCTGTGCGACGCCCTGGAACAGGGCCGCATCCAGCCTGGAGACACCCTGCTCTCCTGCGCCTTCGGTGCCGGCCTCACCTCCGCCGCCGCAGTGATCAAATGGGGTGACCGGGTCACCCCGGTGAACCGCTGCGATGCCGAGCTGCCCCCTTGCGAGCAGACCGGCCTTGAGTTGATCGCTCCGGCCGTGGCCGCCGCCAAAGCCCAGTTGGCCGAAAAGCAGTAATCTCTGAAAACGGAAACGGCGCCCATGGGCGCCGTTTTTTTTGCCGCATCCTATTGTTCAGACAACATCTACGCGAGCCGCATCCCAATAGAGATCGCTGTCATGCAGTGTCGCCAGTGCCCGGTTCAGGCCGCCAAAGCTGTCGAAACTGCGCTGCTCACCGGTCAGGCAGTACCAGACGAAGCGGTAGCAGTTGTCCCTGAGCAGGTCATACTCGCGGTACTGATAGAGTGCCGTCGCGGCCCTCTCCACAGCACCAGGCACGATCAACGGCCTGTGGTGACGATCCACACAGACAAACAGCTTGCGTCCGCTGCGGCCATGGATGAAACGTCTGGGAGACACCACCCGAACCAGGCCGCTGCCGTGAAGTTCCACAATCTGGTCTCGGGCCACCCACACACCGACGTGCTCCACCGCACCAAACACATGACAGGCCACCAGCGACCCGGGCTGAGGATCGACCCTGGCCTTGCCCTCATCCCACTCACTGGGACGCAATTTGAGCTGTGGCGAACGACTGCGCTCATGGTAGCGTCGCTGGCGCGTCCTCTCACGACTGCGCTTGTAATCTGCCGCAGCCAGACCACCGGCCAGGGCCGCCAGGATCCAGGGTAAGGCCATAGGCACCTCCAAACTGCTGACTTATCTATTCTATATCCTAGCAATGAACCTCCCAGGCGCCAGAGAGGGAAACTGTTACCGAATTTTTTCTGAAAAAATTCGCGAATTATCAGCAAGATGACCGCCAGGTCACAAATCAGAGAAAATCTGTCTCCGTATGGCCAGGAATCAAACAGCCAGGACTAAAGTTTCCAGGGCGCAGCACCGACAATGTCGCTCTGCACTAAAAGCCCCAAAAGGAACTCGGCTCCCATGAAACACCCTCTGCCCCAGAGCGCCCTCATCCTCTCTCTGCTGCTCAGCGGCTGCCAAAGCACCCCGAAACTGGTGGAACAGCAGCAGGCCCAAGCCCAGGCCACCGAGCACTATCTCAATGCCCAGTCACACCTTGAACAACTTGAGTCCAGGTTCTCCGCGCTCAATGCCCTGGATCTCAGCCGATTTGCCCCGGACCAGGTGAAGGCGGCCAAAGAGGCACTGGAGGAAGCCCGGGAGGAGTTTGACGACATCCGCTATACCCCCGCCGAAGCGGACGAGGGAGACGTTGAGGATATCCTGCTGGCCGTCAACCAGGCCAACACCGCCCTGGACAGTGCCAACCTGATTCGTCAGACCGCAGAAAAGCAGCTGGCTCCGACCCTGGAGATGATGGCGATTCTGGATAAGTTGGACGCCGCCTCCTTCTACGCTCGAGAGATGCAGCGCGCCGAGGCGACCCTGGAGGATATGCTGGAGGATGTGGCCGACGGTGATCTGGAGGATGCCCGGGAAGAGCAGGCCGAGCTGTTGCTGTTGCTGCAGGCTCTGGAGGTGAAAACCGTCGAAAAGCGCGAGCTGAGCGCCCTGGTCAAGCAGCTGGAACAGATGAAACGCAACCGCATGGCCAAGATCGTTCCCATCAGCTTTCAGGGCACGGTTGCCAGCCTGGAGATGGCCAAGTCAGTGATCGCCGCCGATCCCAGAAACTCCCTCGCCATCGCCCAGGCGGTCGCCAAAGCCGAATTTGAACTGGACCACAGCCGCCACATAGCCCAGATGGTCAGCCACCTGCGCGCCATGGACAACGAGGACTTTGAGGCCTTTGTGCTCAGAGCCGAAGGCAGGCTGCATAAAATTGCCCAGGCACTGGACGGTGTGGACCGACGCAATCTGGCCCAGGATCAGCAGACAGACTCTGTCACCCAGGCCATCGCGATGCTGAAGCATCAGCTTCTCGCGCAGCGCCAGGCCATTTCAGACGCCAAATCGGCGGCTGCCGTTCAGGAAAACGCCTCCGCCAAACCCGCAGCTGCGCCGGAGGCCCCCACGGGTGAGTCTGAGTCCGACGCCATCATGACGGATGCGTCGACCCCCTCCCCCTGATTCAGGGCCCCAACAGCTCCCCCAGTCCCGGATTACCGCCCATGGCACCAGCCTGCGCCAGCAACAGTTCGGCGCAGGCCAGGGCATCCACCAGGGCATCGTGGCCCTGGTAGTAGGGCAAGCCATGGCGGTCCCGGCAGGCTGCCAGGGTGAGATCCCCGGCCGCCAGGGGTTTGCCCTGGCGCAGCAGCCGGCGCTGTTCCAACTCCAGTGTGTCCACCGCCAGCAGTGGCGCATCAGACACCCCACACTCTTTCAAAGCCCGGCTGAGGAACGCCAGATCCAGCTCGGCGTTATGACACACCAGGATCTTGCCCTCCAGCAGAGGCCAGAGACGCTCAAGGGCACCTGACAACGTCAGAGCCTGTTCCAGCTGACCATCGACAATGCCGTGGATGGTGGCCGAGTGGCCGACGCTGGCGGTGGCTTTCACCAACTGATAGAAGGCTTGGCCACACTGGATGCGTCCCGCCTCGATGGGCACGGCGCCGATGCTGACGATCTCATCCTCTTTAGGGTTAAGGCCGGTCAGTTCCAGATCCAGTGCCAACAGGGGCAACTGCAGGAAACGTGCCCCGATACAGTCTGTGGCAGGCACCGCTTCAGCACAGCGCCAGGCCTGCCAGCGCCAGCGCCACAACCTGCTGCTGAGCAGGCTCACAGCTGCTTCCCATATTTGAGCTTCACCCCATCCTGAGCCTGCCCCACCACCACGAAGGCGTCTTTGAGCTGGTGACGCACTAACTGAGACAGGGAGCGCGGCTCGAGGTAGTTGCTGGCCCCCTCCCCCGCCTGCCACTGGCGTTCGTGGTTATCCAGCCGCTGCTGGCGAATGAACTCCAGGGCATCGGCAATGTTGAGGGCGTCCCTACGGGTCAGCAGACCCGCTTCCATCGCCGCCTTGAGACGCCGGGGGGTTTCCACCTCGTCACTGCCACACGCCAGGGCATACAACCGGCCGATGTCGTTGACGATGGCCAGCCCCCGATGCTTGAGATCCACCCCCTCCTTCTGTTCGCCGTCCTTGTCCAGCACCCACTGACGGAAGAATCCAAGAGGCGGACGGCGGCTGACGCTGTTGCGCGCCAGATAGGTCAGGAAAAAGTCCGACTGACTGGCCTGGTGCACCACATAGTGCTGAAGCTGTTTCGCCAGTGCCAGGTCTCCGGCGATGCCGCGGATGTCGAAAAAGATGGAGCTGTGCATTACCGCCATCGGCTCAGGCTCGAGAATCCAGCGGTCAAACTGCTGCGTCCACCCCTCCATGGAGAGACACCACTTGGGGTTCATCGCCATCACTTCGCCCTTGCACAGGGTCTGACCACAGCGATCCAACCCAAGGCAGACGAACTCCGCCAGCTTGAGGAAGTAGCTGCGCTCCTCCTCATCGGGCTCCTTGGCGAGCAGCAGCCCGTTGTCCTGATCGGATCCCACCACCTGATCCATGCGCGCCTGAGAGCCGAATGCCAGCCAGCACCAGTTGATGGGGGCCGGCCCCAGCTCCTCCTTGGCCAGATTGATCAGCCTTTCGGTCAGACGGTCAGAGATGGCGGTCAGCAATCGGCCCACCTGTTCGGCGGAAACATCGGCGGCCACCTGAGCCTTGACCAGATTCGGCACCCCTTCCATCACCCGCACCAGGGCGTCCAGATCTTTACAGCGGTTCAGCTGCTTGATGATCAACGCCGGATCCGAGTCCAGCTGACGCATCAGATCATTGCTGGTCACCAAGCCCACCAGTTTGCCACTCTCGGCCACAGGCAGGTGATGAATGTTGTAGCGGGTCATCATCAGCTGGGCATCAAACCAGGTGGATTGAGGTTCGGCGCACAGGGGATCGGCGGTCATCACTTCACTGACCAGGGTGGTCACCTCGACCCCCTTGGCCAACACCCGGTTACGCAGATCTCTGTCGGTCAGAATGCCGATGATCCGCCCATCCTCGGTGATGGGCAGGCAGGAGATGCGGTGCTCACTCATCTTGGCGGCGGCCTCGGCGATGCTCATCTGGCTTTCACCACTGACCACATTGGCACTCATCACTTTGGCCAGCTTCATGGAGTTGGTGTGCCTGTGGCTGTCGTAACGCTCCCCCAGGCGGATGCGTTGGCCATGCTGTCGATTGAAGAAGCGCTCAAACTCCTTATGGTGATAGCGAAGTTCATCAAACATCACCTGAGGAATCAGATAGAGCAGGCCATCCTCGATGATGTGGATATCGGCGGCGGTAGGCTCGCCGGTGAGCAGCGCCCGGAAGCCGAAGCTCTGGTGGCTGTCCAGACGAGCCAGCAGTTCGCCCTCCTTGCTGCGCAGCTCAAACACGCCACTGGCGATGAGGTAGAGGCAGGGGTTGGCCGGGTCAAACTCGATCATCCGGTCACGGCGACTGGCGTAGGCGATCTCAATACTGGCGGCGCACCGCTCTCTCGCCTCTTGTGGCAGGGTATCAAAGGGCACAGTATCAGACAGGAACTGCACCAGCGGGGTAAGACCATGATCCATTTCGGTCTCCTAAGGCTTTATCCTTTAGTCGTAATCGGCTCGTGCCGCAGATCGCTCTTTGATAATCTCAGAGCATAACTGGCAAGGAGCCCCACTATGTTAACAATAATTGAATCACTCTTCTTATTCGGCGGTGCCCTTTTGGTGCTGACCGCACTGACCCTCTACAGCAAGCGACAGAAACATCTGCATGGCTTCTGGCAGGTGTGGGTCGGCAAGCTCAAGGATTTCACCATCGGCGAGTTCCGCTTCTATCGGATGGGCGTCCTGTTTCTGTTCATCGGCATCATTTTGCGTATCGTCAATCTCACCATGATCTGACCCTTGAAGACCAGGCCTGCTGGCTGGCATGGGAGAACAGGGATAAAGAAAGGGGCGGTATTACCGCCCCTTTTTCTTTACTGGTTTTGGCTTTAGTGGGCCTGAGCCTTACCAGAGCCTTTCGGGAAGCGAATCTGTTCAACCAGATCCTGTACATCCTGAGGCACTGCCGCGGTTACCTTGCTCACCGCAAAGGCCACAATGAAGTTCACCATCATACCCAGGGTGCCGATCCCCTCAGGGGAGATACCGAACCACCAGTTATCCGGGTTATTCCCCGCAGGGTTGATGAACTTGAAGTAGATGATGTACGCCGCGGTGAAGGTGATACCGGAGATCATGCCGGCAATGGCACCCTCTTTGTTCATCTTCTTAGAGAAGATGCCCATGATGATGGCCGGGAAGAAGGACGACGCTGCCAGGCCGAAGGCAAACGCCACCACCTGAGCCACAAAGCCCGGCGGATTGATTCCCAGATACCCCGCCACCACAATGGCGACGGCCGCAGCCACTCGGGCGTAGGTCAACTCCTGTCTGTCCGTGATGTTCGGCATCAACGACCGTTTCAACAAGTCGTGGGACACCGACGTCGAGATCACCAACAGCAGACCCGCCGAGGTCGACAGGGCCGCAGCCACACCACCGGCCGCCACCAGAGCGATCACCCAGTTGGGCAGCTCGGCAATCTCGGGGTTGGCCAGTACCATGATGTCGCGGTCGATCTTCATCTCGTTGCGCTCATCGCCGGAGTAGAACATGCGACCGTCGCCGTTCTTGTCTTCCCAGCTGATGAGGCCGGTATCACTCCAGTTCTTCACCCAGGAGGGGGCTTGCTCGCCAACGATGCCACGGCCATCTTCACCGTTAATGGTGTTGATCATGTTGACCCGGGCAAAGGAGGCAACTGCAGGGGCGGTGGTGTACAGCATGGCGATGAACACCAGGGCCCAACCGGCGGACAGACGGGCGTCACTGACCTTGGGTACGGTAAAGAAGCGCACAATCACGTGTGGCAGACCGGCAGTACCCACCATCAGGGCGGCGGTAATGAAGAACACGTCAATGGTACTCTTCGACCCGTCCGTATATTGACTGAAGCCTAACTCCGTCGATAGCCCATCCAATTTATCCAATAGATACATCCCCGACCCGTCATTGAGCGTCGAACCGAAGCCCAGCTGAGGCAGAGGATTGTTGGTCATCATGATGGAGATGAAGACCGCAGGCACCAGGTAGGCGGTGATCAGCACGCAGAACTGGGCCACCTGGGTGTAGGTGATCCCCTTCATGCCGCCCAGTACCGCGTAGAAGAACACGATGGCCATACCGATGACCACACCGGTGACGATGTCCACTTCCAGGAAGCGGCTGAACACCACGCCCACGCCACGCATCTGGCCGGCCACATAGGTGAAGCAGACAAAGATGGCACAGACGACAGCCACAATACGGGCCACCTGGGAGTAGTAACGGTCACCGATGAAGTCCGGCACGGTGAACTTGCCGAATTTACGCAGGTAAGGCGCCAGACACAGAGCCAGCAGTACATAACCGCCGGTCCAGCCCATCAGGTATACGCCGCCATCGTAACCCATAAAGGAGATCAGGCCCGCCATTGAGATGAAGGAGGCGGCTGACATCCAGTCGGCGGCAGTGGCCATGCCGTTGGCCACGGGAGGCACCCCGCCGCCGGCCACGTAAAACTCGGTGGTGGAGCCGGCCTTGGCCCAGATCGCAATACCGATGTACAGCGCAAAGGTCAGACCGACGATAATAAAGGTGAGTGTTTGCAGATCCATGTTGCTCTCCTAGTCTTCCTGAACTTTGTACTTCTTGTCCAGGGCGTTCATCTTGGCCACATAGACAAAAATCAACGCCACAAAGACGTAGATCGCCCCCTGTTGGGCAAACCAGAACCCGAGCTTAAAGCCAAATAGCTTGATGCTGTTCAAGGGCTCCACCAGCAAGATGCCAAAACCAAAGGAGACCACAAACCAGATCACCAGCAGTGACAACAGCAGCCTGAGATTTTCCTTCCAATACGCTTTGGCGGATTCGGTGCTTTCGAATGCCATAATCGCTCCCCATGTTTCCATTCTTGTAGTAGTGATCGCCCATCCAATGCGCATCCGGCCTGTGCAACTGCTTCTTGAAACACAACTTCTGACGTTGGATAGATGTGAATTGACACAATGAGCAACACCAGGCCGGATGCAAAGTGTGATCGGCATCTCGTCGGTTCTAACCTAGCAAGGGGAGTGGCCTGCGCCTCGTAGACCTTAGTCTAAGGTTGCGCAACGCCAGGCAAGGCCAAACTCAAAAACCTTTTAATATCAAGGCAATATGTGGCAATTTAGCAGGGGATGCCAGCCGCTAGACTTTGGTCGAACTGGGGGGGGAGGAGCTGGCCGGGCATCGCCCGGCCGAAAGGATCAGGGGTTGGTCATCAGGTACTCAACCAGGGCCACATAATCGGCCAGAGTACGTCCGGGGTTCACAACAAGATACTTGCCGTTTACCAGCACCGAAGGCACGCCGGAGATCCCTGCCAGCATGGTCCGGGTGTCGCTGTCAGCCAGCTTCAGCTTCAGGTCTGCACTGCCAGCGGCCTTTGCGTAGTCCGCGGCGCTGACGCCATGCGCCACGAAGAACTGCTCCAACTCGGCATCGTTGTGAATCGGCTTGCCGTCACGCTGAATGCGCTCGAAAAACGCCTTATGGGTCTGTTGGTTGACCCCAAGGATCTCACTGATGTAGAAACCCTTCGCCGCCAGCTTCCAGCTGTCGCGATTGAAACCCACATGGGTCTTCTCTACATGGACCTTGTCGCCCAGTGCCAAAGTGATCTGCTTGAACGCCGGATCGAAACGGTAGCAATGGCCACAGTAGTAGGAGAAAAACTCCCTGACCACCGGGGTCTTGGACTCAGACAGGCCATCCACCACCTTGTAGTGAACCCCCTCTTTAAACTCCTGGGCCGGAACCACAAAGGCTACGGTCATCAGCGCTAGCGCCAACAGTCTCGCAATCACAACGTTTTCCTCTTAAAAATTCCGGGGTGGCAACGCCTTGCCTCCCGCTATTGCCGCCTGAACCTCTTCAGGCTGACGTTCTTGACACATGTTAACCCAGGGGCTGACCAATCCCAAATGGTTACAAAGTAAAGGTATTTGCGCCTGGCACACCCTTTGCAAACTTCCTGCTCAGTGAATACCGCTCCTGTAAACAGCGACAAAAAAGAGGACCATTATGAACATCAGCAGCAGCCATGCACAACTGACCCAGGGGCCCCAGCCTGGGCTGGACCGTATCCAGCAGGCCGCCAAAGAGCGAAAGGCGCAGATGGACCAGCAGCCCGCTCAGACCAAGATCAGCCAGGTCAAGAATCCGGTCGAGACCACCAAGGACAGGGTTCAGGTCCACGCCCAGGAGTTTGATGGCGAGCTGGCCAAGCTGATGCAGGCCAATGAGGCCAAAAGCCAGGCCTTCATCAAAGAGGCCCAGGGACTGATGCAGGCCCAGGGCGGCGGCACCCTGAGTCAGGTGCTCGGTGGCGGCGCCGCCGATCTGACCAGGGCCGCCGACACCCTGAAAGAGGTGGAAAGCAGCCTGGGGGCCCGCCAGCAACAACTGCTGGACAGCCCCCAGAGCCTCAATGGCGGGGACCTGCTCGGCATGCTCAACCAGGCCCGCTCGGCGTTGTTCTAGTCCGTCAGCCCGACCCGAATCAGCACGGTGGCCGTCATCTCCTGGCCGCCGGGTTGATAGGCCACATCTGCCTCCATTCGGCTCATGGCCATCATGGGTCTGGGCATGCCACCGCGAGACTCCTGAATCATCAGCACCTCACCCAGTTTGTTGCCGCTGACCTTAGCCAGCCGTTTGGCTTTGTCCATGGCGTCTTTAAACGCGGTTTCCATCAACTGCTTTTCGAAGTTGCCGCCATCACTGGACCAGTACCTGGGCTCGTCCACCTGATTGACGCCGTTTTCCAGCAGCAGCGCCAGCCACTTGCCGGACTCTCCCGCATCAAGATTCAGGCCGATGCTGCGTGATGCCCGGTAGCCCACCAGTTCACGGGTGCGATCTTGGTAGTGGTATTCTGGGCTCACCCGCAGAGAGCCGGCATCCACGCTCTGTTTGGGAATTCGATGTTCGCGAAACAGCGCCAGTAACCCGGCCACCTGGGCATCCACCTGCTCCTTGGCGCTGACCGGGTCCTTGGCCACCAGTTCGATGCGGGACTGAAGGTGCACCTTGTCCACGGGCAGCTGACCCTGTGCCTGTCCGGAGACCTCAACCCAGCGGCCTTCGGCCATGGCGCCGAGAGGCACCGCTATCAATACCGCCATCAACCAAGCCTTCATTTTGGCCTCCTTAAGTAAAGCAATAATTTGATATAATCATGGTTCGCGTTAGGATGAACTGAATCATCAAAGGGATACTCTCTATGTCCTCAACCCAACAACTGCTGTTGTCCCTGCTCAAGCGTCTGGGCCCCACTCCTGTCGCCCCTCTGGCCTGCGAGCTTGAGATGACCACCATGGGCGCCAGGCAGCATCTGGAGAAACTGGAGCAGCAGCAACTGGTGGGGCACTTTGATAAGAAGCAGGGCAAGGGCCGCCCCAGCCGACACTGGCATTTGACCCGCCAGGGACATCAAAGTTTCGGAGACAGACACAATGACGTGGCAATTCAAATGATTAATAGCATCGTATCTCTCCAGGGAGCGGATGCCATCGAGCAGATTCTGGCTCATCGCAGTGACCAGCAGTTGGCTGAATACCAGCAGAGACTGTCCGGCGCCGCCAGCCTGGAGGACAGGTTGACCCAGCTGGCTGAGCTGCGCACCCAGGAGGGCTACTTGGCCCGCATAGAACAGGATGCAGAGCAGTGGCTGCTGATTGAGGATCACTGCCCCATCTGCAGTGCTGCGACTGTGTGCCAGGGGTTTTGCCGAAATGAGCTGGCGCTGTTCCGGCGACTGCTGGCGCCTGCCCAGGTGGAGCGTGAACAGCACATCCTGGCAGGCGCCCACCGCTGCTGTTACCGCATCAGTTCCGGCAAAGTGTAGAGATCGGTGTGTCGATAGCGCCAACCCAGCGCCTGGACAATCTTATCCCCCACCACCCATCTGGGCTGATGGTGCTCTGAATCAAAGCTGGGAGCCGCCAGGCCCAGACGCCCGGCGCAGTAGCGATAATACGCCTCGCGGCCCGGGTGGTGAGGCGACGCCAGGTTAAAGGTCTCCCCCCAGAGATCCGCTTCAACCAGCGCCAGGATGGCAGAGACCACATCGTCCCGATGAACCAGGTTGACCGGATCCTTAGCCCCCAAAAGCCCACTTTTTCCAGCAAGAAATCGACCCGGGTGACGCTCCCCGCCAACCAGGCCGACCAGGCGCAGCACCGTCACCTGCTCAAACCGTGCCCGTAAAAGCTGCTCCACCTTGAGCATACGGGCCGCCCTCTCGCCGCCATCGAGTTCGGCACTCTCATCCACCCTGCCCCGGACGCTGCCGTAAACGCTGGTGGCACTGGTGAAGATCACCCTGGAGATCCCCGCCTCAGCGGCGGCATCAAACAACGGCGCCAGCCGCTCATGAAACGGCGCCGCATCGGGCTGACGCCCAGGAGGCAGACAAAGCACCATCAAATCGCACTGCGGCAGCGCTGGGATCGGCTGCTGCAGATCCAATGGCAAAGGGATCGCGCCACTTTCGGCGACCGCCTTCAATCCATCGCTGCTTCGCCGGGTCGCCGTCACGCTGTGGCCGGCCTGAGTCAGGGCAGCAGTCAGGGGCAGTCCGAGCCAACCGGCTCCGACAACAAGAATATGGGACATCAGGCCCCTCCGAGGTTAAGGCTTAGATAATCACGAATGGAGGATGGCAGCTCTGCGTCCACCAGGGGTTCCTGAACCTTCAGGCCCAGCTCCAGCAGGCTGACAACCCGCGCCTCACGACGCGGGACATTGGGATCATAGATGATCACCCTGGGGGATTTCTGGTCCTGTTCGTCCACGCTCACCACCTTGGCCACCGCGTCGTTGCTAAGCCTGACCAGTGAGCCGATAGGATACAGACCCAGCACCTTCACCAGGCTCTGCATGAAGTCCGGGTTCAACTGACCGCGCCGGAACTTGAACAGATAGGCCAGCGCCAGGTGAGGGGCCAGACGTTTATGGGAACCATTGATCAGGTGGTCGTACTCATTGGCCACACTGAGCAGTTGGGTCAGGGTGCAGATCGCCTCCCCTTTCAGCCCCTGAGGGTAGCCGCTGCCATCGAGCATCTCATGGTGGTTGGCCACCATCTGCTTGATGCGTTTGTGGCCCAGGGCTGCCCCTTTGAGCATCTCCAGGGCCATCTTGGGGTGAGCATCCACAAAGGCCTGTTCAGGCTTGGTCAGGGGAATACGCTTATTCAGAATGCTGTGGGGAATGCGTAACTTGCCCACATCATGGAACAGCGCCGCCATCGCCACCAGCCGGACATCTGCCGGGTCGACGTCACAGGCACGGCCAAGAACCATCGCCAGCACACACACATTGAGCCCATGGTAGTGCAGACCCTTGCCATCCTGATTGGCGGACACTTGCAGCAGCAGAACCTGCTCGCCATGGGTCTCCAGCTGCTCCTGAACCGTGCCGATCACCGAACTGGCTTCCGCAAACGCCCGGTCGGGGGAAGCGGCAAGATAGCCATAGGCAGCCTTGAGCTGCTCCAGGGCCTTGTTGTACGCCTGTTCGCAGCGACGCACCTGACGGTGGTAATCGATGGTCGCCTGGCGCTCCTGCTCCTGTGCCCGCAGCAATACCAGCTGCTCTTCACTGGGCTCCTCTGGCTCAGGGGAGCTAGGCGAAGGTTCCGCTTGCAGGGATTGCTGGATGAGCTGAGCAGATGCTGAGTCTGCCTGAAGGAAGACATACTTAAGACCCAGCTTGGCAATGATGGCTATCTGCTGGGCGTCCTTGATGGTAAAGCGGCTGAACAGAAACGGGTGCTCCTTCCAGGAGAGGGGCAGGCGAATGGACTGCCCCACTTCCAGCTTTTCAACAGGTAGCCGTACTTCAGAAACCGCCATAACCCCTCTCAAACCCGCCGGTCTGCGCCCGGCTGAGCATCAATACTGCCACCCCTGCTTGCGGAAGATGAATCCAAGCAACCAGATGGGGCCGATCAGCAGGAACTGCACATCTTTAAAGAAACTGGGCTTCTTGCCTTCAACGTGATGGCCATAGAACTGGCCTATCCAAGCCAGCACGAAGATCAACACACTGAGCATTAAAATCTGAGTCAGATTGCTGATCACCCACAGCATCAGGGCGGCGATCGCCGCCATGGCCACCGCCAGCGGGCGGGACAGTCGCAGGTAAAACAGAAGCGACAACACCACGGCGGCCAGGGCCACCCAGGGTGACAGGGACCACAGCATGCCGAGGACGCTGAAGGTGATCAGCGGCACGCAGATCCAATGAATGGTCTTGTTGGTGGGGTTGCGGTGGCTCTCACCATACTCCGCAAACCATTGCTCGACGGATTTCATCTGAGTTCTCCCTGATCTCATGAGACAGTTCTCAGGCTAGAGGAAATACCGCTACCTTAAGCCTTCCCGGCGGCCTAACCCCCGGGCGTCGTTATCTTTTGACTACAGCTTCATCATAACCCAACTCATCCTTTGAGGTGGAGAGGTGGGGGACTCGAGGTTAACCAGCTAAACAACCAACTGTTTTACAAAGGCTATTACACTGAGTCCCCGCTCCTAAGTCAACCGCCGAGCAGTGCGATCAGCCCCTGTTCATCCATTACTTCCACCCCCAGCTGCTGGGCCTTGGTCAGTTTCGAGCCCGCCTTCTCACCGGCCACCACACAGTGGGTGTTCTTGGAGACGCTGCCACTGACCTTAGCCCCCAGGGCTTCCAGGCCCGCCTTGGCTTCGCTGCGGCTCATCTGGCTGAGCGTGCCGGTGAGCACCCAGGTCTGGCCCTTCAGAGGCTGGGACGACTCTTCCACCTGAGCAATCTCCGGCCAGTGCACCCCTCCGCGCTCCGGATCCACCAGGGCGGCGATCACCTCCTGGTTGTGAGGCTGACGGAAGAACTGATGCACGTGACGGGCGACGATCTCGCCCACATCGTCCACGTCAATCAGCGCGTCCACCTCGGCGGTGGCCACCGCCTCCAGGGTGCGGAAATGGCGGGCCAGGTTGGCCGCCGTGGCCTCACCCACTTCACGGATCCCCAGTGAGTAGAGGAATTTTGGCAGGGTGGTTTCCCGGGCGGCCTGCAGGGCGGCAACCAGATTCTGGGCAGATTTGGAGCCCATCCGCTCCAGCATGGTCAGGGTGGAGGCACTGAGCTTGAACAGGTCGGCCGGGGTCTCCACCAGCTCCTTGTCCACCAGCTGCTCAACAATCTTATCCCCCAGGCCGTCGACATCCAGCGCCTTACGGGAAGCAAAGTGCTTGATCGCCTCTTTGCGCTGGGCCCGGCAGTAGAGGCCGCCGGCACAGCGAGCCACCGCCTCCCCCTCCAGGCGTTCGACGGCAGAGTCGCACACCGGACAGGTTTCGGGGAACTCGATGGCCGTGGCACCCTCGGGGCGGCGCTCGGTGACCACGGAGACGATCTGCGGAATCACGTCGCCGGCGCGGCGAATGATGACGCTGTCACCCACCATCACCCCAAGACGGGCTATTTCATCGGCGTTGTGCAAGGTGGCGTTGGAGACCGTCACACCGCCGACAAACACCGGCTTGAGCCTGGCCACCGGGGTGATGGCGCCGGTACGTCCCACCTGGAACTCCACCTCCTCCAGGACGGTGATCTCCTCCTGGGCGGGGAACTTGCCGGCGATGGCCCAGCGAGGGGCCCGCGCCACGAAACCCAGTTGCCGTTGCAGGGCAATGCCATTGACCTTGTTGACCACCCCGTCGATCTCATAAGGCAGCTGCTCACGACGGGCCAGGATATCCCGGTAGTACGCCAGCGCCGACTCGGCGCCTCTGACCACTTTCACCTGATCGCTCACCGGCAGTCCCCAGGCTTTTACCGCCTCGAGCTGGCCGAAATGGGTGTCAGGCAGCGGGCTGCGCTCCCCCTCCACCACACCCAGGCTGTAGGCGTAGAAGCTCAGTGGACGGGACGCGGTGATCTTGGAGTCCAGCTGACGCAGGCTGCCGGCCGCCGCATTACGGGGGTTCACAAAGGTCTTCTCCCCCTTGGCGCGCGCACGCTCATTGAAGGCATCGAAACCGGCGGTGGGCATAAACACCTCACCGCGCACCTCCAGCACCTCGGGGTAACCCTCGCCCTTGAGCACCAGAGGGATCGCCTTAATGGTACGGACGTTCTCGATGATCCCCTCACCCGTAGTGCCATCACCCCGGGTGGCGGCACTCACCAGCTGACCCTGCTCATAGATCAGGCTCACCGCCAGACCATCGAGCTTGGGCTCGCAACACAGCTCGATGGTCTGCTCACCCACCAAGCCGCTCACCCGCTCATAGAACGCGAGGAACTCCTCCTCGTTCATGGCGTTATCCAGCGACAGCATCGGCACCCGATGCACCACAGGGGTGAACTTGTCCAGGGCCATGCCACCGACACGGCTGGAGGGAGAGTTGGGCAGCTTCAGCTCTGGGTGTGCCTGCTCCAGGTCCTGAAGCTCGCGCATCATCCGATCGTACTCGGCATCGGTGATGCTGGGGTTGTCCATGACGTAGTAGGCGTGGTTATGCTGCTCAATCTCTCGGCTGAGCGCGTCGATGCGTTGTTTGGCGTTCTCGGTCATAAATAAACAGGCCGCCAGTGGCGGCCTTTCACTCTTGGGTAACAGGACACCCCCGAGGGGGTGAGTGAATTAAGTTATACCGGTTTAATCAAGTCAGTGTTCAATCCAGTGCGCCGAAGAGATTGCTCCAGTCAAGGCGTGAGACGCAAGTGTCAGTGGTTCTGACAGTCAGTCTCATCACCCAGAGTGGGACAATTCAAGCTGGCAGCAGTGAACAACATTGGGTTAAACGGGTATTAAGCTGGCTGGTTTTCAAACTTCTGAATCCGGGCCATGTAGCGATCTTTGCTGAAATCGTCCCACTCCTTGTGCTGATCGTTGAGCACAATGGCGCCGTGCATATCGGCCAGGGCCTGGGCCGCCCCCATCATCATGGAGAAGCCCACCGTCTCATCACACTGGTTGGGCAGGGTCATAAACAGCGACACCCCTTCGGTTTCGAACTGCTCCATGGTGTCCGGATCAAAGGTCCCCGGGTTCATCATGTTGGCCAGGGAGTACATCACTGGCCCGCGGCCGGCGCTGTCCTGATGACGGTGGAAAATGTTCATCTCGCCAAACTTCATCCCCAGGGTCAGGAAGTTATGCAGCAATTCTGCGCCTTGCAGGCTGTTGCCCTCTTTGGCCACCACGTGCATCACCAGCACATCCTCGGGCGAGGTCACCAGACCACCTTCCGGCTCCTGCGGCTCGGGAGCAACCACCTCTTCCGGACTGAGCAGAGGATCCACCACCTTGGGCTCAGGTTTCATCTGAGGTTCCACCTTTTCAGCCTTGGCCGCCGGTGGCTTCGCCTTGACCGGATCGGGCTTGGTCAACTCAGGCTCTGTCTGCTTGGATTCAGCCATCTCGGGCGGCTGCACCTTGGGGTCGGCAGAGATGGCGGGCTCCCGGCGCGCAGCGGGTTCAGCTTTGTCCGGTGCCGGTTCAGCGACCACCTTGGGCTCAGGCTCCGCCGCCAGGGCGGGCTCTGTGGACATCATCGGCTCCTTGGGGAGCTCGAGATCAGGTTCCTTGGTGCTGATGGTTCTCACCGTGCCGACGCCATCGGGGTCAAACCCTTGTGAGTCGCGGCTGGATTCCTTATCCAGGGGCTGCAAGGGGCGCGCCTTCATCTTGCGCGGTTGCTGCCTGCGAATGGACCACAGACCGTGGGCGAGCAGGCCCACGATAGACAGCAAACCAACGACAATCAAAATAATGCGAAAATCATCCATAGCGGTGAGGAACCTTGTTGTTATTACAGTTGAGCCATAGCTGCGGCTTCTTCGACGTTGACCGCGACAATGCGTGATGCCCCCGGCTCATGCATGGTCACACCGGTCAACTGGTCAGCCATCTCCATGCTGACCTTGTTGTGACTAATATAAATAAACTGTACCGTTTCCGACATCTCTTTTACCAGACGACAGAATCGGCCGACGTTGGCGTCGTCCAGCGGCGCATCCACCTCATCCAACATACAGAAAGGAGCCGGATTCAGCCGGAAGATGGCAAACACCAATGATAAAGCGGTCAGCGCCTTTTCACCACCGGAGAGCAGGTGGATGGTGGCGTTCTTCTTACCCGGGGGCCGGGCCATAATGGTGACGCCGGTCTCCAGCAGGTCATCATCGGTGAGCGCCAGGTAGGCACTGCCCCCGCCAAACACCTTGGGAAACAGCTCACCGAGCCCGTCATTGACCTCGTCAAACGTGGCTTTGAATCTCTGCCGGGTCTCCCGGTCAATCTTGCGAATGGCGGATTCCAGGGTATCCAGGGCCTCGGTCAGATCGTCGTTCTGCTCATCCAGGTAACGTTTGCGTTCAGACTGCTGCTCAAACTCTTCGATGGCCGCCAGGTTGATGGCCCCCAGGCGTTTGATTCGTTCACGCACCCTGGTGAGCTCCTCCTGCCACTTGGCCACCGCCGCATCCGCAGGAAGTTGATCCAGCACCAGCTTGAGGGACACCTCAGATTCCGCCAGCAGATCCAGTTGTCCCTGTGCCTGAACTCTCAGACCCTCGTGCTCCATCTTCAGTTCGGTGATCACCTGAGTCAGGGCATTGAGCCGGTCAATCTGTCCGCGGTTGGCTTCATGAATCCTGGCCAGCTGGGCTTCCACCTCCGCCATCTGCTCATTGAGGCCGGCGATGCTCTGCTCCTGCTCTGCCCGCCGGTCCAGCGCCATCTCCAGCTCCATCTGCCACTCGGCCAACGGCTCCAGCAGCCCCTGTTGCTGCTCACGGGTCTCCTCCAGCCTGGCACGCCACTGCTCGGCACTGCCCTGCTGCTGGCCCATCTGAGCCTCGGTCCCCTGAAGCCGGGTGCTGACGGTCTGTCGCTGCAGGGTCAACTGCTGAACGCAGGACTGCTGCTGAGCCACCCTGGCCCTCAGGGCGTCGCTCTGCCCCTTGTGGTTGTGGTGGGCGTCCTGCAGTTGGCTCAGGCGTTGCTGATGCTGCTCCAGCTCCTGCTGAATCTGTTCCTGCTGCTCCTCCAGCTCCATCGCCTGCTCGGCGGTCTGCTCAGTCTGCAGGGCCAGCTCCTGCAGCTGCTCCTGGGCCTGCTGACGCTGCTGGGCCTGGTGCTCCAGCTGCTGAGTCAGCTTCTGCAGCTCCAGCTCCGCCTGCATCAGGGCACTGCGCCCCTGAATACACTGGCGCTCGCTCTCCTGGACCTGGGCCTCACACTGGGCAAACTGCTGATTCACCTGCTCGAGAGACTGGGCCTTGTGCGCCAGCTCCTGTTCCAGGGAGTGCTCCTGGGCCATCAGCCGGGATTCGTCGTCGGTGAGGGCCAACACAGAGCGTTGACCGCCCCCCGGCATCCGCACAAACCCCTGGCCGAGCCACTCCCCCTGCGGGGTCACCAGCGACTGGTGGGGCTCTAGCTGACTCAGGCGGCTGAGCGCCAACTCCACACTGTCCACGCAGAGTACCTGACCCAGCCAGGGGGCCAGGTTCAGCGGGGAGTTCACCTTGGCCAGCAAGGAGTGGCCATGAGCCGTGCCGGCATCGGCCTGGGACAGGGCCATCAGCCCCTGGGGTAACTGGGTGTCATCGGAGATCACCGCTTGCAGCCACTCCCCCAGCACCTGTTCGAGGGCGAGCTGCCAACGGCTGTCTATCTGAATCTGCTGCCACACCCTGGGCAACTCATCATAGGGGGCGGGCAGCCGCTGCTGCAGGCCGTCGATGAGGGTTCGGGTGGCGGTCAGCTCGGCTCGTGCAGAACCCAACTGTTCTCGGACCTGCTGCAGGGCCGCTTCCGTTTCGCGCCGATGATCGGCACACTCCGCCGCCAGCTGCTTGTGTTCCGCCAGTTCCTCCTGGCGCAATTGAAGCTGATCGCTCAAGGTGTCCTTGCGGGCCTGGGCCTGCTCGAGTTGCTGCTGGCTCTCCTGCGGCACCGGCGGCAGCTGACTCTGAATTCTCCCTTGACGCTGAACCAGCTGCTCCTGCTCCCGCACCACGGCGGCCTGCTGGGTTTGGCATACATCCCGCTGTCGGGTCAGATCACTGACCCGGTGCTGGGCTTGCTGCAGCTGGCCTTGCTGATCGCTGCCGGATTCCAGCAGCTGCTCCAGCTCCTCCTCCAACATCATCAGGGATTCGGCGGCCATCTCCACCTCCGGCTCCAACATCTCAAGCTGCTCGGCCAGCTCCTCACGCTCCTCGTGAAGCGCCTGACGGCGCCCCTCGTCCCCGTCCAGCTGTGTCTGGGTGCGCCGAAGCTCCTCTTCCAGCTGCTGGTGACGCTGACGGCCATGGAGGATCTGCTGCTCCAGCTTGGTCACTTCACTGGTGGCCAGGTAGAGACCCTGCTGCTGCTGGGTCAACTGAGCCTTGAGGTCACTCTGGGACTGTTCCAGAGTGAGGATGGCGCTGATGTCACCCTGCTGGGCGGACTGGCACTGCTGATGCTCCGTCTCTTTCTGGGACAGTTGAGTTTCCAGCGCCGTCATGCGATCGCTCAGCTCCCGCCAGCGCAGGGCAGACAGCTGGTTTTGCAAGGTGCGTTCATTGGCCTTATGGGTGCGGTAGCGACGGGCGGCGTCAGCCTGACGCTGCAACCGTTCAAGCTGAGACCCCAGCTCGCTGCGCACGTCCGCCAGTCGCTCCAGGTTTTCCCTGGTGTGCTTGATGCGGTTCTCTGTCTCCCGGCGGCGCTCCTTGTACTTGGAGATGCCTGCCGCCTCCTCAATGAACACCCTCAGCTCCTGGGGACGTGACTCAATGAGGCGGGAGATCATGCCTTGTTCGATGATGGCGTAGCTTCTGGGTCCCAGACCGGTGCCCATAAAGATGTCGGTAATGTCCCGCCGGCGACACTTATTGCCATTGAGGAAGTAGCTGGATTGGGCGTCGCGATTCACCTGACGCTTGATGGAGACTTCGGCGAAGTTGGCAAACTGGCCGCCGACGCGGCCGGAGCTGTTGTCGAACACCAGCTCCACACTGGCCACAGAGCTGGGCTGACGACTGCCGGAGCCGTTAAAAATCACGTCCGTCATGGCATCGCCGCGCAGATTTTTGGCACTGCTCTCCCCCAGCACCCAACGCACTGCATCGATCACATTGGACTTGCCACAGCCGTTCGGGCCGACAATGGCGGTCATCTGCGCAGGAAAGGGCACCTTGGTGGGATCCGCAAAGGACTTAAATCCGGCCAGTTTTATCTGTTTCAGCCGCATCGGACGATTAAATTCTCAACAATTTCAACGGGATTTTTTTGATAGTCCACTCTATCAAAACCCCGGGGCTTTTGTAACAGCCAGCAACAACCCCATTGTTGACCTTTTCCACATTCAACCATCAAAATGGGGCTAAGTTGCGAGTTTTTATGCAGAGTTTATGAACCGACCTATATTGCCAGCCGGCGCCAGTGGCGCCACCTACTTCATCAAGGGCTTTGAACTGATCCGCACCAAGGGGCTACGTCGCTTCGTACTGCTCCCCCTGTCGGTCAATCTGGTGCTCTTCTCCGTGGCCTTCTACTGGCTGTTCCAGCAGCTCTCCCAGTGGATTGAGCAGTTGATGGCCTCGCTGCCAGACTGGCTGAGCTGGCTGGACTGGGCGCTGTGGCCTCTGGCGGTGGTCACCGTACTGGTGGTGTTCTCTTTCATCTTCAGTTCGGTGATGAACTGGATCGCCGCCCCCTTCAACGGCCTGCTGGCCGAGCAGGTGGAGCGGCGCCTCACCGGCAAGACGGTCAACGACGACAGCTTCGCCGACGTGCTCAAGGATCTGCCCCGGGTCCTCGGCCGGGAGTGGCAGAAGCTCAAATACTACCTGCCCAGGGCGCTGCTGCTGCTGATCCTGTTTGTCATTCCCGGCATCGGCCAGACCTTCGCGCCGGTGATCTGGTTTATGTTCAGCGCCTGGATGATGGCCATTCAGTACCTGGACTACCCCTTCGACAACCATAAGATTCACTTCGGGGTGATGCGCACCGCCCTGGGCGAGCGCAAAGGGCCCGCCTTCACCTTTGGCGCCGCCGTCGCTGCCTTTGCCATGATCCCCATAGTCAACCTGGTGGTGATGCCGGTGGCCATCTGCGGGGCCACCGCCCTGTGGGTAGACCAGTACCGCAACTCCGTACTGGCAAACAGACAACCCTGAAGTAACATTTTCTTACCACAACACCTCGAACCCGACGCCGCCCTATGTCACCATTGGGCGGCATTTTTTTACAGCGGAAACAAGACCATGCTCAAGCGCCTGGCAGCAATGATAACTCTTATAAGCTGCACCCAGTTCGCCCACGCCATCACCCTGCCCTCCACGTCAGGCAACATCACCATCGACGCCCATCTGGACGACGCCCCCTGGAAACAGGCCACCCAGGTGGCGCTCACCATAGAGACCCGGCCAGGTGAGAATACGCCGGCCCCGGTGGCCACCACCGCCTGGATCATCGCCGACGACGACACCCTTTACGTGGCCTTCCACGCCAAGGATCCCAACCCGAGCGAGATCCGTGCCAATCTCAGCGATCGAGACCGGGCCTGGGGAGACGACCTGGTCGGCATCAAGCTGGACACCTGGAACCAGGGCCGCCTCGCCTACCAGTTCTTCATCAACCCCCTCGGCGTCCAGGAAGACTCCATCGAAAACGAACTGACCGGCGAGGAGAGTGACGCCTGGGACGGCATCTGGCACAGCGCCGGACGACTCACCGAGGATGGTTACATCGTCGAAATTGCCCTGCCCCTGCGCCTGTTCAACTTCGACGACAGCCTTGACATCCAGACCTGGGGCGTAGAACTGGTCAGGTTCTGGCCCCGGGACAAGACCTATCGCCTCTCCAACACGCCGCTGGATCGCAACGTCGCCTGCACCCTGTGTCAGATGAGTGAGCTCTCCGGCCTGAGCAACGCCAAGACCAGCCGTCAGCTGCAGATCACCCCATCGCTGACCCTGCGCCAGAGCCAAGAGCGAGACAGTGAGTCCAGCCGCTGGGAGTCCAGCGACAACTTGGATTTCGGCGGCGATCTGCGCTGGACCCTGACCCCGGACACCCTGCTGAACCTGACGGTCAACCCGGACTTCTCCCAGGTGGAAGCGGATGCGGGACAATTGGATGTGAACACCACCTTTGCCCTGTTCTTCCCGGAGAAGCGCCCCTTCTATCTGGACAATGCGGACCAGTTCGAGACCTACTCCAACCTGGTGCACACCCGCAACCTGGCCGAGCCGGAATATGGCGCCAAACTCACCGGCGCACGAGGTGACCACAGCTTTGGCCTGCTGCAGACCCGGGACGAAAAAACCAACTTCCTGCTGCCGGGCAACCTGAGCTCCGACATCGCCAGCCTGGGCCGGGCCAGTGACAACGTCGCCCTTCGCTACCGCTACAACCACAGTGACCGCCTCTCCCTGGGGGCCATCGCCACCGGCCGGGACGCGAACGAATACCATAACTACACCTACGGCCTGGACGGACGATTCGACTTCAGCAGTCAGACCTACGTGGAGTGGCTGGTGGTGGGGTCCGACACCCAGTACCCTGAGGACCTGGCGGAACAAACCGACGGCGAACAGGCGGCCCGGACCCGACAGCTGGAGCAGAGCGGTACCCATTTCCTGGGTGAGCTCAAACATGAGACCCGCAACTGGGATGCCTACGCCATCTACCGCTACACCGACGAGGAGTTCCGCGCCGACCTGGGCTTTATCGAAAATGTCGACTCCGCCAAGGCGATTCTCGGGGGCGGCTACAACTGGTACCCCACGGGCGGCTTCTTCACCAAAGTTCGCCTCAACGGCGACGTGGATGAGACCCGAAACAACGACGGCGAGCGGTTGGAGCGGGAAGCGGAGTTTCGCTTTGGCGCCGAGGGCGCCTATCAGAGCTACCTGGCCCTGTGGGGCGTCACCCGGGAACGGCGCGGCCGCCGGGAGCGTCCGGAGGATCTGGTGCTCGACGGCAACGCGCCGATGTTCGACGAGACCTTCGGTGGCCTGAACATCGAGTTCAAACCTCTGGGCAACCTGGAGCTGGAGTTCCATCCCCTCTACGGCGATGACATCGACTTTGCCAACAACCAGCCCGCCACCCGCACCCAGCTGAGCTCCTACCTCAAGTGGCAGCCTCTGTCCCACATCGTGCTGGAGGTGGACCACCTCTGGCGTGAGCTCAAGGTGGATGAGGGCACCCTGTTTACTGCCAACCTGACGGATCTGAGGCTGAACTGGCAGTTCAGTGTGCGCAGCTTCCTGAGGTTGTCCGCCATCTTCCGCGATATCGACCGGGACCCCAGCCTCTACGAATACACAGAGGTGGACCCCACCACCCGGGCGCTCTCCACCGAACTGCTCTACGCCTACAAGGTCAACCCTCAGACGGTGTTTTACGCCGGCTACGCCGACGGCCGCTTCAACGATGGTGTCGACAACGGCCTGGAGCAACTGGAACGCAGCGTTTTCGCCAAGTTCAGCTACGCCTGGTTACTGTAACCCCCTTTCGCCGGGCCCTTTGGGGCCCGGCTCTCCCCTTCCCAACGCTCAGATGAAGCCCCCAGCCAAAGCTGCTATTGTGTTGGAATAATGTACATTTCCGGGCAGAGAATGAAGACCCTACAACAGTGTCGCTTGCGGACCGCATTGGCAGAGGACGCCTCCGATCTGGTGGCCATCCACTATGCGTCGGTCCACCAGGGCACCGGCAATCACTACCCGGTGGAGGTGCTCAGGGCCTGGTCACCGCCACCGGACCCGCACCGCAGCCAATGGCTGCACAGCGTCATCGTCAGTGACAACGCCCTGGTGGAGGTCGCGGAAGATCTGGGTCAGGGTGTGGTGGGTTTTGGCATCGTACTGCTGGGTCAGAGCCGGTTGCAGGCGCTCTATATCCATCCTGGTGCCAGCGGCGCCGGGGTTGGGCGCCGCCTGTTAAACCACCTGGAGCAGCGCGCCAGCCAGGTGGGGCTCACCAGGCTCAGCCTGAATGCCTCACTCAATGCCCACCCCTTCTACACGCGCATGGGATACGTCACCCAGGGCCCCAGCAGCCAGGCTCTGACCGACGAGGTGGTGATGCAGGCACTGGCCATGGAAAAATCCCTGCTCTAAGGGATAACCCAGTCCCGGCTTCAGATCCGGTAGTTGAGACTGAGCAGCTCATAGAGCCACTCCCGCTCGATCTCGGTGGCGGTCTGGGCCAGTTCGATGCGCTGAGCCCCGAGGTCCACGGTCAGCCGGTTGCCGCTGTCGGTCTCCCTGAGGGCCAGGGTGGCCATCTCGGTAGGGGTCAGCTCGAAGCGTTGGCGCTGGGGAAACATCTCCTTCCAGCTGGCTCGGCCACCGCGGCGCCCCACATGGCGCATGGGCGGCAGGCCGGTGTCGATGTGCAGTGAGGGTTTGGCCAGCAGCCACTGTTCGGGGGTGGGTTTCTTGAAGCTCCTGAGCAGGGCGTAACCGGCAAAGGCACCACCCAGAGTCCAGCCCGTAAGCCAGACGATGAGGAACAGCCCGCCCTCACCCGCCAGCACCTCCCTGGCGGCACTGACCCAGCCGAAAGCCCAGCCCACCATCCACACACTGAGAAACAGCGGGACAAACAACCTGGTGGCCCCTCGGCTCTCCTGGGGCATCACCACCAGCTGATGGCCATTATGGGTGGTCAGGCGGATGTCGCTGCCAATGGGTGGATTGAGACTCATCACGTTCACTTCAAACAGATTCACAAGAGAATCCGTAATCTACCCTATGTTGGCCGGCGGTGATAGTCGCTCGGTCAGGCGGCCCTGCGCCTCAGTCGTTGCCAACCACTCTGACCCAGAGACACCAGGGCAATGGGCAGGACAATCAGGGCAATCCCAATGGCGGTGATGCCATCGGGCACCTCGGCAAACCAGAGCACGCCAAACAGGGCAACGAACAGCAAGCCTGAGTATTCCGCCAGAGCCACCTCCGAGGCCTGAGCCAGGCGGTAGGCGGCCACCGCCATGGCGTTGTAGGTCAGCACCCCCTGGGCGCTGGCGACGATCCACTGCACCTGCATCGCGTCCAGAGGCACCCAGTTCAGCGCCGCCAGCAGTGCGGCCAGGGGCAGGCAGAGCAGATTGGTCCAGAACACCGTGGTCACCGGCGACTGACCCTTGGGCAGTTTGCGCACCAACAGGTTAAACAGCGCCAGGGTGATGGCGGTGCCACAGGCAAACAGCGCCGCCCAGTGAAACTGAGAGGGGCGCAGGACCAGCAGCACCCCGGCAAACCCCAGCAGGGTGGCCAGCACCCGATTCGTCGAGGGCCGCTCCCCCAAGATCCACACCGACAGGGGCAGCATCAGCAAAGGGGCGGCGTAGAACACCGCGTTGGCGGTGGCCAGGGGCAGGTGGGTCACCGCCACCACCATGCAGGCGGCCCCCAGCAGAATCAGGTGAGAGCGCAACAAGGCGATGCCCCAGGGACCTGGCCTGCGTCCAGCCGGAGTCAGTTTCAGCCACAGAGGCAGCAACACCAGGGTGGCGATCAACTGGCGGATAAACAGGTACTGAAAGGGAGGCACCTCGCCGTTCAGGCATTTGACTGCCACATCAGACAGTGCTGCCGCCAGGTTGCCGCCAATCAGCAGCCACAGGGCGCGGTTGCTGGAGATCACCGGGCGACCCGGCGCATGTCCACATGGGGGATGCCATCTTCCAGATACACCTCGGAAAACGTCTTGAACCCATGTTGGCCATAGAAGCCCTGCAGATGCTCCTGGGCGCCAATCTCGATGGCTTCTCCGGGCCAGAGTCGCTCGCACTGCGACAGCGCCTCGGCCATCAGCCTGTGTCCTAACCCGCTGCCGCGCTGGCTCATGGCCATCGCCACCCGGCCGATGCTGACCCCATCAAAGCTGACTCCCGCAGGCAGCAGGCGGGCGCAGGCCACCAAGGTGTCTCCCTCATAGCCCAACAGGTGATTCACCCCGGGGAGGCGGTCCTTGTTGTCCAGCTCCGGATAGGGGCAATCTTGCTCCACCACGAAGATGTCGATCCTGAGCTTTATCAGGTCGTAGAGAGCGTTGTTGGAAAGTTGGTCGAACGTGAGTAACTGCCAGGTGAGCATAACAAGCCTCGTTGAATCTCTGTTGACGGCTACTGTACTGAGTTTGAGCCCGAAGGTAATTAACCTTTGTTAAGTCGGCTCTTTATCCGGCTGAGGCTTATGGGGGTGATCCCCAGATAGGCGGCAATCTGGTAGTCCGCCAGCCGCTGCAACAGCTGAGGGTAGTGCTCACAGAAGTGCCGGTAACGCTGCTCGGGGGTGCTGAGCAGCAGCAGGCGCTCTTTACGCTCCTTGAACAGCAGCTGGGTCTCCAGCAGGGTCAGGTAGGCCGGGTGTCTCTGCTCACGCCACCGGGACAACGGCTCCATGGTCAGGGCCACCAGGGTCGAGTCGGTGACGGCCTGAAACTCAAAGGGCAGCGGCTCGCCGGTCAACAGGCTTTCATAGCCGATGACCCAGTCGCCCTCCCAGTAAAACTCCTTACTGTAGTGGCGACCATTTTCGGTGTGATACACCCCGTGGCACACCCCCTCAAGCAGCAGGTGAAACTGGGTGGGCACCTGCCCCTGCGCCGACAGTGTCTCCCCCGAGCGGATCTGACGCAGCTTGCCCAAACAGGCAAGCTGCGTCGCCTCCTCGCCAGTCAGCCCCAGCTGCTGCAGGACCCGCTGCAAAGAGGCGCAGGCCTCAGGCGTCACTGATCCTCCTCCAGCAACACCAGGTTCCGCCCCGCTTCCTTGGCCTGATACAGCACCTCATCGGCCCGACGCAACAGCTCATCGGTGTGATCCTCCGCCGCCGCCTGACACAGTCCGGCACTGAAGCTTACCGCCAGCGTCTGCTCACCCAGGTTCAGAGGCGCCGAAGTCAACTTGCGGCGCACCGCCTCAATCAGACGCCAGGCCTGATCGCCGTTCAGTCCCGGCATCACTACCGCGAACTCTTCGCCGCCGACCCGGCCGATAACAAAGCGCTCCAGGCTCTGGCTCAGCTCCCTGGCCAGGGCTTGCAGCACCCGATCTCCCACCTGGTGGCCATGCTGGTCATTGATCGCTTTGAACCTGTCCACGTCCAGCAGGGCCAGGCTGAGATTCTGACCATTTTGTCCCGCCAGAGTGCGGGCTTCTTCGAGCTGTGTCATCAGATAGCGGCGGTTGGCCACCCCGGTGAGGTAATCCAGGTTGGCGCGTTGCCACAGCTGCTGGTTGAGCTCCCACGCCTTGAGAAGATTGTTGATCCGGCAATAGAACTCCTCAGCGAAGAACGGCTTACGCAGGAAATCATTGGCGCCATACTTGATGAACTTGGCGGACACCTCCTCCTGACCGGAGAGACCGACGATGGAAAGCTGGTCGCCCCCCGGGCGCTCCCGCACCCGGCACACCAGTTCGACGCCATTCATCACCGGCATCTCGTAATCGGTGATCATCAGCTTGAACTCGTTGGTGGCCAGCAGCATCAGGGCCGAATCGGCGCTGTCCGCTTCCACCACCTGGAACAGGTGACGGGCGAGCAGATCCTTGACCTGCTTGCGGGCCACCTGGGAGTCGTCCACCACCAGCACCCGGTAGGCCTGATTGCGCTTGAGGCGGCTGACCAGATTCACCGCGTACTGATAGGAGAAGCGGTTCTCCTTGATGACATAGTCCACCACCCCAAGCCCCTGAAGGCGACTGCGCTCAGCGTCATCCATCTGGGCCGTCAACACTATGGTTGGCAACCCTTTGGCCAGAGACCATTCGATCACCTCGCCATTGGGGGCATCCGGCAGGCAACGGTCACACAGAGCGGCAAAGTAGCGATTGCGCTCCATCAATTCTCTGGCGGTGGCAAAGTCCTTTGCCAGGTCCACTTCAATGCCCGGCTCCTGCTGAAACAGGTGCAGTAAGACCTTGGCCACAGTGGCGCTGTCTTCAACAACCAGCACTCTCATCCATTCATTTCCTTTTGACTTGTCATTATTTTCCTGCGCTCCGCCCGGGCTCGTTTTCTCGCCTTGGCGCGCAGGTCAACCACCACGGTGGACGAAATCTTATCGTGGATCCCCTGTCTGTTGGGATCCCAAAATATCTGCAGAAAGCCCATCAGCCCCGTGGTCAGGCCTGCGCCGTAACCACCGTACCGGCCAAACGCCTCCCACAAGCTCAGGGGGGTATTGTCCAGCTGAATCACCCGAATCGCCAGCAGCTTCTTTCCCAGAGTCTGACCATGGAACCAGGCGGTAAAGACAGTGAAATAGACCGAAGCCCAGCCCAGACCCAGTCCGAGATCTTCGATGATCCCTTTGACCACCCCGATGATGCTGAATCGCTCCGGCTCATCCTGTGCCTCGGCCTCCTCTTTTTCCGCCCGCTGTTCCAACGCTGTCCCCAGGGCATCGATCACCTCATCGGTTTTGGGCGGGGCATGGTCCAATGCGGGCTGAAGCTGCTCGGGCGTCACCCCGGCAGGCCCCGATGACTCTGCCAGAGTGTCGACCTCCTCTTCATCGTCACTCATGATATCCGCCGCCACCTGTTGAGCCTGGGCCTGGTCCAGGCCATAACGCTCCATCAGGTAGTCGCTCATCTCCTGCTCGGTGGTAAACTCCTCCCCCATCACCTTGGCGGTCACGTCACCGACCACCCTGAGCACACAGCTTACATCCCCTTCGGCGCAGATGCCCTCAAGTTCCACGGGCTGCTCCACCTCAACCCTGGGCTCTGTTGCCGGCTGTGAGACTTCCGGCCAGCCTTGAATGGTGGCGTTGATCATGGCGAACAGCAGCCACAAGCCGAAGCCGATGAAGATTCCTGTCTGCATCTTGCCCTTGATGCGATATCCACGAAGGCGCACCCAGCCCACCGCCAGGACGATGGCCAGCAGCAGATCGCCTGGCAGTTCGGCCAATATGGCCACCATCAACAGATCGATGGCAATGGCCAGCCCCCGTCGCCAAGGGGAAGCCAGAGGCCGGTTAAGCAATCTAGGGGCAATATTGAAGGCGTAGGGAGTAATGATGGTACGGGGGTCGGCGTGCTGACTCACAACAATCCTTGTCTACCTGAATTCCTATGGCGAGACGTTATCACAAATAGATGGAAATCATCCATTTCCGTCTCATATACACAAATATGTCATCCGTTATTCCATTCAGGAATATAGGATAACGAACCGTACCTTCCAGTCGCGCAAAACCCCGATATGCTGGCTACTATTATTGCTAACCCAGCATTATTGCGAGCAAGCACGGAGCATCAACAGGATGGCTAAAATTTTTGACGATAACTCTCTCTCCATCGGTCAAACCCCTCTGGTTCGCCTGAACCGGGTCACCGACGGCAATGTTCTGGCCAAGATCGAGGCCCGCAACCCAAGCTTCAGCGTCAAATGCCGTATCGGCGCCAGCATGATCTGGGACGCTGAAAAGCGCGGCGTTCTCAATAAGGAGAGCGAGATCATCGAGCCGACGTCCGGTAACACCGGGATCGCCCTGGCATTCGTTGCCGCCTCCCGTGGCTACAAACTGACCCTGACCATGCCCGACACCATGAGCCTGGAGCGTCGCAAGCTGCTCAAGGCCCTGGGGGCCAATGTGGTGCTGACCGAAGGCGCCAAGGGGATGAAGGGCGCCGTCGCCAAGGCGGAAGAGATCCGCGACAGCGATCCTGAGCGCTACGTGCTGCTGCAGCAGTTCGACAACCCGGCCAACCCGGCCATCCACGAGCAAACCACCGGCCCTGAGATCTGGGAAGACACCGACGGCGAAGTGGACGTGTTCGTAGCAGGCGTAGGCACCGGCGGCACCATCACCGGCACCAGCCGCTACCTGAAATTGAACAAGGGCAAACAGGTTCTGAGTGTGGCCGTTGAGCCGGAAGACTCTCCGGTGATCTCCCAGGCCAAAGCCGGCGAAGAGCTCAAGCCGGGTCCTCACAAAATCCAGGGGATCGGCGCCGGCTTCATCCCGGGCAATCTGGATCTGGAGATGGTGGACAAGGTGGTGCGCGTATCCAACGATGATGCCATCGCCATGGCCCGCCGTCTGATGGAGGAGGAAGGCATCCTGGCTGGTATCAGCTCCGGTGCCGCCGTGGTGGCAGTCAATAAGCTGCTGGAGGAACAGCCTGAGCTGAAAGAGAAAACCATCGTAGTGATTCTGCCCTCCTCCGCCGAGCGCTACCTCTCCTCAGCACTGTTTGCGGGTGTGTTCACAGAAGCAGAAACCCAGCAATAAAGTTTCGATCAGAGTTCAAAAAGGCGGCCCACGGGTCGCCTTTTTTTGGTATTGTTAGCGCCGCGTTGCGGTGAACCCCATTTCCGCAACCTACGGACAAGGATGGCCGTGGCGACCCCCATGGCTTTAGATACCACGCCTTAAGCTTCTGGAAGTAGCTATGTTACACACTTTGCGCCGTCTCACCATCTCCCTGCGTCTGTTGCTGCTGCTTGCCATGGCCGGCAGTGCCACCCTGGCCTACACCTGGTTCAGCCTGTCTCAGCAGAAAAGCGAACTCCATCATGCGGCCGAGCACTCAGTCCAGCAGATGGGCCAGGCATTGAGTTCTTTGGCCAGCGGACACAGCAACTGGCCCAATCAACTCTCCCTGCCCCAGGGACTGAATCTAGTCACTCTCAGCAACGGCACCCTCACGCGCAGCGACAATGAACTTGGACGGCTGCTGCCCTCGGTCGAGACTCTGGCCAGGCTGCCCGTTGGTTCACTTCAGGCGGTAGACCGCGCCGGAGTCACCCTGTGGCTCTACCCCGTGGACCGCCAATCTCTGCTGGTGGGTGACTCCCGCCGAGTCGATGCCCAGATGGCCGAGGTCATGGGAGAGTACGCGCTGTTCCTCGTGCTGCTGGCCGGTCCGGTGATGGGGATCTTCCTGCTGCTGAATCAATCCATCACCGCTCCGCTGAAACAGGCGATCGACACCATGGAGGAGATCGCCCGGGGCGATGGGGATCTGACCCAGAGGCTGGATGACACAGGCCGGGATGAGGTGGCCCGCTTCTCCGCCAGTTTCAACGAATTCACCGCAAAGATTGCCAACCTCATCAAAGTGGTCAACAGGGACGTATCCGACTTAGGTGCCAGCGCCCAACAGCTTGATACCACAGTCGCTCAATCCAACCAGACCGCCGGTGCCATGAACCAGGAAGCGCATTCGGTGGCTTCTGCGGTCACCGAGATGCTGGCCGCCACCGAAGAGGTGGCAGGCAATACCGCCCAGGCGTCGGAAGCCGCCGCTCAGACCCAGCAACAGGTCGGGGTATGCCGGGATGCCATGCAGCAGAACCGGACCTTGCTGCAGGAGGTCTCCGACGGCATCGGCCAGACAGGCCACACCGCCGGTTCCCTGGCACGGGACTCGGCCCAGATCGGCGGCATTCTCGACACCATCCGCGGCATTGCCGATCAGACCAACCTGCTGGCACTCAATGCCGCCATCGAGGCCGCCCGTGCCGGAGAACACGGTCGAGGCTTTGCCGTGGTGGCCGACGAGGTCCGGGCCCTGGCCAGCCGCACTCAGAGCTCCACCGATGAGATCGCTGTCATCATAGACAGCATTCAGTCCGGAGTGGCCCAGGTCACCGAGTCGGCCAGCTCCGCCCAGGAACAGTTTCAGCACCTGACCAGCCAGACCGATGAGGCTGGAGACACCCTCAATCAGGTTCTGGACAGGATCGCCACCATTGGTGATATGAATATGCAGATTGCCGCAGCTACCCGCCAGCAAAGCCAGGTGACCAGCGAGATCAATCAGAACATCAACAACATTGCCGAGCTTGCCGAGGCGTCAGTAAAAGCCAACGAAAGCAATGCCAACGCCAGTCGATCGGTGCAGGGCGTCACCGATGAATTGTCTCATCAGTTGCGCCACTTCAAGGTCTGAGTTTCGGGGCGGGTCACTCTACCCGCCTTTTCTCGCCACACATTCCCGTCAAAATCGGCCACGGGCCACGACGAACATTCGAAAGTTGTAATTTAGAGACTTCTAAATTTTGACGAGTCAGCCACAAAGCCAGCAATTGCCTCATCTGGTCAGATGACCGGGGCAACCCCGCCCGTGTATACAAAGCAGTAGAAGGTAAAATAATTAATAATCAGGAAGATACAATGCTTTCACTGCTGCGCCGCCTGTCGGTGTCCCTGCGCTTATTGCTACTCCTCTGTCTCACAGCCCTGGCCACCCTGCTCTATACCCTGTTCAGCCTTACCCAACAACACAATCAGTTGCTCATCAATGCTGAGGCCAGCACCCAACAACTGGGCCAGGCCATCGCATCCCTAAAACTGGAGGACAGCCAGACTCTCATCCAGGACCTGCAGTTGGGAGACAACATCAACCTGATCAAACTCGACGCCAACGGTGAACTGATCTATCAGCGCACCGTGGATGATGACCTGACCCAACTGGCCCAATCCAGGGAGGGCAAACAAGCATTCAGGACCCTTGCCCGGCAACAGGGCAGGCTCAGCATCGAGGTTCAGGGGATGCAGTTCTGGCTGTATGGATTTAAGCGGGATAAGATCACCTTCGTGCTGATGAGCGACGCCCATCAGGTAAAGGGGCATATGATCCAGGTGCTGACCAGCTACGCCCTGTTTCTGACCCTGCTGTCGATTCCGCTGCTCACCCTGTTTGCGATGATCAACCTCTCTATTACCCGGCCCCTGCAGAAGGCAACCCGGACCATGGAGGAGATCGCTCGCGGTGAAGGGGATCTGACGCTGAGACTGGATGACAACGGCCAGGATGAAGTGTCGCTGTTTTCCAGGGGTTTTAATGAATTCACCGACAAGATCGCCACCCTGATCCGCATCGTCGGTCGTGACATTCAGAGCCTGACTGCCAGCTCGGCCCAGTTGGATGCCACAGTAACCCAGTCAAACCAGACTGCCAACGCCATGAACCATGAGGCCCAATCGGTGGCCTCTGCGGTGACAGAGATGCTTTCCGCCACCGAAGAGGTCGCCGGAAATACCGCGCTGGCGTCAGACACCGCGGTCCAGACCCAGCAACAAGTCGGGGTGTGCCGGGACGCCATGCAGCAGAATCGTGCCCTGCTTCAGCAGGTCTCACAAGGCATAAGTCAGACCGGCACCACCGCCGACAGCCTGGCTCAGGACTCCGCCCAGATAGGCAGCATACTGGACACCATCCGTGGCATCGCCGAACAGACCAACCTGTTGGCCCTCAACGCCGCCATCGAAGCCGCCCGCGCCGGCGATCAGGGCAGAGGCTTTGCCGTGGTCGCCGACGAGGTCCGGGCCCTGGCCAGCCGTACCCAGAACTCCACCGATGAAATCGCCGCCATCATAGACAGCATCCACTCCGGCGTGTCCCAGGTCACAAATTCGGCAAACTCTGCCCAGTCGCAGTTTGGCCACCTGTCAAACCAGACCAACGACGCGGGTAATACCCTCAATCAGGTACTGGACAGGATCGCCACCATCGTCGATATGAACATTCAGATCGCCGCCGCAACCCGCCAACAGAGCCAGGTGACCAGCGAAATCAATCAAAACATCAGCAACATTGCCGAACTGGCCGAGGCCTCCGTCAAAGCCAACGAGAGCAATGCCAACGCCAGTCAGTCGGTACAGGGGGTCACCGACGAGCTGTCCCATCTGCTGAGACAGTTCAAAGTGTGACCTGTCAGAGAGCAACCGGAGGGCGATATTGCGCCCTCTCACTTCACTCGTGGATTTGTTGATTCCTGTTACCCAGACCAGTATGCTGAGGCCGTCTCACCAGCTTCAAGGCAGATCATGTATCGTCAGTCTGTAACCATTGCCGCCAAACAAGGCATCCACACTCGTCCCGCCGCCCTGCTGGTTCAGCAGGCAAAGCAGTATCCCTGTGACATCATCGTGTATTGCAATGGAAAGCAGGCCAGTGCCAAGAGCCTCTACCGTCTCCAGACCCTGAGCCTGGCCCACGGTACCGAAATCGAAGTCAGCGCCAGTGGTGATCAGGCAGAACAGGCCGTCAACAGCCTATGCCAATTTATCGCCAACATGGACTAGAGAATAGAAAGGGAGGACACGGAGTGTCACACACCTTTGTCGCCCAGGTCCTCTCCGCAGGTCTGGTTCGGGGAGCGCTGTATCGCTGCCATCGCCGCCTTAACCCGGTGGATCATTCCAAGATTGGCTACCAGCAGATCCCTTCAGAGCTGAGCCACATCGACCAGGCGTTGACCGCCGAACTCGATGCGCTGAACGCGCTGCAGACCCAGGCGCTGTCGGAAACCGAGCGAGAGCTGGTCGAGGCCGACAGGCTGATGCTCCAGGACGAAGAGCTCAAGCGGGATCTTCACCAGCACGTCACCCTGCACCACTGCAGTGCCGCCAGCGCCTTTGAGCGGGTTCTCACCCCCATGGTGAACGAGATCTCCGGCATCGAGGATCCCAACCTTCAGAAACGCGCCGCCGAACTGCAGCAGCTGAAACAGCGCCTGACCCAGCACGCCCTGGGCCACCGCTGTCCTCTACCCAAAAGCCTGTCTCACAAACACATTCTGGTGGTGGATTACCTCTCCCCTGCCGAGTTTTTGCGTTACCCCGACATCAGTGGCCTGGTGGTCAGCCAAGCCACCTATCAGGATCACCTGGCGATTCTGGCCCGCGGTATGCAGGTGCCATTGCTGGTGCTCTCTCCCGAGGAGCTGGCTCCCCTGCCCCACGGGGCCGACATCCTGCTCGACGGCGAACAGGCCACGGTCACCGTCACCCCCTCCCGGGTCCAGTCCGACGCCTTCGATGCCCGAATGGCCAACTATCTGAAGCGCCTCGAGCAGATTGAACACGATGCCCAGGCCCCGGCGCTGACCGCCGACGGCCACGAAATCACCATCGCCGCCAACATCGCCACCCTGGCAGAACTGCCCCAGGTAGAACGCTACGGCTGCCAGGAGATTGGCCTGCTGCGAACGGAACTGCTGTTTATGGACAGGCTGAGTCTGCCCAACGCCGATGAGCAGTATCAGGCCTATCGCACCATCGCCGACGCCATCTCTCCCCATCCGGTCACCATCCGCCTGTTCGACTTCGGCGCCGACAAGGTGATGGAGGAGGAGAACCTGGAGGAGACCAACCCGGCTCTGGGGCACCGCGGGGTGCGCCTTGGGCTGGAACGCCCTCATCTGCTGCTGCCACAGCTTCGGGCCATCGCCCGGTTGAGTCAGAGCCATAAGGTGAAAATGTTGGTGCCCATGGTCAACCAGGTGGAGGAGCTGGATATGCTGGCCGACCTCTACGACCAGGCCACCGCCGACCTGCCACCGAAACAGAAGCAGAAGAAACCGGAACTGGGGGTCATGATTGAAACCCCGGCCTCGGTGATGAACATCGACGCCCTGGCCAGCCGATTGGACTTTATCTCCATCGGAACCAACGATCTGACCCAATATCTGTACGCGGCAGATCGCAACGACCCCACCCTGTCCAAGCTCTATACTCCGGTGTCACCGGCGATGATCCGAGCCTTGGCCTGGGTATGCTCACGGGCTCAGGCACGCGGCATGAAAATCACCCTCTGTGGAGAAATGGCCTCAGATATTAAGGCGTTACCTCTTCTGGTCGCCCTGGGTATCGACGGCCTCTCCATGGTTCCCACCCAGAGACCGGCCATCAAGAGTGCGATGTCTGCGCTCAGTGTCAGCCGCTGTCAGAAGGTGTTGGAACGGGCGCTGAGGAGTCAGACCACAAGGGAATTAACATCTATACTTAACTCGCTGTGATTCATAGCAAAAATTAGATAAGATCAACAATAACAGGGATAAAGGAAAAGAGGTGCGCATGGGATTTTTCAGCCGCATGCAACGTATGATGAAAAATACACCCCCCACCGGCGGGATTACCGTGGTGGCTCCGGTCTCCGGAGAAGTGGTGGAGATTGAAAAGGTGCCGGATGTGGTGTTCTCTCGCAAGATCATCGGCGACGGCATCGCCATCGATCCCAGCGGCGACACCGTTTATGCCCCCATTGACGGCACCATTGGCAAGATATTCGAGTCCAACCACGCCTTCAGTATCGAGTCGAATCTGGGGCTGGAGCTGTTTGTCCACTTTGGCATCGACACCGTCGAACTCAGGGGCAATGGATTCGAGCGTATCGCTCAGGAGGGGCAAAAGGTGAAAGCCGGCGACCCCATCCTGAAATTTGACCTGGATTACCTGAAGGAGCACGCCAAAAGCGTACTGACTCCCCTGGTCATCGCCAATATGGAGGACGTGAAAGAGCTCTCCAAAGCCGATGGTGAAGCGGTTGGCGGCCAGACCCCAGCCCTGCAAGTGTTCCTGTAATACCTGATATCCCTTCCGAAAAAGACCGCACTGCGGTCTTTTTTCATTCATGTTAGTGACATCCCCTCTTAACCTCATCGACACATTCCACAGATAACCTGCTTCCGCTTACGTATCCGAGCACGACAACTACAGGAAGCCGTTATGAAACCTTTATGGAGCTCTCTCGCCACCGCCGTGGCCCTGTCGCTCTGCCACTCCGCTCAGGCCCAGGTCCTGCCCAACTATCAGATCAGCAACCCCTGGTACCAGCAGGCCCAACAGCGTCTGCTGAACAAGCTGACCGCCGAGGAGGGCACCCAAGCCAAGAACGTCATCCTATTCGTGGGCGATGGTATGGGGATCTCTACCCTGACCGCCGCTCGAATCCTCGAAGGTCAGCAGCAGGGGATGCTGGGTGAGGAGCATGCCCTGAGCTTCGAGAAGTTCGGTTACTCCGCCCTGGTGAAAACCTACAACACCGACGCTCAGACCCCGGACTCCGCCGGCACCATGACCGCCATGATCGCCGGCGTCAAAACCGATGCCGGCGTACTCAGCGTCGACGAGGACATCGAGCGCGGCCAGTGCGGCACAGTTACCGGCAACGAGCTGACGACCGCCATCGAGCTGGCCGAAATCAAGGGCCTGGCCACCGGTGTCATCTCCACCGCCCGCATTACCCACGCCACCCCTGCCGCCACCTACGCCAAATCCGCCGACCGCAACTGGGAGGACATCTCCGACCTGCCTGAGGCGGCGGTGGCCGCCGGCTGCAAGGACATTGCCGACCAGCTGGTGAACTTCAAAGAGAATCTGCAAGCCCGCTTCCCTGACGCACAGGTCGATGGTCTGGATGTGGTCATGGGCGGTGGCCGACGCCACTTCCTGCCCAAGGACCCCGCCTTCAACAGCCGCGATGCCCGCTCTTCGATTGAGGGGGATCGCACCGACGGCCGAGACCTGACCGCCGAGTGGCAGCAGAAGTACAGCGATGGCGTCTATGTGATGGACCAGGCGGGGTTCGATGCCATCGACCCCGCCAACACCAGCCGGGTACTGGGCCTGTTTAACGAGTCCCACATGCAGTACGAGGCGGACCGTCACAACGACATCGCCGGCGAGCCCTCCCTGAGCGAGATGACCGCCAAGGCCATTGAGATCCTGAAGAGGGATGAGGACGGCTACCTGCTGGTGGTGGAATCCGGCCGCATTGATCACGGCCACCACGCCGGCTCCGCCTCCACCGCCCTCACCGACACCATTGAGCTGGCCAAGGCGGTAGAGCTGGCCCAGGCCGCCGCCGGCGACGACACCCTGATTCTGGTGACCGCCGATCACAGCCACGTATTCACCATCGCCGGTTACCCCCGTCGTGGCAACCCCATCCTCGGCAAGGTGGTCGGCGTCGATGGCCAGGTGGCCTTGGCCGCCGATGGCCTGCCCTACACCACCCTGGGCTACACCAATGGTCGTGGCCTCCAGGATCTCGGCACAGAAACCGATGGCGACGCCAGCTACGACCGAGAGATTGCCGCCGGACGCCACGACCTGTCCCTGATCGACACCACCGCCTCCGGCTACCACCAGGAAGCGGTGATCCCCAAGAGCTCGGAAACCCATGCCGGGGAAGACATCAGCCTGCACGCCACCGGCCCCGGTGCTCAGCATGTTCAAGGAGTGATGGAACAGAGCCAGGTGTTCCACCTGATTGACGACGCCCTGAACCTGGTTGCCAAATAAGGAAGTAGCCCAATGAAACTGACCACTCAATCCCTGCTGGCCCTGGCCATCACCGCCGCCCTGGCAGGCTGTAACTCCAGTGACAATGACAACGACGCGGTCACCCCAGAGCCGTTTCGCATTGCCAAGGCGGACATCGCCACCAACACCGGCAACCCCTACTACCAGGCCGGTGAGTCCAACGTCGCCGCCGCCAAGGCGCGCACCGCCAACAACCGCCGCGGCGCCGCCAAAAACGTCATCCTGTTTGTCGGCGATGGCATGGGCGTCTCCACCGTCACCGCAGCGCGCATTCTGGATGGCCAGATGAAAGGCGGACAGGGCGAAGAGAACAGCCTGAGCTTCGACACCTTCCCCTACTCCGGCCTGGTGAAGACCTACAACGTCGACGCCCAGACTCCGGACTCCGCCGGCACCATGACCGCCCTGGTGAGCGGCGTGAAGACCGACGTGGGGGTCATCGGGGTGGATGAGGACATCCTTCGCGGCGACCACACCACCGTCGCCGGAAACGAGTTGATGAGCGCCATCGAGATGGCCGAGATCGCCGGCATGTCCACCGGAGTGGTGTCCACCGCCCGCATCACCCACGCCACTCCTGCCGCCACCTACGCCAAGTCCGCCGACCGCAACTGGGAGGATGTCTCCGACATGCCTCAGGAGGCCGTGGACGCCGGCTTTCCCGACATCGCCGATCAGTTGGTGAAGTTCGAACAGTATCTTGAGGGGCGCCTCAGCGGCCTGGATGTGGACGGTCTGGACGTGGTGATGGGCGGCGGCCGCCGACACTTCCTGCCCAAGGATGCCTCAGCCAACAGCGCCGATGCCCGCTCCTCGGTCGAGGGCGACCGCACCGACAACCGCAACCTGGTGAGCGAGTGGCAATCTCAGTACCCTCAGGGCACCTATGTGATGGACAAGAGCGGCTTCGACGCCATCGATGCCGCCACCGCCACCAAGGTATTCGGTCTGTTCAACGAGTCCCACATGCAGTATGAAGCGGACCGTGACAACGACATTGCCGGCGAACCCTCCCTGGCGGAGATGACCGCCAAGGCGATCGACATCCTCGACAACAACGACAAGGGCTACTTCTTGGTGGTGGAGGCGGGCCGCATCGACCACGGCCACCACGCCGGCTCCGCCTATGGCGCCCTGACCGACACCATCGAGATGTCCGAAGCCGTCGCCAGGGCCGCCGAGATGACCTCGGCTCAGGACACCCTGATCCTGGTGACCGCCGACCACAGCCACGTATTCACCATCGCCGGTTACCCCAAGCGGGGCAACCCCATCCTGGGCAAGGTGGTCGGTGTGGATGGCGAACAGGCCTCCGCATCCGACGGCTTGCCCTACACCACCCTGGGCTACACCAACGGCCGGGGCTTCCAGGACCTGGGCGATGAGACCGACGCCGACGCCAGTTACCATCAGGCCATCAACGCCGGACGTCACGATCTCACCGACGTGGACACCACCGCCCCGGGGTACCACCAGGAGGCACTGGTTCCAAGGAGCTCGGAAACCCACGCCGCCGAAGATGTGGGTGTCTACGCCTGCGGCCCCGGCGCCCAACTGGTGACCGGCACCAATGAGCAAAGCTATCTGTTCCACGTGATGGAGCATGCCGCCGACCTGAGTGGCCGTGCCGAACACGCCCTGAACTAGCCCTTCGACCAGACAAGGGAGCGCTTTGGCGCTCCCTTTGGAGTATCCGATGTACAAGACAACTCTCGTCTCTCTCGCCCTGATCGCCGGCCCCGCCCTGGCCCAGTGCGACCAGGACACCCTGGTGGCTCACTACCGACTGCAGCCAGCGGCCCAGCCCGCTCAGGAGCTCACCCTGGTTCGTCAGGGCAATCGGGTCGCCCTGCACTGGCCCGCCAAGGGGATCACCGAGCGCTGGACCCGCACCCGCAACGGCTTGCTGCAGTTAGAGCGCCTGTTTGAACAACACCAGAGAGGAATCGAATACCAGCCCGATGAGATCGCCGCCCGTTCCGGCGAGCGCCTGTGGCAACTCAAACATCAGTTGATCACCCAGACTGCCCTGGAAGCGCTGCCTCTGGTCAGACAGGAGGGCGAAGGCTGCGATCTCCACCACGACCGAGCCCAGGGCGACACCAAGCTGGTGTGGCTCGACGGCTTGAGCCTGCTTGAAACACTGTCTGCGCCCCATCAGCAGCTCAGTCTGGTCTCGGTGCAAACCGGCGACGAAGAGGTCAGCAACTGGATGGACCATTGGGACAGCTATCAGCTGACCGACTACGCCGACATTGGCGATAACGAGCAGGATCCCTTGCTGTCAAAGATGATTAACCAGGGGTTCCCGCGCCGCCCCGCCAGAGTCCAGGGCCATCATCACGGCCACGAACACTGAATGTCCACCGAAGGGGCCCCTGCCACGGCCCCGTTTCCTGATGCCGCCAGCGAAACTGCCCTGCCGCCCGCTCTTGTGCCAAATCAACTGCGAGCCAAATCCTTCACATCTGAAGCAAACCCTCTGTTATCTTGCTCATAAACAGTCTAAATGTGTGAACTGTGACACTGAGTTGACATGGGCCAACGCCATCGCCTAGTCTGACAACCGACCGACTAGTCGGTGCCAACATTCATGAGCCGGCGGGAGTTACCGGCAGCAGCCGAGAGGGAGGGCAGCATGAATCAATCGCTTCACCCCAACCACCATTCACCTGAGCCGGGATTCGCCCTGCGCCAGACCCTGTACAAAGGCTGGGCCGCCCTGGCCAAGCCCGTCTACCGGGTGTTACCCATCGCCAGCCCGGAGGTGATCAGTGGCAACCAGGCCCTGGCGGAAGGGATTGCCGAGTTGGCGAAGCAGGGGATCCGGCGCCCGGTGGTGATCACCGACACCGCATTTGTGGGTCTGCCGGTGTTCCAACGGTTGCTGGACACCATGAATGAGGCGAGGCTGGACTATTCGGTGTTCAGTGACATTGTCCCGGATCCGGACTTCTCCATCATCGAGCGCGGTATCGAACACTGCCGCAACCACGATTTCGACGGCGTCATCGCCATCGGCGGTGGCTCCTCCATCGACGCCACCAAGGTGATCAACCCCTGCGCCCGCCACAACATCGATCCCCGTCGGGTGCCCGGCATGCTGAAGTTGCGTAAGCGCGGACACTACTTCATGGCCATTCCCACCACCGCAGGTACCGGCTCTGAAGCCACCGCCGCCGCGGTGATCACCGATGAACTGACTCACCAGAAAAAGGTGGTGATCAGCCTCACCGTGGTGCCGGAGCTGGCGGTGCTGGACCCCTCCCTGATGATGGGCCTGCCCCCGGGCATCACCGCCGCAACCGGCATGGATGCCCTCACCCACGCGATGGAATCCTACTTGAGCCGCTACGCCACCCCGAAAACCGACGCCCTCAATCTGGAGAGCATGGCCCGCATCTTCGATCACCTGCCCCGCGCCTTCCACGATGGTGCCAACGACGAAGAGGCACGACGGCAAATGGCCATCGCTTCCCACAACGCAGGCGTCGCCTTCACCCGCACCAGCGTCGGCTGGGTGCACGCCATCGCCCATCAGTTGGGCGCCTTCTATGGCGTGCCTCACGGCTTGGCCAATGCCATGGTGCTGCCCCATGTATTAGCCTTCTACCTGCCCTTTGCCCAGCCCCGCATGGCTCAGATGGCCCGCCATATCGGCCTGAAGGGGTCAACGGACGCGGATCTTGCCCTGGCCCTGGTGGACGCCGTGCACAACCTGTGTGCCCAGCTACAGATTCAACCGCTGCTGACCATGGTGAAAGAGGAAGACATCAGCCAGATCACCCGCAATGTCATCAATGAGGCGTATCGCAGTCCCTACCCGGTGCCCGGCTACTTCCGCTCCTACGGCGAACTGGAAGCCTTTATCCGTGGCATGATGGTGGCTCGCTAAGAGGACGCGGTGGGCCAAAAACATCCGCAGGCTGACTCAGGTAGGATTCACGAGTCTGCAGAGTTGGGCGCGCTGGGCGCCAAAAACGGCGGGCACTGAAGAGTTCGTCGGTTAGGGCGTTTGCAACTGCTGACCCTAATAATCCATGGTGGTCGAGAAGCCGTGGGCCAGGAGCAGATTTTGGAAACTGTCCAGGGTCGCGCGCATGCCGCCACGCTGGCCCAGCATCGATAGCGAGACTGACTGGCTGATGCACAGGGCGCCCGATTTCATCTTATGGCCCTGCTCCCAGCTTTGTGGGAGAGGCTCATCGTTGAACAGCTGCCACCAGACAATGCCCTCATCGTCTGGTATCGGCTTGGTCATCCGATAGGCGTGCAGATCCAGTCGAGTCTCACTCTGGTGAGGTTGGGGCTCAATATGAGTGGCATCCCAATGGGTTCGGTCCTGGCGAATGCAGCGGTCGAAGCCACTGTCGGTCACCAGACGAATCACCAGCATCCAGGCCTCGGGGCCATCGAATTGCCCCTGCTCCGCTTCCTGAGTAAGAAACAGGAAGCTGGCATCGTTCAGGGGAGAAAAGTCCCAGGCCCACTGGGCAAAAGGTTCAATGGCGCCATGGGAAGGCGCGTTGTGGTGAGTGGGTTGCCAGTAATGAAATCTGCACCCCAGCCGTTCGGCCAGGGTCTCGATGATCGGCATGACCCGCTGGTGGTATGCCACCAACAGGCGCTGGGCCTTACGCACATCGCTTAACGCATCTTGCAGGCCGGCTTCCTCGCCCAGGCCTTCTACTGAAGATTCGATTTCATTCGTTTCTGGCATTGCTGGTCCATCACCGCATAAACCCGCACTCAATGTGACTGAATTAACTTTAGAGTGCAACAGGCTAATCATTGTGGATCAAAGAGGGGGCAAACTCACCCCCGAGCGGTGGGATCCGTGACTGACTGTCGATTATGGAACCAATCCCGACAGCTCTTAACCGAGGCTAAACCCCTCCCATCACAGAGATTTATCTAAGGCAAGGGAGAATCTGCCTTGCCCGCCTGTTAGGCCAGTGTCACAATGTCAGACCATTTGAGATTGGAGAGCCATGGATGATCCTGTTTGGCATCAAAAATTGCGACACCGTAAAAAAGGCCCGCAAGCATCTGGACAACAGCAACACCCCCTACCAGTTTCACGACTTTCGTGAAGCCGGCCTGGATGACGCCACCCTGGAAGCCTGGCTAGATAAGGTAGAGTGGAAGACTCTGCTGAACACCCGTTCCACCAGCTGGCGCCAGCTGAGCGATGAGCAGAAAGCCGATGTGGACAGAGACAAAGCCAAAGCGCTGATGCTGGACAATCCCACCCTGGTCAAGCGGCCGGTATTGGTCAGCGGCGACAGGATTCAGGTAGGCTACAAGTCTTCCGACTACGATGATGTGGTGGCTGCCCATGGCTGACAATCAACAATCCGAAGTCCTGCAACTGGCCATCGACCTGCTGTCGCGGGAGTCTGTTACTCCGGAGGACGCAGGTTGCCAGCCGATGATGGCGGAATACCTGGCCAAACTGGGCTTCGACATCGAGCCGATGATCTTCGAAGACACCACCAACATGTGGGCCAGGCGCAACAATGAAGGCCCCCTGTTCTGCTTTGCCGGCCACACCGACGTGGTGCCTGCCGGTAAGCTGGAAGACTGGCACACTCCGCCCTTCACCCCCACCATCATCGACGGCATTCTCCACGCCCGGGGAGCGGCCGACATGAAGGGCAGCCTGGCGGCCATGCTGGTGGCCACCAAGCGCTTTGTGACCAAGCATCCGGAGCACAAAGGCTCCATCGCCTATCTCATCACCTCGGATGAGGAGGGGCCTTTCATCAATGGCACCACCCGGGTCATCGATACCCTGGAGGCGCGTAATGAAAAGATTAAGTGGTGCATCGTCGGTGAGCCCTCAAGCACAGCCAAGCTGGGCGACGTCATTAAGAACGGCCGCCGAGGCAGCCTGACCGGCGATCTCTACGTAAAAGGCATTCAGGGCCACGTCGCCTACCCGCAACTGGCGGACAACCCGGTGCACAAAGCCGCACCGGCCCTGGCGGAACTCTCCTCGGTAAAATGGGACGAAGGCAACGAGTTCTTCCCGCCCACCAGCTTCCAGATCGCCAACATCGATGCCGGTACCGGTGCACCCAACGTGATTCCTGGCGAACTGCACGTACAGTTCAATTTCCGCTACTGCACCGAAACTCACGCCGCCGATCTGAAGAACCGGGTCCACAACCTGTTCGACAAGTACGGCCTGAATTACCGCATCGACTGGGTACACAATGGTTCCCCCTTCCTGACGGATCACGGTAAACTGCTGGAAGCCACCTGTGAGGCGATTCGAGAGGTCACCGGCTACGACACGGATCCTCAAACCAGTGGCGGCACCTCAGACGGACGCTTTATTGCCCCCACCGGTGCCGAAGTACTGGAGCTGGGCCCAATCAACGCCACCATCCACAAGGTGAACGAGTGCGTGAGCATTCGCGATCTGGAGATTCTGGCAGACTGCTACGAAGCGATTATGGAGAAGCTATTGTGCTGACCCAACCCCAACTCATGGGACTAGAACAGAACCACCTGATGGAGGTGGAAGATCAGCTGCTGGAGTGCCGCACCGCGGTGGCCTTCCGACAGATGCAGGACGCAGCCCGTGAAGCCGGCTTTGATCTTCAGTGTGCCTCCGGCTGGCGCAGCTTTGACCGGCAACTGAGCATCTTTAACGGTAAGGTGATGGGCAAGCGACCGCTGGTGGATGAAGAGGGACGCCCGCTGAATCCGGCCAACCTCAATGACAACGAGCTGATGCGCGCCATCCTGGCCTGGTCTGCCCTCCCCGGCAGTTCCCGTCACCACTGGGGCACTGACTTCGACTTCTACGACGCCAACGCCATCTCCCGCGACGAGCTTAAACTCGAACCTGCGGAGTATCGTGGCCGGGCCCCCAACGGCAAGCTGAACCGCTGGTTGGATGAGCACATGACCCGCTTTGGCTTCTTCCGCCCCTACACCAAAAACCTGGGTGGCGTGCAGCCAGAGCCCTGGCATCTGAGCTTTGCGCCTGTGGCCCTGCCCGCCCTGGCGGCTTTCGATGAACGGGCCCTGGCCGAACATCTGAAGCAGAGCAAGCTGGCGCTGAAATCCCACATTCTGGAGCGGCTACCCGAACTGCTCAGGCGTTACTTCTACCGGGTAACGCCGGCGCCAGCGGCAACGCTGCTGAACCAGTAACGACAAAGGGCTGCCCATTGGCAGCCCTTTTGTTGGTCTCTGTTGCGAGACGTTTGTCACCGGCAGTCAGACGTAGCGCTTTATCAAAAAGACTCGATCCGGACTGGGTGGTATATCGCTCACCCGGCCAATCACCTCAAACCCCAGCTTCTGATAAAAATCCGGTGCCTGAAACTTCAGCGTATCCACCTGGGCAGCGATACAGCCACGGCGCCGAGCTTCCTCTTCCGCTTGCACCATCAGTTTGCGCCCCAGGCCAGAGCCTCGCGCCGATTCGGACACCCACAGCACTTCGATGAGAAACTGTCGATAGACGGTTCGCCCGGCCAGGCCCCCAAGAATGTTGCCCTGCTCATCTCTGGCACTGACCATCAACGGCTTGGCGCTTTCATCCCCCATATGCAGGGCGTTGAACTGGCGAACGCCATCCACCAGGGCATTAAACAACTCGGCATTGTGTTCACTGGTCACGTCGATGTTCATTGCGTTTATCTGTCTCCTAAAAGCCAAATCCGGCTCTGTTGGAGGAGAAGTGGGTAATCCCCTCCCCCAAGTTCTGTGTTTTGGCATCGACCAGCCTCACCTTGAGCAGGTGCTGCCCTTCACTCAGTTTGGGCTTCTTAAACTGGGCAATCACCATAGGCATATAACAACCATTGAGAGTCTCCATCTCTTCAGGGAAGCCCTTACAATTGTTCAGTTTCTCATAGGTCCAGCTGTAGTCCAGCAGCTCAAGCGCCTTACCGTCCACAAACCCCCGTATCGAATCGCTGTCCAGCTCAGGGGTGATGTCGATAACCGCCACCTGTTTGCCGTGGACCTCCTTCATACTGAACCTGGGCGTCACCAGACTCATGGGCCTGAACGAAGCGAACATCGAGGTTGAGCCACCGTTGGAGGACCAGGTCGACAGGCTGAACACCTCCAGTGTGTCGAACGCGGCATCGATGATCTGGGACTCAATGAGATTCAGGTTCCAGCCCCAAAACTCAAGCGCCGTCTTGGCGTACTTTTCTTCGTCACAGACATACATGGAGTTGTACAACCCTGCGGGAATGCGCGCTTCATAACGCCCTTGGCTGTCACAGCGAACATGGATGGAGTCATCATCAATCCAGCGGTTCTTATTGAAGTACACATCGCATTTTCTGACCGGCTCTCCCTGCTTATCGGTGACCTGCCCTTGAACAACGATCTCTGCACAGCAGATGCCAGGCAGCATCAACCCGGCCAATACCATTCCCTTCATTCCTTTGCTCCAATGGTAAAAATTCAAATACGATCCGTCAGTCCATCGTCTCACCAGCCAGCAATCTGTTCACACTCACCCAGGCCTTTTTTATTCTGCTGTGGGTAAAAAACCAGAGGTGTTATGAAGACGGGCCAGTGCCCGCAGTCTGGCCAAGGGCCTTAAGAAAGCGCACCTTCTCTTTGGGAGACACCATGATGGTCTGCCCTACCCCATAACTGATCTCCAGTCTGTCCAGTGACAGCGCGGGACTGGACAGCGGATTGCGGGTCTCGCGTACCGACCGGATCGACTCTATGTCGACCAGCCATAGAAACGGGCCTGCTTTTATCCTTAATATCTTATCGTTCACCACATACTTGGTTGACACCAGCAACCAGACAAGCAACCCCGCAGTGATGATTAACACACAGGCAATCACCCAACCGGCGTCAATCCGCACCGCCTCAACAGCGCCGTACAGGCTGCCCGCTATGGCTAACAGTAAGACCACCAACAGCCAGGTATCTATTTTCGAACGAAACGTCATATCCATATGAGCTCTTCCATTTACTAAAAAAAACGTCCCTTTGAGTTCTCTCGAAGACTAATTCTGAGCTTGTTTTCTCATCAGGTTAATGTCCATAATCAGCTACCTGGCCTCTATCAACTTCACCTCAGCTTGAACCATTGTCATTAACAGTTTCAACCCACTGCACATCTGAACAATTCCCAAAGAAACTGAGCCCCTAGAAAGTGCCCAAAACCCTAAATCCGCAAGCATTATTCCAGCGATCACTCCACCTACCGGCTTAGGGCTTACCAAAAACCGGCAAAGCCTAATCGTATGAAACACTCACACGGTGGCGCGGAAAACCAAGTTTAACCAAGACGTTTTCGCCCTTTTCCTGAGCTTCGTATTCACGAGACCTAAGGGTTTCCAACAGCTGCTCCAAACTGTGCCTCTATTTCTCTAATCAACCCCGACTCACTCGGCAGCCATGACGTCGTTAAAGTGTTTATGATTTTGAGGTTCCTCCGGCGACCACAGTAATTACTCCGATGACATAGCCAAAGTCATACCACCCGCCCTCATTGGGGTATGTGTAGATCTGGATGTCAGAGAACAAACTGGCTATAAAAACGATAACAATGAAAAACCCCTGAGTTAGACCGGTAAAGAAACCCGGCAGCTCCCCTTCTTTCAGGGCAAATTTCTCGGCGCACCCCACCAATAACGTTAGAGTCAACCCAAACAGAAATGTGCATTTCACCAACTTGTTCACATTTAGCTTTTTCATCTGAATCAACACTCAGTGGCTATCGTCTTCTGTCCAGGCATTTGCTTGGGTGGACAGTTCCGGGTAGCGTCGATCACTCGTATAGAACATAGATGCGACGACAGAGAAAGCTGAAACCGACATTAGCAAAAATTCGTAGAAACCAGACACACCTAGTTCAGCGGTAAACTTTTGCAGGCTCATTACCCAGATTCCCAGGACGATACAAATAACAACCGGCATCCCATAAAACACGATCAACTTAGCTTTTGTTTTAGCCGATTTAAGGAGAGCGGTCTGTATCCTGCACATCACGTCGATGGCTGCAACGAATGAGACCATCGACATAGCGATAAAAATTATAAAGTTTGACATACCTAAGTAGCCCTTCGATGTTCACTCAAGATCCGAGCAAGGCCAAGGAGATCACTATGATAAAACAAAGAGCTATCATAACCTTACCTAGCATTTCAAATCTGTCATTTCACGCTGCCTTTGAGCCTGAAGAAGCATAACCTCTTCACTGGATTATTCTGTGCAACTTGTGCACTCAAGATCCCCCTTACTATACAAGTAACATGCGTGCAGATTCACAAGCCCTACGTTCAATCATTTGAGTGCTCATAACCAATTTGCGCATAACGCCCCACTTAGCGGGAGCAGGCTGCCCGGCAATACTCCGCGAGGCACGAGCGCAGCCGGGCTGGCTGAAATGATCCTGACCCGATAAAGTGGACACGGGTTTGTTATGCCGCCAGTTTCTCAAACTGCTGTGGACTTTGGTAGCCCAAGATCGAGTGTAATCGACGGCGGTTATAGAACTGGTCAATGTAGTTAGCCAGTTCGTCTCGTAATTTCCAATGATCTCGGAACCGTGCCCCCTGGAACATTTCGCCTTTCAATGTATGGAAAAATGACTCCACCTCGGCGTTGTCAGTACAGCAACCAGCTCGGTTCAAGCTGTGTCTGATTCCATGACGCTTGTAGTAACCTTGTAGATTTTCATTCAGGTACTCAATACCTCGGTCAGAATGGAACAGTAGGCCCTCTTTCGGGCGCCGCGTGCGTAGCGCTTTCACCAAGGCACCTTCGGTCAATTTTGACGTCCGGTTATCACTGAATGACCAACCAACAACCTTTCTGGAGTACAGGTCGATAATCACTGCCAGGTAGTACCATTTCCGCCCGTGCTTTAAGTAGGTAACGTCGCCGGACCATTGCTGATTGACAGCAGTTGGGGCGTCACTATTCAGCCTCAGGTTTTCTGTTGCCTTCAAAGTTTGCCTCCGCTTATTCATTTGACGGTAAACCCTAACAGAACGCGCCCCAAGCCCAAGCTCACGCATTAGCCTAGCCACTCGCTTTCGAGCCACGCTAATGCCTTTCTGCTTCAACTGGGCATGAATTCGAGGGCTGCCGTAGCGCTCTTTGGACAAACGGAAAAGCCGCTGAATCTCCCTGCTCAGGACGCCATCAGTTTGGGCGCGTTGACTGGGCTGACGCTTCTTCCAGGCATAGAAACCTGACCGTGAAACGCCGACAAACTCGCACAATCTCGATAGTCGGATTTTACCCTGATAGCGCGCTATGAATCGGAACGATTCCTCTGTTCCTCGGCTTGAAACCGTTGCCACTTTTTTAGCAGATCATTCTCCAGCTCTAGCTCAGCAAGACGCCGCTTGAGTTGGCTGATTTCATCACTTTTGGAAAGCTGCTCTGGCTGCTTTTTAGTCTTTTTTGTCATGCCCCATTTGCCGTCTCGGTACTCCTTGCGCCAACGAGACAACATGAACGGATGAATGTCCAGAGCTTGGGCTACTTCCTTTACTGAACGATGAGGAAGGTGTGACCAAGTCACCGCTTTTACCTTGAACTC